>JBEKWR010000001.1:0-221790 GCA_049512935.1 Bathyarchaeia archaeon
TTAACCAAAAAATCCATGACGAGGCGCTCAAGCCGTTTGCCGCCAAGCTCGTCTTTTTTCTTGAACCTTATCGTTACGCTCCACATTTTGAGTCTCACTATATTAGCCTCTCCATTACTTCGTTGCCGACCACTTTTCCACCTAACACCGCTCCTAAAGACAAGCCGACGTTGGCTATTATGTTCAGCGCCACTAGGATAAAGCGGTTGTTGTCCATGAGGTTGCTGGTTTCCAGCGCGAAGGACGACATGGTTGTGAATGCGCCGCAGAAACCTGTAGCGATAAGCAACGTGTAGTTTGAGTCTAAGTTTAACGCGACCGCCAGAACCGAGAACAACCCGAGAATGAAGCTGCCGATGACGTTTACGGCTAAAACGTTGACGGGCAAACCCGCGATGGTTTTGGGTGAAGCAACAATTGCGTAACGGAGAAAAGCGCCAACTAACGCGCCGACCGCTAACAATGCGAATTCTATCATTTTCATGTGTGCCTACCTTGGTCTTGTTTGGGTAGGCATTATCAGCTCGCTTGGAGCGGTTCAGACCCGTGCGGTCTAGGCTAATGCCATAGCGCAGATTTTTGCTTCCAAAACGAGCGGGAAACTTTTATACCTATTGGCTCGGGAAAACAGGTTTTTGGTCCGTCAAGAAAGTTTGACTGCAATCAGTCAAGAATCTTTTACGGATTAAGGCTTTAAGCGAAGTTCCATGTTAATTTTATCTGCGTAGGTTCCGTCGGAAAACCTTATGTCACGGGTAAATTTCCCGCATATTTTGAAGTTACATTTCTTGTAAACATGGATTGCTCTCTTATTGGTTGAGAAAACGAAAAGCTGGACAGATTCAAGCCCGCTTTTTTCGGCGACTTCGATTAGCTCCTTTGCCAAAATGGTTCCAAGTCCTAAACCGCGAAAATCGCTGTGAATGAAAACGCAGAATTGCGCTACATGCGCTTCTTTACCTGTGCCGGGTGAGAGGACAGCGCCGCCTACTATTTTGCCACCTATCTTTGCGGCAAGATAACGCATTCCCGTCTTGTTGCCCATCTCGATGTATTGCTCGGTTTCGAGGTTGGTTAACTCTTTTTGGTCCAACCAGTATTTCTCTTCCCGAATGACGCTGTTTAAAACTTCATTAATCTGTGGTGCGTCTTCTTTCTCCACTCAACTTAAACTTGCAGTTTGCCCACCCGTCAAATTCACAACTTTGTGCAGCAACCAGCTTCACCGCTCAATTAACTGGAATGAGTCGGTTTGATAAAACCTTTCTTTTAAACGATGATAAACACTAAGCAACTTTTAGAATGGCGTTTACCGCCTCAACGCAAAACGGCTTCTCTCCTCGGTCAAAATTAGCGGTTTCCGAAAGCTAAAATAAGCTGGCGACAAAATTGTACCCACTTGAGGTTTAAAGCCTTGTCATCCATCATCGAAGACCTCATTGCCCGAAAAGTTTTCAACAATCGCGGAGAAGAAACGATAGAGGTTGACGTGATAACCAGCGGCGGCTTCGGAAGAGCCTCGGCGCCAGCTGGAAAAAGCCGCGGAAAAGCCGAAGTGGTTTATTACCCGCAG
This sequence comes from Bathyarchaeia archaeon, assembly GCA_049512935.1. Lineage (GTDB taxonomy): Archaea > Thermoproteota > Bathyarchaeia > Bathyarchaeales > Bathycorpusculaceae > Bathycorpusculum. The sequence goes on from JBEKWR010000001.1 coordinate 1,574, forward strand.
GGCGGAGTTGAGGCAGCCATCAAGAAGGTTGACGATTTGATTGCTCCTGAACTCGCAGGGTTAAACGCTGATTTTCAAGAGGAAATTGATGATTCTCTGCATGAGCTGGACGGCACAACAGACTTTAGGAACATCGGTGGAAACACCGCCTTCGCCATTTCTCTCGCCAACGTTGAAGCCGCTGCGAACAGCCACGGGTTACTCCTATTCCAGTTTCTCGGCGGAAACGCTGCGACAAACCTTCCGTACCCGCTTGGCAACTGCATAAGCGGCGGTGAACACGCACGGGGCAAGGCGCCTGACATTCAAGAGTACCTTGCATTGCCGCATGGTGCCGAAACTTTTCTTGAAGCGCAAACCGCTAACACCAAGATTCACAAGAAAATCGGCGATTCGCTGAAAAAGAGAAGCAGCACTTTTAACGGCGGCAAAAGCGACGAAGGCGCCTGGATAGCAAACATCGACACTGACTCCGCGTTCGACGTAATCGCCAAGGCATGCGAGGAAGTCGGCAACGAAGTTGATTTCGAATGCGGCTTCGGCGTAGACGTGGCTGCATCCGCGCTTTGGAAGCCAAAGGACGAAAAGTACGTTTACGAAAGCGAAGGCAAAAAGCTTGACACCGCCGAACAGCTTGAATACATGGTTGAACTGATCGAGAAGTACCACCTTGCCTACGTGGAAGACCCGTTCCAGGAGGAAGATTACGAAAGCTTCGCTGAACTAACCCGCAAAGCCAAAAACTGCTTAATCTGCGGCGATGATTTGTTCACAACCAATACTGAAAGGTTAAATAATGGAATAAAGATTAACGCTGGAAACGCCATCATAATAAAAGTCAACCAGATTGGCACACTAACTGACGCGGCGCTAACGATTGAGACGGCGAAGAGGAATGGATACGACCCAGTTGTGTCACATCGCTCAGGAGACACATGCGACTGGCACATCGCCCATTTGGCTGTAGCTTACAGGTGCCCCCTCATCAAGACGGGCGTGGTTGAAGGCGCACGCATAGCCAAACTTAACGAGCTCATAAGAATCGAGCATTTCCTTGGGAACAGAGCCAAAATGGCTGACTTAAAAATACGCTAACAGAGAAAGTGAAAGTATGTCTGAAGACGAAGTAAAAGATAATGAACCAGTAGAAAACGAAGAAGAAAATCAAGTGGAACCCGTAGAAGAGGAAGCTGCCCCAGAAGAGCAGCAGACTGAGGAAACTGAAACTGAAGAGGCTCAGCCAGCTGAAGAAGAGACGGCTCAAGCTACCCCGACCGCAGAAGCGGCGCCTGGCGAAGAACTTCTCTTGCCACGCGACACGTTGCTTTCGGCAGGCATCCACATCGGGACAAGGATGAAAACCTTAGACATGGAGCCATTCATCTACCGGGTTCGCCCAGACGGGTTATTCGTTCTTGACGTTAAAAAAACAGATGACCGAATAAGGGTCACCGCGAAGTTTCTGTCACGTTATGAAGAACACGCCAAAATCTCAGTGGCGGCAACCAGACTGTACGCTCAAGAACCAATCAAAATGTTCTGCAAACTCACTGGCGCAACACCGCTGATAGGCAGATTCATTCCTGGGCAACTGTCTAACCCGCAGTATCCAGGCAGGATCGATCCTGAAGTCATAGTTGTCTCCGACCCCAGAGCAGACGCGCAGGCAGTCAAAGAAGCCAGCAAAGTCGGCATCCCAATCGTCGCGTTGTGCAGCACAGACAACGAATTCGCAGGCGTAGACCTTGTCATCCCAACCAACAACAAAGGAAGAAGAGCGTTAGCCGTCATATTCTGGCTTCTTGCAAGGCAACTGCTGCGTGAAAGAGGCGAACTTGGACCAGACAAAGACCCGCCAGCAACCATAGACGACTTTGAAGCCAAAGTGACACGCGAAGAGGAGGAGGAACCCTAAAGAGTTGCCGACGATTCGGCGTCCAACCGTCGCAGGACAGTTTTATGAAGCCGACGCCGAAGAGCTCAGGGCACAAATTAAAGGTTGTTTCCTCAGCAAGATAGGTCCCCAGAAACTTCCAGAAGTTAACATGCAGTCAAAGCCCCGAAACATAGTTGGCTTGGTTTGTCCCCACGCTGGCTACATGTACTCGGGTCCCGTGGCTGCCTCTGCTTTTTACGAGTTAGCCCAAGACGGCAAACCCGACACGGTGGTTCTTATGGGTCCAAACCACACCGGCTACGGCAGCGCTCTTAGCATGATGCGGCAGGGCGTTTGGCAAACACCGCTCGGCAAAGTAGAAATTGACACGGCGTTGGCTGACGAGTTAAAACGTGAAACCAGCGTCATCGACGTTGACGAGGTCGCGCACCGCTACGAGCACTCCATCGAAGTGCAACTGCCGTTTCTTCAGTTTCTCTACGGCGACGAGTTTAAGATCGTACCCATCTGCTTTCTGATGCAGGATTACGACTCCGCCGTTGAGGTTGGAAGGGCGCTTGAGGAAGCTTTAGACGGGAAAAACGCCGTGGTCATTGCTTCTTCTGACATGACCCATTATGAACCCGCAAAGAAGGCTGCTGAAAAAGACCAAGCGGCGCTCAAGGCAGTTACAGATTTGGATGCTAAACGCTTCTACGACACAGTTGAGGCACAAAACATCACAGCCTGCGGTTACGCCCCTATAACGGCTTTGATCACCTACGCGAACGGCGTCTGCGCCAAGGCGCAACTGCTAAACTACCATAACAGCGGCGACATAACAGGCGACCACACAAGCGTAGTCGGATATGCCGCCGTAAGCTTCAGGAAATAGACTAAAATTTCCTGCAGACTTAAACAAGGGTTGCGACTGACCAGATGATGACCGCGGTTGAGATTTTAGTCCAAGGGTCCTAAATGGAGTCCCATCTTGTAAGGGCTTCCTGCTTTTTCTTTTCTTCCTTGAGCAGCTGAATCTCACCGTAAACCTTCATCGCCTCCACGTACTGCGCAGCGTATTCCCGAACCGTGTCCTCCATCGCGCTTGACCAACTTAGAAGATGCGGGTAACACGGAATGGCTTCGCGACCAGCGACTGGACGCTCAAACCAAAATTCATGGTACGCACCCGTATAGCCGCTGGCTGTGACGCGAAAACCAAACTTCTCCAACACCAACCCAAGACGACCAAGAACACGCCTCACTGCGCGGTCAAGAACTTCCGGGGGCTTATCCGCTACCTGCTGGTATCGATCAATGGATTCATGCAGATGCGGCTCCAGATGCCACCACAACGCGGGGTTGTTGAATTCTGCCTGAACTATTCTTTCGGAGTCCTTGGCTAACTCGTTAACCCGAGTTTTCATCAACGCGATTTTTTCTTCAGTCAGGCTTAAGGTGACCTCGGGATACTTGATGATGTAGTCCTTCGCAGTTTTCCTGTACCATTCAGAGGCAAAAGCCACCGTTTCCTTGGCGAACTTTCCCCTGAAAATTTCCATGCGTGAGCAAAGAGGCAAAAGCTCTGCTTGTTTAGTCTCAATCAAACCGTCTATTTCTTCACTCATCCAGCGGAAACCTCAGCCAATCCCATTTAGACACTTTCGTGTGTATGCCTGTACGCTGTTTAAGCCATAAAAGCTTTTGAAAGCACAATTCATTTTCAAAATCCTGATTTTGCATTCAGAAAAAAACCCTGAAACGCCCTGTGAAGGCGTAGGCGTGGCGGGGCAAACGATGGCAGAGTTCTCCATTAGCAAGCGGTTGTTACATCAAAGTGTTACAACATTATTTTATATTCTGATACCGCGTAGAGTGGTTCAGAGAAGGCGAAATTGTAAGGGATTGCCAACAAACAGTTGGGCGGTCGGGCTGCCAACTGAGATAAGACATCTGCCCACCAACTTCTTGCCTTATCCCGGCTGGCGCGTGGCCTGACCTCCCTAACACTATTTTTGCCAATTAACAAAAAATAATCCTCTGCACCAGCGCACGTTGCCTAAGAACAATTCAGTTTCAAAGTCTCGCCTGATTTTGGGATAAAAGCTTATTTTGCCTACTCTTGCGGTTTCCTCGCGCCTAACCTTGTTTGGCGCATTTCACATTCTAAAACGCAAGCGCCTACAGACCAAAGCTAAGCTGAAAAAGGTCAGGGGGAAACAAGCTTAATAAGCGCTGAAAGGTTCGGAAAGTCAGCGTTAAAAATGAATGACAGAGTATTTGGAATCATATTGGCTGTGATCGTCACTGTTGGAGTTGGAATAGTGCTGGCAAAACAAGAAAACATTTGGAGTCCAGCTCCTGCCTCTTCACCGACAAGCACAGGAACGCAGACGCCTACGCAACATGGAAAGCAGCAATCAGACCTTACTCTTTACGTGGCGTCACATACGACAAGCTCTTTTGAAGTTTTTGGCTTCCTAACGGCACAAAACCACATCTACATAGCCGACGCGACCGTAACAATCATCAACGCTGCCAGCGGCAAAGTCTACGGCAAACCATGGACAAATGCGGATGGCTACTTCATTTTCATCGTCAACGAAAACAGCACCACGACGGTGAAGGCGGAATTCGCGGGGAACAGCCAATACTTACCGTCAAGCGGCGAAGTGACGTACAGCCCACCCGTGACAATCCAAGATTAACTTGTCACTGCATCAACGCTTCTTATTTTGCCGCGCTCACAGCTTTGAGAAGCTAAACTTGAAGACTTCAAGAGGCTTGTGAACACCGACGACAACCGGGCGCCTTAAAAGAACATTTTTATCTAAACGGTACAATAGCTACCCTTCAAGGTGCAAAGTTAAATGGGTAAGGGGTCAGGCTACGGGAAAGTGATTTTGTTCGGCGAACACTTCGTTGTCCACGGTGCGCCCGGCATCGTCTCAGCGATTGACGCTACAACCGACGCAGAAGTCAAAAAAGCCCTCAAAGGCATTAACGTGCGGGACGAGCGAAAAACAGCCAAGGGTTACAGCGAAGAAAAACGCCTGCAGCAAATCGAATCCATCGAGCGAATAATGAAAGCCATGGGAATCGACCCTAAAACGGGGTTGGACATCTGGATCGGCGGGTCACTTCCAGGCTTCAGCGGGCTGGGCGCTTCCGCGGCAAGCAGCGTCGCCATCGCAAGAGCCATCGTGCAGGAACTGGGCATGCAAGTTTCTGACGAAAAAATCAACCAGATCGCTTATGAGGCAGAGAAAGCTTACGCTGGCAACCCGTCAGGCATCGATAACACCGCGGCGACGTACGGCGGTTTAATGTGGTTCAAAAGAGACGCGGCTGGCGGACCAGACAAGGTTGAGCGGCTACGGGTTCGCAGACCAATCGAAATCGTAATCGGCAGCACAGGCAAAGTCGCGAACACGAAAGCCATGGTTGAAGGCGTCGCGGAACGCAAGAAAAAGAACCCTGAAAAGTACGACCCGATCTTTAAGCAGGCGGAGAACCTGGCCTTCGCGGGCAGAAAAACTTTGGAAGCCTACGACCTGAAAAAGCTCGGGGAACTGATGAACGAAAACCACCGTTTGCTCCAGCAGATTGAAGTGTCAAGCAAAGAGCTGGACTTGCTCGTGGATTTGGCGCGGAAACAGGGAGCTTTCGGCGCGAAACTCACGGGCGGCGGAGGCGGCGGATGCATGGTTGCTTTGACGCCTGGAAAGGATTTGCAGGGTAAAGTCGTGAGCGCCATCAAAGGTTTGGGGTTTGAAGTGCTAAGCACAAGGATCGGAACTGAAAAATACTGAGGAGTGTTGGCAAGTTGGGGTTTAGAAGCTTTTTAGAAACGCTTGAGAAAAACGGCGAGTTAACGAGAATAACAAAGCAGGTTTCCACGGAGTACGAGTTGGCTGGGGTAATCAGCGCGTTAGGCGAGAAGCCAGTGTATTTTGAGAACATTAAAGAGTCAGTTTACCCCGTCGTGGCGGGGCTCGTGTCATCTAAAGACTTGATTGCGAGGTCGCTTGGCATAAGCAAAAGCCAGTTGCTGCCAAAATTATCCAACGCCATAGAGCACCCCGTGCCGCCGCAGATGGTCAGCCACGGCGAATGCCAAGAAGTGGTGGAGCCCATCGTTGACTTAACCCGTCTGCCAATAATGCACTACACGGAGAAAGACGGCGGCAAGTACATCGCTTCAGCCGTGACAATCATCAAGGATCCGCAGCTGGGCAGAAACATGTGCTTCCACCGCCTCATGCTCATGGGCAAAAACCGCTTCGCAGCTCGCATCGTGGAAGACCGCGGCACCGACACGGCGCTCAAAAAATCTGGCGGCGAACTTGACGTGGCGATCTGCATCGGGAACTCGACCGCGGTGCTGCTGTCAGCCGCTACTTCGCTGCCTAAAGGCGTTGACGAGCTGGGGATGGCGAACGCGCTGGAGAAAACCGAGTTGGTGAAGTGCAAGACGGTTGATTTGGAGGTGCCAGTGGACTGCGAGTTCGTGCTTGAGGGACGCATCACCAAGGAGAAAACGTCTGAAGGACCGTTCCTGGATTTGACAGGCGTCGTTGACCGCGTGCGTCAGCAGCCGATAATCGAAATCAAATGCGTCACGCACCGAAAGAACCCGATTTACCAGACGATTCTTGCGGGCAAAAACGAGCACAAGTTCCTCATGGGCATGCCTAAGGAGCCGACCATATACAACGAGGTTAACAAGGTCTGCCAATGCAAAGACGTTTACATAACGCCTGGCGGATGCAGCTGGCTTCACGCCGTCGTGCAAATCAAGAAGCAGGGCGCGGATGACGGCAGAAAGGCGATTTTGGCAGCTTTCGAGGGGCACAAGTCGCTGAAGCACGTGGTTGTTGTTGATGATGACATCAACATTTACGACTCCGACGAGGTTGAGTGGGCGATTGCGACAAGGTTCCAAGCCGACAAGAACACAGTCATCCTCTCTAACCAGCCTGGCTCCTCGCTTGACCCGTCAGGCGACTTGAGCGAGGGCAAAAAAGCCACAACTGCCAAGGCAGGCTTGGACGCGACCATCCCGCTTGTGACGACTGGGAAGGGATTCAAGAAGGAAGAGTACGTTAAAGTGGATTTAGGCAGGTACCTGGGATAGTCATGAGGTTAACTAAGCAAGAGCAAAAGATGCTTGAGGGCGCCGAAGGACGCGCCGTGCGGAAAAGCATGGAGATCCTCGTCGCGCTGGGCGAGATTTACGGCGCAAAAAGCCTCATAGCCGTGGGCAGCGTCCAAGTGTCAGGCGTATCGTACAGCAACCTCGGCGACGCTGGACTGGAATTCCTCGACGAGCTGGCGCGGGACGGCAAAGTCCGAGTTCTCACGACGCTTAACCCGGCGGGGATGGATTTGGAAAACTGGCGCAACCTCGGCATCAGCCCAGAATTCGCCGAAAAACAGAACCTCGTCATAAAAGCCTTCGAAAAAATGGGCATTCTCGTCAGCTGCACGTGCACGCCCTACCTCATAGGCAACCTGCCGCTCTACGGCGAACACTTGGCATGGTCAGAAAGCTCAGCCGTCACCTTCGCAAACTCGGTGATCGGAGCAAAAACGAACAAGGAAGGCGGACCGTCGGCTTTGGCTGCGGCTTTCGTCGGCAAGACGCCATGTTACGGGCTGCATCTGGATGAGAACCGAGTCCCCGACGTTCACGTGCAGGTGAAGGCTGAATTGATGAAGCTCTCCGACTGGGGCGCGTTCGGATACGCCATAGGCAAGAAGGCGGAAAACAAAATCGCCTACATCACAGGCGTTAAGTCGGCGGATTTAGACGAGCTTAAATCGTTCTGCGCCTCCGTTGTGACTTACGGGGCTAAACCCCTCTTCTACATCAAGGGCGTGACGCCTGGGTTTGAGCAGCAAAAGCAGCCCAGCCAAACCGTAACTGTCGAGCAAGCCGACATCAAAAACGCCTACGACAACATCAACGACCAAGTAAGCGACATCGAACTTGTCTGCGTCGGCTGCCCACACTGCTCCATAAACGAAATCGCCAAAGTCGCCGAGCTTTTAGAGGGTAAAAAAGTGGCGGCGGGTACGGAGTTTTGGGTTGCAACCTCGCGGACGGCGAAGCAGCTTGCGGATAAACGGGGGTACACGGCGACGATTGAGGCGGCAGGCGCCAAATTCGCGTGTGACACGTGTATGGCGGTGGCTCCGCTCAAAGGCAGGTTCAAATCGTTGGCGACGACGTCGGCGAAAGGCTGCTTCTACTCGCGGCAGAACCTTATGAAAACCAAGATGGGAAGCATCGAAGAATGTGTTCAGGCGGCGGTGACTGGAAAATGGAGCAGTTAAAGGGCAGAATAATCTACGGAGGCAAAGCAGAGGGAGAAGCGCTCGTGACAGGGCAGCCCATCTCTTTCTACGGCGGAGTCGACCCAGCCACGGGCGTCGTCATCGAGAAAGGACACGAGCTGCAGGGTCAAAGCGTCAAAGGAAAAATCCTCGTGTTCCCCACTGGCAAAGGCTCAACCGTTGGCAGCTACACGCTGTACCGAATGAAGAAGAACGGCACCGCACCCGCAGGCATGGTCAACAGGGAATGCGAAACCGTCGTAGCCGTCGGAGCGATAATCAGCGAAATCCCCTGCGTAGACAAAGTCGATATCTCGAAAATAAAAACGGGCGTCAAAATCCAAATAGATACCGATTGCATTATTCTATTATAAGAATTGTTTTTTCCAATTTTTTGGAACATTTGCCAGTCAAAGCAGATTAAAAATGAGACCCATCAAAACTTAGGCTACTTTTGGCTGGGCGCTTCGGCTCTTATATGACCCAAATGAGTTGCGAGGTAGGCGGACAGGACTCCTATCCAGAGAAGAACAGACCCGAGGAAGAGCCTCTCGGTGAGCCCGCCTATTCGCCCGTTCAGATGCGGAAACGCGAAAGGCAACCCGAACTCGACAACCCAAAGGACTATAACGATTATTGACAGCGGCAGCGCCACACGTTTCAAGCCTTCAAGCGTCCCTTTTCCCGGCAGTTTCTGCGAGATGGCCAGTGTTCCGAATGCTCCGCCGATGAAGGCGATGATGGCGACGACAAGGTGAATCGCCCCGTGCCACGACACCGGCGTTGCTGGAACGTCGGTTGGGAAAATTGCAAGGAGGATCGCTCCGACAGCCCACGCGCCGAGCAGGTAGGTGCCTGTTCTAAATTGGGAGCGGGCAATCCCAGCTAAGTCCATTGTCCGAAGGAAAGCGAAGATGAACAGCAGAGAGAGCACGCCTCGGTTAAGGAAGTTCAGGGTCATGATGAACCCGTACTTGCCCACTGCAAGGTCGCTTTCGGCTTGGCTGATTGGGCTATAATGCGGCGGCAAAAGCTGAGCAACCACGTCGAGAACCACGTAAAGAACAATTCCTAAGATGACCTCCCAGAAAAGCCTTGCAGAACCCGATTTCTCAACGTTACCCATTAACTAAACCGTCAGCTATTCGAGCAATTAAACTTGTTGCTCCGTTCGGGAAGTTCTTTTTCAGTCTATCGGCTTTGTCCATCCGCCGTTGCTGAATCTTGCCAGGCACCCGAATGGGAACGACAGTAGCAGGTCAATTACGGCGATGGTTGGCAGAAACGGCAGGCTAAAGGTTATTTTTAAAACAAGGTTCAGGGTTGTGAACGCGAGGAACAAAAATAGGCCGTTGAGCCATATGCCTACTTGCCAGCCTCTTGTTTTGTGCATGCTGTTGATTAATGCAATGTTGGTTGCGCCCACAATTAACGGCTGAACAAAATACGTGACTGCTAGCAAGATTGCGAAGCCTATCGGGGGCAAATAGTTCATAAAAGACCCTTGCACACTGCTAAGCCACGCTTGAATCACGATTAAAATAACCACCACTATTAAGCCTTGAATGAACAGCTTTTCCACTAGGCGCATCTTTCTGAAGTGGTTAAACACGGTGTTGTCACTTAGCGTTCTGTGCAATCCAGTCACCTACCGCCGTTGCAGTCGGCGTTCCCCGAATCCCATAATTGTCAAGGTCGCTGTTCCAGTACACGATCCAGCAGCCTTTAAGCCCCATGCTCTTGAAGAGGTTAAGCCCGCTGATTATGTAGTTTGTCTGAGCGGCGCTGTCGGCGGTTGACATGCCGAACTCAGTTATCACAACGTCTTTGTGGGTTATCTGCTGAAGGTTTTGAATGAAAAGCGGAGAAAGAACAAGAAACGAGTTCATGTAAATGTCTAACCCGACGAAATTGAGCTTTTGGCTGAGATCAATCGGAATGTTACTTCTCAGGACAAAGCCAATTCCGAAGTTGGTGTAAAGCTGCACGTTAAGGTTGTGAGATTCCACCGTCGCGTAAAGGTTGTTGAAGGTGGAGATGATTTCGTCGTCTGTGAATAGGGCGCCGACATCCCAGCTGGAGGACGTTTCAGGCTCATTCATGATTTGAACGTACGTCAAGTTGCCGCCCCAGCGGCCAAGGTAGTAATTGACGTTGGCGGAGGTTTCATCGTTCGGAATCACAAGAGCAACGGCTAACCCGTAATGGCTGGTGGCTGAGAAAAGCATGTCCGTCTTCTGATTTATCTGGTCATCATAAACCAGCGGGTTACACTGGAAGTTTATGCGTATAACCTTGAAGCCTAACTCGTAGATCTGGGTAACTTGCCCGTAAATCATGCTGAGGTTATCCTGCTCGTAAACGTAGTGGATGCCCACTTGGAAATCCGAGTCCGTGTTTCTGTGGGCTGACGCGTAAAAGTTGTAAGGGTAGAAAATTTGGATAAAGAAGAACAATACGCACAGGGTTATGACGATGAGGTTTTTTACCAAGCTTTTGTTTGTGAACCTAACTAAACCTTGAAACAGGTTTGAGGCAAGCTTGCTCATAGCCTATTGTGTATAGCTATTCCCCTTTTATATGTTAACGAAAGCAAGGGAGAAAATCGGCTAGCCGCAACCGAGAGGCATAGTTTTCTTGCAAAAGTAATTTATATTTTGAGAACCAATAGCCAAGCAGTGTCTGCATGAAACGTCTCGCCTGTACAATTCTGATTGTAACGATTCTGGTGAGCGGGCTGCTTGCGGTTCAAAACGTTCATGCCCAAACCGGAATTGAAACCTTAACAACTAACACGGAATGGACAACGTCGATGAGCCCAATCAACTTTAACGAGTCCATGATGATCAGCAGCGGCGTGACGTTAACGATTGATCCAGGCGTAACAGTCAACCTCGGAATGTACTCGCTAATGGTGTATGGCACCTTAACCGCCCAAGGCGCCACCAACAACCAAATCACTCTCACAGACTCCACAAACGTGGGCAACCAGACCTTACAAAACGGCGTCATCGCCACCATAGTTTTTTTCCCCTCAAGTACACCTTGGAATCCCGCCACCAACTCGGGGTCAATCATTCAAAACGCCGTGCTAGACGGAGTAAACGTTGAAATGTCTTCTGCGTCTCCAGAAATCGACAGCAGCCTGTTTAACTATGCAAACCCTTCCATACCGCCTATCTCCAACAATGGGGGTTCACCAATAATCTCCAACAACGTTATAGACTACAACACCCAGGGCTCATTCAGCGGCGTCGACAGCATAGCCGTCTACGGCGGAACCCCCCAGATAACAAGCGACCAGTTTGAAGGAGCCTTTTCAGGCTCAAGCAACAACGGCGTCTACGTCAGTTCGGGGACACCCATGATTTCGGACAACACTTTCGGCGCAGCGTACGGCAACAACAGCGTCGGCGTAAACGTAATCTCGGGTAATCCAACGATAACCAACAACCAGATGAACGGCAATGGATACCTCACCGGCGTCCTTGACGCCTCGACTACTCCTTTCATGATTTCCAATAACGTGTTTTCAAGCTGTTTGTCAGGCGTTACGGCTCAAGCTGGAAGCGTGCTTACCATTGAAGGCAACCAGTTCCTGCGGGGAAACGACGGAATAGACATTGCGGACCAAGCGACGTTAACAATCACCGGCAACCTTATCGACGGCAACTCGCGCTTCGGAATCAGCGGCGGGGGAACCATAAACTCAAACACGATCACCAACAATCAAGTGGGAATACACAACCCGACGACAGGCACCATAAACGAAAACAACATCGTGGCCAACACGGTCAACAGCATTCAGACAACCGTCGAAAACATCAACGCACAGGACAATTGGTGGGGAACAACTGACACGGCAACAATCAACCAAACAATCTACGACACAAAGGCCGATCCCCGCCTAGGAACTGTCACGTTCGTTCCATTCTTGACCCAGCCGAGCCCGTCGGCACCTGCGATTCCATCTTACACGCCCACCATTACGCCGATTCCGACAACTTTGCTTACGCCATCTCCAACCGCGGTCCCTGTAGATGCAACTCCGACTCCGACGCCAGTGCCGTACACGCAATCGTTCGCTTATCAAGTCGGCAGCTTGATAAACTGGAACTTAATCACAACCGCCGTGGCAGTTATAATGGCGCTTGTTTGGGCAATCGTAGTATTGGGTTACGCTGCGAAAAGTGGCATTTCGAAATACAAAGCCAAGAACTAAAAAAACGTGCTTCTCACGGCTCTTTTCGTTTTATCGAGGCAAGGGCTTCTTGGCTGTTCTCGTAATGCTTTTCAATGAGAGATTCAATATTTCATGTGAAGGTGCAAGAATATTGAACGAAGCGAAACCAGTTATCCTCAAACTCGGCGGCTCAGCCATCACCGACAAAACAGAGGAGGCAACCCCCCGAACCGAAATCATAAACCGCCTAGCGGAGGAAATCAAGCGGGCTGACCTTGACAACCTCATAATCGTGCATGGCGGCGGCAGCTTCGGTCACCCGACCGCGGCGAAGTACGGCATAAAAGACGGGTACAAGGAGGACCCGACGCAGAAACTTGGTTTCGCTGAGACTCACCTCATGATGACGGTTCTGAACGGCTTAGTGATGGATGCACTTATCTGGCATGAAGTTCCCGCCCTAAGCGTTGCGCCGTCAACATGCGTCGTCACAGACAACGGGAAAATCAAGTATTTTGACGATTCAGTTCTTCAAGCAATGATGAAGATGGCGTTCACCCCCGTGCTTTACGGCGACGTGGTTTTGGATGAGAAACTGGGTTTCACCGTGGTTTCAGGCGACCAGCTGGTGGCTTATTTGGCAATCAAATACAAAGCCAGCAAAATCGTCATCGGTGCAGATACTGACGGCCTTTTTGACTGTGACCCGAAGACCAATCCGAACGCTAAACCCTACAAGCATTTAACGCTGACTGAGCTGAAGCAGATTCAGCCTAAGCTCGGCAAAGCAGCAGGTACGGATGTCACTGGCGGCATGGCGGGCAAAATCGCCGAGCTTATCCCAGCCATTGAAGCGGGTGTTCACGTTACCATAACGGGAGCCACTAAGGGGCTTTCAATTTACAGGGCGCTCACTGACCAAAGCATATTAGGCACTGAGATCGAGAAGTAGCATTATGGTTGAAGAAACAGAGAAGCGCAAGGCAGACCACATAAGAATCTGCTTGGAAAAAAAAGCCCAGGCTAAAAAAGCCACCGCGGGCTTTGAAGATATCCAGCTTATCCACCGCGCCCTGCCAGAAGTTGACCGAGAAAAAATCAGCCTATCCACCATTTTCTTGGGCAAAAAACTCGCCGCGCCCCTTATCGTCGGCGCCATGACGGGTGGAACGGAAGAAGCTACAAAAATAAACGCTTCAATCGCCCAAGCCGTGGAAGACCTGCATTTAGGTATGGGGGTTGGAAGCCAAAGAGCAGCCATCGAAGACAGCAAGCTCGAAGCCACCTACGCGGTGGCGCGCAAAAAAGCGCCGACTGCATTCTTAATCGCCAACATCGGCGGAGTCCAGCTCACGCACGGGTACGGGTTAAAAGAAGTCAAGAAAGCCGTGAAAATGATTGATGCTGACGCTGTCGCCATCCACATGAATGCCTTGCAGGAAGCGGTTCAACCCGAAGGACAAACAAGCTTCAAAGGGGTCTTGGCGAAAATCGCTGAAATCGCAGGCGAAGTTGGCGTGCCCGTGATCGTTAAGGAAACGGGCTGCGGCATTTCAGCGGAGGACGCAAAAATGCTGGAGGCTGCAGGCGTCAAAGCCTTAGACGTCGGCGGAGTGGGTGGAACGAGTTTCGCAGCGGTTGAATACTATCGTTCAGCAAAAGGCAAAGTCATGGATGAGGCGTTCTGGGACTGGGGAATCCCAACCGTGGTAAGCCTTATCGAAACGACGCAGTCGGTGAAGATTCCAGTGATTGCCTCAGGCGGAGTGCGAAGCGGCTTAGACGCGGCGAAGTGTTTAGCGTTAAACGCGTGTTTGGCAAGTCTAAGTCAGCCTGTGCTTGAAGCGTCAGTTAAGGGAGCGAAGGACACGCGGGAGCTGCTTGGCTGCTTAATTGATGAGTTGCGCAACGTGATGTTTCTTGTCGGAGCCCAAAACGTTGAAGCCCTAACTAAAGTGCCAGTTGTCGTGTCGGGTAAAACGGCGGAGTGGCTGAACATCCGAGGATTCGAGACCGCGAACTACGCCCAAAGGAGACCCGTACCGTTTGAATATTGAAAAGTACCTTGAAGAAAAAGCTCCTCTAATCGACAAAGCCATTGAAAAATACATTCCGCGAAAATTCACCAAGGACTCGGTTCTTTTCAAGGTTGACCCGCCGATGTACAGCTACAACCTGGAGCCACTCAACAAGGCAATCGCCGACCCCATCTGGGACATGCTGGACCGAGGCGGAAAAAGGTGGCGCCCAGCGCTTTTTCTGCTCATTTGTGAAGCGCTAGGCAAAGACTCAGACTACTTTCTGGATTTCTCAATTATCCCAGAAGTTATCCATAACGGCACGCTGGTCATCGACGACATCGAGGACGCCTCAGAGCTTCGGCGGGGAAAACCGTGCACCTACAAAATCTTTGACACGGACATAGCGGTTAACTCTGGAGACGCAATGTACTATCTGCCTCTTCTGCCGCTCATGGCGCAACATGCAAAGCTCACGCCCCAAGTTCGCGCGGACACCTACGAGGTTTACGTGCAAGAAATGATCAACCTCAGCATGGGGCAGGCGATGGACATCGCATGGCACAAAGGCATAGCCAACGCTGACAGGCTACGCGAAGAAGATTACCTTCAGATGTGCGCTTACAAAACAGGAACCCTCGCGCGCATGGCGGCGAAAATGGCGGCGGTCTTATCGGGCGCCGACAAGCCGTTGGTGGAAAAACTTGGTCGTTTAGCGGAAAGCATCGGGGTAGCCTTTCAGATGCAAGATGACATCTTGGATTTGACAGGCGTTGACTTCGCGAAGAAAAAGGGCGGGGTAGGGCAAGACATCACCGAGGGCAAAAGAACCCTAATGGTCATCTACACGCTCAGCAAGGCGAACGCTGCCGACAAGAAGCGGCTTACCGAAATACTTGGCATGCACACCTCCGAGCAAGCCTTGCGTGACGAAGCCATTGCGTTGATGCAGAAGCACGGAGCCATCGAACACGTCAAACGCACCGCGGAGAGAATCGTTGAGGAAAGCTGGATCGAAGCTGAAAAGCTGCTGCCTACGCCTGAAGCTAAGGAAAAATTAAAAGCGTTCGCTGAATTCTTGATTAAACGAAATAAGTAGTTTATGCGAGCGTAAACGGTTTGGCACTAGAAAACGATAATGACCTTAAAGAGCAAATTAGGAAAGCCGCCCTCCTCAACGCGGTTTCCCACGACGGCAAGGCTCAAGCAGGCGCCTTGATAGGCAAGATTCTCGGCGAAAGAGCCGACCTGCGGTCAAGAATCAAGGAGCTTTCAGGCGTCATCGGCACAGTCGTAAACGAAGTCAACAGCCTCTCTTTTTCGGAGCAGAGGGAGATTGTTGAGAAAAACTGGCCTGAAACGCAGAGGAAGGAGAAGGCTGAAGAAAAACGTCTCCCGCCTTTGCCGAACGCCGACAAGTACCCACTCATCGTGACGCGGTTTTCTCCGAACCCTGACTGCGTCTTGCATTTGGGTTCAGCCAGAGCCATCCTTCTGAGCCAAGAGTACGCGCGCATGTACAACGGGAAATTCATCTTGCGCTTCGAGGACACGGATCCGAAGGTGAAGCGTCCATCGCTGGTTTTCTACGACAGCATCAGGCAGGATTTGAAGTGGCTCGGCTGCAGAGTCGACGAGGAATACATCCAAAGCGACCGACTCCCCATCTACTACGAATACACGGAGCGGCTAATCGGAGACGGCAACGCGTACGTCTGCGAGTGCCCTGCTGAACAGTTCCATAACACAACCTTGGCTAAACAAGCCTGCCCCTGCCGAAACCTGCCAGCCTCTGAGCATCTGGAACGTTGGCACCGCATGCTGAGCGGCGGCTACCAAGAAGGCGAAGCCGTGGTTCGCGTCAAAACCGAGATTGAACATCCGAACCCAGCCGTCAGGGATTGGCCTGCCCTGCGCATAATTGACACAAAGAAGTATCCTCATCCAAGGGTGGGAAGCAAATACGTGGTTTGGCCCCTCTACAACCTGGCGGCGGGCTTAGACGACCACCTGATGGGCATGACTCACATCATCCGAGGCAAAGAACACTACACCAACATGATCCGCCAAAAATACATGTACCAGCACCTCGGCTGGCAATACCCAGAAGCGATACATTACGGCAGACTAAAAATCACAGGCGCGTTTCTCAGCAAATCAAAAATCGTCCAAGGGGTAAAAGACGGAACCTACACGGGCTACGATGACCCTCGGCTTGGAACTTTCGCGGCTCTGAGGAAACGCGGCATCACGCCTGAAGCCATCAAGAAAATGATAATCGACGTCGGCCCGAAACCCAACGATGTCACCCTAAGCTGGGAAAACCTGTTCTCGTACAACCGAAAAATCCTCGACGCCACAAGCAACAGATACTTCTTTGTCGCCGAGCCTGTGGAGCTTAAAGTTTTAGGTGTGCCCAAAAGCTTCCAGCCGAAACTTCCACTGCACCCAGATAAGCCTGAGCGGGGCTTCAGAGAATATACAGTTGCAATAGAGGGTGAAGAGAAAGTGGCAAGTTTTTGGGTTTCAAGAAAAGATGCAGAAGCGATGGAAAATGGACAAGTTATTAGGCTCATGGAACTCTTCAACGTCAAAATCGAAAGCAAAGCCGGCTTAGTACTAGCTGATTTGGTGCTAGCAACATTCTCAAGCGAATCCTATGAGGACGTGAGAAAAATCAAAGTTCAGCTTATCCAGTGGATTCCCAAGGGTGAAGAGTTCCCGTGCCAGGTTGTTATGCCTGATGCGTCGGTCACCGAGGGGTTTGCGGAGAGCGCCTGCAAAAAGTTAAAGCCAGACGCCATTATACAGTTTGAACGTTTCGGATTCACACGCGTAGATGCGGTAGATCAGAAAATGGTCACGTATTACGCTCACAAGTGAGAGATGAATGTCATGAAAAAACTCGACAAAGCAATAATTTGGCCAATCTACTTTGACGCGAACAAAACCAGAAGAAACGGGCGCCGAGTGCCGAAGAACTTAGCCGTGCAGTCACCTAAAATTGACGAGGTCAAACTGGCAGTCGATCGATTGGGCTTAAAAAACGAGGTCAGGCTTGAAGCTCATTTCCCCAGGATTCCATGGGCTAAAACGGGAATGCTGCTTGTTGAGAAGAAAGAGTCGAAAGAAAAGATAATTCAGAAAATCGCTAAACAGCTAACGAAGATTAAAAGCGCGCAAAATGCGCCTGCAAAACCGCAACAGAAATTTTAGCTTTTCTCTTTGCCAATCAAGACCGCGTTGATGATGCCGTCGTTGCCTGGGCGACTGGTAACTTTTGCTAAGCCCAAGCTGGTTTCGATTTCTGCGCCTTTAGTGATGACGCCTCTGCGGTTGTAGTCGACGTTCGCTCCGTTGCGGACGACACGGGTGATTTCCGCTTTCTCGGTTTTGCCCGTTTTAGGGTCAGTTACCGAAGCGAACTTGTCGCTCAACACTTTGACTTTGGTGTTGCCGCCGAAGCCTCGGGTGGTCTTCCTTTTTGGTTCACCCAGAATGGTTTCCGCTGGGTACCCGCCTGCCTCATACTTTTTCTTGACGCGGTAGGCTCTTTTTTTGCCGCCTGTAAGTTTGCGTTTGCGTAAAGTGCCATGCCAAACAGACATTATTTCACATTTCCCTACGAATAGTTAATTCGAGCATTCACTAAAACAATGGATTTCCATATAAACATATCCGTTTCAACGCCGCGGGTTGCAGATTGTTTTTGTTAAAGGGCTCTTTCTTTTTCCCTTCCTCGACGACTACACTGAATACACTGGCTGAGGTAAATTTTCTTTTGGGAATTAGCTCCCTTAGCCCATTATTTTTCCTCTAAAGCTGCTTCAAAGTCCGCGCGGAAATCTTCGTATGTGTATTGAAGAGATATCTTTCGTTCCTTGACTATTTCCATCATTTCCCAGAGCGTTAAGCCGGAGATTTTTGCGGCTTTCTGCAGAGTTACTTTTCCGTCACAATAGAGATTCAGCGCTCTTTCAAGTTTCCAATCGGCAATTGCCCTCGCTAAGAGCTTTCTGACGACAATTGCGCGGCAGGTTTTTTCTTCCTTTTCGATTTCGCCCAAATCTTTTGCCATTTTGCTTGTAATCCGCGTTGTAATGATATCTGTCATTTAGAATTTTACCTACAAATTTGGTATACAAAAGATAGAAACGACTACGCTTAAAAACGTCCTCTTTAACCAGAAGAATTCGCGCCACTTTTCTGCGTTTCTTGTTCGTCTTTTAGTGCTTCGCCAAAAATCTTTTTCAAGTTTCTTTTCATTTCGGTTATGTCATTGGGCAGACCGAAGTAATCGGCGAAGTCAGCCGTGGTCCTCAACATCATCGAGCGCCCGCTTTTTTCAGCCATAATCAAATGGCTCTCCTTCAGCTCCTTAATATGACCGTAGGCGTGTTGTCCCCTGACGTCGATGACTCGTTTTTGGCTGATAGGCTGCCTAAGTGCAATGTAAGAAAGCGTTTTGAGGGGACCTTGAGAAAGCAACGGTCGGTTCACCAGCTTCTGGATTAAATGAGTGAATTCTGCCTTGACCTGCAGAACGTAGCGTTCGTCTTTTAAAGCTAAAATTTCAAGCGCCGTGCTTCTCGCATTATATTCCTGCATTAGGGCGTCTGCGTATTTCTGGGCTTTCTTTTTGCTGCGGCTACCTATGACTTGGCATAGCTCGTTCAAGTCCAGCGGTCGCCCGGCAACAAAGAGGGCGGCTTCTATGAGCACAATGCAGTGAGCTCTCCGCTCGTCATCCTGCGCCTGCTCAGCGTCAGGGTTCGGTTCAGCTGGTTGTTCCTTGGGCTTTTCCAACGTTCAGTTTCCCCACTGCGATGTATAATTCTTCAGTTTCCTCGTTCTGCCATAAACTCACTCGGGCATCCTGAGCTAAAAACAACAGGTAAATAAACGTTCTTAACGCTTCGATTCGGGTGGCGTTTTTGGTGAGAGTTGAAAAATCAATTATTCCTGACCCCTTCACTTTCTCGCAAATCATGGCGTACAAACTTTCAGTTTGCAGTTCGATTTCGGCCATGAACTTGTCAAACTGCGGCATCAGGTCCGTCATAGACGGCAAAATCGGGTGCTCAACCACGCGGTCAAGATGCAGCAGCCTTTCACCCTTCAACACGTCGTCTAAGACTTCGAGGAGATGCTGAATGGTTGTGGAAGTTAACTCGTGCCTAAGCGGCAGAAACAGCGGCGGCGGAACATAATCCAGCGGGCCCGTAGGCGGAGGCGCAGGCGGCTCTTGCAGGGTAAGCAGCAGCTTGGTTTTCATCAGGTAAATCAGGGCTGAAGAGTCCAATGCGACGCCTGAGGCTCGAAAATCCATCTTGTCGGTCCTCTCCATCTCGGCGAGAAATGACCGCAGAAGATAGGAGATGTTGATGTTCCATGGAGTCAGCTTCTCAAGCTTGCTGATTTCAAAAAGGATGTTCCATGGCGGGCGCAGGTAGAACGGCTTTCTAAGAGGCGCTGTGGATGCCGACGCCATTTATCTTGGCGCCTCCGCTGGGAACTTGGCTGTCACAACGTTGGAGACGCCGTTTAGTTCGTAGACGCCGTAGACTTTCTGCGCCTTGTTAACCATTTCAGGTCTGAGCGTGATTACTATGAACTGCATTTTTGCGGCTTCTTCAAGAAGCAACTCGGCAAGCCTTGTCGTGTGGTAAGCGTCCAAGTGCGCGTCCACCTCGTCAAGAATGTAGAACGATGCAGGCGTGAACTCTCTGAGCGAGAAAATGAAGGCAACAGCCGACACGGAACGCTCCCCGCCACTTGCCCCGCTGACCACAATGGAGGGCTTGTTGGGGAACTGCACAATCATGTCTATGCCGCCGCTGAAGGGTTCTTCCGGGTTTTCAAGCTTAAGCGTGGCTTCTCCGCCTCCGGTGAGTTTAAGGAAGTAGCCTTTGAGGCTGCTGTTGATTTTGTCGAAGGCGTCCATGAAGACCCTGCGTTTCTTAGCTTCGACTTCATCCATAAACTGAACGATGGCTTGCTTTTCCCGTTCCAACTCGTTCAATCGGACCGATAATTCTCGGTAACGTGAAAGCTGGTCTGCATAGTGGGAGAGTGCAAGCTGGTTTACGGCGCCTATCCGCTCCATTTCAAACTGCATCATTCGGATGGTTGTTTCCGCCTCTTCAACCTGCTTCTGAGTGGTTTCCTGAATCTGCTCGAACCCGAACTGGCGAAGTTGATCCTGCAGCTGCTGCAGGCGCAGCTGGTTTGTTTCCACGCCCAGTTGCAGCTGGTTTAGAAGTCTGTCTGCCTGCTCGTACTCTGAGTCGAGCACACGCAGTTCGGAGTCGATGGCGTCGATTTGCCCGGTGAACTTTTTGGATTCTTCACGAGCCGAAAACACGGCTTTAGACAGTTCAACACGGGTTTTCTCCTCCTCGTCAAGCTGCTTCTTGACGGTTTCACGTTCCTGCAGCGCGTCTGCCACTTCTTTCTCCAGTTTTCTCTGTTGCTGCTCAACTTTAACTATCTGAATTTTGATGTTCTTGTACCCGTTGCGGAGCACCCTGTCGAACTGTGACTGGTAAGTTGAAATCTCCGTCTGGGTTGACCCCGAGTTTTGCCGCAGATTGTTAACTTCTTCCCCGAGCTTTTCCCGTTCAGCCTCAAGCGCCGATATGTGGGTCACGTCTGTTTTTAACCTTAAACTGGCTATTTCGGCACGCAGCTTTTCATCTTGTCTCCGAATGCTGTTGCGTTCGTTTCGGTACGTTTCCATGCGGCCCTTGTAAGCCGCCGCTTCACGCCCAAGTTTGCCACCGTACTTATCCGTGTGCCGAATGTTAAATTGGGTTCTCTTGACGCCGCGTTTGACCCGCACTATTTCCCTGTCCAGGGTTGCGATGCCTTCCACAAGCCGCGTCATATCGATTTTGGCTCGTTCAATCTCCTCCTCAAGACCTGAGATGTCGGTTCCTCTCTGAGTCAGGTGAGTCTGCAACGCGTTAACGGCTTCATCCAGGCTTTTCAGGGCGTTTTCGCTCGGGATGATGGTTGAGAAGTCTATCGGCGCACGGTAATACCCGCTTTCGAAAGCGCCAGGCTCGTACAAGTCACCGTTAACCGTCACGGCGCGGTAGCCTTCGTTTGAAATAGCAAAAGCCGCTCTGTCGTTTGAAGCCACTACGGTGTCTCCGAAAACGTAGTTCACAGCCAACTCGTAGCTGCTCTCGTACTTCATGAAGCTGGTTAGGGCGCCGATGACGCCTTCGCGGCTAGGCGTTCCCTTGTTTTTCGGGTTGATAGCGCCCTGCAACGGGATAATCTTGATTCTGCCCAGTTTCATCCGCCTGAGCGTTTCGGTGCAGGTGAAGGCTGAATCCAGGTCTGCCACAACCAACGCGTCAAGCCAACCAGTCGCCGCAGCCTCAATGGCTTTCTTGTAGTTCTTGTCAATCTTAATCAGGTTCCGAAGCCTGCCAAGAATCCCGTTTATCGCGCCTACGTTGCCCATTTCCTCAATGCTTCTCAACGCTTTTTCTTCAGCAGCGATAGTGGCGGCAAGATCCCTCTGCGTGGCAAACTCTATCACGGCATCTTTGGCGGAACTGGCTATTTTTTCAGCTTCACCGATTTCTTTTTCAACGGTTTCCTTCTGCGTTGTTTTGCGTTCGATCGTACTTTCAAGGTTTTTAAGCTGGCTTTTCTGGTCTTTCTGGACTTGCTCCAGCTCAGAGAGTGACTTTTCAATTTCGGCTAAGCTTGTCTGGAATCTTTCTTTTCGCACGTTCAAGTTTTTTATTCTTCCCGTGCAGAGACGAAGCGCCGCTTTGTCTTGAGTGTACATCGAACGCAGGTACGCCAAACGCTTAACGTGGCTATCGATTTCAGTCTGCTTTGCACGTATCTGCCCGTTGTTACCGTCAAGTCCACCCCAAAGCTCGGCTGTCTGCTTCGCCAGCGCTTCATGCTCAGAAGCCTTTTGAGCCATCTGTTCTTGAATTTTCCCGAGTTCACTTCGAAACGCCCTGATTTTCAAACGGTTTTCCCGTATTTCGCTTCGAATGGTTTCCTGCTGGGCAAGGTTGTTTTCTCTTATGCGCTTTAGGCTTTCCAGGGTTCCCTGACCAGAATTGATTTTCGTGGTTAACTCGGTTAACTTGGATTTTAACTCGCCGATCGTTATTTGAACCTTAAGAACCTGTGAGCCGCCTTCTTCAAGGTTTTCGCCGCTGAGCTTACGCCATTCACCCTCGATGTCATGACGTTTATTCCTGCGCAGGTCACGCTGCTCTTTGAGCTTGTCAACCCTAGCTTTTACTTTTTCAGTTTGGCTTCCCGCCTCGTTTAATTTGGCGTTCACCTGGGTTATGTCACTTGATATCTTGATGGCTTGAAACTTTTTTGTTTCCTCTTGAATAAAGTCGTGACGCTGAAGCTGGTTGCGTTCCCGCTCCAAATCATCAAGGCGTTTCTGAACCTCGTCGATTCTTCCCATGGCAGTGCGGATTGAAATGTCTCCTGCGCGGAGTTTTTCCTCGGCTTCAGCCTTCTCCGAGTCGTACTGGCCTATCCCGACGAGGTCTTCGATTATTTTTCGTCGTTCCAAAGAGTTAATCTCTGTCAGCCTCGTCAGGGTGCCCTGCGGGATGATATTTTGGCTCATGCTGCTGATCGAGCTCATAGAGAGGGTTTCCGTGATGTAAGCTCTGGACATTCTCCTGCCGTTTAAGCGGTAAACGCTTTGACCATTCTTGAAAACCTCACGGGAAATCGTCACCGTAGTTGTGTCCACGGGCATTGTGCCGTCTGAATTGTCAAATTGAATAACAACCTTCGCCATCTTGGCTTTTTCCTGCCCCGCCTTCTCTGAACCGTGAAAAATCAGGTGAGCAGCGCTTTCAGCTCGAAGCCTCCGTGTGCTAAGCTCGCCAAGAGAGAACAGCACGGCGTCGATTATGTTGGATTTTCCGCTTCCGTTCGGGCCCGTTAAGGCAGTGAAGCCTTTGTCTAAAGATATTTTGACGGTCTGCGGCCCGAAAGACTTGAAGCCTTTCAACTCGATTTTTTTTATGTAGGGCATTTAGCCTTGTCCTCACGGCAGCGGTCTATGTTATTTTAACATCTCATCCACATACGTATAAAAGCTTATAGATATGCTACAGCGTTTATAGGAATACTTTTGAGATGTTGAGTTGTCCTAAGCGTTTGAAAATCTCTTAGGTTTTTTGTAGAAATGCATTGTGACCACGTTGTATGTCTATCGGAGCTCCTGATTTAAGTTTAAAGAAACAAGTGGTAACGATCTTCACCGCCGCGTGAATCAAGAAACTGTTCTCATTCACTGCACGGGCCGTTCTAAGCCACAGCGCCAACAGGGTTCAGCACCAAATTTTCACCAAACCCACTGGACATAATTTACAGCAACATTTCAGGAAACTTGTATGCTTTAACGGTAAATACCAGTCCTAGCCTAAGTTCTGGCAATTACAACGTAAATGCTGAAGCCACCTTGACCATACCCATTCAAATGCTCGTTCCAAATAGCAATTGGCGCGGTGTGATAGTTTGTCAAGTTACCAGCTGGGTGAATAGTAACATAGGGGTTCCCTTCGAGAGTTCGTTCATTATCAAAGAAGAGAGGATTTGTGCGTTTCGCCAAAAAGCACTTATGTATGCATTTGCTATCAATTGTATACGTGATATTGATGACGCTTAAACCGTTAGCTGTAAGAATACCTTCAGAAGTCGAACAAGAAATCAGCGAAATCGTCGAGGAAGAAAAAGTGGATAAAGCAACAGTAGTGAGAAACCTTCTCGAAATAGGTCTCGCTGAATGGCGCAAGCAAACCGCGCTGGATCTTTTGCAGGAGGGGAAAGCCACTTTTGCTAAGGCGGCGGAGATTGCTAAGCTTTCGCTTTGGGAATTTGCTGACCTTGTTAAGCAACGCAATATAGAGTGGGTTAGATTTACCCCTGATGAAGTAGAAAAAGAGTTCAGGGAAGCGTCGGCGGCGAAATGCGAGAGAAGCCGTTAGTTTTTGATTCTACGCCGTTAATTTACTTAACGAAGGCTGGGCTAAGTAGAATCTTCAAGGAATTAGATGGAGAAAAGTTAACCTCACTTCTGGTTAAAAGTGAAGTTGTTGATGCAGGTAAGAACAAAGGTCTTCCTGATGCGCTTGTTTTAGATAAGTCGTTCATGAACGGTGTCTTCAAAGTGTGCGAACCCACAGATAAGAAGCTCTTGAACAGGTTGTTGAGTACTCACGGGCTTCATGTTGCTGACGCAGAAGTTTTAACCCTTGCCCATGAACATGCGGGCATCGCGGTGATAGATGACGAAGTTGCCAGGAAGACAGCGAAAGTTTACGAGATTGAATACGCCGGTTCAGCTTATGTTTTAATGAGGGCGGTTTGTGAAGGGCTCATTTCGAAAGCGAAGGCTAAACAAGCAGTTAATGACATGGTTTCTTCAGGTTGGCGGTGTAGTGTTGAGAGTTACATGAAGATCATAGAAGCTTTAGAAAAACTATGACCCGCTTTAGGGCTGTGAATCCTTTGTCTAAGGATATCTTGATGGTCTGCGGCGTTCAATCTGCCTTTCTTCTTCTACTACGAGATAGGCTTTGCGTTCTTGAAGACTGAAATGAGCGGCACGTTGTTTCACAGGTGTACCAGCACGATTGGATTCCGCTTTATTCGATTGCTGCCCTAAACGTAGTGGAGGCAGTAACCGTGATTCGAACCAAAAGATGCACAACAAATTCTAACCCCAAGTGAAAATGGAGGAGTTGGAACAAACAGAAAAATGAGGAATCTTCTTGTTTTGATGGCAGCGCATTCTTTTCGAAAGTGAAAACGGGTTCTCTTTTTCCTACAAAAAATTCCTTGAACTCTTGAAAAAACACAGATTACTTGAATTTAAACAAAAAAAAGAAAAGGGGTTTTGTTTGTTTTGTTCTTATGGTCTCTTTCTGAGGATAAGCAATCCGACTATGGCTATCGCGATGATTATGGCGATTACTGCGACGACCATGTAACCCATCAGGTCTGACGAGGTGACGTAGTTCGTTATGGGTGCTGCTGTTGGTGCGGGTGTTGCTGCTGCTGGTGAAGAGTAGAAGTGTGTTTCAGCGGTCGAGCCAAAGTAGCCGTTGTTGCCTGCGAAGTTGGCGTAGACTGTGAAGTTGCCGGGGATGTCTGGAGCCCATGTTAGACTGTATGAGCCGCTGCTGTCTGTTGTTGCTGTGCCTATCACTCTGGTGTTGCCGTTAGAGTCATGAACAGATATCACAACTGGTACGCCTGTGAAGTTGGTTGGCATTGGCTGCTGCTGGTAAACGTAGCTCATCCACTGGCTCATGCTAGCGTCAGAAGCGCATGGAACACCGTTCGGAAAGTCGCCTGCCTGCTGAGTTTGTTTCGTGCCTGCTGAGACGTCCATGACTGCGCCGCTTATCACTACATTGCTGCCAAAGGCTTCAACGTTAGCTGTGGTGCTGCTTGGTCCTCTGCCAACAAGGTAGATCTGGTTGTCGTAGCCGTTGAAGAATGTGTTGTACCCGTCTGCCACTGCATATGATGTGGCGCAGGCTGTGGCATCTGAAAGCGTCCAGATTTCTTGTCCAGTTGTAGCGTTAATGGCGCGTGTTTCTGCACCCTTATAGATTGGTGTTTCAAAAGTGTGCTCACCAGTAACCGTGTATACTACTCCGTTGGCTATAGCAGATATGTAAGTCGGGTAATTTGTTGCCCAGTTAAGGCCCGCGCTAGTGCTGTTGCCTTCGCCGCCGTTGCCGAATACCCAAAGCAGGTTTCCAGTAGTCAAATCATAACAGTAGACTATTCCGCTCATACCGCCGATGTATAGATTGCCGTAAGCCAATGTTGGACCTTGTCCGCTCCATCCTGTTGCGAAGAAGTTTAAGGCTGTCTGAGGTGTTGTTGGACCCCATATTTCTTTGCCTGTGCTCATGCTGTATCCTACGTACTGCATAGTTTCAGTGCGGTATTCAACGAAGACGCCGGCGCCGCCATTAGCTGTTTGGTCGGCTCCGTTGTATGAGATAGTCAAGTTGCCAGGTGGCGGGGTGACTGTGTTCGTCCATAGTTGAGTACCGATTGCAGTGCTAGTTGGGTTGAGGTTTAGGCCGACGTAGGTGTAGGGAGTCCATGTTGGTGATCCGAAAACGCTGTCGCCAGCAGATGGCATGGCACCAGCCTCGATGATTGCCATATTGTTGTAGAAAGCGCTCTCTATAGTGGCTGTTACGCCTACAGGTACTGTTGTGTCAAGTGAAGTCTCTGAAACGTTCCAGTCAAGTAAGCTTGGATTGCCTCCGGCAAGTATCGGTGGAACTACAGAAGGAGTCGTTGAAGGGCCTGAGTATTCATTGTCCCAAAGTCTTGACGAGTTCCATTCTTGCAGATAGTATTGATTAGGTCCTATTTGAGTGTATATCGGACCAAAAGGACCGTACCCCGTTATTTGGGTTGGTGCGAGGTTTACTAGGCTAACTATCAGGTATTCACCTTCAGGACCCATGAGTGCTGTGCCCGCGGGAACACCAGTTACGTTGAACAGCGGCGTTCCTGTGTCTGCATCATAACACATCCATTCCAGAGGTACCGGAGGCCCTAAGAAGGATCCGCCGACAGTTGCAACTAAGATTGGCGGCCAAACTCCGTGCTCGTTGGGGTCTTGCATGTCGTATACGTAGGCGAAAGATAGTGCAGGCATAGTATTGCTGCTCCAGATTTGCTGTCCTGTCTGCAGGTTGATGCAGACGGTGGGTCCACCTGTGGAGTCTGCGTATGATAATGGTTCGGTGTAGATGAGCATTCCGTCAATTATTATTGGGTTGGTGTATCTAGTGGCGTATGCGCTTCCTTCGGCATATGTGTCTCCCTGAATGAGGAAGTTGTTTCCTCCTACGACTCCTCCACTCTCCAGCGGCGTTGTCCACATAACGTGGCTAGTTACTGATCCAACATCATTTGGTTGGAAAGTAGCGCCAGCCATTCCGCTTGAGTAGCCTGGTGCACCTGTGCCCAGCCAGTTTGACGAGACCGTCCACCAATTAGAGTTCAAGCCATAGATTGGTCGTGTCCAGTAGCTGGTCGGAAGAGGCGTTGTTGGGTAATACTGTAGCTGCGCTGTTTGCACGGTTAGCGTTGTTGTTGCGGAGCAGGCTGCGTAAACGTTGCCTTGTGCATTGACAGGCCCGAAGGGACCCACAAAGGGTGCCCAAGTGTATGTTTGCCCTGGGAAATTGAAGGTTAGAGTGTACGTGCCGGTTGTTGAGGGCGTGAAGTGGTAGTCTTGGTTTGCCGTTGGATCCGAAACAGTAGCAAATGTCTGTGTTGTGTTTGAGCCATCAGGTGCCGTGATTGTGAGCTTGTAGTTTGCCCATCGGACACTGTTGCCGAACGCCGCTCCTGGCAATACTATGCTTAGCCACATGTCAATGTTAACTGATTGACCGATGCCTACGGGGTTGGGTGCTACATTAATGTACGCGTATGGGTGGAATGTTGGTGCAGTCGTTGCTTTAGCATTTGGTATTAGCATCATTGAAGCTGTCATAGAAAATATAAAGAGTGTTGCGATTACAATTGCTAAACTTTTATTTCTTGCAATATTCATGTTTAGTCTTTCTCCATAGTTTTTTTTGCTGAGAAGAGTAAAGTTACTACTCTTCCCAACAAGTTGCACCACTTTGTCTTTTTGCCTTTAAATAACTTGTGTAAAAATCGCTAAACAAACGTTAAAAAAGCGGTGGAAGAAAGGAATAAATAAGCAAAGTTAAATTAAGTTAGCCCTTGATTTTACAAAAATTAATTGTGGGATTGATGAATTTTTATTAATAATGCGAAAATATAGCCGCATATTGGTTGTTTTTGATAATGCTTTTGGTCTTTTGGTGAAGCTGAACGCGCCTTGTCTCGTTTTGCCCTATGACTCAAAGTTAGTTACTGCCCGAACTGGGTTTCTAGCACGTTTAGCATTAGCCAAAATGGTTCAGCCCCTGATTTTTTACCGTCAGCTGTTGGATAGCATGCTTTCGCTGAAATACCTGAAAGTCCAAATCGGCTATAGGATTGACTACAGCCGACCTGAACTGGCTCTTCATCTTGTCGAAAACAGACAGTAATGCGGCTACTCTTTCTTTTCTCCGCCCCGTCCCCGCCACATTTCCTGCATATGCATAGGCATCTTTTCTATCGCGTCTTTCGCCAGATCCATCAATTCTTCGTTTACCTCAACCTCAACTGTAAGCTTGAGTTTACCCTTCTTTTCTTGCATTTCAGTCATGGAACCACCTCCTGAACCTGCTTAACTGCCGTGGAAACAAGTTACCAAGAAGATGAACCGCCTGCATGCCAGTAAGATCCAAATCCACCTCGATACGGTAGTGGAACTTTGCCAGCCGTTTGGTCTTGGTTTTGTAATCTCCGATTGCCCCCGCCTCCTTGAACTTGTGCAGTTGCTGATTTACGAGAACCGTGATAGCCGTCGGCGCCAAGGGTTCGAAAACAAAAAGGAGTCTTAAAAGAACACGGATGACGCTCTCCAATAGGGATTCAGACACAGATTCTTTCTCAGTCATTTGTAGCCCTTCAAAATACGTAACGCAAATCCTTTTGCATGCCTCATTAAGCAGAAGCAAGAACTCACTTAAGAATGCAACGCGATTTTTTTAAGGTTGTGTGACTGTCATAAGACGACAACAAGTGACTATTATGGCGCTCGAAGAACTAGCCTATCAAATTTACGGGTGCAAAAAATGTAGGCTCTGGCAAGGTGCAAAACATGGCGTGCCAGGCGAAGGACCAGCGAGTGCTAAAGTCATGCTTATCGGGCAAAACCCGGGAGCACATGAAGATGAGGTTGGCAGACCTTTCGTTGGAAGGTCAGGCAGATTTCTAAACAAGGTTTTGGCTGAAAACGGGTTGAAACGCGAAGAGCTCTTCATAACAAGCATTGTGAAGCATGTCTCGCCGAAAAACCGAAAACCTTACCCTGACGAAGTCGCGGCATGCTTACCCTACTTAACCGCTCAAATCAGCGTTATCAAACCAAAAATAATCGTTCTGCTCGGCCAATCAGCGAAGGAAACCCCACGGTTTGAGGGAATCGAGTACATTGAAGCCATTCATCCCTCGGCAGCCATGCGTTTTAAGAAGATGCGAAACAAGTTTGAAGGGCAAATTGCTGAACTAGCAAAGAGAATGGCAAGCCTTGACGCCTGAAAACAAAAAAGACTGAGATTCACCATTTTTGTGCATAATTCAAGCCGCTTTTTAGCGGCTCAACTGCTTTAATCACCGGTATTGACGCCAGTTCGAAAATTGCAGAACTGAACCTCTTTATATCAAGCGTTTATTTTCTAATTTAAGAAGCATTGAGAGGCGGCTTGGCACGATCGAGACTGAGAACCTTACGAGGAAGTTCGGCGACCTCATTGCCGTCGACAACTTGACCCTCCGCGTGAACAAGGGCGAAGTCTTCGGCTTCCTCGGACCCAACGGCGCAGGAAAAACCACCACGGTGCGGATGCTCTGCTGCCTGATATCCAAGACAAGCGGCAAAGCCAAAATTGGCGATTACGAGATTGGCAGCCAAGAAAACGCCTTAAAAATCAGGAAGATGATCGGGCTTGTCCCCGACAACGTGGGTCTCTACGAGTCTCTCACCGCCTATGAGAACCTGGACTATTACGGGACGCTGTACAGGCGTACTGACGCCCAGCGGAAGGAGAGCAACGAGTACTTTCTCAAGTTGCTTGGTCTATGGGAGAAGAGGGACGCTTTGGCTGGGACGTTTTCGAAGGGAATGAAGCAAAAGCTTGCCATAGCACGGGCACTCGTGCATGATCCCGAAATTCTTTTCATGGATGAGCCGACGGCGAACCTTGACCCGGAGTCGGCGAAGACAGTTCGGGAATTTATTCTTGAGCTGAAGAGCCAGAAGAAAACGATTTTTCTGAACACGCACAACCTCGATGAGGCACAGAGAATCTGCGATAGAATCGCGATACTGAATACCAAGCTGATGGCGGTGGGCACCGCCCAAGAGCTCGAAAAATCTGTCCACGGAAGAAAAACCGTTATTCATCTAAGACAAGTGGATGAAGCGATTTTGGATTCACTCAAGAAGCTACGGGTTAAAAACTTGGTCAGAGAGGGTAACAAGTTAACGGTTGATGTCGTGAATCCTGAAGAGGAGAACCCTGACATCGTAAGCGCTATAGACACAGCGGGAGGGCGCATCGAAACCGTTACGGTGATTGGCAGTTCACTCGAAGACGCATACCTAAAACTAGTGAGGGAAAATAAACAATGACCAATTGGATGCCTTGGAAGATAGCGCGCAAAGAGTTGAAGGTGATCCGCAGAAAAAAAAGCATAATGTTCTACACCATCGCGCTCCCCTTCCTCCTCGCGGCTCTTTTTTCACTCGTCATAAGAAACGACGTAGCCTCCGGAATCCCCAGTAATCTTCAACTTGGCGCAGAATCCATCCTTTACTTCTTCGTTGTTTTGGCGGCTGTTCTTCCCAGCACCATTGCAGGCTACAGTATAGTGGGCGAAAAGATTGAGAAGACATTGGAGCCGCTGCTCGCGACCCCAACGACAGACGGCGAAATTCTCCTTGGAAAAAGCCTCGCAGCGTTCCTGCCGCCAATGCTTTCGATGTGGGCTGGAGCATCAACCTTCATGGCGGTAGCCGACTACATACTGCGCAACGCAGGGTTAAGCTACTATTATTTTCCCAATTGGAACGCAGCTGTTATGCTACTAATCCTCGCGCCTCTCGCAGCCATTTTCAGCGTCGAAGCAGGCGTGCTTGCTTCCTCAAGGGTGACCGACGTGCGGGGTGCAAACCAGATCGCGGGGCTCATGTTTGTTCCGTTCATGGCTGTCTTCGTTGCAGGAGTGGAAGGAATAATTACGTTGAGCATCACAACCCTTCTTATATTCGCGGGCGGTGTAGCGATTTTTGATGTGGGTCTTTATTTCGTGAGCAAAGGAACTTTCAGACGAGAAGAGATACTTACGAAGTGGAAATGAGGGTTAATTTAGTCTTAAATACATGAACGAGCAACATGGAAACCATTAGCAGCCTACCCATCGTGATCCACAAATGAGCAATCCTGAAAATTCTTCGGTGAAAACCACCAATCCCAGTACAGCCAACATGCCGATGAGCCGAAAAAACATTGTGAACGTGAACCACCTCCGCAAGGTGTATGGCTCAACGGTCGCAGTTGACGATGTGTCGTTCTCTATTGCTGAAGGCGAGGTTTTCGGCATCATAGGACCCAACGGGGCAGGTAAAACCACCACGGTTGAGTGTATTTCAGGGCTTCGTGTTCCAGATTCGGGGTCCGCCACTATTTACGGTCTTAGCCCAAAGAATGACCGCGAAGAAGTCCGCAAATGTGTAGGAGTCCAGCTTCAGGAAAGTGCATTGCCTCCCCGCATCAAAGTCTGGGAAGCCCTAGACTTGTTTGCGTCTTTCTACTCAAACCCTCTGGATTCCCGCGAGTTGCTGGAGACGCTTGGGATAGCGAATAAGCGAAACTCCACATTCAAGAAGCTGTCTGGCGGTCAAAAGCAGAGGCTTTCAATCGCGCTAGCGCTCATCGGAAATCCTAAAATCGCCATTTTGGACGAGTTGACCACGGGTCTTGATCCCGAGGCGAGACGCGAAACCTGGGGTCTTATCGAGCGGATTAGAGATCGGGGCGTGACGGTGATTCTTGTTACGCATTACATGGATGAAGCTGAAAGGCTCTGTGACCGAGTAGCCCTGATCAACCGTGGCAGACTTATCGCGCTTGATACTCCAGCGGCTATGGCAGCCCGCGAAGGAGGCGAAGTGCACATGCAGTTCGTGCCTTCAGGAACCGTGGATGACAAGGTTCTATCTGCCCTACCCGGCGTGACCTCGGTTGAGCACAGGGGATCACGCGTTGTTGTTGCGGGTTCAGGGGATTTGACTACTATCGTGCTCTATGCCCTCCTAAACATGGGTGTGCAGGCGTCGGATGTTCAGGTGAAAAGCGGCAACCTCGAAGACGCCTTCGTCAGACTCACAAAGACAGATGACAGCCCCAAAAAAAGTGAGGTGAGCAAACAATGACCACTCAGGATTCCAAAGCAGCGGTTCAAAAGCCCCAGAAGCCTTTCTGGGAACTTGTCAAAGTCCAGGGAAAGCTTGCTCTTAGGGAGCCGACCAGCCTGGTTTTCGGCGTTGCACTTCCAGTGTTCTTGCTGGTAATATTCGGCTTGATTCCAGCTTTCAACAAGCCCCTTGCCGGCACCAATCTGACAGTTTTCCAAATTTACATCCCCATCCTCATGGTGACCGCGCTGATAATGATCGGGCTGATAGGCCTGCCTATTCCAATCGTGAGAGACCGCGAGATCGGCTATCTCAGGCGAGTCTCCACCACACCCGTGTCGCCGACCAAGCTGTTGGCTGCGCAGGTGACAATCAACCTTATCCTTGCGGTGGTAGCCTTCGTGATAGTTGGGGCTGGAAGCGTCTTAATCTTCGGGGTGAAGGTAACGTTAGAGATTCCTGGATTCGTTCTCTCGATAGCGTTGGCAACGACCGCAATGTTTTCTCTGGGATTGCTTATAGCTGCGCTGGCAGGTACTCAGGGGGCGGCTAATGGGATGGCGATGGGTCTTCTTTATCCGCTGCTGTTTTTCGCGGGGGTCTACGTTCCCATGCAGATTTTACCCGGTTACCTGCAGACAATCAGCTACTACACGCCCGTGGGCGCGGCAGTGAAAGCCCTCACAAGCACCATCCAAGGCAACTTCCCCTCGCCGATTCCGCTGGCGGTGATGGCTGCCTACTCAGCGTTCTTCAGCTACATCGCCGTACGATACTTCAAATGGGAATAAGAACCCCGCCGAAACCCAACCGCCCAAAACCGACTATGCCGCCAACATGGAGTCAACATGGAAAGTCGCAACCCGACAAAGCTAAAGTCGCATCACACAAAAAGAATCAAACACTAAACCCAAAAAGCAACCCAAAACGCAAAAAGCCACGCGTGAAAGTCGCAACTTTCGCCAGCCGCGAAGTCGCAACTTAAAAAAACCTTGAAACTTTTATATATTTCAGATGCCAATTCATTGTTGAGTGTCATGGCTGAAGTTTGTACAACATGCGGGCTTCCAAAGGACTTATGCGTTTGTGGAGAAATAGAGAAAGAGCAACAGAGAATACGCGTCCGACTTGAAACACGGAAATTTGGCAGACCAACCACCGTCATCGACGGCATGGAAGACAAAAACATAAACCTGGCAAGCATCGCTCAAAAACTCAAAACCTACTGTGCTTGCGGAGGAACCAGCAAAAACGGCCAAATTATGCTGCAGGGAGATCACCGAGACAGAATACGCGAATTCTTGTTGAAACTTGGTTATCCACAGGAAAACATTGAAGTACAGTAAACGCATGGTCTAAAACGTAAGGCGCAATTAATGAAGTTAGATGACGTTCGCGAAGTATTCAAGTCCATTAAACACCGTAAGCCAACGCAGATTTTTTGCCCATCCTGCGGCAGCCCGAAAATAAAGCTGGCAACAGGCCTCACCATCGGTGGATTAGCGCCTAAACAATACTACTGCGAAAAATGCGGCTACGTGGGAACAGTAGTTATGGAACTTGAAGAAGACAAAAGCTTAAAGAACGAAAAAGAAAAAGAAGAAACTGACGCTTGACTAAAAAAAGAAAAGCGCCTTTAGTCGGGCAACTCGAGATTTAGCTGTTTCTTAAGTGTCTTGTAGCGGTTACGAACCGTCACTTCTGTCACGCCTGCGGCTTCAGCGATGTCTTTCTGAGTCTTCTTCTCGTTATTCTGCAAGCAAGCAATGTACAAAGCAGCAGCAGCTAAACCCATCGGGTCCTTTCCCGCAGCGGCACGCTTGCGCCTCGCGTCTCTGAGAATCTGGATGGCAGCACCCTGAGTTTTTCCCGAAATACCAGTTTTCTCCGCGATTTTTGACACGTAAGTCAATGGGTCAGCGATAGGCATGTGAACTTCAAGCTCACGAAGCAGCAGCCTGTAGCATCTTGCAACGTCTTTCTTGTCAACAAGGCTCGCTTCAGCAATCTCGCGCAAAGTTCGAGGCGTTCCACTTCCACGGCAAGCAGCATAAAGCGACGCAGCAGCTATGGCAGCAATTGATCTTCCCCGAACTAAGCCCTTGTCTAAGGCTTTACGATAAACGACAGCGGCTTTTTCTTTGATTGGGGGTGGAATGTAGACTTTGTCTGAAAGCCTGTCGAGTTCCGCCATGGCTTGAGCAAGATTTCGGTCGATAGACGAGTGAACACGGCTTCGTATTTGCCATTTCCTCAAACGCCACATTTGCAGCCTTGTGGAGAGGGGCAGTTTTCTTCCAAACGCGTCGCGATCTACTTGGCTAATGGCTGTGGATAAGCCTTTGTCATGGACAGAGTAGGATGTGGGAACCCCAACGCGGCTCCTGGACGCTTTTTCTTCCTGCGTAAACGCGCGCCATTCAGGACCTTTATCCATCATTTGTTCGTACAGGACCAACCCACAATCGCCGCACACGGTTTCACCCGTGTCATAATCATGAACTAAGTTTTCGCTACCGCATTCAGGACACTTATCAACCAAGCGCTGTTGTGGATGGACCTCTTTTTTGCTCAATATTCTACACCTCATTTCAATATGCGTAGAACCGTCACTATAGTCCAAACAAGGGCAAGAAAATAGTAAATTCGGCCCGCGCAAACTAAGCAAAGTTGATATTTACCTATTTAAGCTTTGTGGTATTAATAAATGTATTGCACAAGATGATTTCGATTATTCAAAGAGGAAACGCAAATCCACCATGGAAAAAACGCAAAAACTTGCTTAACAGAGCCCTTTTTACGCGCGCAAGACCCTGAAAAAAAGAAAACAAAAATTTGATAGGCAAGCTGCAAACGAACGCTAAGCGCCGAAACTGCTCAGTGGAGAAACTTCGGCATCACAAGTGCCTCAGCTTAAGTCTTATTAGCCAAGGTTCGCGTATGTAAGTGTACTTCGAGGAAAAAGGGGAAAAAGGTGGCTAAAAACAGCGGCTTCTTTGCTCCTGCAGACCTAATTCGAACTGTGGCAATCGTAGGGGTCATTCTGCTCCACGCATCCAACGACTTAACCCTCGAACAGATGAACTGGTTCGAAATCGTCCGCTGGAACACCGTCACCGTCTACCAGAGTGTAGGAAGACTGGGAGTTCCCCTGTTTCTGTTGTTGACTGGCGCACTGCTGCTTCAACCGAGCAAAATCAGCGAGCCCATCGGGACATTTTTTAAGAAACGCTTGGCTCGAATAGGGTTACCCTTCATTTTTTGGGGTGCCGTCTACTATGTCTGGGACTTCTTTGTCGTCCATCAAATCAACAGCCAACCGATCACTACAAACTCCATCATTCAAGGCATACTAACTGGCCCGTACTACCAATTCTGGTACCTCTACCTGCTTCTGGGTCTCTACCTTGTCACGCCGATCTTGCGCGTTGTGATTGCTCACGCGGAACGCAACCTCATCAAGTACCTTTTGATACTTTGGTTCTTAGGCGCCTCCCTCTTGCCAGTCATATACTTGGTGACGCCGTACCGTTTAGACAGCAACGTCTTAACATTCACAAGTTATGCCGGATACTTCATTTTAGGCGCTTACCTGATAACCGTCCAAATGCGCCGCCGCAGCCTTGCAATCTTGCTGACTCTTGGAGTCGCTTTGACAGTGCTCGGCACCTATCAGATCGCGCACACCATCGGAGGACCCGAAATGTGGTTCTTCCAAGATTACCTTAGCCCAACAATCATCTTGGCGTCTGCAACGCTGTTCATGCTGCTGATTTCTCTGCAGACACCTCCGGTTGAGGCACCCGCCATTAAAGCACCTTCACTTCAGGCGTCGTCGGTTCAAGCGTCGGCGCTTCAGGCAACCACAGAACAGGCAACAAGCCCAAGTCAGAAAGAGACAAGCCAGGATCACCCCCGCTTATCCAACGGAAGAAAACTGCTCATCATAATTAGCGCAAACACTCTGCCGCTGTACCTGTTCCACGTGATGGTGCTTGAAACCCTTCAAAAAGGCTATTTAGGCTTCGCAATCAACGGCAACACAATCAACTCCATCGTTGGCATTCCCCTGAACACGGTGATAGTCCTCTTCGTGAGCTTAGGAATAATCCTAGCGCTGAAAAAAGTTCCAGTTTTAAAACAGCTGGTCGGTTGAATGCCCACTCGCTTGGCGGATGCGATGCACGCTTCAGGTTGGAATTGTAAGAACGCTTATTAGGAAAAAAATTGTCCTTAAACTCTAGCCCAGACTGAAAAAGCGTTGAAGCCCGGTGGTGTAGTGGTCAAGCATAGAGGGCTTTGGACCCTCCGACGAGAGTTCGAATCTCTCCCGGGCTACCATTCCTAAGCTATAATTTATACCGTTTTTGGAGTATCACTTGATTTCTGAAAACAAAAATGATGCAAACGACGACTGCTGCCACACGCAACGTGTTCATGTGAATAAGCACCATCTAGTCCTTTGCGTGCTTTTTTTCTTTTCCTAAATACCAGTACAGGCCAACTAAAACTATTGCCCCAATAGCTACAGCAACCCCTACTCCATAAATTACTTCATGAAGCAAATTTGACTGCGCTGTAGAGTTATTAGAAGATGTTGTGAATACGATGGATATTTGGTGTGTACTGAAGTGGGTTGTGTACCATACGTAGTAGTTGCTGCTGTCTTGGGTGTAGCCTTGGTTTTGAGCTGGTTGACCGTCTATGTAGATTACCGGGGTGGTTCCATAAGGTACTGCACTTATTGGAATAGTTATATTACTAAAGCCTGTGGTGCCGCTTTCGCCTGTCACAGTGAAAGACACAGTTGTTGTGTTGTCGAACTGGTCTGTTGAGATTGTGACGTTGGACATCTGTGAACTGGTTATGTTTCCACTGATTGCAAGGTTAACCTTTGAGCCATTATCTATCGTTGCAGGCACAGTCGTTGGTGTTGGCGTTTGGGAAGGTGTTTGAACAGGCGTAGGTGTGGGTGTAGGATTATTTGGCGTTAATATTGTTAACGCAGCTTGTGCAGTCGGGTTGTTTTCATCACATTCTCCTCCGAGAACGATATTATTGTTGGTATCTAAGACTAAGGTATTATCATCGTAGTGTACTTGAATTCCAGTAAAAACTTGTAGTTGTGTGCTGCCACTATACAAAGCCCAATAGCCTCCAACTCCGTATGCTGCGATGCTTGCATCGCATTTGTCTAATATTAGAACTTGACCGTTTAGAAGGGGTATGATGTTTGCGTAGCGTTGGCCATAGCCATTTGGCTCAATCATAGGCAAGCTTGCAAAACAGGATGTTGTTGTACCGTTATAAATGTAATAATTGAATACTCCCGTGCTATTCATTGAACAACTAAAGTAAACATTTGTTCCGTCAGAACTGACAAAGCATCTATTTCCGCTGCCGCCGATAAAAGTAGAACTATAGGAACCTGCTTGATATACGGAAGTCAATGTTGGCGTTCCTTTCATATTTAAGCTAAATAAATCGGCTCCATAACCAACTCTCCATCCTAATATAAAACCTAGTCCGAGAGATCGGTCATAAGTGAACATGTGCTCGCTGGATGTGAGATCTATGTTTGGGTCGGTGCTGGAAGTCATATTGAAATAAAAGTTCCAGTCGGCTTGATTGAAAAGATTATTTGGTGAAGCGGTTATTATGTCGCCATCATATGAGCCTGTGTTTACCGCAGTTATAACAAATTCATCAAGAGATTGAATGTAGTACAATTGTGTAACGTAATGACAGTTAGGTACAAGCTGCATATCATTGAATGCGTGTGTGCTAGTGTTAAAACTGCCTATAAAGCCACATAGACTTGAATTGTTAATTTGTCCGCAAATGTAAATGGTATTGTTTGAAAATGAGGGATAAGTGTAGACATTGAAATCACAGTAACCTTGACTTGTTTGCGACAGCAGACTGACTGGTTGCCATGCATTATTGGCACTCCAAACTTGAATTATACCGTTAGCGCCGCCTGCACCGTTATAATTTTGCCAACTTGTTGTACTTAAAACAAAAATATAGTTTTGACCGTTGAGAACTGCAGGCTTCTGGTCTTGCGTATCGGGCGATGCGGATGTTACTCCAGCAAAAGACATAGTGTATAAGCCACTGCCGCTTGTAGGGCTTTGAGCCTTACCCAAATGCACCGCAGTAACTCCAACCATCGTGAATACTAAGAGTGCCAAGATTAATGGTAGTGTTAATGCTGTCCTTTTCATAAGCACCAGTTAATAATATGTCTGGCGTGAATTCATGCTTTTCGCTTCAAAACTAGTTGAAGGGGTAAATCTGGTTTTTCTCAAGGTAAGACAGGGATTGCTTTGTTTTCTCTAAAGTAACTTGTTCCAGAACGATTTCAGGGCTAATTTGACATTCTTCAACAACAGCTGTGAATTCCCGCCAGTCAATTTTGCCTTGGCCAACTTCTAAATGTTGATCTTTTTCTCCCAAGTTATCGCTTATGTGCACGTAAGAAATCTTTTCGCCGAGATTCTCTACCCATTCACGAAAGGGTACCTTAGAGTAAACGTTTAAGTGACCGATATCAAGGCAAACCATTAGCCTTGGCGAGCTGACTTCATCCAGCAGTTCTTTGAACATTTCATAGGTCGGTTCCCAAGTGTTTTCCAAAAGAATTGTGCCAGCGTATTTTTCCAGAGCTTCCCTCCAGAAGACAGCATTTCTTTCCACCCAGTTTTTCCTGAAATAATTGTCCTTCACAAGCGGATTAAAGTTCCCATGGAAAACGACCTGAGTCACGTTTAGTTTTCTCGCAACTTCTAAGCTGTCGAAAATCCGCTCTTTTGAGATTTCAGCTATTTTCTTGTCGCTGCTGTTCACGAGGACATCCTGGAATACTCCATGGAAGGAGAGTTTTCCTTTGAAGGCCAAAAGTCTCTCCTGATGTTCACGGAGAATCTTGTTCCAATCGGCGTCGTACACGTTTGCATAGGCGAACGTCGCAATTTCCAAGTTGAACTTGTTCTCTTCTGCGAAATCAACGAAGTCTGAAAAAGTCTCATGGATTAAAGGTTGCACATAGATCTTAGACATCGGCACCACTTTCTATAACTCATCATCAGAGACTGCATTTATCTTTTAACAAGACAGCAAAAAACTGTTCTGCTGAATGTTAAGAGGGCTGAGCAAACTACGAACAGTGACCTTCTTGCCGCCGACGGCATAATCATAGGGTCACCTACTTATTTTGGGCAGATGTCCGCCAAGCTCAAAGCGGTCATCGACGAATCTGTGAAAATTCATGAAAAATTAACGGGGAAAGTCGGCGGCGCCTTCACAAGCAGCGGCGGAACAGCTTCAGGCGGCGAAACCACGCTTTTGTCCATCGTGCATGCGATGCTTATTCACGGCATGTTCGTGCAGGGCAGAGCCGATGACAAGCAATATGGCGTCGCAGTAACTGGCAAACCAAATGAAGAAGACTTGGCAGAATGTGAAGAACTCGGGAAACGGGTCGCCACCTTAGTCTTGAAGTTAACCCAGAGCTAGCGGTTGCGTAAGTTAATTTTCGAAAGAGCCCCTTCCACCTTGCGAATTAGAGGTTGCCTGACCATCAAAGTATACTGTTCTTTAGCGGTGTTCTCTTCGAGAACAGAGTGAGAACGGTTTTGTTCTTAGGGGAGTATTATTAGGTGCCAAGATGATTAGCAACGCAGTGAAAAACCAATGATCGAAAAGAAACTGATACTTTGCGGAATTCTCGCCATAGCAATCGGGATAGCAACGATCGTACCGTTAGAATACATGATGGCTGCCGAAAACCAAGTAAACGCTCAAACGACCTTCACGCCGTGGTTTAACGTCAGTGTCCCCTACGCCTACGTCAACCTTGACCAAAGCGGCGGAAACAGTACAATGACTTGGGATGCCGCTTCGATTGAAGCAATCGCAAACTTCTCTTTGACTCCTGACGCCATCGCCCTCAAGAATGCAGATGCCCGAATAGAGTTCTATCAGTTCCAAGTCTCTTCTGACCAAGGACCAATTGTTAACATAACCTACAGCGTCGCAGTATCTATAGAAAAACTAAACGTCACTGGAGTCCCAGGCGGTGTATACATGGCTATCACTGGGTCCGGAGGAAACTCATTCACCTTCGCAGACGGAACCACTTACAAAGGTCCTAGCACAGGCAATTGCGGCGGCGACGTAGTCTTAGCAAACATACCTGGCGAACCCATGCAAAACTTCACCAATGCAGTTGTAAGCACCTTTGTAGCTAGCTACAACGGAAATAGTGCGTCACAGTTGACTGAACTTAGAAACGCCAAAACATTGTACATCGATTTAAGCAGGATATGCTCGGTTTCATTTGAAGGCAACGCCATAACAGGTACTACCACAACTGTGTCAAGCGATAAAGTCCTACAGCATATAGTGCTAACAAAAGAAGGCAACGGATTCGTATATGGAACCTACACAGCGGGAACTGTACCGTTCCCAATAGAGACGCCGTCAAACCCCACAGGGAGTTCAAGTCTAAATCCAAACATACTCGAACCGTACAACTCTACTCTAGCAAATCCATAGGTTGCGACAAACGTGGCTAACGACGAACTCGAAGGCAACACATTAACCGTCTACGCGTACATAGTTCACAACGCAAAGCCAGTGGGAACAAGAGAGGTCACAAGAGGCGCAAACCTAAGCAGCACAAGCGTCGCGTTCAGGCACCTGCAGAAGCTTGAGGACATGGGTTTAATCGAGAAAAACAGTTATGGCGATTACGTCTTAAAGGAGAAGACAAACATCAAGGGGCACGTGTGGGTTGGCCGAAACCTCATACCGCGGTTGATGTTCTACTCCTTCTTTTTTCTCGGCGCTTTCGCAGCCGAGACAGCAATAATATTGCTGAGCGTCCTAATAAACGGCATAGCCGTTCAGGTGAGCTTCTACTTCTTGACGGGCATGACTGGAGTCGCGATGACTCTCTTCTTAATAGAAGGCGTCTTGCTGTACAGAAAATTGAACCCGAACCGCACGTGACCTGGGCAACCCCGCGAACTGCTGCCAAGGCAGAGAGGAACGGAAAGGAACGGAAGCCAACGGGAAGCAACGGGAAAACACGGGAAACAACGCTAATCCACGGGATTCCACGGGAAAAAACGTGACCTGCAAAAGCCTCAAACCCCAAACCAAAAAAGCAACCCAAAACAAACCCAACAAAAAAGCCTGCAACCCACAAGAAGAGACGTCATTCAGGGTGTTCTTGATGATAAATTCTGCTGTGCAGGTACAGTGAAGCGGCTCCCGTGAATAGCGCCACGAGGCTAACTGCATAAAGCGGCAGGACAAGCTGGGCGCCGTAGCTTGCTATTTGCTGCTGCCAACTCCAAGGGTACGGCTGGTTCCACAGAGGCCAAGCCCCAATCACCACGAAGGTGAACCCAAGCGCAGTCACCAGCATCGCCGCGTGCTCCTTATCATCGACCCTTCCAGGCTGAACGCCTCTTATGCAGTAGTAGGTCAGCATCAACGTTCCAACCGCGCACATCACAAGAAGGATAGGAATCGTGTAGGTCCATTGAGCCACGATAAAGCTGAAGGCTTGCCAAGTCACGTAGTAGCCTGGGTAAGTGTCAGACAGGTTTGGCATGATGAACCATAAGTCGCTTACCCCGAAAAACACCAGCAACAAGCCAATTATCACTTGATGACTCCTCACAAACGACGCCACTTGGCTTGCCGAACTTGAATGATTCAGAGCACGCTTCACCCACACGCAGTAGCTACTTGAAGCTTAATGGTGGGCCCGAGGTGATTTGAACACCTGACCAACAGATTATGAGTCTGGCGCTCTACCGAGCTGAGCTACGGGCCCACAGCGCTTTCTCTTAATATTGCTGTTTCATACTCCATTTAAACATTTTCCGTTTACAAAGCTCACGGGCATTCTACGCATCGGATTTGTCACGTGTTCCAGTAGTAGATTTTTGAGTATTTTTCTTGAAAGTTAAACGCGGTATCGTTGTAGATTATGTCCAGCCTCAGCCCGTAAACGCTTAGGAGTTGGTTTAGGTTCGACCAAATTGTCGGGGATAACGCATCCGAATTCCATATGCCCCAAATCTTGTCAGTCGGAGTTCTCACGCCCCAACCGTAATCTTGTGGAAGAACAAAGGCTGCCTGCGCGTTTAACGTGCCAAACGTGCCGTTCAGGCTGGAATGCATTTGACTCCAGAAGTTTTCCATCGCGCTGAATTGATCTGAAGTCAAGATTCCGTAGGGGTTCGTTTCTGGATAGTCGAAGACAACTATGTACTTGGCTCCTGCGTGGTAAGCGGTCTGCATGTCTTGAAGCATCAGGGTTCCGTTCTCCAAGTAAGGAGGCGTGTTCTGGGACCAAGTTATTATTGCACCCCACTGCTTGCCCTGCGCGTCTGCCGCGCCTCTGCAAAGGTCTATTTGCTGAATCTTGCTTGTCTCATTGGTGCCTCCCGTGCTCCCTAACTCCGCAAACACGCAGTTGTACCCTGCCAGGTAATCGAACCAGTAGAGCGCGTAATCCGAAGTGAAGGCAGGTATACCCAGCGTTTTCAAGTCCTGCATGCTTTGAACCGAACCGAGGCTGTTGACGTATGTGCTTGCGGCTTCAGCATAGTTTGTATCATTTGAGAAAAGCGCCGTTTCGTTGTTCCATGCGCCTAGATCGATTTGTTTTCCGCCAGGTTCATCGTAATAGTAGATGCCCAAGAGCTTGCTTCCGTACCTTGCCCTGGCATCGGTGACCCAAATGAATTGCCACGGATAAATTATGTGCGAAATATACTCAAAATACACTATGATGCTCAAGCCTTGGCTTACGGCGTAGTCGCAGACCGCTGTGAGGGAGGTTCCGTTGACGGTTTCGTTGAGGGTGTCCAAGGTGAATGAAGCCACGATAAACAGGTTTGTGTACCCCTTCACCTTGTTTATCAACTGTTCTGCCTGGCTGACGGTGTTGCCTCCGAATGTGACTCCGAAGTAAACTGGGGTGTTTTGAACTGCGCTTTGGTTTCTGTAATGGAAATAAGCCGTTGGCGCAAGAATGGATACGATCAGAAGAGCACCTATAAGAACTATCCAAGCCTTCTTCATTCTGTTTCATTCTTCATAGGCGACTTGGAAAATATTAGGCTTTTTGAAAAAACTAACTTGGCTATTGCCAGAGTCTTTTCATCTTTCTCTCTATTTTCGGTAGTATGGTCGTTTAATGTAGTTGTAGGCTTCCAACGCTGCGACGATGCCTTGACCGACCGCCGTGCCAACCTGCTTAATAGGGTGATCTGTAACGTCGCCTGCGGCAAACACGCCTGGCAGATTCGTTTTTTGCATCACGTCAACTTTGATGTATCCGTGCTCATCCGTCTCTACCCCGGCAGCTTTGGCGAGTTGACTGTTTGGCGCTTCACCGATTTGAA
The DNA here is from genome assembly GCA_049512935.1 of Bathyarchaeia archaeon. Lineage (GTDB taxonomy): Archaea > Thermoproteota > Bathyarchaeia > Bathyarchaeales > Bathycorpusculaceae > Bathycorpusculum. The sequence goes on from JBEKWR010000001.1 coordinate 45,513, forward strand.
CAAAAACCGCGTCCACCGCCAACTCACTTGTTTTTCCCGTAACATTGTCAACCAGACTTACAGCTTTCACTTGCCTGTCACCCATTATTTCCTGAATTTCAGTGTTCCACATTACGCTCACGTTGCTCTTAGCTGAAATGTCTGAGACCAAGCTTTCTTCAGCCCTGAAAGCCTGCCGCCTGTGGACCACGATAACTTGGGAAGCTAACCCTGAAAGGTAAAGGGTGGTGATGCAAGCGGTGTTTCCGCCGCCGACGACCAGAACCCGTTTGCCCTTGAAGAAGGGTCCGTCGCACACGCCGCAGTAGCTTACGCCTCTGCCTTTGAATTCCTTTTCGCCTTTGACGCCGATTTCCCTGTAATGCGAGCCAGTGGAGTATATCACTGCCTTAGCTTCATAGGACGCCCTTGAAGTCTTCACGGTTTTGTTTTCACCCGCCAGGTTCAATTCGATGACGGGTTCTAACTCGCGAATAGTGGCGCCGACCTTTCTGCAGTGCGAAGTCATTTTCTCCGCTAAGTCCCCGCCGCTAATCTCGGCAAAGCCGGGGTAATTCACCACGTTGGATGCGTCGGCGATTGTTCCGCCAGGCAGTTTCTCGTCTAAAACCAGCGTTTTTAATCCGCTTCTAACGGTGTAGACGCCGGCGGATAACCCTGCGGAGCCAGCGCCGATTACTATGACATCCCAGTTCTCCATAACGAGCATCTCTCAAGGAATATTAGATTGGGCGGTTTATTTATTGTTCGGATTGTTGGTTTGTCGTCGCCAATAAGCTGATAAGAGCGAGCGCTGTTTAGTTTTGATAGACATTTTGTGGAGGCACAGTTTTTGGCGAGATACAGGTGCGCGGTTTGCAATTACGTTTATGACGAAGCAAAAGAAGGAAGGAAATTCAGCGATTTGCCTAAAGAATGGGTCTGCCCGATCTGTGGCGCGCCTAAATCCGCTTTTGTCCTGCTTTCTGAGCAGGTTGTGGAAGAGAAAAAGGCTGAGCACACGGTTTCAGAGGTTCTGATAAACCAGATTGCTGAGTGGGGAGTTCAGTACGTCTTCGGCATCCCAGGCACTTCGACGCTAGGCATAGTGGATGCCATCCGCAAAAGCAACGGGAAAGTCAAGTACCTGCAGGTTCGGCATGAACAAACCGCCGCGTTTATGGCTTCCGCCTATGGGAAGTTGACGGGGCATGTTGCGGCTTGCCTTGGGATTTCAGGTCCAGGGGCGACGAATTTGGCTACGGGCTTGTACGATGCGAAGCTGGATCACTCGCCTGTTTTGGCGTTGACTGGCATGGTTGCTAGGGCTAAGATTGGCGCTGGCTCCATTCAGGAGGTTGATCAGCACGCGTTTTTTGAGCCCATCTGCGTTTTTAACGAGGTTTTGATGGCTGAGTCCCAGACGACTTCGCTTGCCACTTTAGCGATTAAGCATGCGCTTCTTGACCAGGGAGTTGCGCACATAGGGGTTCCTAACGACGTGCAGAAGTTGCGTTACGAAGCGGAGATTTTACCGTTCGAGGGCAGAATGCCTAACCTTGCCTACGGTCAGGAGGAATGGCTGATTGAGAAGGCGGCGAAACTTGTTGACCAAGCCGCGCGACCTGTGATTCTTGCGGGGTTCGGAACGAGGGGTCAAGGCGGCAAACTGTTGAGGTTGGCGCAGAAGATTTCGGCTCCCATCATGACAACGTTTAGGGCCAAAGGCGTGATTGACGAGCGTGACCCGTTGCTTGTCGGCTGCCACGGCGACATCGGTTCAACCGCGTCGGCCGAGCTTATGGGCAAGGCTGATTTGCTTATTGCCGTCGGCTCATCGTTTAGCGATTTTACAAATGTTCCGAAGAAGAGGACGGTGCAGATCGAGATTAACCCGCTTATGATGGCGCGCAGGTACCCGGTCGAGGCGGGGTTGCTGGGTAACAGTGCCGTGTTGATTCCGAAGTTGACTGAGAAGGTGCAGGAGAAGAAGAACCCTGACTACTTAAGCGAGGTTGCCCGTTTGAAGCAGGAGTGGCAGAGTCACCTCGAAAAGGAAGTTGACCGCGCCTCGAAGCCGATTAGGCCTCCATTCATCATCAAGGTGTTGAACGATAAGCTCGCTGAGGACGCGGTGATTTCTCTGGATGTCGGTGAGAACTGCTGGTGGTTCGGCAGGAACTTTCTGATGCGCAGGACGCAGAAGCTGGTTATGACTGGGACGTTGGCGACGATGGGCTTCGGGTTGCCAGGCGCGTTGGCGGCGGCGTTGGCTTACCCGGGCAGGCAGGCGGTCTGTTTGACTGGCGACGGCGGCTTAACGATGGTGCTGGGCGACTTTTTGACGGCGCTCAAGTACAAGCTGCCCATCAAAGTGTTCGTCATGAACAATCAGCGGTTAGGCATGATCATGCAGGAGCAGAAGATCGAGGGCTACCCAAGCTGGCAAACTGAGCTGCTGGACTACAACTTCGCGGACTTCGCGGAGCACGCGGGCGGCTTAGGCGTCAGGGTTTCCGAGCCGGGCATGCTTGAAGCGGCGGTTGACAGGGCGCTCGCGTCTGATAAGCCAGCCATCGTGGACATAGAAACCGACCCGAGAAGATTCCTACCGTAAGCCGCTTGCTTGCAGACCCGCTTTTTGTGGTGGAATTTTGTTTCAAAAAGTAGGGTCCCCTGTAGGGTCGGGAATTGTTCAACATGCTTCATTCTTATGATAAAATTTGACCACAAACACTAGACCCCCTCCCCCGTCTTCGTGAACCCATATTTACAATGGACTTTTGATGTAAATACTAGACCCTCTCCCATCTCCCTATCGAATAGGTCAGGGCTTGTTTCATGTTTGCTTTTTGGCTTAGAGCCCAAATTAAGCTCTAAAGAATTCTTTTTCCTGTGCGGAAAACAGCGAACGGCGTGAAAAAGCAGGTATAAATCCATTGATACCTGTTTTCGGAAGCTCCGCCAAGCGGCAACTCGCTTCATGCAGAGCTTGTTTTGGGTTGATTTTTTGGTTTAAAGCTTGAATCAAGCCCAATCAAGGGTGAACCCGCAAAATACTCTAAACGAGTTTTAGTAAAGACCCGCTGTTTTAAGCGGCGGTTTTTGATTCAAGTGAGATGGAGAAGCTGTTGGTAGTGGGGAGTAGATTTGAACTGCTAACTTGCGACTTTGGGCTTTAAAGGAAAATTATTTTGTTTCGAATTTCTTCTTGCTTAGTGGTTTCAGCTATTACTTTGAGTTTTTTGACGCATTCGCCCACCGAAAACTTGCGTTGATGAACGTAAATTATGCCTAAGTGCTCTTTTCGTGATGCCATTCGAAGGAAATCCGCATCGTGGGTGAAAATTGCGGCTTTGTTTAGAGTCGCTATTTCCAATTGCTGCTCATCGGTCAGCCCCAACTTGCCCAGATCTTTCACAGAGAAGGCGACTATTCCTCTTCTTTTGAGCCCTTCTGCAACCGCCACGTTGACACTTTCATCAACGTAAATTCTAAATGTTTTAGTGGGGATAGCTATTCATCTGCCTTCTGCGCCTTACGCAACTTCCGAATGAATTGTTCGTCTTCCTTTATTTTCTCGTCAAGTTCCTCTCGATGCTCGTAGTAATACGATAATGCATCATGCACCTGTTCAAGCTTCAAGTGGGGATGCGCGTTGATTATGTCGTCTGGCGAACAATTCATGTACTCATATTCCATAGCGACGTCAACAACCCTAATTCTGGTTCCAGCTATCACAGGGGAGCCGCTGCAAATCTCAGAGTTTATTTGAATATGAGGATGCTCAGTCTTCGTCAACAATTCTCGGCACCATCACAAGCTAAATCATACCCAAAGAATCTCTTAACTTTTGTCATAAGCCACACAAAGAATAGAAACAATGTTTGGTAGCGGGGACTAGATTTGAACTAGTGATCTCTGGGTTATGAGCCCAGCGGGTTAATCCTGGCTACCCCACCCCGCTATTTTCGCCTAACAATTTTTTTAAGGTAACCTATAATTCATGTACGCCGAATATTAATAGTTTCTTTTCCCGATTCTGCATGCTTCCATGGAGCCTCAGGGCTGGATTTTAACCCGCGACCAATAGCTTGGTAAGATAAAATTCAGTTTCTTTGCGTTGAATTGTTTTCAAGAAAGAACACTGTTTTTGCGTCAAAGCTTATATCATTTAGGTTGTGTCTTCTATGTTAAGAGGGAAATTCGTGGTGGAAATTAAGGGCAAAAAGTTCACGGTTATTCTCAGGGAAGAACCTGAAGGGGGATACTCTGCGCAGTGTGTGGAGCTTCCAGGAGCAATAAGTGAAGGAGAGAACCGTAAAGAAGAAGCCCTCGCCAACATAAAAGACGCCATCGAAGGCTATCTAGAAACGTTCCCCGAAGAACTTGACCGAATAGATCTTCGGCAGGATTGCACCCGCAACATTACCCCATCAAGAATAGCCTAAACAGTTTATCGCCGTCAATTTCGCCTGCGATATTGATAGCAATTGGGAAAGCATTTTAGAGGCGACCATTACTGTATGGTTGCATTGGTGTTTGCTGATGGATAAGCCGTACTTGCGAAAACTGTCTGAGCCCACGTTGGAGAATCCCGTTTTCGTTCAGGGGCTGCCTGGGTTCGGAAACGTCGGCAGGATTGCGGCTCATCTGCTCATAAAATTCTACAACGCTAAACCCTTCGCCGAGTTGCATTCGCCCAGCTTTCCAGACTACGTTTCTATAACGCCTAAGGGCATCGCTCACCTGCCCCGCTACGAGTTTTATTATGCTTCCACGGAGAAGGAGAAGAACAACTTGGTAATCATGACAGGCGAGATTCAGCCTTCTTTTGATGATGTTGTTGCTCATTACGAGGTCTGCGAGGAAGTGGTTGATTTCGCGGCGTCTTTGGGCTGCCACTTCATCGTGACTATGGGAGGCATACCGATAACCGAGGAGAAGGCGCAGGTCTACATCGCCGCCACCTCGCCAAGGCTGGCAAGGGAGTTCATGGAAAAAGGCGCAGTCATCTACAGCAAAGGAAGAATCGTCGGCGCCACTGGGCTGACGTTGGCGATGGCGAAGGAAAAAAAACTCGAAGGCGTCGCCCTGCTTGGAACAACGACGGGGTTTAGGGCGGATCGTGAGGCTGGATTTCTCGTTTTCAAGTTTTTGATGAAGGCTTTAGGAAAAGAGATAAAAGAAGGTTTGGTAGAAAACAATGCACCAGAAGAACAATGAGTTGGGTGTCGCATGATGGAAAATGAAAACTTGAAAGTTACGGGTATTTACAGCAAGTTCTGGAGAATAACCTTAGTTGTCGTATCGATGCTTCTGATCTTTGTCGGTCCAACTTACTTTCCATACGCCTTGACCAAGCTAAAGGTAGACTATTTCGCGTCCATAGGCATCGGCTTTGTCCTTTTCGTTATCGGCATGGGGTTCATGGCTTTCCTCATCAGAAAGAAAATCATTACCGTCTAGGTTTGCCTCAGATACCCTAGGGTGCATCATCAATCAGCGTTTTGGATTCTTCATCGGCAAGTCTCTAGAGACCGCGACTGTTTTATTTAACTATTCATTGAGCCTATGGTGCAAACTGATTCTAAATATTCTTTCTCAATACATAAGACATATTACGTATGCATAATGAAATAACGGGTATGCAGGAAAACAGCCGAGCCATCCCCTCTTTGCCCAAATTGAAAAGCGAAGAAGCAAAACGAACAACGATCATTCTTGAGCGGAACGAGCGTGAATTCATCGAATCGTTGATTGCGGACGGAAAAGAGGCGGGAATTAAACCGCTCATCTCCAAAATGCTCGACATCTACAAGAGCATGATGATCTACGACTGGCGTTTCCCAGGCGAATACTATTGCGGAATAAGCCGCATGGCACTCGTAAACGTTGAATTGTTCAACATCCTGACTCAGCAGATTCCCAAGGAGCAATGGCGTGACATCGGCAAAAAGATGGGCGACGCCCTCAAAGTCTCCATCCAATCAACCCTGAACATTGAGGCAAATGACCAAGCAAACTGGGAAAAAATCTTTGAACGGCTCAAAGCCCAAGGCTTCGGAGACTTCTACTTGAAAGACAAGTTTCTGCTCCTCAAAACACCTTTCATCAACGAGTGCGAAATTTGGAAGGGCATCTTGGAAGGTTTGCTTTGCGTCGAGTTGGAAACCCGAAATTCGGTTCCGCCGCTGGTTTTTGAAATAAAAAAGCGTAAGCAGCCTTCAGTTTAGCTGCTTTTTGTCTTTTGATAAGTTAAATATTGGGAAACGATTTATTAGGAAGACAGGCGTTCAGGTGTCTTTCAGTGGTATACGATGAGGGATTGCGTTCATACAAGGCGATTGCGTTCATTAAAGGCAATCCGAACCCTTCAAGTTTAAAGACGAAAAGCTACTTGTTGGTAGGCGCCCTCCTTCCTCAAAGTACCGTTTTAGCAAAACAAAAAACCCTCAGAGGTTACTCTAAAAATTTAGGTGAAACATTATGGATAAAATAAAATTTGCCATTCCGAAAGGCTCCCTGGAAAAAGCGACAGCGGATTTCTTCGCGAAATCAGGCTTCAAAATCGGTGGAACAGAACGGACATACCGCCCAAGCATAAATGACCCACAAATCGAAATGAAGGTTCTTAGACCCCAAGAAATCCCTGTCTTCGTCAGTGAAGGCTTGCAGGACCTGGGCATCACAGGCGAGGACTGGGTTAAAGAAAACCGAGCAGACGTCGAAATTCTCCAGAACCTTGAGTACGGAAAAATCAGGCTTGTGATAGCTGTACCGAAGACAGTCAGAGAAGGCACTACGATGGGCGAGTTCATGGAGTCCATTTGGAGCCAAGGCAAAAACTTCCGTGTCAGCACAGAATACCTCAACATAGCCTCGGAATACCTAAGGAACACGCCCGAATACAAGAATCGCTTCGGCAACATGGAACCTATGATTGTGACGCCGTGGTGGAGAAAAGGCGACAACGCAAGAGCAAAGATTTTCCTGTCGTTTGGCGCGACTGAGGCGAAGCCGCCTGAAAACTCGGACTGCATCATGGATGTGACTGAAACAGGCACGACCATGGAGGCAAACAACTTGAGAATCATTGAGACCGTCCTGAAGTCCGAGGCTGTCCTTATCGCTAACAAAAAAGCCCTCGAAGACCCAGAGAAACGGGAAAAAATCCACGACATATTAGCATTGCTCAAAGGAGTCGTAGACGGGTCAAAGAGAATCCACATATTTGTCAACGTCAAAAAATCAAACCTGCAGAAACTGCTAACTGAACTGCCCGCGTTGAAAAACCCGACGATATCGCCCTTAGCCGACGAGAACTGGGTCAGCGTTAACACAGTCATCGAAAAAGACTGCTTAATCGAGCTGCTGCCAAAAATCCGCAAACTAGCCCAAGGCTTAGTAGTTTACGAGCCGCGGCAGGTACTGGCGTTAGACGAAATTAGTAAAAGAGAGGAGAAATCGTGCAAAATCAAAGCCAAGTGAAAATCTACAAGTCAGAAGCGCTACCGCCTGACTGGTTTAAACGGCAAAAAGCAGATGAAAAGGCAGCTCAAGAAGTTGAAAACAACGTTAAAGCCATCGTAAAGCAAGTTAGAGAAAACGGCGATGGAGCGCTGGTTGAGTTTGCCCTAAAATTTGACAAAGCCGAACTGACCTTGAAAACAATCAAAGTCTACAAGGAGGAAATCAAAGAAGCCTACAGGAGAACTAGCCGCGAACAAGTCTCTGCTTTAAAATTCATGATAGATAGGGTCAAAACTTTCCAAAAGCAACTGCTCACCCAAACCGAAGTAAAAACCTTGGGCGACGGCATATCGGTTCAGACTGTTCTACGTCCAATCGAAAGCGTCGGCTGCTACGTTCCAGGAGGACAAGCCGCTTATCCAAGTACACTAGTCATGACTGTGGTTCCAGCCAAAGTCGCAGGCGTTCCAAGGATTGTCGTTTGTTCACCATCAGACGCAAAAGGAAGAGTAAACCCTCTTGTTCTTGTCGCCGCCGACATGTGCGGGGTCGATGAGATTTACAAGGTAGGTGGAGCTCAAGCCATCGCTGCGTTAGCTTACGGAACAAAAATCATTAAACCCGTGCGAAAAATCGTTGGTCCAGGCAGCAAATTCGTGACGGCGGCGAAGGTTCTGGTTTCAACGGATGTGGCGATTGACATGCCTGCTGGTCCAAGTGAAGTGGTCGTTTTGGCTGATGAGTCGGCTGACGCGCGGCTGATTGCTTTTGACATGGTTTCTCAGGCTGAGCATGGTGGAGACAGCGTTGCTGGACTCATAACAACCTCTGAAAGCGTCGCCCTGAAAGTTCAAGAGTATCTCGGGTCGGTTGCTGCTTCAGCTGAAAGGAGCGAAAAAATCTCAGAGGCACTAGCAAAATACGGCTTCATAATAGTGTGCAAAAGCATGGAAGAGGCGATGGGTTTAGTTAATCAGTTTGCGCCTGAACACTTAGAAGTCATGACTTCTAAGCCAAAGGAGATTGCAGAGAAACTAACCGCTGGCCTAATACTTCTAGGTCCATACAGCCCAGTTGCCCTAAGCGATTACGGCATTGGAACCAACCATGTACTGCCAACAGGCGGCTTCGCCCAGTCGTTTTCAGGCTTATCCACTTTGGACTTTATGCGGCGAGTAAGCATAGTTGAAAGCTCAAGAACAGCTCTAGAAAGAGTAAAAGACAGCATCAAAGTCATGACGGAAGCAGAAAACCTTCCGAATCACTACAAAGCGATAGAGGCGAGATTCGAAAAATGAGCACGTCTTACAGAAAATGGCTTAAGAACAAAATCGCAAAGCTCCAGGCGATAGACTGCTACTCGGCAGGAGCCACGCCTGAAACCGTAGCGAAACAGATAGGCGTCTCCCCGAGTAAGATCGTCAAGCTGAACTTTAACGAGAGCATGTTCGTTGACAGGGCAAGGCAGATGGAACTGGTCAAAGAAGTGGCGAACGAATTGGACCTGCGATTGTACCCTGAGGATGAAGTGCCAAAGTTTCTTGCCAAGCTTTCAAGCTACATTGGGGCTCCAGAGAACTTCCTTGTTGTCGGCAACGGCGGCGACGAATTGATTGACCGCATGGTAAGACTCTTCATGGAAAAAGGGGAAGCCGCACTTTCGTTTGCACCCACCTTTAGCATTCCAAAGCTTTGCGTGAAAAGGCAAGAAGGCGAGTACATTTCGGTGCCGCTTTTAAGCAACATGCAACTTGACGTGAAAGGAATGTTAGCGAAGTTCTCCGACAAGACAAGGCTCCTGTACCTCTGTTCACCAAACAACCCAACTTCAAACCAGTTCAAGATGAAGGACGTCGAAACTTTAGCCAAAGCATTCCCCGGCATAGTCCTATTAGACGAGGCTTACGGCGAATTTGCCGACTACTCATTTGTGCCGAGGATAAGGGAGTTCCCGAACATGATAATCCTGCGCACGTTCTCCAAAGCCTTCGGGTTAGCGGCTCTCAGGCTCGGCTACGCCGTGGCAAACCCGGAGCTGGCAAAGATTTTGACGGAAAAGACTCCGTTGCCCTACCCCGTTAGCGGTTTTACTTTGCGGATGGGCGGCAAAATGCTTGACAACATCGACTTGATGAGAAAGTCGGTGCATGAACTTGTGGCTGAACGGGGAAAACTGATAAAGTCGCTGAACCAGATAGATGGAGTGCAAGCCTTCGACTCGCAAGCGGATTTCCTGCTGGTCAACACGGAAAAGCCCGCGGACGAAGTGAACGAGAAGCTGCTGAAAAGGGGCATAATGCTGAAGAAATGGGGCGGAATCCTGCAGTACCCCAACTGCTTCCGCGTCACGGTGGGCTTGCCTGAAATGAACGCTAAGCTGGTTGAGGCGTTAAAGCAGATTCAGGGTGATTGAAGATGAGGACCGAAGAAGTTTACCGCAAAACCAAAGAGACCGAAGTTCAGGTGAAAGTGAACCTTGACGGGGAAGGAAAAGCAGACGTAGCCACGGGCGTGCCGTTCCTCGATCACATGTTAACTTCGCTTGCAACGCACAGCCTAATCGACATATCAGCGTCGGTGAAGGGCGACTTGGTGCACCACTGCGTTGAAGACTTAGCCATAGGCCTCGGCGAAGCAATAAACAAAGCTTTGGGCACGCGGGAAGGCATCGCACGGTTCGGCAACGCCGCTGCCCCGATGGACTGCTCCTTAGCGTTTGCAGCCGTAGACCTTGTCAAGCGACCCTACTTCAAAATTGACCTGAAACTGAGGGGAAAAAAGGTGGAGAACATGCCGACGGAAGACATAGTGCACTTCTTCGAATCCTTCGCCACCTCGCTTGGGTCAAACGTCCACGTCTACGTCGAGTACGGCAGCAACGACCACCACAAGGCAGAAGCAGCCGTCAAAGCCCTCGCCCTTTCGCTTCGGCAGGCGGTGGCGTTGGATCCCAGACGCAAAGGCGTGCCAAGCTCAAAAGGAGTCATCTGAACGTGGCGAAAGCAGTCATATTTGACTATGGCGTCGGCAACCTACTCAGCTTAAGAACTGCCCTAGAGAAAGTAGGGTTAGAAGCATCAATCGGCACTACAGCGAAAGAACTAGCCAAAGCTGATGCAATTGCTCTGCCAGGTGTCGGAGCCTTCACCTCAGCAGTATCGCGGCTCGAGGAGATTAAAGAAACACTTATCAGTAAGGTGCAAGAGGGCACGCCACTGCTGGGTGTCTGTTTGGGTTTGCAGCTTTTCTTTGAATCCAGCGAGGAGGGACCAGGAGACGGCTTAGCACTCTTCAAAGGCAAAACCGTAAGCCTGCCAAACACGGTTAAGGTGCCGCACATGGGTTGGAACACGCTCAGCATCATTGGGCAAAACGAGCTTTTCGACGGCGTAGCGGAAGGCTCGTACGTGTATTTCGTGCACTCGCTCTACCCAGTCCCCGCCGACAAGTCGATAGTGGCGGCGCAAACCGAGTACGGCGTAACATTCACTTCAGCAATAGCCAGCAAAAACGTCTACGGAACCCAGTTTCACCCAGAAAAATCAGGCGACCTCGGCTTAGCAATCCTCAAAAACTTCGCCAAAACAGTCGTAAGGTGACACGCATGCAGTTGATTCCAGCCATCGACCTCATGGGCGGCAAAATCGTCCGCTTAACCCGCGGCGACCCAAAAACCGCCAAATTCTACGAAGCACAGTTCGGAACGCCAGTTCAAGCCGCGAAACATTGGCGAGACGAAGGCGCGGGTAAACTGCACATCATCGATTTGGACGCCGCTTTCGGGATCGGCAACAACCACGCAGTCATCGCCGAGGTTGCAGAAGCCGCGAAATTGCCTATTCAGGTCGGCGGCGGAATCCGCAGTTTCGAAACGGCGGAAAAACTACTTCAGATGGGCGCGACCCAAGTCATACTCGGCGCATTAGCCTTCAGCGACCCCTCAGCCATCCGCAAAATCCAAACCAAATTCGGCTTAGACTCCGTTATCGTCGCGTTAGACAACAAGGAGGGACTCGTGATGGTTGAAGGCTGGAAAACCGCGACTCCCATGACCGTTGAAGAAGCCCTTGACAAGTACACCGAACTTGGTGCACACATTTTCCTCGTAACTTCCATAGCTCAAGACGGCATGCTCAGCGGACCAGACCTGCAAACGCTAAGCGGAGCCACGCAGCACCCAAACGCAAAAATCTTAGCGGCAGGCGGAATCGGCACCATAGGAGACTTGGCGGCTCTCAAGGACATCGGGGTGGAAGGCGCCGTCATCGGGAAAGCCCTTTACGAAGGCAAGTTCACTCTGAAAGAAGCCATAAGCAAGATAGGAGCCAGCTAAAATGCCGTTAGCCAAACGCATAGTGCCATGCCTCGATGTTGACCACGGGAAAGTGGTGAAGTGCATAAACTTCCTTAACCCGAAGCGGGCAGGCGACCCAGTGGAGTTGGCTAAACGCTACTCAGACGACGGCGCAGACGAACTGGTTTTCCTCGACATAACCGCCTCTTCCGAGAAACGCGACATCCTGCGCGGGGTGGTCGAAGGCGTGGCAAAAGCGGTCAGCATCCCCTTCACCGTGGGCGGCGGAGTACGCAACGTTTCAGACGCAAGGCTCGTGCTGTGCAGCGGCGCCGACAAGGTTTCCGTCAACACCGCGGCAGTGGAAAAACCCAAGGTCATCACGGAGTTGGCTGACGTTTTCGGCAGGCAATGCGTCGTGTGCGCCATTGATGCGAGAAGAAACCGCGCAGCCTGCGACGGCAAGATTATGGTTGAGACTGGCGAGGGCAAATTGTGGTTTGAAGTTGTCACTTACGGGGGCAGGAAACCCACGGGAATCGACGCCATTGCTTGGGCGCTGCAAGCGGAGAAGCTTGGGGCAGGCGAGTTCCTTGTCACTTCGATGGATCGGGACGGCACCAAAGACGGCTACGACATCGAGTTAACCCGCGCAATCAGCGAACGCGTCAACGTCCCAATCATCGCAAGCGGCGGCGCTGGGACGCCTGAGCATCTTCTCGAAGTTTTCACCAAGGGCAAAGCGGATGCCGCGCTGGCAGCTTCAATCTTCCACTACAACCAGTACCCTGTTCCAGTCGTGAAGGATTACCTGCGAAAGATGGGGGTGATAATTAGAACATGACAACGACATCGGAGCTGCTTGACAAGCTGGATTTCAAGAAGGGCAACGGACTCCTCCCAGTCGTCGTGCAGGACGCGAAGACCAAGGAGGTTCTGATGCTGGCTTACGCGAACCGCCAAGCCGTCGAGCACACGCTCAAAACGGGCAAAGGCACATATTGGAGCCGCAGCCGCAACGAGTTGTGGGTTAAGGGTGAAACTTCGGGGCACACTCAGAAAATCGTTTCCGTCTCAACCGACTGCGACTACGATACACTCCTCTATGTGGTGGAACAGACGGGACCCGCATGCCACACAGGCAAATACAGCTGCTTCCACAACCCGCTACTGAAAAACACGGAAAAGCCGTAGACCTATCGGAGCTTGAACTGCTCCCTAAACTCTGTGCTCGACTCACTAATAGCCTTCAAGTCATCTTCAGAGAGAAGTTTTCTAAGCTTGTGAAAAGCTCTTTCGCTTTTAAGTCGTTGCCAATCTGTGCACATTTCAAGCAGAAAGTCGCCCCATGTTTTATCCCCTTTCATAAGTTTCAAGTGTTCCTTTACTTCCATTGGAACCGAGATTGAGGCATATTTACTATTTTTCGGCAACTGATCACTCTGAATTATTTGTTCAACCACTCCTAAAATGCTTTGTCTCAACTGATTGCTTAAGGCTTAGTCCAGAAAAGGCTTAAGTCTGCGTGATTCTTTAAGTAAGGAATCATGGAAATTCAAGTTCAAAAGCTGCCTGAAGCATTAAAAAGGAAGGGGTTGGAGGAGAAGCTATCGGAGATTTGCAAAGCAAACGACATTGTTTTTTTGGCAGTGTTCGGGTCTTATGTCCGGGGCGAGCAACACCGAGGAAGCGATGTTGATATCGCCATTGAATTCGACCAATGCAAGGAAAAAAGCCTCTTAGACTTAATCCACATAGAATATGAACTAAGCAGAGTCTTCAAACGCAAAGTTGACCTTGGAATATTCAGCAGTCTGCACCCCTATGTAATTGACGATGTAAAAAAAGAGATGCGCGTCATCTATGAAAGATGACAGAGTTTATCTCAAGCATATTTTAGATACAATCTGCGATGTAGAGCAATTCACGAAAGGGCTGTCAAAAGACGACTTTTATCGCAACAGAGAAAAACAATATGCGGTTTTGCGCGGATTAGAGATAATTGGTGAAGCAACCAAGAACCTGAGCAGCGAACTAAAGAAAGCAAACTCTGAGGTAAATTGGAAGGATATCGCTGGAATGCGTGATCAACTGATTCACGTGTACTTTGGCGTCAATTTGCCGATAGTCTGGAAAACCGTTGAAGAGGATCTGCCCTGCCTGAAGAAGCAAGTGCAGAAGTTACTGACGAGCCATGAGTAATATTGCGAGCAGGCGCTTGCACTCAATCCTTTTAAACAAACCCGTGCCTTATTCTTTTGGTGGAATTGTTGATGTCTCTTCATGAAGCTATGCTCTACGAGCGGCAGGAAGAAGGCAAGGTGAAATGTTGCCTGTGCGCGCGCCGCTGCCAAATCAGCGATGGAGCCACAGGGTTCTGTCTGGTGCGGAAAAACCAGGCGGGCGTTCTTTACACGCTTAATTATGGGAAAGCCGTTTCGGCTGGCGTTGACCCGATCGGCAAGAAGCCACTGTCACACTTTAACCCGGGCGCGCTGGTGATGTCCGTGGCGGCGGCGGGCTGCAATTTCCGCTGCCAGTTCTGCGACAACTGGATGATAAGCCAAGACCACGAGGTCGCTGGCAGACCGTTTCCGCCTGAGGAAGTCGTGAAGTCTGCGTTGGACAGCCAGTGCCAAGGCGTAAGCTTCACCTACACGGAGCCAACGATCTTCATGGAGTACGCCTACGACACGGCGAAGCTGGCGCGTGAGGCAGGCTTGTTCACCACTTTCGTCACCAACGGGTACATGACTCCCGAGGCGGTCAGGACCATAGCGCCGTTTCTTGACGCGGCAACCGTTGACTTCAAGGGCGGAGGCGACCCTGAATTCTACAAGTCAGTCATGGCTGTGCCCAACGTCGAGCACATCTACGAAACGCTAAAAGAACTCAAGCTAGGCGGCGTCCACATTGAAATCACCAATCTGGTTGTGCCGAAGATGGGTGACTCCATGGACAGGATAAAGCAGATGGCAATCTGGATAAAGGATTATTTGGGGGCGGACACTCCGTTTCACCTGCTGCGGTTCCACCCAGACTACAAGATAACCACGATTCCAGCCACACGGGTTGAAGAAATGGAGCGGGCGTACATGACCGCCAAAAACGAGGGGTTAAACTACGTTTACCTTGGCAACGTGCCTGGGCATGCGGCTGAGAACACGTATTGCCCGAACTGCGACACGGCGTTGATCAGGCGCGAAAGCTTCGACATAACCCAGTGGAACCTCACAGCGGACATGCACTGCCCCGTCTGCGGACAGGCAATCCCGATAAAAGGCAAACTGTACCAGAACAACCTGCGCTACCCGTACTCGCTGTTTTAGTCGCCGATGAATCTGCCAAGCCAACGTCCTATGCCGCAAGAAGCGGGGATGATGGATTAAGTCTTATTAGTGTAAACTGGACTGCATTAACTCAGTGCCCAGTCAATGACTAAGTATTACGCGTTGGCGGTTGCAACCAGCTACTGGAAACCCGGCGAAGACTACACCGAAAAAATAATTCGCGCCCTGAACGGAAAAGTAAAAGACGGCGATTTCGTCGTTGTTTCCGAGAAGGCAGTTTCAACCGCAAAAGGCAACATCGTGGACGAAGCCGCCATTAAGCCAGGCTTTAACGCGTGGTTTCTTGCGGGGTTCTGGATGCGTATCGTCTGGGGTTACCCGCTTGGGATTTTGTGCGGTTTCGGCGGCAGGCTCCTGCAGAGGCTGAGGCGGTACCCTTTGGATTCGGGCGGTCGGCACAAGCAGTTAGCTTTGGAGCGGGCGGGTTTTTTGCAGGCGCTCATGTTCGGTTCGGAAGGCGGCATCGACGGCTCCAACCTGCCCTTCTCGTACGTGAGCCTGCCTCTGAAAAACGCGGGCGAAGCGGCGAGGGAAATTCAAGCGCAGATACATGCGAAGCTGCAGAGAAACGTCTGCGTAATCGTTGCCGACACCGACAAAACCTACAGGTTCCGCAACTTCTTTTTCACGCCAAGACCCAAACCCATGAAGGGGATACACTCTTTCGGCGGCGCCGCAACGTACGTCGCAGGCAGGATGCTGAGCCTTAGGAAAAGTTCTACGCCGCTGGCCGTCGCAGGGTGCCGTCTTCAAGCCAGCGAAGCATTAACGATAACCAACATGGCTGACAGGGCGAGGGGTCCAGGCTCAGGCGCCACGGTCTGGGACATGGCCTCGAGGTTCCATGTGGATGTCAACGGCGTTAGCTGGGAGATGCTGGGTAAAATCACGCATAAGCCGTTGGTCATAGTTAGGAGAGGCGCGGTGAAGAAGGTTAATAATTAGGCGATGGGTTGTGTTGTAATGGAAAAACGCGTTTTCGAAGGGTAAGAGATAAAAATGGGACTCTGAAGGCTTAGGGTTAGCAGGTGAAAAGTGACATGGAAGAATCGCTAAAGAAGCTGGATGCGTTCTTTAACCCACGCTCCGTAGCCGTGATCGGCGCGACAAAAAAAATTGACAAAGCAGGCCACGTCATCTTCAAAAATTTCTCAACAAGCAAACTGCGCGGCGTCTACAAGGGAGAGCTCTACCCAGTCAACCCAAATGAAGATTCAATCTTGGGCTTCAAGTGCTACAAGACCTTAACTGAGGTTCCCGGCGATGTCGATTTGATTATCATCATTATTCCAGCAGCAGCCGTTCTAGGCGTGATGGAGGAGGCAGCGGCTAAAAACGTGAAAGCCTGCATCATAATCACCGCTGGCTTCAAGGAAGTTGGAAACGTGGAGCTTGAAGAGCAAGTGGTCGCGATCGCCAAGAAAGGCGGAATACGCGTTTTAGGACCCAACTGCTTAGGGGTTTACTACTCGAAAACGGGCATCGACAGCCTTTTCCTTCCCGAAACCAAAACTCTCTCGACGGGCGACGAGGTTGTCGCGACGCCAAGGCCTATGCCTGGGAACATCGCGATGATTACGCAGAGCGGCGCCTTCGGCTCGGCAGCCCTGGACTACTTGACTGGCAGGCAGATGGGCGTCAGCAAATTCGTAAGCTTCGGCAACAAATGCGACGTGAACGAGTCAGACATACTCTATTATCTGCTTCATGACGAAGAAACCCATGTGACGCTCATGTACTTGGAAGATGTCAAGGATGGGCGCGAATTCATGGAAATCGCCAAGAAAGTTACCCTCAAAAAACCCGTCGTCGTAATAAAGACGGGAAGAAGCTCTGCAGGCGCACGCGCCGCAGCTTCGCACACGGGTGCCATCGCTGGGTCAGACAAGATCTACGACGCCGCCTTTGAGCAGACTGGGGTAATAAGGGCAAACGATATGGAGGAGTTTTTCGACATGGGAAAAGCCCTCGCTATGCAGCCGCCAGCTGTCGGCAGAAACATGGGTATTCTCACCGACGCGGGTGGACCGGGCGTCATGACCGTGGACGAATGCGAATTCCTCGGCTTAACAGTGAACAAATTCACGCCTGACATACTTCAGGAGTTCCAGCAGCTTAAGGACACAAATCAAATCCTCAAAATCTCCGCGACGGCAAACCCCGTTGACCTCACCGGCTCCGTCACCGACGACCAGTTCGTGATTTCAGCGGACCTTATGTTTCGGGATCCAGAAATCAACGGCATAATATTGCTTGGGCTCCATCACATGCCTGGGCTGCGTGAAAAGTACATTGACGGCATCGTCATGATCGCGTCGAGGTACAACAAACCCATCGTTATGTGCGACATCGGCGAAACAGAAATGGCGCTCTACACCCGCTCCAGGTTCGACAGGCTCAGCGTTCCATCGTATCCTTCGCCTGAGGCTGCTGCCCGAGCGATGAAGGCGCTGGTGACCTACGGCGAATACCTTGCGAAGTATGGCGCTGTAGACGAACGCATCGCTTTCATAAAAAAGAACTGCAATGCAGTCACACAGTAACCATGACGCCGACTTCGCTGCCGTCCCTCAACCCGAAGCGTTCCCGCAAATTCACGGCGGCAACAACCTCCAATTCATCCTGAGGATAGCTTGGGATCTGCGGGATGATGAATGCGCAACTCAAGTTTTTTATTTTCGCCTTGATCAAAATTCCCGTGCAGTAGCCTTCTTCAGGCTTAATCTCAAATTTCTCCGCTTCCTCTAGCAGCTTCTTCTTTTTGGCGCTTTCTTTTGTCAGGCGGATGTTTAGGGTTCCAGCGTAAGGTGTGAAACCGAGTTTTTCCTGTATCTGCCGCGTGACCCATGGCAGGCTGATGAATTTTCGTCCGTCGCCGTTGCCTGAAAAAACCGTGCCCCTCAGGGTTAACTGCGGCAAAAAACTGCCTTCAGCTTGGGCTTACTTCGGCTGTTCTTTTAGCCACTGCGCAACCTGCTTCAGAACGGGATCCGAGGAAATGTCCACGACTGGAACAATCATCTTCTCCTTCGTCTCGATGATCGGCATGTACTTCGGCATAAGCGCGTAGCCGACAAACGTCCAGTAGACCTTGCGGTTCTCCAGCAGCTCCCTCGCCACCGCCGTTGTTGAGGCGGGAAGCGGAAAATACAGGAAAACGACGCCTTCAACCCAGTACAGCCCTGCCAGTTTGCCGCCTGCGATGACGCTGGTGAAGCGGGCGATGTCTTCGGGCGTGTTGAAGTAGGTTTTCTCCATGACGACGATTTCTTTGAAAGGTGAATAGGAAATGCTTACTTCGGGTTTGCTCATAACACTCATCTCTTGGCTGGGTAGCTACTGTGTCGGCGGTTCCCTTTTAATATTGCCTTAAACCTTTTTGCCGCGCGCCTTAACTGGCGTGCTTCGTTACAAAATAGTGTTTCCAGCAAGTTTAAGCATTACTGACCCCAAGGATATTGCTTGGAGCCGTTTGGATGGTTGAAGTTGTCTCCGTTACAAAGAAGGGGCAAGTGACAATACCCAAAAGGTTGAGAGATAAGTACAGCATCAAAAACAAGGTAATCTTCGAAGAAAACGAATGCGGCCTTGTCCTAAAACCAGTACCTACCCCCGCTGACTTAATGGGTTCATTCAAACCGTACGCCAATGGCAAGACAGCCCGCCAACTGCTAGATGAATCTCGAGAAGAAGAATTCGCCAACGAAAAGGAACTGATGAAACGTGTCCGAAAGGCTAACATTTGATTCTGAACCCATCTTAGCCTTCTTCCTTGGCGAACCTGGCTCTGAACCCGTTGCAAACTGCCTGTCTAAAATTCAAAACAAAGAAGCACAAGGCTTCATCAAGTAATCAACCTAGCCGAAGTCTACTACAGCCTTTACCGCTTGAATCCCGTGCTGGCAGATGAAAACTGCCGCGCACTAAGCAGCCTCGGCTTAACCGTTCTCCCAGTTGAAAACGATGACTTATGGCGTAATGCAGCAAAAATCAAAGCCCAGCACCCCATGTCGCTTGCAGACGCCTTCGCAGTAACAACCGCCCAAGCCTACAAAACCAAACTAGTTGTCGGCAGCGACAGAGAATTTAGGGGAGCAAACAAAAACCTGCTACGAATACGAAAATGAAATCATACGCAGATACGATAAAAACAAATTTCTAAATCTGTATGACAAGTCTTCCTGTATGGCAAGTCTTAAATTCGAAACGAACTAAATGTAAAGGCTTGAGAGTGGCTCAAAAAACATGAGCGCCACAACAAAAGCTAAAATTAACTTGAAAGATGGCATTATTGAACTTGAAGGCAGTGAAAACTTCGTAACAAAACAACTTGATAATTTTGCGCAGAAAATTGGAAATTTGACTTCCCCTTTTCCTCAACCGCCCAAACCTGACACCGATGAAACAGGAAATGACGCTTCGCAGGGGGCAGCCGTAGATGAAAAGAGAAGAAGAAAGAAAAATGCAACTCCACGAATTGTTCCGCCGCTCCCGTTGGACCTTAAAAAAACAAACGAAAGACCCTCCTTAAAGGAATTCTATGACCAAAAGAAACCCAAAACGGACATGGAAAGAGCGACGGTTTTTGCCTATTATCTTAAAAGATACTTAAACATTAAAAAAATTGAACCTGGACACGTTGTTTCTTGCTGTAAAGACGTTTCTGCGAAAGTCCCCAGTGACATTGGCATGACATTTTACAATGCTCAAAATCTCTACGCATGGTTACAATTAGATGAAACAGGTAAAGCTGAGATTTCAATTCAAGGGGAAAACATGGTAGAATCTCTGCCGAGAAAGAAAGATGTTAGCAAAGATAAGACAACAGCTTGAGCAGACCTTTAGTCAAGAATTGCTTGATAAACTATTAGATGAATACCAATTAGTTAATGAGAATTATTATCTCGGCCATTACAGACCATGTAGTCTTAATGCTGGACGCTTTGCAGAAGTGGCATTGAGAATGCTTCAACAATTAACAACCGGAGCATTTACACCTCTTGGAGAGCAAATAACAAAATTCAGCAATGAAGTTTTGACTTTGGAAAAAGCTGACTCAAACAGTTTTCCTCAATCTCTTCGAATACAAATTCCTCGAACGCTTCAAATCATGTACGACATTCGAAACAAAAGAGATATTGGTCATGTCGGAGGGGACGTAAATGCAAATTATACCGATGCAACACTCTCCTTAACCTGCTGCAATTGGGTTATGACTGAATTTATTAGGATTTATTTTACTACGAACATCGACACCGCTCAAAAAATGGTTAATTCTATCATTAAAGTAAGAATACCTCTTATCCAAGATTTCAATGGTTTTTTAAAAGTTTTAGACCCCAAGCTGAGTGTTCCTGACAAGATAATGGCTCTTCTCTACTATCGCGATAATGAAGGCGCGTCTGTCGACGAGCTAGACAATTGGTTTAAAGAACAAACTTCACTTAACTACATCAAAACGGCACTTGGCAGACTGGAACATGATAGAGCTTTCATTCACATAGACGAGATTTCGGAGAATTGGGTTCAAAATATATGTTTAATCACTGAAACTGGAAAAAGATACGTTGAACAAAACATTGAACTATCCATCTAACCCTCTTAGTTCATTCGTAGGATAAGCTGTTAACGTGAAGATAAGTTCTATTTTCGGGTCGAGGTCTTATGCGGACGTATTTCTTGTAGCCTATCATACAGAGATTTCGCTGAGCTTTTCTTTGCGCGCCGAGGATACGGTCCTGAGTCGCTTCTTGCCCAGATTATTTTGTTCTCAATAATCCAATAGTGTGATTGACAGGCAAGGCTAAAATTTCCGATTGATGGCTTCAATGTTACCGTTTCTCCATTCCACGTTAGAAACCAGTCCTTAGGCTTGATGGGTGTTACCACAATTTCTCCACACCCACAGGGACACTTATGGACCGCAGTCGCGTAAGGTATTGAGATATAGAGAACTCCATCCGCCACATCTTCAGGAATGTAACGAACAAACTTAGGTTTAATCGTCGTTATTTTCATCAGGTATTTCATCGTTTGTTAGTGCGTTTGTAGAGATGCCATAGGTAATATTATTTTCGTGCCCAAAGTCAACGTAAAATCCCCTTATTTTCTTCCACTTTATTACTGCAAGGGCAGCATTTAGCGCATTCATATCCGCAATTTGAATATTCTGTGAATAGTCATCTTCGTTATCCTCTCCGAAATTTATTCTTCTTGCAACATGTTCTTGAAAAGCTGGTGAAACGAAAGTTACTCGGGAATTTCCGCTCAAAGACCCATTCTGCACATACATTCCAATCCCTACATCAACGAATGGGATTTTGTTTCCAATAAGATATTCAACAATGGCTTTTTTATGCGTGCCTTCGATGCAAAGAAAAACAAACTCCATTTGCTTTAATTCACTAACATTATCTTCATTAATGAACTGAGAATGCGGAAATATGTTCTTTCGCATACGCGAATAAATCTCACTAAACCATTGAACTTTTTTTTGCTTTTTTAATAAATCATCTTTCGACGGAGCGCCAGGAGAGCGAAAAGCATTGTGTTGAAAAAAATCATCTCCATCAAATAGGTGAATCTCTGTAATTGGTGTCTTAGCAACCAGATCCAAAACATATGCTCCAGTGCCACCCAAGCCTACGATAGCAATCTTGCCGTTCTTAAGTTTGTCATTTACAGCTGAAATTCCAGCACGACTGGTTGCAGTATCTAGGTAACAAAAGACGGACTCTTGGTCATCAGAGTCGGTAACGTGAAAGGTTTGCGCAGTAGCGTTCGGGTCAAGGGCTCGTGCTTGTCCTTCGAGTATTTTTATGTAAGTTCTCATTTTTTCACAATAATCTGCATAACCTTGTGGACCTGGTTTCTGGGAGAAGGAAAAATTCGCAATAATTCCTGCTCTTATCTGCAGATTCTTGTTTTTTTCGTTAATGAGGTTCTCCATTTGCGAACCATTCGAGTCACACGGGTAGTCTCCTACCCAAAATACAACATGATTCTGTGGTTTTATTGTCTTATCACCAGAAAGGTCAAGGGCTGAGACCAATATTCCATGGACTACCTTCTTGTCAGCATTTACGTATGGAACATTACCAATTAAGAGATAAGCCCCTTCCACACTTACCTCGTAACCATCGTCACGAAGTCGCTTAAGGTCCGGATTAAGACTTATCAGTCCGGGTGACATCGAAAACCATGCCGCCCTTTACAAACACGCTCTGCCCTTGGACAAGAGTCCCTTGGCGGTTCTCCTTTGGTCCGCGACTATACTGAACCGTAAAAATTTCAGTAGGCTTGTGAGGAGAAGCGAATGCCAAATCGACTGCTTGCGAATAGCTAATTTTATCCTCATCCCACGGTTTAAGCGTAGCATTAACGATAATTTCATATTTTTTGTGATCCGCAGACGTTTTAATTTCCCCTCGGAACAATTGACTCAATTGGTTGGTTGGCAGAAATAAACTTTTGCTTGCTACTCAAAGTTTTTATTAGCAAAAGTATAACAAAATAGCAAGATTATTGCCAGCAATCTCAACTTTTTTGGTTTGACGCAATTTACTAATTATTTTCATTTTTTGACCACTTAGTTTAGAAAAGTTAGCGTAGGTGGACATTAAGCCTTCACTTACGCAAACGTTTGACTGGTTACGGTTTTAGCGGGCTCCCCCTTTGAAGCCGTAAGCATTGATAAATCTTATATACGGTTTAGAGCGCAATCTAGGAAAAGCTGAGTGCCCATTCATTGGTTGTACGTAAGATATGTGAGGGCGATTGTTGCCAAGAGTTTACAACTGGTGAAGCCAAGTTTGATCTAGATGAACATGGAAATCTGATACCGCTTTCGTTTTATCTAGATCGGGACCGTTCAGGGCAATATCAGTCATTCGTTTACGAGGAAAATGGTGAAGTTATCGGCGTTTTGTGTGTAGAAATAACGGAAAATTTGCTTTATCTAAGCCGAATTGGCATCAAAAACACGTATAGGAATCAGCATAAGGGATATTATTTGCATAAGTATATGATGGATTTAGTGCAAGAAAAAAGAATTAAGGCAATATCAGCAATGGCACATTATGGTGTTTTCGGCTGGTTTGAAGACCTTGGATACCGCAAAGTCCACGAATACAACGACCCATTATGGGGAAAATCGGCGCTTATGCTTTTGCTTATTGGCTAAGTATCTGTTATCGGTTTTGAGGTAACTAGTTCACCCATTTTATCTGACCAGCAATCTTTGCAAATTACGCCATACTTAGGTGTATCTATCTTTATGTCTTCAGCTTTAAACGAGGAGTGGCATAGTTCGC
The DNA here is from genome assembly GCA_049512935.1 of Bathyarchaeia archaeon. Lineage (GTDB taxonomy): Archaea > Thermoproteota > Bathyarchaeia > Bathyarchaeales > Bathycorpusculaceae > Bathycorpusculum. The sequence continues at coordinate 68,921 of JBEKWR010000001.1, forward strand.
ATACTGTTGCGCTCCTAATCTGGTAATTGTTGATTGCTTTTACAATTTCTGGATTCTCACGCAAGCAAGTCTCTATTAACCTACTTTTTGAAACTGTCTTGTCAGTCGATAGCTTACTGAGCGCTTGATCAAGTTCCTTTGAGATGGATATGGCTATTTTATTGACCAATTTCTTACCTCCGTCATACCATAGTATTACTATGGTAATAACTATTCCCTTATTTAAGTTTGTGTATAGCTAATGCTACAACAGACTTTCCGATGTTGCTAAATCTAGAGATAATTAGGATTTTAACTACGACATGACAACCTTCAAGGCTTTTTCCAGCGGAAGAACGGCGAGGCAACTCTTAGAAGAGGCGCGAAAAGAGGAATTCGTCCAAGATAAGAAACTGGAAGAGCTTGCCAAAAAGTATCTCAAGAGGCAGCAATCACACCATTTGCACGGTTAACCTCCAAATGTAGGCTGCGAGTGTATTGACTTTCTCTATCTACTTTCTGTATTGACACCCGCCCCCTATCGGGGGTTGTTGCATGCGCACACTCAATTCGAGGTTTGGGGTTGGGAAAAAGTTATAGCGTAGGCGAACATTAAGCCTTCACTTAACGTAAATAGGACTTGGGATGGTTATCTTTCGATGCCTGAAATTCGTGTAGCTCTTGTCGGCGTTGGCAACAGCGCTTGCGCCCTGGTTCAGGGAACCCAGTATTATAAGGATGCTAAAGAAGACACCACCGTGCCCGGCTTAATGCACGTGAACTACGGCGGCTACCACATCCGCGACATTCATTTCGTTGCCGCGTTTGAAGTTAACAAAAACAAGATCGGCAAAGACCTCTCAGAAGCCATCTGGGTTAAACCGAACTGCTGCGAAAAATTCAGCGACGTCCCCAACCTCGGCGTAAAGGTTTCGCCGGGAATCATTCTTGACGGCGCAGCACCCCACATGCGGGAAACCTTCAACGTTTACGACGACGCAAAAACCACCAAGGAAAGCATCGTCAAAACCCTTAAAGACGCCAAAACCCAAGTCCTCGTCAATTATCTTCCAGTCGGAAGCCACGACGCAGTCCGATTTTACGCCCAATGCGCCATCGACGCGGGATGCGCCCTTGTTAACTGTATGCCTGAATTCATCGGGTCAGACAAGTCGGGGGAGTGGCCGAAGAAGTTTGAGGCGGCGGGGTTGCCCGTTTTGGGTGATGACATCAAAAGCCAGGTGGGCGCGACCATTCTGCATCGGACGCTTGTGCGGCTTTGCCTTGACCGCGGCGCCATTGTGGATGAAACTTACCAGCTGAACCTTGGCGGCGACACGGACTTCCAGAACATGACCGTCGAAAACCGCCTCACAAGCAAGCGCATCAGCAAAACCGAAGCCGTCACCAGCCTCGTCCCCTACAACCTGCCGACCCGCATTGGGCCCAGCGATTATGTACCTTTCCTCAAAAACAAGAAAATATGTTATCTGTCAATCAAGACCCGAGCGTTCGGCGACCGACCCATCAACATCAGCGCCAAACTCGAAGTGGAAGACTCTCCGAACAGCGCAGGCGTCGTCATCGACCTGATCCGCGCCGCAAAAATCGCGCTGGACCGCAAAATCTCAGGAACCCTCATCAGCATGCCTTCTTACGCGTTTAAGCATCCGCCGGTGCAGGTGCCTGATTCGCAGGCGCGGCAGTGGACGGAAGACTGGATAGCGGGCAAACGCGAAAGATAAACCCGCTTTTTCCTTTTTGAGGCGCCAAATGAGAGCCGCCTTTTCTTGGTGCTGTATGGCTAAGCGACTAGACTTTTGGAATATTCCAAAACTGCAAATAAAAAACCGCCCTTTCCACGCCACCTCCAGCTCAAACCCGCAAAAGAATCCAAGCCCAAACCAAAAAAGCAACCCAAAACAAGCCCCGAGCAGAACACGCCTAAGGGGGGGAGGGGGCCTCATATTTACAATGGAATTCCATCACAAATATGGGTTAAAGGCAAGCTTCCATCAACCAACGAAAACCCGGGGCAACCGCAAATTTTCGCCGCTTGAGCCCGCTGTGAAAGCTTTTATCTTTGAACCTTAAATTGGTTAACTGTCAAAAATCTGGAAGGTTCATGTCATGGTAAAAGTTGAATCGTTCGAAGTGCCTGAAGGGCTATTTTTCTCCAAAGATTTTGAGTGGATAAAAATCGAAGGCGACAAAGTCCGCATGGGCATAACAGACTACGCCCAGAAAGCGCTAAGAGAAATCGTCTACGCTGAACTGCCAGGCGTCGGCACCCAAGTCACGCAGGGCGAACCCTACGGAACATTAGAGTCCGTTAAAGCCGTGTCAGACCTGGTTGCCGCCGTAAGCGGAACAATCGAGGAAGTCAACGAAGAAGTCCAGTCGAAACCCGAAACCCTCAACGAAGACCCGTACGTGAAAGGCTGGCTGATCGTTGTTAAACCCTTTAACCTGCAGGCGGAACTTGCCAACCTAATGGACTTCGACAAAGCCGTCGAGTGGCACAGGTGCCAGGTTAAATCCAAATAGAGAAGGCAAACGGGATGGCTAGACGCGTAATCGTCATCGGAGCCAACGCCTCAGGCGTCGAAGCAGCCTCGGCAGCACGCAAAAAGGATCGAACAGCCGAAATCACCCTCATAACGCAGGAGAAAAACGCTGGTTACTCACGCTGCGGCTTACCATTCGTCATCGGTGGGCAGATACCCAGCTTCAGCGACCTCATCGTTTACCCGCCAGCGTACTTCCAGATGCTCAAGCTGAACCTGCGCAGCGAAACACGGGCCACAGCCATAAACACCAAGGAAAAAACCGTCACCGTCGCCACCAAGGAAGGAGCCACGGAAGTGCTGCCGTACGACAGCTTGGTGATTGCAACAGGCGCTGACTCGTTCACGCCGCCGATCAAAGGCAGGGAAAAACCAGGAGTGCTCAGCCTACGCGGCATCGAAGACGGCGAAAAGATCAGCGCAGCGGTCAAGGCGGGCGCGAAATCAGCGGTCATCATGGGCGCTGGCTTGATCGGGTTGGAAGTCGGCGTCGGCTTGATAGAGAAAGGCTTGAAAGTCACCGTTGTGGAAATGCTGCCGCAGATTCTGCCGCAGCTGCTTGACGCGGACATGGCGAAGCTTGTGCAGGATCATCTGGAGGAGAAGGGCATGCGCATCCTCATCAGCAAGGGCGTGGAAGAGTTCCTCGGCGACGACAAAGTCACGGCTATCATGGCGGGCGGCGAAAAAATCGAGGCTGACCTGTTCATCAGCGCTTTCGGCGTGAGAGCTAACACGAAACTCGCGGTTGACGCGGGCATACCTCTTGGCGAGTCACGCGCCATCAAAACCAACTCGCGCATGGAAACCGACGTGAAAGACGTTTACGCCGTGGGCGACTGCGCTGAAGCCCCAAACATCATCACGCACCGTCCCATGTGCGCGCAGCTGGGCACAATCGCCGTACGCCAAGGCAAGGTTGCAGGAGCAAACGCGGGAGGCGACTACTCCCAGTTCACAGGCGTCCTGGCATCCGCCGTCACACGGCTCTTCGAGATTGAAGCAGGCAACACGGGGTTAACTGAAGCCGCCGCGGCACGAAACCGCATCGAAGTCGTCACGGGCGCGATCAGCAGCAAAACCAAAGCAGACTACTTCCCAGGCGCCAAACCCATCAAGGTCAAACTTGTCGTCGAGAAAGAGTCGCAGCGAATCGTGGGCGGGCAGATCGTCGGCGGAGAAGAAGTCACGCAGCGCATCAACTGCATAAGCTTCGCCATCCAAAAAGGCATGAACGTTCGGGAACTCGCGAAGGCAGACACGGCTTACGCGCCGCCACTGTGCGAAACGTGGGAACCCATGGTTTTAGCCGCAGAAATGGTCCTCATGAAACTGCGTTAAGCAGCTTTCTCTTTCTTTTTGTTTTTTGTTTGATTCTTTCGATTGGTAAAGGTCGCTTTATCGGTTTGGGTTTTAGATGAGGTAGGCTTCTGTGATGTATCTTCGTACAACCCACTGCGTCTGGAAGTAGTAGGCGATTTTCGCAATGGAGTTTTTCATGAGGTGTATCCATGCGTCTTTTTGCCTGTTGAATGTTGGGGCAATCAGGTATTCGAGTTTGCTGTAGAGGTCTTGGAGCTCTAGTTCTCTTCTTTCGTTTTCAGCCAGCAACTCTCTGGGGTGAGGCCCAATTGCCCACCCAGTCACGCCTTCGATGCATCCCTCCATCCACCAGCCGTCAAGGACACTGAAGTTTACGACGCCGTTGTGGGCGGCTTTCATGCCGCTGGTTCCGGAAGCCTCAAAGGGCGGCAAAGGCGTGTTAAGCCAAACGTCGACGCCTGAAGTAAGCTTAGCTGCGATGTCCATGTCATAATTCTCCAAGTAAACGACGCTTACTTGACCTTCCAACGCACGCGCGTAGTCATGAATTTGCCTTATGAGTCCCTTTCCATCGGTGTCCTTTGGATGTGCTTTCCCAGCGAAAATCATCTGGATTTTTTCTTTCCGATTAATATCCCTCAGCCTGTGCAGATCGCTAAAGATGAGGGTTGCACGTTTGTAGCCTGTGGCTCTTCTAGCAAAACCAATCGTTAACGCCTGCGGATCCAGCGTTTTCCCGTTGGTTCTTTCAACGAAACTCAGCAGGTCCGTTTTTGCTTTGGTGTGGGCATCCCAGACTTCACGGTTAGGAATCTCGGTGGCTTTGGCAAGAAGTATCGGTTCGTTTGCCCAGCCTGGAATGTATTTGTCGAAGAGTTGTCTGAAGTAAAGGCTCGTCCATGTGGAGGAGTGGACTCCGTTGGTTACCGCGCGGATGTAGCGACCTGGAAAAAGTTTTCTGGAGTAATCCACGTGCGCCAAAGAGACGCCGTTTATGTATTTGCTTAAGTTCAGCGCGAGGAAAGCCATGTTGAGGTTTTCTTCTCCTGCATACTGCTTCATTTCAGCCAGCGGGTACTCTTTGTCAAGCATTTGCTGGACAAGGTCATAGGAGAACTGGTCAAAGGCAGCTTCCACCGGGCTGTGAGTGGTGAAGACACAGAGGTTTTGGACTTTTTCCGCGTCCATGCCGTTTTCCTTTAGCAGTTCAAGCGTCAGCAGGCTAGAGTGGCCTTCATTCATGTGGTACTTTCGGATTTTGAAAGGCAAGTTCCTCAGGAGTTTGGTGCCTCCTATACCCAGAACAATCTCCTGTTTCAACCTGTAGGTTTTGTCGCCGCCGTACAATGAATCTGTGATCCTTCGATCTTCAGGGGTGTTTTCTTCCATATCAGTGTCCAAAAACAGAATCGGCACCATGCCGCCCGTAACGCTCTGCCACTCATGAAGCCAAGCCTGCACCTTCACGGGGCGCCCCTCTATGCTTACGGTGACAACGTTAGGCATCCGAGTTAAGGTTTTGGCAGGATCCCACTCGTCAGGAAACTCAAGTTGCTCCCCTTGCTCGGTGAGTTTCTGCCGAAAGTAGCCTTTCCTGCTTGCAAGTGTGATTGCAACCATCTGGAGCCGAAGGTCGGCGCTGGATTTCACTATGTCGCCCGCAAGAATGCCTAAGCCGCCGCTGTAGGTCGGAATGTTGCTGGAAATGCCTATTTCCATTGAGAAGTAGGCTATTCGGCGGTCTTCAAGGAAGTGTCGGCGGCAGTTTTCGCTGCAGAAACAGTGTTTTTTGCCTCCGAAGCTTTCGCATGCCGCTTCGATTCTTGTCGCCATGTTCTCTGCGTCTATCTGAATTCCGCAAACGGGGCATCTTAAAAACATGGGACTATCCAAACTCGGCACCAATGAAGACAACCCATCAACCTACGTTGATATATGTATTTGCTAGAAAGCGGGATGCTCCGATTTGCCTAAAACGGTTTTTTCTCTTTGTTATCCTGTTTGGGAAGTTTCTGGCTGGGTGAAGGGCTCCGTCATGCCGACAAGCAGTTTCCCAAAAGTGTTAACGTGGGTTTCCTCATCCGCGAGAATTTCCTCCAGCAGGCGCCGTGTCGTGTAGTCACCCTCGTGCGCCGCGTATTGAATTGCTTCCTTGTAGAGCTCGATGGCGTCCTCCTCATCTCGCTGATCCTGCGTAAGCATCTCGAGGATGCTGCCTCCGACGAAAATCGGGTCAGGCTTAACTGTTGGCACCCCGTTGAGGTAGTCCAGTTGCTCGGCTAAGCGTTCGGCATGCTTCATTTCGGCGATGGCTGTTTTGCGGAAGATGTCTTCGACGGCTGCGCCGTCCATGCCCGTGACTTGAACGTGCTGCCACATGTACTGGATGCTGACTTGGAGTTCACGGGCTATGGCTTTGTTTAAAAATTCTAAAAGCTTTTCAGAAACCAAAGCTTGTTCACCTATAAAAATGGATGGTTGTTCATTATATAAACTAAGCTGCCGCCTCACCCTGAATTTGCCTGAATCTCTTGCACATAGTTTGCCCAGATATATTTGGGCAAAATATAAGTATCCGATCATGCACGGCTAATTTGGAGTCAAGGCTGAAAAATGGGGAATGAAAGAATTAAATTAACGGAGAAGAGGTGGAAAAATGGTTTTTGAAAAAGTCGCTGAAACCCAAGAGATATCTGCTGGGCAAATGAAAGCCGTAAAATTTGGGGCCGAACAAGTTTTGCTTACAAACGTAAATGGTACGTACTACGCGATCGGAAACTTTTGCACTCATGAAGGCGGGAACCTTTCAAAGGGAACCTTGCAGGGAAACATCGTTTCTTGCCCCAAGCATAAGGCACAGTTTGACGTAACAACAGGCAAGGTGGTTTCTCCTCCAAAAGTGCTGTTTATGCATCCTAAAATCAACGACGAAAGCGCTTACACGGTCAAGGTTGAGGGAACAGCTATCCTGCTTGAACGCAAGCTTCAGTAAATAAGCCAACAAATAACCGCTAGCGCATTCGAAGAATTTCAAGACAGAACATGATTTCGTCTATGAGTTCTTGAGTTCTTTATTTTTTATGTTATGCAGCCTTAATGGCTTTTTTGATTATGAAACAGGAAGTAGAGGGATAAGTTGCCTATCATTCATGCGCTAATAAGTTTATATATGAAGTGAAACTAAGTGAATTATTGAGGTTTTCTGAATGATGGAGAAAGATGTTGTTATGAATAATATGCAGTTGGGTGCAATTGTTGCGGATGTGATAGGAATAATCTTGGTGCTAGTTGGAGGATTAGTAACGTACGCTAAAGCAAGATCTGGTGTAGGCATCGGCTTGTTCTGGGTAGGGTGGGTGCTGCTGATAATTGCTCTAATAATAATCTTGTTAAGCATGAGAAAACCCATGACGAAGACTAGTTCCTAAATGGATTCTTTTTGAAGACACACATCCATCTTTTCTTTTTTTTTGAAAGAAAAGTTATCTGAGTTCACTTAAAGTTAAGAGTGCGAAAACGTCATTCAATGGTTAACGGAACGAGCGTAAATGGAATTAAACTCTTGGGAATGAATGGCAAATCAGCCAATTCTTGCCCGATAAAGAAAAAGGTCAAATAGGGCTTAAATGAGAAAATAACCGAGCAGGGGCCGGTCGTCTAGCTTGGTTAGGACGTTGGCTTTACGAGCCAAAGGTCGCCGGTTCAAGTCCGGCTCGGCCCACTTTTCATCATTTTTTCTGCAGGATTAAAGTTGTTTACTCAACATTAATGAACGGTTTTTGTTTTTGGTGAAGCTTTTCCTTGAAAAAACGATATGAAGCGGAGGCGGGCTCAGAGTTGTGTGGAAGATGCAAAGGGTGATGGCGAACCATCAATTGCAGTTCCCTCTGAGCCCAATTCAACAAGAACAGGACTTATCTCTAAAGCTTTATGAATGTAGAATTTGTACTAGAAGAATAGATCTGTAGCGGATGTTTTCCATAGGCTGAACCGTTTGGGTTCAAGTTCGGCTCGACCCACTTTAAGGAAACAATCAGTTTTGCAGCTGGCTTTAATCTTTGTCATCTCTTATGATTACTTCAAGCGCAACTGCAACTATTGCCACTGCAGCTACACCATATAGAATTCCATAGATTACTTAAAGCCAACTTGATTGCCCTGACTATCCTGGGCTTTGGCTGTAAGGAAGCATCGGGCTTGGGGGTGTTGGTTGAGAACTTGTTATGCTTTCGCTTCCTGCGGAATAAGCCGTTGCGCCGTTAGCCGCGATGTTTTCTGTTGTCTGCAATAATTGTCAACGCTTCATCTTTCACATTTGCGGTTTTACCAGATTTCCAGAGCGCCTCTTATTTTTCCGTAATGCTTAACCGTGACCATTTAGCTATAAATGTACTAAAAGTTCATGTTGAGAGGTAAAAGTTTGGCGGCTGCAAAAAGCATCTGGAAAAACGAGTACTTCAAAACCGCGGTTGCAGTCGTTTTGATCATCGCCGTGGTTCTCGGCTTGTTCTTAGGCTTGAAGTACGGGCTGAACACGCCTTATCCCGCGTTGACGGTGGTGTCCGGCAGCATGAGCATCCCCTACGACGCCGCCGACTACAACTTCTGGCTGACCATAGCCACCCCGTTTGACCGAACCTTAAGCGTGGGCGACATCATCATCGTTCAGGGAGTAAACCCCAAGGACCTAAACACGCATTACCCTAACAGCGACATAATCGTGTTCCATAACCCATACAACCCAAGCGAGCTGATTGTTCACCGCATCGTCAGCGCCGAAACATACAACGGCGAACTGTACTTTGTCACTAAGGGCGACGGCAACGGGAACCCTTGGCCCCAAACGCCAACTTCAGACCTTGACCAGTGGGACGGCAACAACCCGCCGGGAGTTCCAGCGAGCGATGTGATCGGCAAGGTGGTTATGCGTATTCCATGGTTCGGCTGGATAACGATTTTCGTTAAGGATAACTCTTGGGGTGTGCCAGCGATCATCCTGATCATAATGGTAATCGCAATCCTCGAGTTTGTCGCGCCCATCCTTAAAGAAAAGAAACCTGATCAGAATAACGAAAAACAAACTCAGCCAATCGGCAACGAGCACAGGTAGTCCTTTTCATGTCTTTCCCAAGACTAACCTAAAGTTGACTCAAGCCCCAAACCAAAAAATCAACCCAGAACAAGCTCTGATGAAGAGCCTTTGACCCTAAGAGGGGGTCTACTATTTGTGACAAAAATCCATCACAAAAAGCAAAAAGAGAAAATCAGACTTTAGTGCCCTGCGAGGGGTCTTCGATTACCTTTTGGAACTCCGCCATAAGCACCTTTGTGATGGGCCCAGGTTTTCCCGTGCCGATTGTGCGTTTGTTGACTTCCCGTATCGGAACGAGCTCCATGGCTGTTCCAGTGAAGAAGGCTTCGTCAGCGGTGAATATCATGAACGGCGTCAGGTTGGTCACTCTCAGTTTTATGCCCAGTTCAGCCGCCAGCTTAGTCACGACTTCAGCCGTGATGCCTGCAAGCGCTCCCGTTGAAGTCGGCGGGGTTAACAATTCGCCGTTCTTGACGATGAAGACGTTTTCTCCGACGCCTTCAGCTATGCAACCGTTGCTTTCCAAGCAGAGGGCTTCATCAACGCCGCACGCGTTAGCTTCTATTTTAGCCATGATGCTGTTGAGGTAGTTGAGCGATTTTATCTCATGTGAAGTTGCATCCACGGAGTTTCTTCGAACCCAAGAGAACATGGTTGTTATGCCTGTTTCTTTAGCGTTGCTGGCTCTTATGGAAATGGTGTCAGTGATTATTATGACGGTAGGCTTGGGGCACTTGCGCGGGTCTAAACCGAGGTCTCCGACTCCGCGGGTCACGACCAACCGTATGTACGAGTCTTTCATCCTGTTTTTTCTCAAAGCGTCAACGACGGCTTGAATCATTTCTTCCTTGGTCAACGGAATTTTCAGCGTTAACGCGTGCGCTGAACGGTAAAGACGGTCGATATGCTCCTTCAGCTTGAAGACAACGCCGTTGTACTCGCGGATGCCCTCAAAAACGCCGTCGCCGTAGAGCAAACCGTGGTCGTAGACTGAGATTTTAGCCTGAGACTTAGGGTAGTATTGCCCGTCGATGTAAACTGACAGTTCATCCGTCATTTCGGTTTCCACTTCCTTGCTGGCTGTTTCATATTATTCGATTATTTGATATAGTTTATGCCAGTGATACACACGATTCGTTTGTCAACCATGGAACTGCGGTCGCTTGGAGAGGTACAGTGGCAACGGCAGAGGCTTGAACGGTTTACCCGCGATTTTCTCAGACACCTTAGCCACCAGCTCGTCAACAGTCATGGTTTGCTGCTGACCCTTGAGCCCGCGTTCCCTGACCGAGAGAGTGCCTGAATCGATTTCCTTCTCGCCCACGACGATGATGTAGGGTACCCACTCCTGCTCACCTTCACGAATCTTCTTCTGCAAGGTTGACGCGCTGTCGTCGATGTCTACGCGGATGCAGTGCGCAGCGATTTGCCCTGCGATTTCCTCCACTTTACTGAGGTACTTGTCAGACACTGGGATAAGCCTAACCTGGGTCGGTGAAAGCCACAGGGGCAACATGGGCGCTTTACCCTGCATCTGTTCCCGGTAAGCCTTCTCCAAAAGCGCGTAGATGTCCCGTTCTATGGCGCCGCTTGGGCTGCAGTGCAATATCAGCGGGTACTGTTTTTCGCCTTTCTCGTCAACGAAGGTTATCTCGTAGCGTTTAGCGTTCTCAACATCAATCTGATCCGTACTTAACGCGGCGGCTTTATCCTGGTTGTCCACGAAGTTGAGGTCCCATTTGAGGACGAAGTAGAAGAACCGCTCGTTCCACACCTCAGCCAGCATGGGTTTGCCAAAAGCCTTCACGATTTCAGTGATGAACTCTTTTTGCTCATCATAGAAGCCTCTTGTGAAGCGCATGGCAATTTCATAATCATCTTTAACGAGTCCAATGTTGCTTAGAACATCGATGCAAAGATTGAAGCGAACCATGAACTCTTTTTTCGCTTGGTCCAAGTCAGCGCAAAACGCGTGGCAGTCTGGCATAGTGAAAGCTCGCAGACGCTTCAACCCGACAACTTCGCCGCTTTTTTCCCGCCTGAAACTGTAACGGGTTAACTCGTAGAGTTTGATCGGAAGCTGCTTGTAGCTCATCTGTGCGTCGTGCGCCATGAGGAACTGCCCGAAGCATGCCGCGAAACGCAGGAACAGTTCTTTGTCTTCTGATTTAAGCGTGTACTGGCGTGCTGGGAAACGATTAAGGTAGCTTGCTAAGCTGGGATGGTTGAAGTCGTACATGATCGGAGTTTCAACTTCCATGCCGCCGTAAGCCGCCACCCTAGCAGAAACATACTGCTCCAGCAGCGACTTGATCATGCGTCCCTTGGGGTACCAGCGTAGGTTTCCAGGGTCACTTCCCGGCTCATAATCCGCTATCTCAAGCCTCTTCATCAACGTCACATGCGGAGGCATCACAGTGACCGCCCGAGCTTTCTTAATCTCGTACTGCGAAAACTTCTGCAGGTTAACATGACCCTTGAACTTGAACTCTTCAATAGGCACCAGTGAACCGTCAGGCAGCAGGACATGCCAGAAAGACTGCATCTTGTCCTCAGCTTTCAACGCGGCGGAAACGGGCTCCTCCTCTTTCTTGCAGACCGCCTCAGCCTTTGCTTCCCCGGCAACGGGTGCCTGTGCGTAGCTGCGTGCCTGTTCGGCAAGCGGGTGCCCCTTGATGGAGATGGTGAACTGCTTGTTCCAGCCGAACGGAGCACGATAGGTCTCTATGCCCTTTTCTTTTGCGTAGGCTTCCATGTCTTTTATGATTTTAAGTGCTTGGCTGGGGTTGCTGAGGTTGCTGCTCAGGTGAGCGAACGGGTAAATGAGGATGCGGTTGGTTTTCTGTTTGCCCAAGAAGGCTCGCACGTCGTCGATGGCTTTCTGCGCTGTCGCGCTGTTGTCGCCTTCTTCTATCGCCGTGAACAAAACCACGACTTCTTCTATACGGTTTTCTTTCTGCTCCGCTTCTTCGGCGATGGCGATTTCTTTTTGGACAGGTTTGAAAACTATGTAGTTAGAATGCAATTGAAGTATTCGCATGTTAAACCACTCGTGTTAGCGACCCCAACGCCACCTATCAAGCGTCTTGTCTTTTTTAGTTTTCTTCTTGTACTCTTTGTAGTGCTCTTTACAAATTAAAGCGCGTTTTTCCTTGGTGCTAACTCCAATCCCGGCAGCCTTAACTTTATCAGCTGAGATTGAACGGACAGCTTCTCTACTGCAGCCTGACACGCTGCATTTAGCTCCTTTTTCTATGCGACCCACAGTCAAAGCCTCACGTGCACTGTTTTAACTTGTAATGTGCGCTATTGCTTAAGTTCCTTTTCATGCAAAACCTTTGCTCTCAGGTAGATTTCCTCTTTCTTGCCGAGGTAGGTGGGACCGATTCCTTCGACGACCAGCGAAGCAGCCGCTGAACCCACACAGGCGCACCATAATGATTCTTTCTGCCGCAGGTACTCGGTTAGGAAGCCGCCGATGAAAACGTCTCCTGCGCCTGTTGGATCGACCAGGACTTGTGAAGGGCAGGCTGCAATGTTGTACTGTGCGCCTCCGACTGAGAGTACGGATCCTTTAGCGCCCATCGTCACGATGACTGTTGCAACGCCCATGTCGTGAACGGCTTCAATAGCGGCTTTAAGCTCGGACGTCCCGGTTAACGCGAAAATTTCTTTCTGGGCGGACTTGTAGATGTTGATGCAGCTGAATATTCGTTTGTCAACCGAAGCGTTTTCGGTTACGTTTCCCGCTTCGTCGAAGCTTCGAAGCAACCCTTGAGGGTCAAGCGACAGGACGTCTGCGCGACGCTTCAGGTGCTCAATCACTTCGAATGACACTTCGTTAGCGATGGGCGCAACATGAATCGCCTTGGCGTTCAAATCCGCTGGCAAATCAGCCAACTCTATGGGGGCTCCCTTACTCTTCAAAATCAAGGTTCTCTCAGACAGATCTTTGCTGTAACTCAGCTCGAAGCTTGTGGTTGGCTCTTCAGCCTTTCTAACCACACCAGACAGGTCAATTCCTTCCTGCCTTAGCCACCAGAGGTAAGCTTCTGGAAAATTCCCGCCTACTTTAGAAATTACGGAGGCTGTTGCGCCTAACCGTCTTGCAGCCAACGAAGTGTACGTGGGCGAACCGCCTAAAACGGTGAACGGGGCAGTTCTGCTGGGCAGCAGAATTCTGTCAATGGAGAGGTGCCCGATGACTGCTAAATCCACGTTTTGAAGCACTGCCCTTTAGCCCCTCGATTTAATATGTGGTCATCCAAGATATAATTAACTGTTAGCAAGTTAGGATTGAAGCAGCAGTATAGCCTTCGCCAAATCGCCTTGGCACTCCTCAAGCGCTTCTTTGGCTTTCTCTAAGCTTTTGCCAGTTTGATCCGCCACCAGCTTTACATCTTCTTCGGAGAAAGTTGGCTGCGCTGCTTTTGCCGTTTGGCGTTGGGATGGGGTTTGCTCTGAAACTTCGCCGCCGATGACTTGATAAATTTTTTGTCCTTGCACCTGTAAAATTGCAACTTGGGGCTCGTCGATGACGATGTCTTTGCCGCTGGTTCTGATGACAACTTGCTGAACGTCGGGGACGGTGTCCATGTTCATGCCCATACGCTGCATCATGCGTCTCTGCTCTCTGGGGTTCATGCGCCTGTTCATTATTGCTCACTTCAACGAAGTAATCTTTCAGTGGAACTTGATATAAACTTAACTTTACCAAGGTGCCCTTTACGATTTTGGCCTCATGAATAAGGCTAAACTACGGTGAAATAGAAAAGACGCAAAGCTCCCAGCAGGTACGCCGTGGTCATGCCGCCCTTGATTTGCAGATAATTATTTTAGGCATGTTGGGGAAAATAATGAGCAGGAAATCAAAAGTTGAAAATCTTAAAACTGTCCCTTGTTTTACTGTGCCTTCTTTCAGTTTCTTTAATCACTGGCAGTTTGCAGCGAACGATTAGTTTTGAACAGGCCGCTGATGAGGGCGGGATGGTGAGTGGAGTGGTTGCGCATGAGATGTCTGCTGCGGAAGCGCAGTTGCTGGCGTCCTCTAACATAACGTGGGTTAGTTGTGATGTTACGTTCAATCCTTCGGACATCAGCGAATGGTACCAAGTTTATTCTTTAGCGCAGCAGTATCACCTGAATGTTGTGGGCATTCTCGACCAGCACCTTATGAACTACACTACCTTCACGTTGTCAGATTGGAGCAACGCTGTGAAGCAAGCCGTGCACGCGTTTGGAAGGTTCGTTAAAACCTGGGAAATATGGAATGAACCCAACTACAGTTGGAACGCTCTCGGCTATTTTGATGGAACCCCGCAAGCCTACGTTACTATGCTTCAAACAGCCTATAACGACATTAAAGCCATAGCGCCTTCTGACACGGTGATAGGTTTAGGAGGCATGCCGCTGTACACGAGTAACGAACCGACTTATCCCGACACGTATGCGAATCAATCCTTGGTGTGGGCGCAGCAGGTCGTTCAACTGGGCGGCATGTCTTTTTGTGATGCCATCGCTGTCCACGCTTACCCGTACGGGCAATACTATCCTCAAATTGCTGGTTATTTCTTTGAATATTACTTGCAGCAGTATAGCCGATTGTGCAACAAGCCGATTTGGCTCACGGAAGTCGGTCAAGAATCATACAGCACAAATTGGACCGCTTCAAATAGCGCGCAATCATCGTTCCTTTCGGAAAGCTACTCTTTGTTTCAAGGTTTAGGCGTCAAGGCTTACTTATGGTATGAGCTCAACGATAATTACACAGCGATTCCCGACTCTAACTTCGGTCTTTTCGACAACAGCGGAAATCAGAAACCTGCATTCGACACGTACGTCGACGTAGTTAACGGCTTGACGCCTCCGACCGCAACTTCCACACCAACATCCGCGGCTTCACCCACGCAAAACCCAGCAACAACCCCCGCGCCCTCGACGTCGCCTAATGCGACAGACACACCTACGCCCTTTCCTGCGGCTACCCCCACATCTGTTCCTGAGGAAAACTTTGTAGTTGACTTAATCGTTGCTTTAATAGTTGCATTCAACGTTGCAGCATCAGTTTACGTAAAAAAGCACAGGTTAAAAAAAGAATAACACTTTTTAAAACTTGGCAGAAACGGCTTTGCAGTTAACAAACTTGTTTCAATGGTTTTTTCGGCTAATTAACTTTGGTTCAAAGTAAGTCTTGAGCTGAAGCTGAAGACCTTTGAGTGAAAACTGAAATTCTCCTTAAAAAGTTCAATCCGACAGATTATTCAGTCTTTCTTCTTGAACAAATTTAGTGTAGATGCGGCGTTTCTCAGTAAAACATAGGAAGAACTGTCTCACGATTATTTTCTTGACAATCCTTTTTTCAGCAAAATTTTAAAAAACAAATTCAGCTACATGTTTTAGTAGATGAAGAGATTACACGTGAAACAGGGCATTTTCGATTGGCGGAGTAAGGGTGCAAGTAGAAAACTTTCTTTAAGAATCGTAGTCCTGTGCATGGCGCTATTAATTATTCTTAGCGGTTTCTTTGAATATCAAATTGTGAATTTACAGAGCCAACTCTCAAGAGACCAGTCAACAATTAATTCGTTGAACACGAAAGAGGCAGCCATGAACTCGACAATAACAAACTTAGACAACCAACTTTCGTTAGACCCAGACAGGATCGTCGACGGATTCAGCATCGTTCAAATAACGGACACCCAGTTTTTGAGCGATTCGCTTCCAGGCCTCTACAGCGGGTTAACCAGTTGGATAGCAAACAAGGCAAGCGCTTTGAATCTTACAATTGTCGTGCACACTGGCGATATCGTGCAGGTAGCCAGTTCAGCCGGTGATTGGCAAAACGCAAGCAACGCCATGATGACCCTTTACAATAACGGAGTACCATACTGCTGGAACGCTGGAAACCACGACCAAGACGAAATCAACAACACCGTAGGCCGAGGAAATCCTGACGCTTCATGGATTGGCGGAAACTACCCTGGCTTCAACGTGACAATGATGCGGAAGGAGCCTTACTGGGTCGGAGACATTTTCGACGGAAAAAGCACGGCTGTGCAATTTATCTGGGGCAACTATCATTTTATGGTTATCAACATCGAATACAACGCTAACCAAACCGTTCTCGACTGGATGCAGACTCTCGTCAAAACCAATCCGAACGTAAACGTTATCGTGGCAACGCATGATTTTCTTAATGCAACCGGCGGGTACGGCACCTTGAACCATGCAGACGTAGTTTGGGCTACCAACTTCGAAAAGCTGCTAAACAACTATCCTAACGTGTTTATGACCATAAACGGTCACGCCACTATTCCAAGCAACAGCACGGCTACGGGGTACAACAAGAAAGCAGGTAAACGAGAAGAGGTTTTCTTCAACAGACAACAATTAAACAGCCTGCAGGGTGCGGCAGCCGCGCGAATCTACACTTTTGAAATGAGCCACCCAGCCAACCCCGGTGTTGACGTTTACACTTATCAAACCTTCGGAACGCCTCATTACATCACCGACCCCATGGATCAATTCAACTTTTCAACAAGCCTCAAAGCATACTCACCTTCCACGGTCAGCATCCCAAGCGGCACAGAATTTCTGGGATCAAGCGGCTACAGCGTGAGCTTCGCGACCTCTACAACCCTGGCGCACTTCAGCCAGAACGGTTACACGCTCAGATTCAACGATTTGACCTTGAACGGCTTTACCTCGAACTTGACAGCGACCGCGGTCGGCGCCGACATCGTGGTAACCAACTACAACCCCGACAAAGTGCTAAGCTACATGGTTAGCCAAAGCGGCGGCACCCAAACTTTCTCGGTGAACGCGGCGCCATCGTCCGTCGTCATCGACGGCTCACCAGCCAAGAGCGGCGACGGGTGGAGCTACTCGAAAGGTGAAGTCACAGTTACAGGCGCTGCCTCGTCAGTGACGATAAACTTAACGTAAACGTAGTTTGCCAACACTTCAAACGCTAAACAGCAAAAGCAGATGGCAAAAAAAGAGTAAAGAATCATGGACGTGCCGCACTTTTCTTTGCGCCATGCCGCACCTTAACGGCTACACCGCTTTTGAAGGCAGTCATCTCCACGCTTGAAAGAGTGGCCTTCCCAACCGCCAAAACAGCCCCCGCCTCGTCAAGAACAATTACCTCGTCACCAGCACGGACTTCAACATCAACTTTGACCACGTGAACGGCGAAAACGTCTCCCCCAGCGGCGATGAATTCGGAAACGTCGCTCTTTGCCGTGACAAAGCAATGAGCGAAAGCCGTGTTTTCAGCCATTAACTTGGCTGCTTTAACGCTTAACGAAAGCAACCCGTCGGTTGGGCGAAGAGTAGCTAACCTTTGACCGCCTAGGCTGATGAAGCGGATTCTGCCTGTCCTCGGCGAATACTCAACCTCCACGTTCTCGGGAAACAGCTTTGAACCTACTCCCTTTCCGAATTGGTAGTCGGCAACCGCCCTTATTTTCGCGAGATCGTTCTTCAACTGTTCACCGTCAATATGTTTTTGCGTCTTTCGACAAGTATAAACATAACAAGATAATAAACACAGTGAAAAGGAGCAAGTTCACGTTGAGATGCGAAGTCTGCGGTCACAAAATCCACACCGAACCCATAACCGCCGTAATCGAAGGGGCAAGGCTAACCGTCTGCGTAGAATGCGCAAAACACGGAAAAATAGTGCACCAAGAAGAAGTCCCGCTTCAAAAACCAGCCCTTAAAAAACCGCAGACGCCGATAACCGTCGTTCAAAAGAAACCAGCAGTTGCCAGCGTTCAAATCACTCAGGAGCTCACTCAAGACTACGCGAACAAAATAAGAGCGGCACGGGAAAAACTGGTTCTCACGCACGAGGAACTTGGCAAAAAAATAAACGAGAAAGCCTCGGTTCTAAGAAACCTTGAAGCTGGCAAAATGGAGCCGAACAACCAGCTTGCGTCGAAGCTTGAGCACATGCTAAAAATCAAGTTGCTCGTGCCGATCTCTGAAGAAAAAGTTGGCCAGATGACTAAAACCTCCAACCCAGAGTTGACTTTAGGCGACCTGATCGAGATAGGGAAGAAAGGCGGGGAGGCTGCCTCAGAACGAAAGCCGTCATAGTTCAGCGTCGACTGAACCGTGAAGAATCCAGTTTAGAAGAGCTCAAAAGATTAGCAGAATCCGCCGGGTACACTGTTGTCGGTACGCTGGAACAGACAAGACCGCCCGATGCGCGCTACCAAATAGGCGCTGGAAAAGTAGAAGAACTCGCCAAGATGGTTCAGGAAACAGGCGCTGGCAAAGTAATTTTTGATAACCAACTGAGAACGCGTCAAACATACAATCTTGCAAAAGCGACACACGTGGAAGTCATTGACCGCTTTGCGCTTATACTTGAAATCTTCACCAGAAGAGCCACAACAACAGAAGCGCAGCTCCAGATTCAACTGGCAACCCTGCGAAACGAACTCAAACATGCAAAGGAAAAAGTCAGATTAGCCAAAGGAAGCGAGCAGCCTGGCTTTATGGGTCTTGGAGCTTATGAAGCAGACGTTTACCGTGACGCCATAAAACGGCAGGTTCAGACAATCCTTAAAAAACTCGTCAGAATCAGGGAAAAAAGAGTTTTGCAGCGAGAAAGGCGAACCGAGCTTGGCTTCTTGACTATTTCGCTTGCTGGATATACCAAGGCTGGAAAAAGCTCCTTGTTTAATGCTTTAACGGAAGCAACCACGATGGTTGACAAAGCGTTATTCACGACGCTTTCAACGACCACCAGGATACTGGAGTTTTCTAACCGCAAATTTCTTTTAACCGATACCGTTGGCTTCATTGACCGTTTACCCATAGCTTTGATTGAAGCGTTTCACTCCACTCTTGAAGAAACAATCTTTTCAGATCTAATAATACTGATTTTAGACTTAAGCGAGCCAATGGAAACTATTGAGAAAAAATATAATGTTTGCTTGGAAACAATCGACCGTTTGGGTGCATCTGGAATTCCAACCATAACCGCTCTAAACAAGATCGACCTGCTAACTGAAGAAGAAAGAAACCAAAAACTCGAAGCTCTCAAAGATAAAACCAAGAATCCAATCCTCCTATCCGCAAAGTGCCAAACAAACCTTGACGAATTAAAACGGAAAATTGTCGCGACTCTTGAAAGATATGTTCAAGCACGGTTTTCTGTTCCGTTAAATGAGAGGACTATGCCGTTTATCTCATGGGTTCACGGGAAAGCAGACGTGCGGAAGGAGAATTTCACCAACGATTCAGTTGAAGTAGTCTTCGAGGCTACGCCCGAGTTAACTGACCATATAAGACGAAAAGTGGCAGAATTAAATGGCAGATTCGAAACCAACCCAAAAACCAAGTGACACACCCCAGATTGTCGTTTTAAGGTGGGGTCACCGACCACAGCGAGACGTGCGATTAACTACCCATGTTGCCTTGACAGCGAGAGCGCTGTGCGCTTCAGGCTTCATCCTTTCAGACGTAAAAGACCCAAGCATAGAAGAAACAGTCAGAAAGATAACTGACCGCTGGGGCGGCACCTTCCACTTCGAGATGGGAACCCCATGGAAAAAAGCCGTCCGCGACTGGAAAGCAAACGGCGACGTCATCGTTCATTTAACGGCTTACGGCGAAAACATTCAAACCAGCGATGTGCTACAGAGGATTAAGAGTTCAAACCGCGATGTCATGGTTGTTGTCGGCAGCCAAAAGGTCCCAGGCGACTTCTACTCAAGCGACGTATCAGACTTCAACGTCTCCATTGGAAACCAGCCGCACTCAGAATGCGCCGCCCTCGCCGTTTTTCTGGACCGTTTCTTTGCGGGTGAAGAGTTGGCTAAGGATTTCGGCGGGGCAAAAATGAGGATTGTGCCGTCTACGAGGGGAAAGAAAATAAAAAGCGACACAGACCCCTAATTTGTTTGCTTTCTGCAATTGGTTTATGGTAGTGGGTTATCGGTTAGGAATTTGATTATCTTGGCAGCTAATGTTTCGCCTATGTCCTCTCGGATGAAATGTCCCGCGTCGAAGCGTTCGTGAGGCTAGCGCGCTTAAACAGTGTTAAGCTGGACTGAAGATTTTTATGCCGAGAGTAACACAAAATCTAAGCTCAAAAGGCTTAATCTTCTAAACCGCTGTTCGAATATTAATACGAATTGCATTAGGGCTTAAAAGCAGCGCCACAACAGAAGACTTAACAGTTTCAACACAGGCAAAAGATTAAACGCATCCGCGAGCTATAAGTGAATTTTGTTTAAGGTCGAAACGAGGAAAGCGCGTTGGCTAGAAGAATAAGAAGGACTCCTCAGAAAAAAATGTCGTTAATAAGAAATTGCACAATGGGATCATTAAACAAGCCCATTGCAAAGATAACGCCCGGTGAAACGGTTGAAGTGGAAACGTGGGATGCTAGGGGTAATATCGTGAGACCCGGTCAAACTCTGGAAGATGCGTTTCAGAAAGGCCTTCAACGCTATACAAATCCTATCACAGGTCCCATCTACGTTGAAGGCGCTGAGTCAGGAGATGCTCTAAAGATCGAGATAATCAACATCAAGCTCCCAGACGTTGGCTGGACCGCTGTTATTCCTGGATTTGGCGGGCTTGAGGGTTGGCTTCAATTATCTCCATCTGTAACAAAGTTTTCAAAGATCAATGGCGGAAAGATCATTTACGCGTTGAATGACGGGAGGTCAATTGAAATTCCGGCCAAACCCTTCATTGGAACGATTGGTGTTTCACCAGAATTTGAGGCTGTCTCTACAGTTGTTCCAGGAAGACACGGCGGAAATATGGATGTTCCCGACATCTGCGTTGGTAGCACGCTATACCTTCCCGTGGCGGTTGATGGAGCACTTCTTGGGTTAGGTGATGTTCACGCAGTTCAAGGAGACGGAGAAATCTGTGGAACTGCGATGGAAGTTTCCGCAAAGGTTACACTAAAGGTCGAGTTGGAAAAAAACAAAAAGTTGGACTGGCCACGCGTCGAATCAAAGGACGAAATCATGTCTATCTGCAGTGCCAAACCGCTTGAGGATGCAGTTAGATTAGCTTTTCTCGAACTGATAAAGTGGTTAGAGACAGACTACGGTTTTGAACGCTACGATGCCTACATGTTTCTAAGCTTAGCGGCAGAAGCGAGAATCGCCCAAATTGTCGATCCCCTGTTTACTGTTGTCGCAAAGCTACCGAAGAATATACTGCCGAAAAGCAGGAATCCTAAATGACAGAAGACTAAACTTTGATCGAGCCGCGCGTAAATTTATCTGTCTTGAAAGCAGACTGTTGAATAAGAAAACGTCAACTTAAGGTGAGCCAAATGCTAGATGGAAAATTTAACAGTAATCAAAAGCCCTATGCAAATGAGACCATGAAGCTGCTTTTTGAACGATCGAGCTGCCGGAGTTTTCTAGACAAGACAATTCCGCAAGAAGTCCTAAACGCGGTTCTTGAAGCAGGGACTCATTCAGCCAGTGCAGGAAACCTTCAACCATATTCCATCATAAAAATCGAAAAACTTGAAAACAGGCTGAAACTAGCAGAGATGTGCGGTCAGAGTTTCATAGGGAAAGCTCCAGTGCTTCTGCTGTTCTGCCTCGATCTTCACCGCAACGAACGATGGGCGAAACTTGAGGTCGCGCCCTTCACGGCGACAAGTTCCTTTCGTCATTTTTGGGTATCTTTTCAGGACACGATTATCTGCGCACAGAACATCTGCACGGCTGCCGATTCAATGGGACTCGGATCAGTGTACATTGGCACCGTGATCGATTATCCAGCAGATATTAAGAGGATGTTCAAACTGCCGAAAGGCGTTTTTCCCGTCGTCCTATTGTGCCTGGGATATCCTAAAGTGAGACCGAAACCGGCCAATAAACTGGGCCCTGAAGTGGTAGTTCACTCAGAATACTACAGCCAGATGGAGGATCAACAGCTTCTGTCGGCTTACAGCAAAAAGTACAAAGACGAAAAATTGCAATTGACAGATGAAAGAATGGAAAAAATACTTCAGGTCTGTCGAAGTGTTCACGGACGAGAATTTGAAGAAAAGTGCGCTGAAAGAATGAAAAAAGATGGATTTGTGAACAGAGCACAGCATTACTTTGGACTGCACTACAGAGCTGACCTTATGCCTGAAGGAAACGATCAGTATCTCAAAATCATGGAGGAATCGGGATTCAACTGGTTCAAGAAGTATAACCCAACAATTCCTTCTGCCCCGATGATCTAGCTACCCGAATGACTTGTACACGTTTGTGAGCCCGCGCGATAGGTATGGAGTTTCTGAGGACACGCGCGCCAAACCACTCTTTTTCCTCAGGTAACATGGCGTAAAGTCGTCGTGGTCGTCGTTGGTTGGATTAAAATTTAATCCCAAAACAAGCCCAAATGACATAATTAAGACTAAATCAATAACTGCGGCGGCGGGGGAAGGATTTGAACCCTCAACCCAGAAAATAGGGGGCTGACCAAGCGAAGGGATTATATGGGCAGTGGTGGTAATGGTATATGGTGTTGCCATTTGGAAGTTGCCATTGACAAGCAAGGACGCATCGTCATACCGAAAGAGATTAGGGAAAAATATGGTCTTTCAGAGGAAGGTAAACTGGAGTTGGTAGCCCGAGAAGACGCAATCGAGCTGATTCCACTGACTAAAGAAGACGATTTGGCAATTCGTTCTCTAAGAGAGCCTTGCAAAACTGGCAACTCAGAAGCACGTGATAAGGCTTTCTCGCGGGAGAATGCTTGGAAACGATGAGGATAATCGACGCGGATATCCTTTCCTATGCTCTCTTCCAGAAACATGATGCTCACCAGTATTGTTGGTCACTGTTGCAGAATGCAATTTACGGAAAAATGAGCGCCGCAATCGCGACTGCAAATCTGCTGGAAGCATATCACGCATTAGTAGAAGATTATGGTGTGGAAAGGGAAGAAGCATCATACAAACTTGATGCGCTGACTAGAAGTACAAGAATACGATTTCTTCCCTTAACGGTTGATATTGCCCGAAAAGCCCTGGAAATAGCCAAGCTTCACAAGGTCAGGTCGTTTGACGCGAACCTTATAGCTTCTGCAGAAATAAATGGGATATCCGTGATCGTAAGCAACGACGCCCACGTCGCTAGACTATGCAGGGAGCGAGGTCTCATTATCGAAAATCCGATACCTAAAGAAGCGGCAAGGAAAATGCGGCTTTAGAGCGCGCTCAAGAAAATGCTCCGGCTGCGTTAGGGGCGCCTTCAGGTATGAATTGTGTGATGTCCCAGTACTCGACGATTTTGTCGCCCATGAATCGGAAAAGGTGAATCTGCCGCAACCCGCCTGCTTCTGGGTTGGAACTGGACAGTGTCGTGTGCACTGCAACGAGGTCACCTTCAGCGAGCACCTGCCGCACAGAGAGTTTAAAGTCAGCTGTTGAACCCTTCACTATTCCTCCGCTGCCCTGCTTCTGCACCGCGATCATCGCGTCTGTTAACGCTTCCATGTTGCCAGCGGTGTAGGGATTATGCGTTATGCAGTCAGGGGCGAAGAAGACCAAGCCGTCTTTGGGTCTACCGGCTGTAATTAAGCTTAGAAACTTAATTGCGGCTTCCTTGCGGAGCTTATGCACATCGTTTTCAGCCACCTCAAAAAGCAGTTCGTTATCCATGCTTGTCACATTAAAAACGTGCCGTTAAACGTAGTTAAATATTCCTAGCAAAATTCCATCGGTAGCTTGCCCCTTCGCCGAAACAGGAAGAAACACCCGAAGCTTTCAGGCTCAGCGCCCCGTTTTGAAGGCGCCGCCGCCAGCAACCTAAAGATAAAGTCGCAGCCCACCGAAGCCTTCAAGCTGCCCTAATTTTTGGAAGCTGAAACCTAAGCAACCCCTAAACCGAAGCCCTAATCGGAAACCCGCCCATAACCGACAATGCCGTCAACATGGGGTCAACATGGAAAGTCGCAATCCGCCCATAGCAAAGTCGCAACGTTCTTGCAAAAGCAAAGCCTAAACCAAGAAAGCAACATGAAAAGCAACCTGCCGCCCGCGAAAGTCGCAACTTATCCATAGCAAAAGTCGCAACTTAAAAAAAATAGAAAAAACAAACAAAACGTCGCAAAACCCAAAAAAACCAGATTCAGCAAGAAAACAAACCATGGCAAATTTCCTTAATCAGGCAAGAACAGTTTTATTGTAGGAAGTTCCATTATTATGAGCTAAGGGAACATTAGACTATGTTATCGACCATTGACGACGCAACTTTGATGAAGGTTGCCATGGCACTAGGAGAAGAAGAAGCCGTCAAACTTATCGAGTACCTAAAAGGCGTAGACGAAATAACCGACGACGAAATAGCCAACAAAACAGGCATCCGCCTAAACAGCGTACGCAAAATCCTCTACAAACTCTACGACCACAGCCTAGTAAGCCTCAGAAGAACACGAGACCCAAAAACAGGCTGGTTCATCTTCCACTGGAAACTACAACCTGACCAGCTAGAAGGATTCATCCTAAGCCAAAAAAGACGCGTCCTAGAAAAACTCAACGTCAGGCTGGAATACGAAAAAAACCACGACTTCTACTACTGCGGAAGCCCAGAATGCAAACGCGTCCCATTCGAAGAAGCCGTTGAGCTGGTTTTCCACTGCTCAGGCTGCGGCAAACCACTCGTGCATTTCGCAAACGAAAAAATGATAACCAAACTCTCCGAAAAAGTCGACCTGCTAAGGAAGGAACTCGGTGAGTAATCCGCTTCCTTCAAGGGAGCAAGCAATCAAACTTCTCCGAAAAAACAATTGTCCACCGCAAGTCATCAGCCACTGCAAAGCCGTTGCAGACCTGTCTTTAGAAATAGGAAGCCAACTCCAAAAAAAAGGCTTAAAACTGGATATGAAACTTGTCGAAGCAGGCGCACTTTTACACGACATAGGCCGTTCAAAAACAAACACAGTCGACCACGGCATGATAGGCGCCCAAATCGCCCAGTCAGAAGGACTGCCCGAACCAGTTGTCAACGTAATTAAGAGGCATGTCGGCGGCGGAATCACGGCTGAAGAAGCAGCTGGGTTTGGTTGGCCAAAAGATGTTTACGTGCCGCTTAGTTTGGAGGAGAAAATCGTTTCATACTCTGACAAGCTGATTGATAACCATAGAAAAGGGCGTGTTTCCATCGACGTTGAGGTTGATCGTCTTTTAGCAAATGGGCACAGAGACGCGGCGGAAAGAGTTAGAAAGCTTCATGAAGAAATGACCACTTTGCTGGGTAACTGAACATGACCGTTTTAACTCTGCTTGTGAAAGCGCGCAATTCGGGGCAACTGAAACGGGTAGATGACCTTTTGAAGGCCGAGTTTGAAAACTTGGATTTAGACTTTAAAGTCTTAGGCGCTCCAGTTAACTGTTGGGTGCAGGTTTCTCTTTCAGGAGAAGATGAAGTGTTAGCTACAAACTACATCAACAAGGAAATAGGCATCTGCCCTGTGAGCGCAAAAAGAGTCGAAAAATCCTCAAACCTCAAAGGATACATCACAAAACTCGACTTGACCAAAAACGAGTTGATGGTAGACGTCGGCATTTTTGAACCAGAAATAACCCTAGCAACAGTCCCTCTGGCGAATTTGCAGGCTCAACTTGCAAGGGGAAAAAAGGCTGACTTGAAAAAAATCGTCGAAGTCTACGGGTTACGGGAGAATTTGCCGTTGAACGTGAAAATCGTCAGTTTAGGCGGGGAGAGCGAAGACGCAAGGTTGCAAGCTGAACTATCAACGGTTCAGACTGAAAAAATGTTTCTGTGGCAGCATTCGCTTTTGGATAGGCTGATCGTTTTAGGCGCAACTGACGAAGAGATCGAGTCGGTGCTGGCGCGAACAGGACTTAACAGGGACGTTATTGACGCTGAGCGGCTAGGAATGTTTGAATACGCTTTAACGTGCAAATTTGGGACTGAAGCGGCAGGCTTGATTCCGAAGTTGGGTCGGTACATGCGGTATGCCGTTTTTGTCGTTTTTGCCCCATGAAAGTGTTTGGCTTTATCGGTGAATCGCCATTAACCTTATAAGTATTTTCAAATTATAGGTAAATAATCTGTTACCTGAATGAGTCTAACAGGAGAGGGGGAGATAGAACATATGAGTGAACCAGACGACCGAGGGGAGAGAAGAAAATACAGGATCGATATAGGAGCTTATGGCAGCATAGGCATAGAAGCACCAACCAAAAAGGAGTGCTTGGAACTGTTCATGGAAGTCACGAAAACAAAACGTGACTCAAGGATAGACGAAGCAATCAGATAAGCAACAGAATTAAGTCAAGCGCCAGCATGCTTCTGTTTTTTTCTTCAAAGGAGGTGGAGATGAAAAAATGGCTGGCGTGCCTTTATTTTTCTAGAGAACGTCGTGTTCTTCTTTGCAGTGTGCATTATAGTCTTTTTTGTTGTCGTAGACTTGTTGGTCTAAGGGGCACTTGAACTTTTTATCGGCTGTCATTTCAGGTTTAGGTCTGGTGATGTTTGATTTTTCTCTTGATCGCTTTGCTGCCAAAAGTTATCACCTCGTCGTGGCTTTAATGGAAACTTAAGGCGTGAACTAATAACGTTATGTGACTGTACAGGCACAGCAACAATCATTTTGGGATGGAATGGCCAAAGTGCTGATGGACTATTGAGTTTCTTTTAGTGCCTCTTTGAGCTGGTCGAAACTCTTCACCACCTTGTCGGAGTGCGCGATTATCCATGGGCTTAGGCAGTTGATTTCTGAAACTACAATGATTTTCTTGCCCCTGCGTTTGGCGTAAAACAGTTCCATGCATGCTCCAGCCGAGAGTATGGGCAGGTAAACCACCATGATGTCGCATCGGTCGGCGTCGTCAAGGTCCCGCTGGATAAAGTCGAATGTAGGAACCTTATCCCACCAGCATCTTTCGTCTCCGTTGTAGAGGACTTTTTCCCTGTTCCACGGGTCGATAACCTCAAACCCCGCGCTGTTGAGGATGTCGGTTATTTTTGTCCTGTATTCCTGATGGTTTTCCATGCCCAGAATCGGGCCTGAAATGAAAACTTTCTTCGTCATGATGGCTACCTCCGCAGTTTGCTTCCAACACGTCTGCGTCTTGTTTGCATGGATATTCAACTCTGGTTTTTCTTAAACTTTCTTGTCGCTGTTTCTAGGCGGCGGGTTTTGGCGGGTCGCCTGTTTTCGGGCGCTTTTTGTGTTGGTTTTTTGTCACAAATAGTAGCCTACCCTATAGGGTCGTAATGAGTCAAAATACGCCATTTTTGTGATGGTTTCTGGTCACAAATACTAGACCCCCTCCCCCGTCTTTGTGAACCCATATTTACCTTGGTTTTGATGTAAATATTAGGTACCCCTGTAGGGTAGGCGGATTGTTTGAAGGGGAAGTTTTGGGTTGGTTTCTTGGTTTGGAGCCCAAATCAAGCAGAGGGCACCCGTGTTCTCCAGCTTGGAATAAAGACTTTTAGCCCATTTTTCAGGTATAAACCCATTCATACCTGTTCTCCTTGCCTTCCCCATTCAATCAGGGCTTGTTTCAGGTTGTTTTATTGAGTTAGAGCTTGAATTGGGCTCAAAATAGCTTGGGCTAAAAACGGGGAAAGTTATCTTGCTTTGCTTTTCTTCATGAATCCTTCCAGCGCGTTGAACGCTTCTTCCAGCTCTGCAATCGGCGGCAGAAAAACAGCCCTTGCGTGACCTTTGCCGTAGACTGGGTCGAAGCCTGAGCCGTTGACGGTTAGGACGCCTGTTGCCTTGAGCAGGTCGACAACGAAGTCCATGTCGGTCTTCCACGTTGAGCCTATGCCGCTGATTCTTGGGAAGATGTAGAATGCTCCTTCAGGCTTGGTTGTGCTTATGCCTTGGATTTCGTTGAGCCGTTTCCACGCGAAATCTCTTCGCTCCTTGAGCCTTTCCACGATGTCTTTGACGCAGTCCTGCGGACCGTTGAGCGCGGCGTTCGCGGCTATCTGCACGGGCGTGTTGGCGCAGATGCGTATTCGGCACTCCTTCTCAACGCCCTCCTTGAGCCGTTCGAGC
Source organism: Bathyarchaeia archaeon (assembly GCA_049512935.1). GTDB lineage: Archaea > Thermoproteota > Bathyarchaeia > Bathyarchaeales > Bathycorpusculaceae > Bathycorpusculum. The sequence continues at coordinate 96,908 of JBEKWR010000001.1, forward strand.
CTTTTGCCCTCGCCTTTGAAGTACATGTATCCTAAACGCAGACCCGTCATCGAGTAGACTTTTGAGAAGCCGTTTAACCCGACGACTGGCACGTCTTTAGAGAGGTACGCTGCGCTGACGAACTCTTTCTCGTAAGTTAATTGGTCGTAAATCTCATCCGACAGAACGGGCAGGTCATGTTCGCCTGCGATGTCCAAAATGTCCTTAATCATTTTCCTGTCGTACACTGAACCAGTCGGGTTGTTAGGGTTAATTATTACGATAGCGCGGGTTTTCTTGCTTATTTTCTTACGCAGGTCATCGATGTTTGGGTGCCAACATTCCTTCTCGATGGTTTCGTATGAGACAGGGGTCCCGTCGAAAAACCTTGTGTAGGAAATGTACGGTGGGTAGGTTGGGCCTGGAAAAAGGATTTCATCGCCTTTTTCAACTAAGGCGCCGAGAAGCATCTGGATTCCTTCAGAGATACCCTCGGTTATCAGCACCTTATCTGCTGTGATGTCTACGTTGTTGACTTTTTTCTCTTTTCTAACGATGGATTCCCTGAGGTCAAGTCTTCCTTCTGAAGGCGAATAGTAGTTATCATCCTTTTGAACTGCTGCGCATAGGGCGTCTTTGACGTTTTGCGGGGTTTTAAAATCGAAAGCCGCGGGGTCGCCGATGTTTAGATAATAGATTTTTCTGCCGTCGGCTACAAGCTGCGTAGTGTACGCTATCACGTCCCGTATTGCATATTCGATGTTTGAGGCTCTGCTGGTCACCTTGACGCTCAAGTTATGTTACCTGTTACCCAAACACTTGCTAACCCAAAAATCAAGCTTCCGAACGGCTGGGTTTAGATGAAGAGGCTAAACAGCTTGAGGCGCAGGGTGATTTAAGAGCTGAGAGTTCTGTCAGTATGATCGTGCAAAGTACGCTGTTTCCTTGGCTTTCTGCCCGCAGTAGATGCAGCCAGTTTCTGGTTCTTCCTTCTCGAACGGCAAAACCCTGATGGTTGCGCCCGTCTCATCTTTAAGCTTAGCTTCGCAGTCAGCGCTACCACACCAAGCTGCCTTCAAAAAGCCGCCTTTGTCACAGAGGACTTTCTTGAACTCCTCGTAGCTTCGCGCGGTGCTGGTGCTGCTTTGCATAAAGGTTTTTGCCTTTGTAAACAGGTTTTCTTGAATTTCCTGCAGAAGCTTCTCTGTGGCTGCTGGTATGTCGGCTTCTTTAACTGGGGTTTTTTGGCCGTTGTCCCTTCTGACCATGATGACTTGTCCTTGTTTGAGGTCCCGTGGACCAATCTCTATTCTGACTGGGACGCCTTTGAGTTCCCACTGGTTAAACTTCCAGCCAGGCGTGTACTCCTGGCGGTCGTCCAAAATGACGCTGAAACCCTTGGCCTTTAGTGTTCCAGTTATTTCTTGTGCCTTTGCAACAATGGCGGCTGCTTCGGCAACCTTGAAGAGAATCGGAACAATAACGACTTGAACTGGCGCGACTTTAGGCGGAATAACTAATCCTTTGTCGTCGCCGTGAACCATAACCATCGCGCCGATGAGCCGTGTGCTGATGCCCCAGCTGGTTTGCCAAACGTAATGGTCCAGCTTGTCCTCGCCTATGTATTTGACGTCGAAGACCTTGGCGAAGTTCTGTCCAAGGTTGTGGCTGGTTCCCATCTGCAACGCTTTCCCGTCAGGCATCATCGCTTCCAACGACGTGGTGTACACTGCTCCAGCGAACTTTTCACTTTCGCTTTTAACGCCCGCGAGTACTGGGATAGCTAGGTAGTTTTCGATTACGTTCCTGTACTCGTTCAGCGCGTAGAGGACTTCTGCTTCGGCTTCCTCTTTTGTGGCGTGGGCTGTGTGACCTTCTTGCCAGAGGAATTCTCGTGTCCGCAGGAAAAGCCTTGTGGATTTAGTTTCCCAACGGACGATGTTGCACCACTGGTTAATCTTGATGGGTAGGTCTCGCCAACTGCGAATCCACTTGGAAAATGTAGCGTACATTATCGTCTCGCTGGTCGGTCTGATAGCCACCTTCTCTTCCAGCTCCGTGTCTCCGCCCTGGCTAATCCAAGCGACTTCAGGCGTGAAACCTGCAAAGTGTTCAGCCTCTTTCTTAAGCAAGCTTTCAGGGATAAACATGGGAAAATACACGTTGCGGTGCCCCGTCGCTTTGATTCTCTGGTTGAATGTTTCCTGGATTTTCTCCCAAACTGCGTAGGCATCCTCGCGGATTATCATGCAGCCTCTAACGGGCGCGTAATCTGCAAGCCCAGCTTTTAGGATGACTTCCACGTACCACTCTGAGAAGTCCTGACTTTTCTTTATGGTGACTCCAGTGTCTGACATGGCTCTTTTCTCTTCTTTGCTGTCTTTACGGCTACAGGATATAAAACCGTAACGGGTGGGGAAACAAAAATGTTGGCTGAGAAATTCGGTAAAGAGGTTGACTTTAGCGCTTGAATTGTGAACTTGCGAAAAAGTTATCTGCCAACCGCTTCTAAGTAGCATTCAAGGAAGCGATGCCCGATGGCAGAAGAGCGTTATGCTTACATGCTGATTGTTGACAAAAAGTATTGGGAAGCCTTCCTCGCCAAAAGCAAAGCCGCCCCTAAAGCACAGGCTTTTGTGAGGAGAAACCAGGTTGGACCCAAACAGGTTGAGAAGTTGCTGTTCTACGTTACGGGGAAGAAGCAGGTTTTGGGTTCGGCTGATTTTCTGGAGCGTTTAGCAGGGAACTTTGAGGATTTATGGGCGAAGTACGGTGGCGAAAGCTGCTTTGAGTCCTTCGAAGAGTACAAGAAATTCGCCGACGACAGGTTAAAGATGACTTTCATCAGGTTCAGCAATCTTACCGAAACAGCTAACCCGAAGCCTAAGGAGGAAGTTTCGAAGGTTCTTGGTTCAATACGCGGCTTTGGTGCGGGAAGATTCTTGGATAAGCAGACTGCAATGCAGTTAGTGTAAACGATTAAATGTGTGACCTAATACTCCTAAGCTAGAAGTGAAGACGTAATGTTCCGCGTAAGAGTAAACAAAATCGAGTCAACCCGTGATTTAGACGGCAACCTTGGAAAAAGAATTGAGTTGATGGAAGAGCGAGAAGTTAACCCGTACGTGCTCAGACCCCAGTCGGACGAAGGGAAAATGGCTCAGGACATTATGCAGGCACTTCAACAGCAAATGCCCTTTCTACCGCAGAGAACCCAGCTTTCCACGCCGAAAATCATTCTGTTCCTAACCGAGCAAGAATACGACAGTTTAGGCATAGTCTTCGATGTCAACCAAGTCTACGAAGTTGCACTGGAAAACCAAGCGATCTGCTTTAGGAAAGTTTGAGAATTTCTTTTCTCATCTGCCGCAGCGCCGTGTGCTTCGGATGAAAAGACAAGACGAACATCATGCTTCTTAACGCTGAACAAATCTCGTCTAAATCAGACATTTTTCCTTCGTCGCAGTAAAGCGGCACAGGCTCATCGAAACCGTCATCTTCATAATAAACGTAGATCGGTGACGACGCCTTCAACTTTACCATTTCAAAGTTCAGGTTCAGCCGTTTAGCCGTTTGCTGTGTCGCTGTTCTAACTGACTCCAACCGTTTCCTGTGTGGCACGCCGCTTGACGCGTAAACCATTAGTTTCCCGCTGTTTTCCTTGAACATGACACAATCACCAGCACCCCCTCTGCTGAGAACTCTTTTAAAGAAAACCTTGAAACGACTGTTCAGGGCAGGGGAGGGGTAACTGAAAGTGAACGCTGCCACGCTCAAGAAAACGGCATCTAAGTTTGGTTAATAGCCAAAAAAGCCGGCTACCGTGCGAGGGTGTTAAGCTCCAATGGTACCTTGAGCTTACCGCACCACTCTGATATTTTGTTCTCAGCGTCCTCTTTGTTTTCACGCAGCCTAACGATGATTAGGTCCACAGCCGGATTGCTTTCGGGCAACAGTTCTTTCGTCTTCTCGATGGCTTTTTCCCCTCCGTTTCCCTCATTTGTGCAGAAAATCGCGACTCTTTTTCCTGCGAGGCTGTTTTTCTTCAAGTAGGTTCTGATGGCAGGTGTTGGCCTCGTAAACCAGACGGGAGTTCCGACAACTATGAGGTCGTAGAGCTCAGGGGATTTTGCGGTGGCAGATATCTTGGTTTCTCTGCCGAGCATAGCGTCAAGAGAAGCCTTCATGAAGGCGGACATCCCGAATCGTTTCTTTAAGTCAACAACCTCTTCAATGTCTGCCCCGAGATGTTGAGCTACTGTCTCAGCAACGAACTGAGTGTTACCCGTTCGAGAATAGTAAACGACTAAGGTCTTCATTATTTCTTCTCCGTTGGCTAAATATGACAAGCAAGTTTTAAATGCTTGCCAGCGTAAAAACGCAGTGCGACGCCATTTTCTAAGTAAAAAATCGTTTGCCTGAATAAATTTTTCTTGCACACTTTGGGCGAAAAAATCAAAGCATTTTAGAACAGGAAATATTTTTTTAAATTAATCTTAAATTTGAGCCACCCAGTATAGAATTGGAATGGCAAATGGTTAACGTTAGGGCGCACGTGTTCGTGAGCGGCAGGGTTCAAGGCGTCTTCTTCAGGCAAAAAACCAGGCGGCTGGCAGAAGGCCGCGGCGTTACAGGATGGGTTCGCAACTTGGATGATGGCAGGGTGGAAGCCGTTTTTGAAGGCGAAGAAGCCGACGTTAACGCGCTTGTGGATTTCTGCAGGGGCGGACCGAGGGGCGCGGTCATAACGAACGTTGACGTCACATGGGAAGAGTTTGAGGGCGAATTTCAGAGTTTTGAAGTTACCTATTAGCCGCCGCTTATCTGCTTAAATCTTAGGCTTCACCTTAATCTTGGCGAGGCATGTTCATGACCGTGCTCGGTTTAGTCGGTAGCCCGCGGAGGGGCAGCAACACTGACCTGCTTGTAAGCGCCGTTCTGGAAGGCGCATCCGCAAGCAATCATCCCGTGGACAAGGTTTACCTCTACGACGTTGACGTGGCGCCATGCGTCGACTGCAAAGCGTGCAAAAAAGGCAGCTTCAAATGCGCGGTCAACGACGGAATGCAAGCGCTTTACCCGAAGCTGGAGGAAGCGGACGTGATAGTTTTCGGAACCCCGCTGTACTGGTATGGACCCTCGGCGAAGATGAAACTGCTCGTAGACAGACTGCGGCCATTTGCAGCATCGGGAAAGCTTAGAGGCAAAAAAGCAGTGTTAGTGATTCCCTCCGAGGAAGGAGCGGAGGCGTGCGAATTCGCCGTTGGCATGTTTACCCTGTCTTTCAAGTATTTAGGGGTGGATTTGGCGGGCACAATGTTGCCGAAAGCCTCGGAACGCGCAGAAATCAAAGAGCAGCCTCAAACGCTTAACGAAGCGTGGAAACTTGGAAAAAACCTGAAGTAGATGACGCCGAGTTTACGCTTTTTTCTTGGGCACCCTGAAATGCGAGTCTTTCCCGGCGCTGATGTATTCCCCGCCCATGCCTCTGACTGCCGAGGCGATTTTCGCGAATTTTTCGGAGCCCAAGTACCCTTGCAGCTTGATTATTATGTAGTCGCCTTTTTCTTCGAAGCCAAGCAGGTTTTCGAGTTCTTCAGGAAAAGACATGCGAATGTCGTCAACACCCCGAAGTTTCGGCGCGGTCTGTGCCGCTGGCGCTGGAGCAGGCGTTTGAACGGGTTGGGCGGGCGGCGGCGTCTGGGCAACTTGCCCCGTTGATAGCGCCTTAAGCGAGGCGGAGACGGATCGCAGCTGTTCTGAAACTTTGCTCAGTGTTACGGCAAGCTCCTCTACTTTGCCGACTATCTCATTTAGCTTTTCCTTGTCAGTGCTCATCCCTAACGCTTCCTCTTAAACTTCTAAATAACCCAAGACGCTTATTAATTATTTGCAACTTCAAATCGAGCTTGACCTCTGGAAGAATAACGGCATGATTGAAATTGACGGGAGCCAAAAAAGCGGCAGCGGAACCATACTTCGCCTCTCAGTAGCCCTGGCAGCCATCATAAACCAGCCGCTACACATCTACAACATCAGGCAAAACCGCCCGCAGCCAGGCTTGAAGCATCAGCATTTGGAGGCGGTTCTGACGGCGGCGAAGCTTTCCAACGCAAACGTGCAAGGCGCAACCTTAGGTTCAAGGGAGATCTGGTTCACGCCTCAGCACGTAGGAGGCGGCGAGGTTGAGGCGGAAATCGAGACCGCTGGAAGCATCCCGATGCTGCTGTTAGCGGTTCTGCCAGTCTGCCTGTTCGCCGACAAACCCGTCCGCCTGCACGTTGCCAAGGGGGGAACGGACACCACTCACGCGCCAACCATCAACTACCTGCGAAACGTGTTTTTGCCCACGCTGGCTCGGATGGGCGTTGAAGCCGAACTAAACGTGCAGAAATACGGGTACTACCCGAAGGGCATGGGCGAGGCAACGATGACGGTTAAGCCGAACCCCGCGTTAAAACCAGTTACGCTGGAGAATTTCGGCACGCTGAAGCGGGTCAGCGGCGTTTCCGTGTGCACTTTCCTAGCTGACAGGCACGTCGCCGAAAGGCAGGCGAAAGCGGCAAAGGGCGTCCTGTCGCAAAACAGGTACAGCGCTGACGTTCAGGTGGTAAACGACGAGTCAAACCCTTTCCAGAAGGGAAGCTCGATGGTTCTGTGGGCGGAAACCGACACGGGCTTAAGGATAGGCGCCGACGCCATCGGGCAACTGCGGAAAACGGCGGAGGAAGTCGGCAGGGAAGCCGCGGAAAAACTCGTTGCCGAGCTGTCTGCGCAGCCGACGGTTGACGTTTTCTTGGCGGACATGCTTATCCCCTACGTGGCGCTTGCAAGGGGCAAATCATCATTCTACGCCAGAGCCGTCACAGAGCACATCGAGTCGAACGTGTGGCTGATGGAGAAAATGTTAAACGTAAAATTCACCGTTCAGAAAGTAAACAGCCTCTACAGGATAGAGAAAAGCAGCTGATCCCATGGTCAAAACAGCCGTGTGCCTAAAAGTTCCGAAGAAAAAAGGCGAAACAGCAATAGTGTTAGCCAGCAAACTCGGGCTTTTGGACAAGTCGCTCAAGATTCAACGGGACAGCGATAGCCTCTGCATCCCCATGGTCAGGCAGCCATTTGAAGACGAGTTGGCGGCGCTCAACAGCCAAGTGTCCGATTACCAGTTGGAAACCAGAGCCTTCGCCGAGAAGCCGTCTGCTGCTGGAACAGTCCTGCAAACGCTCGAAGACAAGCTGCCGCCTCATCTGCTGGCAATCCTGCCTCAAGCCTTAGACATAGTAGGCGACATAGCAATCGTTGAAGTCCCGCCCGAGCTTAAACCCCACGAAAAACTGTTGGGCGAAGCAATCCTTCAAACACACAAAAACGTCAGAACCGTACTTGCCAAGGCGGGTGCGGTAGGCGGAACCTTTCGGCTGCGTGAGTTCGCCTTTATCGCTGGGGAACGCAGGACGCAGACGGTTCACTGCGAGTTCAGCTGCCAGTTCCATGTTGACGTGGCTAAGGCGTATTTTTCTCCTCGGCTTTCACACGAGCACATGCGCGTCGCCATGCAGGTGCAACCGGGCGAAACCGTCGTGGACCTCTTCGCGGGCGTCGGACCCTTCTCGGTGCTCATCGGCAAGAAACAAGCAGACGTCCGAGTCTACGCCGTTGACATTAACCCAGAAGCCGTTGAGCTGCTCAAGGTTAACGTGAGGGTTAACAGGGTTGAAAACCGAGTCTTCCCCGCTCAGGCGGACGCGAGGCAGATTGCTACAGCCCAGCTTAAAGGCTCAGCTGACAGGGTCATAATGAACCTACCTGAAACCGCCATCGACTTCGTTGACGCCGCTTGCTTGGCAGTTAAGCCGCAGGGTGGGATAATTCATTTTTACGCTTTTGCCCGTTCGCCCGACTCGATGGAAAAGCAGAAACTGCGTTTCGCAGAAGCCGTGAAAGACGCGGGCAGGAGGGTGGAGTCATTTCTTTGCGCCAGAAGCGTTCGTGAAACCGCGCCTTACGAGTCCCAGATTGTTTTAGACGCTAAAATCACTTAGACAACGATGAGGGTGACTTTGATCTTCTTCTCGGGGTTCTTGAGTTTTTCAACAAGTTCCCGAGGCAGCTCGCTGGAAGATTTGTCGGCGTGGATTGCCAGGGTTCGGTCAGAGACGTAATCGCTTTTTCTAATCACCATGTCTGTCTGGCTGGTTAGAGTCAGTTTCGGGGAGCCCAACGCTTTGACGGTTTGCCTTAAGCCGCCGGCTTCAATTATGATTGTTAGCTTGGCGTTTGGTTTTTTCAGTTTTTCCTTGAATTCAGTGCTTAAGCCTGCGACGGCTTTGTCTGCTGCGACCCCGATGATGCAGTCACCCGTTTCTGAAAGATGCTTTTCTCTGGTGAACATAAGCGTGGATGGGTGAACGGCTTGAATGTTAGGGTGCCCAAAAGCCAGAAAAGTTTCTTTTGCCTGTGCGGGGCTCAACTACTCGCTGACCTCGATGGAGTCGACTTTGCCGTCCCCGTCCATGTCGAAACCCTGAATCACAACCGCAAAAGTGTCCTGCCCCTTGTACTTCTGCAGGGTTTTCTTCCAGAAATTAGCCAACGCCAAAACGCACGCTTTCGTTCCGACAGCCTTGTTGCCTGCCAAAACGACTATGCGTTTGGTGTTGTCCCACGGGTTAACGATCTTGGCTATTAGCCCAGAAACATCCGACGTGTAAACCTGCAGGGTTTTTTCTGAGGATAAACCGCCTAGCAGGAATCCTTGGTCGGATGATTGCATTATGAATTTGATGGGTAAGTACTCGTTTATTTCCTGCGTGAGAAGGTTGGTTCCGGGTCCGCCAACAAGGATCAGGTTGTTTTTCTCCTCCTTCTCCGCTTTAACGTCAACGTCAAGTTTAACGGCGAATTCGGTTGGCATCTTGGCAAATTGCCCCAAGAAAAGCGCCAGGTGCGCGGCGTAGTGTCCGTCTCTTGCGCTGGTTTTGAAGGGGCCGTGCGGTTGGGGGCTGCCCACGACTATTTTGCCGTCGAAGACGCCGTTGCTGATGAATTCTTTAAAGAAGTCTTGAAGCTGCTTGTCAACGCTTAAGGTGCAAACGTTCTGGATCGGCTTGTACCCTTGTGGGAACTCGATCCCGAAGGCTGTCGAAACGGTTTTGTAGTATTTTGCCGTTGCGCCTTTCTTCTTTTCTTCTCTTACAACGGTTATTGCTCCAGCTTTGGCGAGTTTTCTTATGTGGTAGTAGACTTTCTGCTCATGCATGCCTAGCTGCTTCGCGATTTCTAAGGGGTACATTTCCTTTTTTGACAGCATTGCCAAGATTTTCCAGCTTAGGCTTCCGAGCACCATTTTGAGTTTTTGTGAATCGTTTATCATGCTGATTTCTTTTACTTCTTGCGTGTTGCCGTTGTCTTGGAGAAGAAGTTTTTTGTCCATATGCTATCCTAAGGTGAGTAAGGCAGGTGTACTATAAAAAATTTATTTATAATGGTGCGAAGAATTTGGGCTTCTCCTAAGCTTGCGGTCGCCCGATTGCACGGTAAACCTGGTAAAACTGCTAAAAGATTTCTTTTAGCAGTCAAACTGAAGTCTTAACAATGCTTATTAACGAAATTTCTCCTCCATAAAGTCAATGCTATTATTGGTGATAGTGAGGATTCGGAAATGTGTGGAATATTCGGTTGCGTTTTGAAAGAGGGTAACGCCGCTCCCCTGATACACTCGTCGCTTAAACGACTTGAATATAGAGGCTACGACTCAGTGGGAATAGCGACAATCTCCGACGGCAAGATTTACCTAAAGAAGGATCAGGGAAAAATCGATGACGTTCACAAAATGTTGAACCTTGACGATTTACCTGGCAGCATAGGGATTGGCCACACGCGGTGGGCAACTCATGGCGCGCCGTTGAAGGTTAACGCTCACCCTCACGCCGACTGCACAGGCGAAATAATGGTTGTGCACAACGGCATCATTGAAAACTTTACTGATCTCAGGGCGGAACTGCAAAACCTCGACCACACGTTTGTCTCCAAAACAGACACGGAGGTAATCCCGCACCTGATCGAGCAAACCCTCAAACAGAACCCTAAATTATCCCTTATTGAGGCAGTTCAAGAAAGCATCAAGCGGCTTGAAGGCTCCTATGCCCTTGCCGTGATCTCCACAAAAGAGCCAGACAAAATCATCTGTGCCAGAAACGAGAGCCCTCTGGTTATAGGTGTAAACGGTAAAGGTGTTTTCTGTGCTTCTGACATTCCCGCGTTTCTCCCAGTCACCAACAAGGCGGTCATGGTGAATAACGGTGAACTCGTCATTCTGTCGCCTCAAGGCTACGAAATCAGGAAAATCCAGGACGGCAGCCCCGTTATTCGGGAACCTGAGACTATTGAGTGGACGGCTGAAATGGCTGTTAAACAAGGGTACCCACATTTTATGATTAAGGAGATTCATGAGCAACCCGAAACCCTGCGCAACACTCTAAGAATGCAGGAGCATTATCTGGATTTGCTTACGACCTTCCTTGACCGCGCCAACGAAGTTTTCTTAGTCGCGTGCGGAACAAGCTACCACGCCTGCTTAGCCGCGTCATACATGTTTAGCAAACTTGCATTCTTGCCCACCCACCCAGTTTATGCTTCAGAATTCATAGAGCAGCACGGCAAGTCGGTCAGTATCGACAGCACAATCTTAGCCGTCAGTCAATCAGGCGAAACGGCAGACACGTTGGCGGCTGTTACCTGTGCTCAACAGCGTGCAGCAACGATTCTGGGTTTAACCAACGTTATCGGCTCAACCCTAACACGTATCTCACGGGTTTACATTGGCACGCAGGCTGGTCCAGAGATCGGCGTTGCCGCAACCAAGACGTTCACTTCGCAGCTTTCGGTTTTAGCGCAACTGGCTCTCAGGTTGTCTAAGAAACGTGGGAAGATTTCGCAGGACGAAATGGATTGCTTAGAAAAGCAGCTTTCCGACTTGCCCAACACTGTTGACACTATAGTTAAGACGCAGGAAGAAAAAGTGAAGCAAATCGCCCAGAAGTACAAGGACAGCAAAGTCTTCTTCTTTTTGGGCAGAGGAATCAGCACCGCCACCGCCTACGAAGGCAGACTGAAGCTGATGGAGATCGCGTACATCCCGTCAATAGCGTTTCCCGCGGGCGAAAGCAAGCATGGCCCAATCAGCCTTGTCGAGAACGGTTTTCCAGTGGTTTTTGTCTGCCCCAAGGATGACTGCCACAAGACGTTGATCGGTAACATCATGGAGATGAAAGCCAGAGGCGCTCACATAATCGCCGTCATCGAGGAGGGAGACGAGGAAATCAAGGCGTTGGCTGACGATTACATTGAGGTTCCCAAGGGCATTCCTGGTGTTCTGTCGCCTATTCCTTTTGTTGTGCCCCTGCAGCTCTTAGCGTATTACGTTGCTCTTGAGAAAGGATTCAACCCCGACATGCCAAGAAACCTGGCGAAGTGTGTTACTGTAAAGTAACCGAGGCGCATGTCCGCTCATAATTTTTGGATGAAGTTGTAACTAACCGGTTCGAATCCCAAGGCTGCCCATGCCGCAATAGCCGCGGCGTTTTTGACAACAACGTTCAGGTCGACGTATTCAACTTCACGGTTTTTCATCCATTTCAAAGCTGCCTTAATCATTGCCGCGGCGATTCCCCGACGGCGATATTCTGGGATTACATATACTGGTCCGATGTGACCAAGCCTTCGAATTTCCCAATTCGGATTACCTCGATCCATGATGGAACAACTCAAAAACCCAACTATGTCGTCGTCTTGCGCGACGAGCACAAGCCCGTCTCCTGACATTGACTTTTCGATTTTGTCTTTCACGTAGGCGAGCGCCACGGACGCGTTTTCTTTCACGTGGTATATCGGATGATAAGAAACATGATGAAAATTCAAGTCCCAGGTAAGTTCAGCTATTCGCGTTGAATCCTCAGGAGTTGCCATTCTCACGTGCAATTAATTCACCAAAAATATGTGTTTCATTCCTTAGTATAAAAGCTGGTGCGTTTCCCTTGTGTTTAGAAAATTGCCAAGTAAACCCTTTTTTAGTTAAAGTCTTGCGATAAGACAACTTGACGGAAGGGTTGTGGTCTTTTCGGCGGTAAACGGCTAAACGCTTTATCGTTGCAAATTTAAATACCGAATCTTTGCAAGGTTAACTTATGAGCAAAAAAGATTCGTCTAAACTCGCCGCCAAAGCCTTGAGCCTTTCAGGGCTGATTGATTACCAGGAAGGCTCAGTGGTCAGCCGCACCTTAATCGATAAGAATGCTGGGACAGTTACCGTTTTCGCTTTTGACGAAAACCAGGGTTTAAGCGAGCACACGGCACCGTACGACGCGCTGATTTATGTCATTGAGGGCGAAGTGGACCTCACCATATCAGGCAAGCCGCTTAAACTGACGCAGGGAGAAGTGACCCTTCTACCCGCCAACGAGCCCCACGCACTAACCGCAAAAACAAAACTCAAAATGCTCCTGACAATGATAAAATCCTAGCAAAAGCTGATGCCCCACTTATCCCTAAAACAATACTCCCCGAGACTTTTCCTATTCGGCACAGGCGGTTTCTCAGCCGGGTAGCCCAACGCAATGAGCGCTTCAGGCTCAACCTCGTCTGGAACCCCGAGGACTTCGCGGACGGTTTCTTTGCAGAAAGCTGGCGCGCAGAACCAGCATGCACCCAAACCCGAAGCATGCGCCGCCAACAGCAAGTTCTCAACGGCAGCCGCCAAACTCTGCATCGCCAAATCCCGCTCCAGCCTTTGCCTTTCAACGTCGGGAAAAGTCGCCATGCCATCCATGCTTAAACACGCAAGAACCAGCGTGGGCGCGGTTGCGAGTCTTTCAACCCGAAGCTTAAATTTTTCTGGCTCAATGGAGACGCCGTCTTTAGCCATGTCAGCAGCCCAAGACCCCTCCATAGCCTCAGCCAGCTTCCTCTTAACCTGCGGGTCCGCTAAAACGATGAATCGCCACGGTTGAGCGTTATGCGCTGAAGGCGCCCATCCAGCAGCCGACAAAACCTGCTTGATTAATTCTTCTGGAACGGAAAGGTTTTGATATTTCCTGACGCTCCGCCTCTCCCCAAACATATCTATCAAGTTTGACATGCGTATTGGTATGTCGGTTTTTCTTTTTATCTTTTAATGCCTTAATCTCGGTTAGGTTCCAGAATAACCTTGAGCGATTGCCCCGCTTCAGCCATCAGCCTGAACCCTTCCTGAGCCTCGCTTAAAGGGAGCCTATGTGTAATCATGTTTTTGACGTTGAGCCGTTTTGTCGCTAGAACCCGCAACGAATCGTCCAAGTCGTTTGGCGCCGCGCCGTAAGTTGTGAGAAAGGTCACTTCGTTTCTCCAGAACTGGCTGATCGGCACAGGCAACTTCACGCTCGGGTCTGGAACGGCAAAAAACAATATTGTTCCCCCGTTGTCCACGCAGTCCATTGCTGAAAGCGACGCGGATGTGGCTCCTGTGCAAACGATAACTTGGTCGGCTAGTCTTCCCTCGTTGACTTCCTTGAGCTTCGCTGGCAGGTTGTCCCTTGCGTCAAGCGCGTGGTTTGCGCCGAATTTCTTGGCAAGCTCCAGCCTGTACGGGTTAATGTCAGCAACCACGATGTTTTGCAAGCCCTTGAACTTGGCAAGCTGCACATGCAGGATTCCTGCTATGCCGCTGCCGATAATCAGGACCGTGTCCTCTTTTTGCAGGTTAGCCAAACGTTGACCCCGTGAAACGCACGCCAAAGGCTCGATAAAGGTGCCCTCCTCGAAAGACATGTCGTCGGGCAGCCTGTAGACGCCGAAGTCAACGTTGATTTTGGGCACCCGTATGTACTGTGAGAAGCCGCCCGGATAATAGTTCGTTGAGTGAAGGGTGTGACAGGCAGTGTGGTAGCCCCGTTTGCAGTAACGGCACTGGTTGCAGGGAACATGATGGGAAACGAAAACGCGGTCGCCGACCTTGACGCTTTTGACTTTGCCGCCGACCTTGTCGATGACGCCTGTAGCCTCATGACCTAAAACCAACGGTGCCCTCGGGACACGGTACCATTCGATGACGTCGCTGCCGCAGATGCCGCTCGCCATAACTTTAAGCAACGCCTCATCCTCGCCGACCTGCGGGATCGGCACCTCTTGGATGCGGACGTCATGGTTGTTGTAGTAGACGGCGGTCAGCATGGTCTTCACCGAAAAAGGCAAGGTTGCTGGTTAGGCTTTGCCAGCTTTCACTTGTTCGTAGAGGTCCATGGCTTCATTCGGAGTGTAGCCGTCGTGGACAACTGCTCTTAAGCCTCGTATGGCGGCGACTGGGCACTCGGTTTGCCAAACGTTCCTACCTAGGTTGACGCCGATTGCGCCTGCCTGCATGCCAGCGTAGACAAAGTCGAAAACTTCCTTCTGAGTTTCAGTTTTGGGTCCCCCCGCCATGACGACTGGCACTGGGCATCCTTCAACAACCTTGTGGAAGTTCTCACAATAGTAGGTTTTAACGACGCGTGCGCCGATTTCAGCGGAAATTCTCGCTGCCAAAGCCAAGTACCTTGCTTCGCGCTTCTCAAGCTCTTTGCCGACGGCTGAAACAGCCATAACTGGAATCCCGTAGTCTTCGCATTCGTCGACGAGTTTGGCTAGGTTGCTTAGGCTTTTGTTTTCGTATTTGCTCCCGACAAACACAGACATAGAGACTGCCGAAGCGTTCAGCCTGATGACTTCCTGGACGGATGTAACGATGCTTTCGTTCGCCAAGTCTTCCCCGACCACGGAAACCGCGCCTGAAACACGCATGATGATGGGTTTCTCAATGGCTGGATCGATGCAGTTGCGCAGGATGCCGCGGGTTAACATAAGGGCGTCTGCGTACTGGTAAATCGGCTTGATTGTTTCCCCGGGCTTCTCAAGGCAGTGCGTTGGTCCTTGGAAGTAGCCATGGTCAACGGGTAAAAAGACTGCTTTGCCGTCTTTCTGGATAAGTCGGCTTAACCTGTTTTTCATACCCCACTCCAAAGTTTATCTCACCGCCGAACTCTTTGGCTTAAGAATTAAATTAACCTTTTCTTCACGTTGCCCCGAAATAAGAGCAAACGGATAATTTGCGTTTTTTCATAAAATATGAAAAGAGAAACTTTAACGGAAGACCAATTACTTAACGTGCTCGTGGCATTTGCAGCCGTGCGGCTTATACCCTCCGCAATGAGGGCAAATGATGCTTTCGAGCGCGACAAGTTTTCCGCAGTACCTACAAGGGTGCATATAAGTTCATTCACCGCCTGTTTGTGGTGCCCTGTGAATCTTTTAGCGCAGGAGCCATTGTTTTTGCTTTCTTTCGTTTCGTCAAGACTGCCGCAGAAGCCACCGCTGACGCCGCGATGATTACGGCGCCCGCGAAGACGCCGACAAGAAAGATCGACGTCTGCTGAGGCTTAGGATTCGAAGCGACAGGTACTCCCGTCTTGGTAACGGTCGGTACAGGCGAGGAGGAGGGCGCAGGCGTCAATGTAGAGTTTTGGGCTGCCGTCGTTTCGTTGGACGGCAAGGGCGACGTGTTGGGTTGGAAAATTGTTGGCGGCACAGTTTCCTGCACCGAGGAACCAGTTATTACTGCGTTGTCTGGGTACCCTTCGCTTTCCTCTGTGCCTAAGAAGTTGTAGTTTACAAGCTGGATCTGAGTAAGGGCGTCTATCCACTTGTAGCCCCAGTCGCCGGGCACAACCAATCGCAGTCCGCCTAAAGGTTGGTCGTTTACTTCGTAAGCCACCAAGATGTTAGTGTTTTGCGTCGCCGCTGAGACGGTAAGGTCTGTGGTGAAGCCGTCGGTTGCGAAGAATGCGACCTTGACGGCGCTTGAGGACACGTTAGCCTGTTGAAGTAAGTAAGAAAGTTGGACGCCCGTCCAGGAGCCCTCTTCAAGAGGCGTCGGACCATCAACGCAGACCAAAGCGGCGTTTTCGGTAGTTTGAGGCATTGCCTCGATTTGGTCAAGAGTTAGACTTAGTGGGTTTTGGACTAGACCAGTTATTGTGAGCGCCGTTGCTGGGTTGGGAGTTTGGGCGCGGGTTGAGGGCAGTTTTGGGCTGTAGGCTATGAGGGCTAAAGCTGTTAGGACTGTCAAGGTGATGGCTAAAAGGCGTTTTTTGTTCATTTGAGGTCAGGCCCAACCATAAGAAATATGACACATGTCATATTTAAGGCTTGTTTAAAAGAAAACTCAACCGTTGCCACATAACCCACTTAGCGCCCGCCGTTTGCCTTCACAACCAATTCTTCTAAAATTACCAAACGGCGCCGCTTGCAATTTCTATTTTGATGCTGGTTTCAAAATTAAGTAGCCTTTCTCTATGAGCCAGTGATGAAACTGCCATGTCGTGTACAGGCAACTGCTGCTGCACTTCTGCCGCACCTGCTCGTAAGCGACCGACCCCTCCGAGAGCGTGTTCAACTCCACTTGGACCGGGCACTTCACGTCCTTGCAGAATTCCCTTCGCTTGTACTCAACAAACCCTTCAGGCGCCATTTTCCATCGCACGCTACTTCACAGTCTACACTAATAAGCCCTTTGCCGCACCGCAATCAAACCAGCAGATTCCAAGTTGCACCTGCGGCTTTTTTATTTAAACCGCATTCAGTGCTTTCAGTTCGAGGCAGGCGGATGTTTAGGTTCCCTTTTAAGCTGGTTTTTAATTTGTTGCGTGTATGCCCAAACTTTACCTGTTAGGCGGAGAAAACGTGTTTAAGCGAAGCGCGTGGGAAGTAAACGAGAGCGCTTTCAAAGAGGCAGGAGGGCACCCGTCTGTCGCTGTGTTTCCTTGGGCGCGAGCATCTTTTGACAGAATGTACCGTGAACGCAAGATTCTCTTTGACTACTTTGTCAGCCTCGGCGCCAGCACAGTGGATTTCATTGAGTACTCCGATTCCAACGAGGCAATCGCCCAGAAAATCGCGTCTTCAAACCTGATTTACCTGACGGGCGGACTAGTCACCGCGTTAGTTGAGCGTTTCAGAAAGATGCAGGTAGACAGCCTGCTTAAAGATTACCCAGGCGTCATCGTTGGCAGAAGCGCTGGGGCACTGGCTCTCTGCAAGAGATGTGTAATAACTGGTCGCTGGAACAGGGAGGTCAGGTTGGTCGATGGTTTGGGCTTAGCCGACCTTACCCTTAAGGCTCATTATAAACCTCGAAAAGACGAGGCGCTGCTGCAGTTGTCGCAAGATGAAAAAATTTACGCCGTACCCTCACGGTCAGCAATCCTTTATGAGAATGGCTGTTGCTCTTTTATCGGAAAAATTTACCTGTTTGCGAACGGCGAAAAAACCATGCTATAATTGTTCTGCGGCGCTTTCCCAAGATGTTCACTTGTTGTCTTGCCGCGGTTTTCTTTGAGCAACCGCAAGAATGACAGTGACCAAAATAAGCACAAGAAGTACCGTGCCGAAGAACATCAGGGGAATCCTGACCGCAGGCTGGTTCTGAAGAACATTTGTGGTAGGCATCCCTCCAAGATAGGCCGCTAAATAAATAATCACGAAGACCGCGCCTACCCCTTCAAGAGAGAATAGCACGGTACTGGCTAATTTTTGGTTTGTAAACGCCATTGAAATTAACTCTTTTGACTTTGTCGATTTAACAATTTAAGACGAATTTATATTTAAATTAATCCTTTCACGGGGAAGAATGAAAATAACAAAAAACTAATTTGCGTCAAACCGAAAAAATAATATACTCTGAAAAGAAGAAGTTGTGGCAATTGGTTGAGGGCTATGGCTGAAAGTAAATTCTACACGCCGCTGAAAATAGGGTTATTCACGGTTGTTTTAGCCTATTTTCTGTTTGCTTTGCACGACACTTTCACCCTCTCATGGGTTGGCGAATGGAACCGCATAGGCGGAGCACACCACTTTCTGATGGACATCTTCGTGGAAGACATCGTTGGCTTCGTGGGGGTCGTCTTCAGATTCGCAGCCGGCATCATAGCCTTTGCGGCAATAGTCTATTACTTTGCCAAGAAAAACTTCTCGAAACCCGCATTGTTCAAGGTGGCAAGGTGGGTTGTGGTTTTCGAAGGCATTTACTGGTTTACGCTTCTTCCAACAGGATTGTACGAGGTGCAAGACTTGTTTTTCACCAAAAGTTTCAGTCACCACACCTTAACGTCTGTTCTGAGTTCATTCGCGACAAACGGATTGCCTGTGTTGGTTGAATCTTTAGCCATTCCCGCTGTCTTGTTTGTTTTAGCTTACAAACTGAACCCAAACAAACCCTTTAAGGGAGTGATACAATGGGGACTGATTGGCGGCACAGTTTACATCTTCGTGTTCTGGCTGCTTAACTTAACCATGTGGGTCACGACAACAAACATCAAAGGAACAATATACCTAACTTCCTACCCGCAGAACCTACTCAGCTACGTTCTAACCGCGTTCGGCATGCTGGCTTTGGCAATTTTCACCGCGGGATTTGCCGTGAAATCAAGAAGGGCAGAAACCATGGAAGAATTGAGCCTGAAAATCGTCGGCGTTATCATATTGGCTCTTGGACTCTACTACCTGTGGAACTATCTGACGTGGATTTACTTCGGAGGCTGGAGCACCTGGTACGCGTGGTTCCTTGGACACAACGAGGACTTATGGATACTTTCCCTCCCGCTGCTTGGGCTCCCGCTGCTCTTTGCAGCTAAACCCAAAGAAAAAAATGCTTCAAAGTGACGTCAATGTTGCAGGGGATTTCACTCAGGTTCGAACAGCTTTTTTTGTGATACCTTTTTAAAACAGTTAAACAGCATTCAAATTGGTTTCCATGCGTAAATCAATCGTCTTTGCAGTCAACCTAATCGTGCTGTTAGGCGTTTCACTGTTGGGGGTAGCTTTTGCCCAGAGCAGTTTGGTCGGCGTCAAGGCAGGCGACTGGATTCAGTACCAAGTGACCGAAACAGGCAACCCCGCGTCAGAGTACAACATAACTTGGGCAAGAATGAACATCATAAACGTTCAAGGCGAAGTCATAACCGTGAACGTCGTAACCGCGTTCGGCAACGGAACCCTGTTTCCAGAAAACAGCATTCACCTCAACTTGGCAACTGGCGCAATCGGAGACGGCTTCTTCGTGCCCTTGAACTTAACCGTGGGCGACCAGTACCGCACCGAGTACGAAGGCGTCATAAACATGACAGGCACCAAACAGATTGAAGCGGGCGGCGCACAGCGAACCGTACTCATCGGCGTCACTAACGAGAGCACGTACAACTGGGATAGGCAAACAGGCATCATGGTTGCGGCAACGTCAAACCTGCCCGGATGCGTCATGTACACGACGACAAACCAAACCAACCTTTGGGCACCGCAAACATCTTCGCCACAGCCTCAGATTTTCGGCATAAACCAAACCACCTTTTACGCGCTTATAATCGGCGTAATCGCTGTCGTAGCGGTGTTGGTGGTTGCAAGCGTGCTGTTTATTCGCCGAAGGAAAAAGCCTGTGTCTTAACCAACATGCCAAAGCTTATAGGTATCTTGCAGAATAGCCAAGAATGGAAGAACCTTGTTAAAACATAAGAGAAAAATTCTTCGGGTTTCAATCTTAAGCTTAGCCTGCACAATGCTTTTCTTGCTTGCCGCAGGCTGCTTCCAGGGTTCCGCGGCGGTCGCTTCTGCCCAGCCAGTGGCTAACCCGAATGGCCCTGTGATCATAGCCAACTTTAACGTGCCAGTCGACCCAGGCTCATCCACCTTCATGTCGCGCGTCGTCTCCACCGCGCAGGGCCAACACGCAGCCGCTATTGTTATCGAGATGAACACGCCTGGCGGATTCCTCAGCGACATGCTCGACATAATAAGTTCTATCACGGCTGCGAACGCTTCAGGCATCCCAACTTACACGTTCATCGTGCCTAGCGGTCTTGGCGCTTCAGCAGGCAGCTACATAGCCATGGCAACAAACAGCATTCTGATGGGCCCAGGCTCCGAAATAGGTCCAAGCACACCCATCGTGGAGGGCGGCACGGCGCTGCAGCAAAACCATACCGAAGACGCGATGATAAGCCTGATGCAAGGTCTCGCAGAGCAATGGAACCGCAACCCAAACGCGACTGCCAACATGGTCATTTCTGACATTGCATATTCGGCTAACGATGCCGTGTCACTAAACGTTGTTAACGGCATTGCAAACTCTCTGTCAGACGCCATCAACCAATGGGGCTTGTCTGCCAATCCGCAGATAACGCTTAGTGAAAACCTATATGAACAACTGCTCAGCGCTTTAAGCAACACCATTCTGGACGGCATCCTCTTCCTCGTCGGAATCGTGGCAATCGTGCTTGACTTTTTACACCCAACCATCGTGTTGACTGTGCTGGGAGCCATCGCGATAGTTGCTGGTTTGATCGGCGCAGAGGTCGTCGGCGCCTCGCTCCTAGGCATCATCATTCTGATTGTGGCTGCGGGACTAATTGTTTTGGAGTTGAAGCTTGGACACGGCTTTGCACTTATCGCAGGCGTAGTTCTAGGAGCCATCGGAATCTACTTCCTCTCCTTCAACCTTTCCTACTCGCCTTCTCCGATAGGGGACTTGGCGATTCTTGAACTTAGTCTGCTGGTCGTGTTCGGAGTACTCGCAGGCTTGTACATCAGATTGGTCATCGGGCCGATAAGACGACGCTCAAAACTCACAGGCGCGGAATCTTTGATAGGGAGAAGAGGCATCGCGATAACCGACCTCAACCCCAAAGGCGAAGTCAGAGTTGAAGGGGTAATTTGGCGCGCCGAATCAGCGTCAGGCGAAATCGCGAAAGGCGAGCGGGTTACCGTAAAGGCGCTCAAAGGTCTGGTTGTCACGGTTGAAAAAGCGGAAGAGCCGACAAATCAAGCGTCCAAACCGTAACGTCCAACTGTGAGTTTTTCAGCACCAGCCTGAGTGATTAGAACGGTGTCTTCAATTCTTACTCCGCCGTAACCTGGCAGGTATATTCCAGGTTCATCCGTAACGACGTTGCCAACTTCCAAGACGTCTTTGCTGTCAGGGCTTAAAACGGGAGCTTCATGGATCTCCAAACCCACCCCGTGACCAAGGTTATGAACAAAAAACTCGCCAAAACCACACTCTTCAATCGCCCGTCGCGCGGCAGCATCTACATCAGCGGCTGAAACGTTGGGTTTCAGAGCATCAAAGGCGCGTTGGTGCGCCAGCTTAACTGTCTCATAGATTTTCCTCTGCTTTTCACTGGGTTTGCCTGCCGTGAACGTTCTTGTCATGTCTGACCGGTAAAAGTCGCATGTTGCACCCAAATCAACCACAACCAATTCGCCATCGCGGATTGTTCTGCTTGAGCAGGACCCGTGCGGAAACGCGGAGTGGGGTCCCGATGCGATTATTGTGTCAAAGCTTGTCCCGTCTGACCCCTTTTTTCTCATAGCGTACTCAACCTCAGCCGCCACTTCCCTCTCTTTCACGCCGGGACGGATCATTTCAGAAGCCACCTGCATGCCCGCAGACGCCAAGCCGCATGCGTTCCGAATCAGCTGGATTTCCTGATCGTCTTTTACCCTTCGAAGCCTAAGTATCAGGTAATTGGCTGACACCAGTTTTTCTTCGCCTCCAACTGCTTTGGCAAGGGCACGCCAACTTTCAATCGGCAACGAGTCAACAGCAAACTTGCTGGCTGACGCCTGGTTTGTGATTTTCTCCATGAGGTTCTCGCCTCTTTTTAAGAGTTCAACGGTTAAGCCTTTAGCTTCCGCCTTTGCCTGGGCATAGTTCACTCCTGAAACGAAGAGTACATTTTCTCCCTGCTCCGGAATCAGCAGCGCGGTTGCTCCCGGAAAACCCGTAAAGTAAGTCAAGTTGTTGGGGTTGAAAATTATGAAGTTGCAGGACATGCCTTGTTTAGTCGCTGATTGTTTTAGGGCGTCAGTTCTTTTCATTTTTTCGCCTGCGTACGGAAAAAATGGCTTTTGGACTGCTTTAACTTTTCGCTTCATTTTTGTTTTTTGTGTTGTGCATTGAAAAACAATTCGGTTTAAGCCTTGAAATTTTAAACAAAGTTCCCATTAACTTAATATAGTTTTCAATTAGATTCCCTTCATCAGGAATTTGAGGGGAAAATATGTTTGCTTATGCGGGAAAAATTTTATACGTAAACCTCACAACTGGAGAAATCAAAACAACTCCATTATCTGAGCAGATGGCGAAGGATTACATCGGTGGCATAGGCTTAGGCATCCGCTTGCTGTTTGACAATTCAAAACCGGGAACCGACGCTTACGACCCTGATAACCCAATAATCTATTTGACGGGCCCACTCAGCGGCACTATGGGGCCAACAGGCGGAAACAGCTACGCCGTCGTATCCAAATCTCCCGCAACGGGCGGCATCGGCAACGCTGAAGCCCACGGCTTCTTCGGTCCAGACCTGAAACGTGCAGGATACGATGCTGTCGTTATCAAAGGTAAAGCTCCGAAGCTTTCTTACTTGTGGTTAGACGATGACAAAGTTGAAATCCGAAACGCTGAACACCTGAAATACGCGACGGTTAACGAAACTGACCATAAAATCCGAGATGAACTTGGCGACTTCTACATCCGTGTCTCAGCCATCGGCGAAGCAGGCGAAAAAATGTGCAGGTTCGCCGCAATCATAAATGATGAGTTCCGCGCCATAGGAAGAAGTGGGATGGGCGGAGTCATGGGCTCCAAAAATCTCAAAGCAGTGGCTGTGCGGGGAACACATGACGTTAACGTTGCAAACCTAGAAGGATTCAAAGAATTTATCAAAATGATTTATGAACGCATGAAGGGTCCATCAACCAAGAAATATAAAACCTTAGGCACACCCGAAAACGTTCTTGTTCTCAACTCACTTTCAGCGTTGGCAACGAGGAACTGGACGAACGCAAGTTTTGAAGGCGCCGAAAAAGTCAGCGGCGAGTACTTCAACGAGCATTATGTCAAGAAAATTGTCGGCTGCGCAACTTGTGGCATGCGTTGCGACCACATCGGTGTCGTTCCTGAAGGACCGTACAAGGGCTCAACCTCAAGGCTTGAGTTCGAGTGCCTCTGGAGCATGGGACCACTCTGCGGCATCGACAGGTTAGACGCAATTATCGAAGCAATGCGCATAGTAAACGAGTACGGCATGGACGGCATATCCATCGGTGTCGTTGTAGCATTCGCAATGGACCTCTATGAGCACGGCATAATCACGAAAGAACAAACTGACGGAATTGATCTCAAGTTTGGAAATGCTGAAGCGTTGATTGCAGAAATCCACAAAATCGGCAAACGTGAAGGCTGGCTAGGAAATGCGCTTGCTGAAGGAGTAGCTAGAGCAGCTGAAATCATCGGTGGGGACGCGTACAAGTACGCCTGCCACATCAAAGGCTTGGAGTTGCCAGGCTACGACCTGAGAACCTTAAAGACTGCGGCACTTGGCTTTAGTGTCTCGTTCCGTGGAGCATGCCACCTCAGAAACGGCGCTTACTCACCTGACGTTAAAGGCAAAGTAAACCGCTTCAAGATTGAGAAAGGCAGAGGCAAAATGATCACAGATGAAAGCTACATGTACAACATCATCGACTCACTCATCGTCTGCAAATTCAGCAGAGGCACATACTATGACGGTTGGAAAGACCTGACAAACTACTACACACTTGCGACAGGAATCCCGATTACACCTGAAGAAATGATCAGAGACGGAGACAGAATTGAAAACCTAGCAAGACTCTTCAACATACGCGAAGGCAAAGGAACACGCAAGTACGACGATGTACCCTACAAAATAAAGCATTTCCCAGTCCCCGACGAGGGACCAGCTAAAGGCGCCTGCGTCAACGACGAGGAAATGGCGGTAGGCTTAGACGATTACTACGCTTCAAGAGGCTGGACAGTTGACGGCATCCCAACCGTTGAACGACTGCAACAGGTAGGCTTAGGGGACTTGGCATACATTGCTGAAAACGCAATGAAAGCCGCTCAAGAAGCCAAACCACAAGGAGGCGCGTAAACATGGTACGCCCGCAAGACAGAAAATTTGTAACAGCTGACCCAGAGAAATGCATAGGCTGCTGCGTCTGCGAGTACGCTTGCAGCATGGTTAACGAGAAAACATTCAACCCGACCAAATCACGCATCCGTGCGATGCGCATGGGGCCGCTCGTGAATCTGGCAGTCACATGCAGGCATTGTGAGGAACCCGCGTGCGTTGCGGCGTGTCCAAGGGACGCACTGAGCCAAGAAGAGGATTCGGGAATAATCCGTGTTGACGAGAACGCGTGCAACGGCTGCGGATGGTGCATCAGCGCGTGCCAATTCGGCGCAATGAACATGCATCCCGACAAGAAAGTCGTCTTCACATGCAACAGCTGCACAGACAACGAAACAAAAGAACCGCAATGCGTCAAATGGTGCCCCGAAGAAGCCCTGACTTACGTTACGGCTGAAACGCTTGCGCAGAAGTACCGACAGAAAGCCGTCAAGAACCTGTTCCAAACGGCAGAAACAGAAGCCAAATCAAAATAAACACTTTCACCTTAGCGCGTTTTTAAGCGCTCTCTCTTTTTTAGAATCTGGTTTTCCGCATTTGTCAGGTTGTTTTCTGTGTTATCGTACCTTTAGTGTATGGCACAAACTCCCTAATCTGCTCAATCGAAGTTTTCCCAGCTTTTTCCCGTTGCTCCTTAGGCAGCTTCAGCATCAGCGATCTGAGGATTTGCTTCAAAAGCTCTTTACCAGCATAATCGCCAGGCACAAGGGCAACATAAGTTTTAGTTTTTGCCTTTACGGCGTCCACTGGTCCACCGACAAAACATGTTTCCTCATTGACGATTATGCCTACGGCGGTTTTAAGCGGAACATTCCGTGTCCAATTGCGTTTGCCGACAACTGCAAAGGCGCCATGTGGAACAGATTCGCCCGAGGGCCCGCTCTTGCTTAGCTGGTCAACCTTAACCCAGTAGACGTCGGCTGACCCTGCGTTTTCACGCCATGCACGGGAAAACGACGCCGCAAACTCGCCTGCTTCGCGGAGTGTTTGTTCTGGTATGGGTTTGCCTTCTGCTTTGACGACGGTGAAGGGTGCGCCTGAGATTTCCGCGTGAAAAACGACATCCTCCTGCGTTGTGTATTTTTTTATTAGGACTTCGTTGCTGACGGTGTCTTTGCCTGCAACCACCAAAAACCCGTCGGAACTGTTGAACCAGCGGAATTTTTCATACCACTCCTTGTTCTCCATCGCTATCTTGCGTTTAGAGAGTGCCTCCACGATTTCCGCTGGCTTAAGACTCTTCAGCTCTTCAGCCGCATTTAGCTCCTTCTCAATTTGGCTTAAGCGTTTCTTTGAATCCTCAAGCGCCGCCAGTGCCCCAGCAGTTTTCTCCTTGGCTTTTTTTCCGCGCTCGTAATATTCGTTGGCGTTGTCGAAAAGTGAGTGGCGCAGGGTTATGCTAAACTGCAACTCATCGATGCAAAGGTTCAAAGCCAAATTCCGTGCATCAAACGATTCGAGGAAAACTTCAGGAGGTTTGCCAGCTTTTTTAGCTGCTAAGGCTTCACTGATAAGGGTGTCCCAGTCTTTGCCTTCTCTATTTTCCCGCAAAAGCTTGTCCACAAATGTTTGAAGCTCGTTAAAATGGCTGTAGATTGTGTTGCCGATGGCTTTGTCGCGTTCAGTCTTCTTCTCTTCATCGTGAATTGATTTTTCTTGTTCAGCAACCACTCGTTTTAGCCGCTCTGACTCATGCTTTAGCTTTTCAACTTCCACGCTTGCAAGTGCCGTTTCAGCCGCCTTTACCTGAAGATAAAACTCATCCAACGCCTGATTAAAAGTGGCGTAGGCTTGAGTTTTGCAGCCATCATACCTCTTAAGCTTAAGAGGCACAACATCCAAAAAACTTCCATCATCATCAACAACAATGTTTGGATCCAAATTGCCTGCTGAAATCTTTGAAAGCAGACTTTGCAGCACATCAAAAACGCCGCTGATTTCCACATCCGTTAGGTCTTTGCATAGCTTAGTTTTATCCACGTTAGCTCTGAGCAGAACTTCCTCAGCGTAAACCCCGCCTAAGCCCAGTAAACGCGCCGCTGCCCTAACAACCTCAACTTCGCCCGCATTCTTTAGCGCTTCTTTCAGCTCAGGCAGGAGGACTTTGAAGGGGTTTTTGCCGCTGGGAGGAGGAAACACCAAGATTTCGTTTCGCAGGATGTTTCGGTCGCGCATGCGCTTAAAGAATAAAGCCTGCAGAATCTGGTTTTTCTCGTTTGTAAGGATGATGTTGCCTTCGCCGAAAATCTCCGCTATCAATTTGAGCAGCCCATCTTTAGTCCTGAAACTCACAGTTACAATTCTTTCAAACTCGTACTGCTCAACGCCGGTCAGCCATGCCCCACGCAGACACCTCCTCAGAGACATACAAAACTCAGGCGGGGCAGCCGGGCTCTCAGGCGCGTAAACGGTGGAGTGCATTCTTCTACCCGCTTCCACGACGAACCTTATGGGCGGCGCGTCTACTTTGTGAAGCTTGAAAACCAGCGTTTTATCGTCAAGCTGGTAAATGTTGTTCACTCGGGAATCACTAATCAGCGGTTTCAGCTCGCTTGTCGCGGCGGCAACATCGAAGCTTGTGAACTCTTTTCTTCGCAACGCTTGCACCAATGGGTGTTTTTTAGTAGTTACCTTGTTTATAAAATAGCCTTTCATCTGCTTATGCTTTCCTAATATACAATTGGCCCCTACAGACCCTTGTTGCACATACAAATTTGGCTATAAGCTTCAACCATAACTGAAACTAACCTGCGAAATACCGTCCAAGCGAAAAAGCCTAAACACCGCATTTTCGAGGGCAGAAACTGTTTAAAACTAGGCATGTTTTTTAAGCAAGAACAAAATATATTTTGCCGAAGGTTACGGAATACAATGACGCCTGTTGTTCAACTTTACTGGATTCGAGTCTCGTTAGGAGTGGTTGCGGGGGTGCTTAGCGCGGTGATAGCCTTGTACCTGCCTTTAACCGACCTCAGCACGTTAATCGACAGCTTCACCATAGCTCTGATGGTTTACTTGGTGTCTTACTACCCGCTCAAGGCGATTTTCGCGAAAAAAATAGAGAAACAATCAAAAATACTGAGCACGGGCATAATAATGTACTTCTTCGTTTGGCTGCCATTCTTCGTTCTGTTCTTCACGGCGTTCAAAGTCTACATGTAACTGTGTGCAATTTTAAAAAAATTATTCTTCGCTTTTCTGCAGGAAATTTGCGATTGTAGCTTGGCTCTTGTCGCTTCTCAAGGTCTCTATCTTTTCCTGTTCACCAGTCTTTTCTTCGCCGTTAGACGCCGCAGGGATGTCCATGCGTGTTAGAATGCGCATGCAATCTGCCCACGCCGAGAAGTACCCGCGGTCAAAGTCTCCGTGTAAACCGTTGCCCATGTGCTCAAGAAACTCTTTTCTGTAGTTGTGCAACGCGACTTTGTCGCTTAAGTCAAGCTTGGAAAAAAACGCGTAATCGTCCGTGGCGCTGTTCTTGCGGGAGAGGTAGATGCCGTAGAGCGCTCGGAAGTATCCTCTGTTCCACTCGGTTTTCTGCATCTTCTGCTTTACTCGTTCCAACTCGCGTTCTGCCTCGGTGAATTGCCTGCTGACTATGAGTTGGAAGTACCTTGTGACGAGGGCTTGTGAAATTGGCATACTTTAGCGTCCGCGGGTTTTGGTTGCTTTCTCCTCTTCAGAGACATCTTCTATTCCGTTCTCGGTTACTTTAAGGATTTCCTCTCCTTCAGGCAAATACGGGCTTGAAACCAGCCTTGCAATCCTTATCGGACCATGAGGCGCCCTTCTGAGGTAGATGCGGGTGTGGCTTGTGTGTCCCACGATGTTTCCGCCGATCGGGTGGATCGCGTCGCCGAAGAACTGGTCGGGCTTAGCCATAACCTGGTTAGTTACAACCAAGACGGCGTTGAACGCTCGGCCTAAAGCGATTAGTTTGTGCATGTGCTTGTTGAGTTTCTGCTGTCTTGAAGCCAGCATTTCTCTTCCGATGTATTCGCTTCGGAAATGCGCGGTGAGGGAGTCCACGATGATCAGTTTGATGTTGTTTTTCTTGATTATTTCGTCGGCGTTTTCCAGAAGGAACATCTGATGGTCGGACGTGTAGGCTTCAGCGTAAATTATGTTCTTAACCACGGTTTCAGGGTCCAAACCCAAAAACTTTGACATCTGCACTATGCGTTCAAGCCTGAAAGTGTTTTCGGTGTCAACGTACAAAGCTGCACCGTTGAGTCCGCCTCTTTCCGGGGGCAACTGCACGTTGACGCACAGTTGATGGCAGATCTGGCTTTTGCCGCTGCCGTACTCGCCGTAGAACTCCGTTATAGTCTGGGTTTCCAAGCCGCCGTCAAGCACCTTGTCTAAGGCTTTACTGCCCGTGCTTAGTCGCAAGACTTTTTGGCGCATTTTGAAAAGTTCGTCCGCTCGGACGAAGGAGATGCCGATGGCTGAGCGGGCGGCTTCGATGATTTGGAAGGCTTTTTTCTCGCTTACTCCCACGGGCTCAAGCTCTCGCGACGTCGCCATGGCTAATGATTCCACGGTGTGGTAGCCGAGTTCTCGGAGTTTTTGTGCTGTTGCCGGTCCGACGCCTGGCAGGTCTTCCATGAACTCGTATTTTGGCTTGCTCGGTTCTGTTGTCTGTTCCGCGTCCTCTGGCTGTGGTTCATCGTCTCGGTTTTGTGTGTCTTCATCTTCTTCAGTCATCTTGTTCACACGTGGCAAAAGATGTTACGTCTGGGTATTTAAAACAACCGAAGAATAAGACATATTGCAGAGTGGAGGGGTCGGTGAAAGTGAACGGCGGATGCGGCTTTTTCGCTCAGGTCTGTTTTTGCGCGGGCTTCTTGCCGCTAAAAGCAGGCCTCTCCGTCTTGTTTTTCGTTATGCCCGTTTCTGGTTGTTTTTTTGGTTTGGGGCTTGGTTTGGGCTCAGGTTATGGTGTAAAAAGGCTAGAAAAGGTCTAAAAAGGTGTAAAAAGGTTTGGAAAGGTTAAAAAAGATACAGAAAGGTTGGGAAAGATACGGAAAGATGGAAAAAGGCTACAAAAGACGGTTTACGCGGGCTTCGCCTTCTCTTGAAGAAGCAGCCTTTTTTCACGGGCAAATCGGCTATTCTTTCTTGTCTGGGATGAAATCCATGGAGATCGAGTTTACGCAGTGCCTCGTGTCCTTCTCAGTGAAGCGCTCGCCCACAAAGACGTGCCCAAGATGAGCACCGCAGTTGACGCATTGAATCTCCGTCCGCACACCGTCGGGGTCAGGAAGCCGCCGAACCGCGCCCGGGATTTCCTCATCGAAGCTTGGCCACCCGCAGTTCGCCTCAAACTTGCGTTCTGAACGGTACAGCGGCGCTTTGCATCGTTTGCACACGTAGGTGCCTTTATCCCAGAAAGCGAAGTATTTGCCCGTGAAGGGCGTTTCCGTGCCTTTGTTGATGATGACGCGTTCTTCGTCAGGAGAAAGTTTCCTGCTGGCTTGTTGAGACGCAGACAACAAAAATCACCATTCTAAACAATGATTACGCCTGTAAAAAGGTTTCATTCAAGCGCTCGTTGCCGACAAGCAAATATAGGCGCACGTAAATTTACCTATGGGTTTGTATTATGGTTGAAATCACTCGGATCTTTTGGAAGAAAGCTTATACATCGGACAATTTCCTGTTAGGCGACGTAGAAAGCGCCGACGTAGACATGAACACTTGGCAGTTGACGAGTTTTTACATCGGCTTAACTGACGAGGCAACGAAGCATCTTGGTTTCAAGCGTCCTTACCTTGGAAAAGTAACTGTCTGCTTGCCCGTATCCGATATAAAGATGGTTGAAGCCAACGCCGTACTAAACAAAACCATAGCTGAGCTTCGCGACCTCAAACAGTGCAAAGAGTAACAGCTGTTTCTAGCTTTTTTATTAGAGTTAGCAAAAGTCAGCCAGCGCCATAAAAGTCAATAGCCCAGAACCGCTCCACAACTCTGCTTCCCACACTTTTATTTCCCCTTCGCCCATGCAGGTAAATCGAAATAAGAGCACCGAAAAAAGCCACTAAGCCGACAATCCAAGCTGCGACCACAAACGGCGATGGCAAAGGCGACGATTTGGCAACTTGGGTTTGCTGCAACGCAACGGTTTCCTGC
This sequence comes from Bathyarchaeia archaeon, assembly GCA_049512935.1. Classification (GTDB taxonomy): domain Archaea; phylum Thermoproteota; class Bathyarchaeia; order Bathyarchaeales; family Bathycorpusculaceae; genus Bathycorpusculum. The sequence continues at coordinate 127,075 of JBEKWR010000001.1, forward strand.
TTTGTCGGCAGCTGCGGCGGCGATGAATTTGCCATGCAGTTTACCGCGCCGAAATTGGCAGTCTGGTTTGGGTATGCTTTAACTGCCGAAGAAGAGGCTATACATGACGCCGCAGCCAATAAGAAAACAAACAGGACAGCGCGGGTTTTGTTCATTTCTTCACCGTTTATTTGGGCTGTTTTTTCCCGTTAAAAGCGTTATCGTCAAGATTTCTTGACCAAACAGGAGCTTTTTAGTCAAGGTTTCTTGACTGGACAGGTTGTCCATGCTCTATGCTTAATTCATGCATATGACCGTTTTTTGTTTGCTTCTTCAGGTTTACCCGCCGCCTTCGCTGGAGCACACAAATATTCGTTGCGCCTTAAACTTCAAGGCGTCTTGCCGCAAGTATCATGCCAGCCTTGATTTGTTGAAAAAATTAAAAAAGCGAACAAGAGTAATCTATACAGTGGCGTTTCTGTTGGCTGATGCGGAGTGGGAGAGACTTATTGACGACTTAGTAAGACAGGGCATACTTCAAACGCCCAACGTGGCGAACGCGATGCGTCACGTGCCCCGCCTAAATTTCCTGCCCAAAGCCGCCCGCCAGCACAGCGCCGTGGATGCTCCCTTGCAAATCGGGTTCGGCCAAACCATTTCAGCCCCCCACATGGTTTCCATTATGAACGAAGCCCTGCAGCTTGAGGTCGGTCAAAGGGTTCTTGAAGTTGGCGCTGGTTCAGGCTGGCATGCCGCGACGTTAGGTGAGTTGGTCGCTCCGAAAAGTGCGCCCGAAAGCACGCGGGGACACGTCTACTCCGTCGAGATAATTCCCTCGTTGGCTGAAACTGCGCGGAGAAACATCTTAACCGCTGGCTTCGGCGACTGCGTAACCGTGATCAACGCTGACGGGTCAAAAGGTTACCCTGACAAGGCGCTGTACGACCGTATTGCTGTGACGGCGGCGGCTCCCCAAGTTCCCCAGCCACTCGTTGATCAACTGAAGCCTGACGGTGGCGTAATGGTGATTCCTGTCGGCACGGTTTCCTTCTATCAAACCTTGATAAGGCTGACTAAAAACGCCGCTGGCGAAGTTCGGCAGGAAGACCTCGGCGGAGTAGCGTTTGTCCCCCTGACAGGCGAGTACGGGCAAGGCTAGCGGGTTACCCGAACCATTTTTCCAGCGTCATCTTGGACTTCTGCTTCTTGCTGCCAGCAAGCATTTTATCCAGTGATTTTCTGACGCGATCCTCTGAGAACTCTTTTTGCCTAACCATCAAGTCGACGACGCCTTCAACGTTCGGTTCACACCATTGGAGCTTGTAGTTGTCCGTTACCTCAGGATGCAGGAAGACCTGGCGTATGCAGTTTGGCTCAACTGGGAAAGAAGCGTTCTTTATGTGGGGCAACGCGTTCTCCAACGACCCGAACTGCTTGACCAGTTTCAGGGCGGTTTTCGGCCCTAGCCCCTTTATTCCGTCAGGGTTAAAGTCTGTGCCGATGAGAATGCCCACGTCGATGAGCTGCGGGTAGGTTAAGCCCGTCTCGCTCAGCGTCTTAGACAGCTCCATCACTTCGGGCACAACCTCGATGTAGGCGTTACCGCGTTTGCGTCTGCCCGAAATCGTGATGTTCCGCAGCATTCTGGGCGCCCCAAAAAGTAGGCTGTCGTAGTCTTGGCTTGCACAGTAATCTGCGTCGCCTTTCTTGGTCATGTAGGCGGCTTGGGCTTCGCCTTCGCTTGGCGCGTTAATCCACGGCAAACCCATAAGCTCCAAGAGCCTGCGGCTGTCATCCTGCATGTAATCTTTCATGCTTGTCGCCGCCTGCGCGAACACTCGCATCTTCTCCGTGTCGCCCTTCGCCGCCGCCTTCTCGTAGCTGGCGATAGCTTGCACCTTAACAGCTTTGCGCCGCTCAATCTCAGCCGCCTTCAGGGTCGGGGGAATCCCATCGAAAACGTAGATCGGCTTCAAACCCATCTCAACAAGGTTGCTTGTGCGGTAGAAAAGCCCGCTTAGGTGGCTTGTGACGTGTCCAGTGCTGTCTTTTAGCGGGGTTCCGTCGGGTTGGCGGATGATGGCGAGAAACTGGTAGATTGCATTGTAAGCGTCTATGGCAATTATTTTGCCGCTTAAATCTTCAAGCTTCACGGGAGTTTTCGGAACTAAATCTTTGAAGTCTACGCCCAAAATTCATCACAAAATAAAAGGCAAAACGTCAAGCTAATAAAACTTGCGAATTCGAGTTCTGTGAAGTTAGCGATTGAATAGAGGTTCATGTGAAAAGTCGGTTGATGGGGTCGGAAGGGGTTGCTGAAATTGGAGGCAAAACCCCGTCTTCAGCTTGGCGGAAAAGCTCTGTTTGCTTGCTCATGCTTCAACTCAACGAACAGCAGAGCTATTACGGAAGGAAGGAAAAACTCGAAAACGCCCCCAAATGAAGAGCTTGCGAAAATAATTGAGGTGTACGCATTATAGTATTGCGGGTTTATTGAGAGCAGATTGAAAATCGTTGAGCCGAAGATAACGCCTAAGAGTAAAGCTATGACAGTAGATTTCGAAGCACACATATTGAACCTATCTGCCAAAAAGTAGAACACGCCGAAAACAACGGCAAGAAGCACTAAGTTGAAAAGCATGCTACTAAGCGTGAAAATCGGTATAGCTTCGGAAAACGTGACTGAGAATAAAGAGAACGCTCCAAATCTGGCATAAGGCAAATAGGTGAATCCCATTGACAAAAAGAGTGAAATAGCAAATGCTGCCAGCGGCTTTTGCATGATTTACATCTCCTGCGGTAAATGGGTGCTATTAGAGGCTGTATAAAAAACTTTCACAATTCCGTTTTCGGGATTACGTTTGACTAATTTTTTGTTTTCTTGACGCATTTTCTATGAGTTTTCCACTTATTTTCTCCCTCAATCGTTATTCCGCAAGCCACAGAGGGGGTTTTGCCGTCTAAGGATTTATGGGTAAACCCAATATAAGATGATGATGAGGAACTGGTAGATGGCGTTGTAAGCGTCTATGGCGATTATTTTGCCGCTTAAATCCTCAAGCTTCACCGGGGTTTTTGGAACAAGATCCTTAAAGTCTACACCCAAAACTCATCACAGCTAAAATAGGCGAAAAACTTTCTTAATAAACTTGCGAATGGCTCTTAAATGCCCAAGCTCACTAGCTTAATGTTGGAAAGAAATTGAAGCAAGAGCAAAGGAAAGTGGGGCAAAAAGGGCAGGTCACTATTCCGAAGGAAATGCGGGAAGCCCTCAAAATAGAACCCGGTTCCACGGTAACGTTTACGGTGGAAGGCGATAAGTTAATTGTGAGAAGGTTTTTTGATGCTGTAGCTGTGTTTAGAAAAGTAGCTAGAAGCGGCAAGTCTGTTTCAAGAATAGACCCTCACGCAGCTTACGAGGAAGAAATCGAAGAAAGATACCAACGTGCGCTTGCTGGAGCGAAGGAACAGAAAGAAAAAAGTGACTAAAATAACTTGAAAAAATAGTTCACTTCTCTTAACTGCCTATTACATTCTTTTAAAAAACTTAGGCTTGTGTTGCTGTTATGCTGACGTCGAAGCTGTAGCTGAACGGTGTGCCCGCTACGAAGTTCGTGTTTGTCGTAACCATGTTTATGGCTACGTACAGGTTCGCCGATGCGCCCACAGCAATCGGGTTGAATTCAACGTCGCCCGCCAGATTAAACTGGATGTTGCTCGGGACGTTAACGTTCGATGCCGCTACGGTTATGTTGATGGGGACGCTGCCCGTGTTCTGGACAACCAACGCGGTCGTCGCGGGGATTCCTCCGACAGAGTCTAACGGTCCGTAGATGTTGCAGGGCAGGTTAGTCAAGGTCGCGGGGCAGCTGGTTCCGTTAGGAAAAAACAGGGCGAACTGGATGGTTGCTGGGGGGTTTGAAGTCGTGGCGGTTGGTGAAGGTGTCAGGGTAGGTGAGATGTTTCTTGGGTATTTTGCGGTTCCGCTTACGTGGATGGTTTGGGTTTGCTGGGCGATTTGGGCAATCACCAGCGGAACAGCTATGGCTACTATAAGCACTATGGCTAAAACGAAAAGTTTCTTTCTCACTCATTTCACCTCCGAACGCTGCCGCTTCATCCTTGGCTTTCATCTCAGACTTGATAATTAATAAAACGATGTTGTAACATGTTGACGCCACATAGATGTGTATCAAATAATAAATCGAAAGGATTTTTGTTGCAAATTCACGGTTGGAAATGTAAGTACGTTGAATTGTGAAAATGCAGACGATGAACCTTTTGTTTTCAAGCAGCAAATCCCGAAGGTGAAGTAGCGGATTATTGGGATTCGTTGAGCACAGCAGATATAAGGAAGCCTTACAATTTAGAACCGCAAGAGATGTAGATTATGACAGAAAGACAAACAACACTGTCCTTGGTCACCTGCACGAGCTGCGGCAAACCGATCCCGCCAGGCAGCGAATCCACGAAATTCCTCTGCCCCAACTGCGGAGAAATCCAGATCAAACGCGACGGAAAATGCCGCAAGTTCGGACGCATCTACAAGTGCCCAAAGTGCGGTTTCACAGGACCATAAAGGGCGAATGGGCATGGGCAGCGTTCTTGTAACTTACAAGATTTTTCCAGAAGACATCGTAAAGAACTTTGACGACATAAAAAAGCAGATTGAAAGCATCAAACCCGAGTTCGTTTCCATCGAAGGATGGGGCGAGGAACCAGTGGCTTTCGGGCTGGTAGCACTCCTTGTCCAGCTGAAGTTTCCGGAAGACAAGACCGGGATCGTTGACGAGTTTGAAGAAAAACTCGCGAAGCTTCCAGGGATAAGTCAAGCGCAGACCTTGCAAATCCGCAGAACCAGCAGATGAACCGCTAACGTGCGGTTAACCGCAAAAAAACCATCAGTCTTCTTTTTAACATGCACCTGAAAGTCTCTGCCGTTACGCTTGAAGGTTTATATAGTCTTTGAATGTTCTTTCAAACACATACCTTTGAGCACCAGATTATTTGGAGGATTCTGATTGAGCGAAGTTCAACTACGCGTCGGAGATGCACGACAAAGAGACGTGGGCAGAGGAATCGCCCGCATAGACCAGCGGACAATGCAGAAACTAGGCATAAGCGCTGGCGACGTAATAGAAATCATTAACAAACGCACGACTTCGGCTATTGCTTGGCCAGCTTACAGTGAAGACCAGAACCGCGATATCATACGAATCGACGGCTTCACGCGAAAGAACAGCGGCGTAGCCATAAACGAGTATGTTGTTGTGCGGCCTGCAAAAGTCAAAACGGCGTTAAGCTTGACTCTTGCTCCTGTTGACATGCGCCTTAACGTTGACGAGGACTTCACTAACTTCGTGAAGAACCGCCTTATGGAGCGCACCCTTGTTGAAGGCGACACCACGCTGGTTATGATGCTGGGACACGCCATACCGTTCACCGTTTCAAAAACCCGTCCGCACGGCATAATAAAAGTCACAACTGAGACGCACCTGACCATACTGAATGAGCCAGCGCCCGAAGGCAAAGGCTTACCCAGAACCACGTACGAGGACATCGGTGGTCTGCATGAGGAAATTCAGCGAGTCCGCGAAATGGTCGAGTTGCCGCTTCGGCATCCTGAGCTTTTCCAGCGGTTAGGAATAGAGCCGCCGAAAGGAGTTCTGCTTCACGGTCCGCCAGGCTGCGGCAAAACGTTGCTTGCCCGAGCAGTCGCGAACGAGTCAGAGGCAAACTTTTACTCCATTAACGGTCCAGAAATCATGAGTAAATTCTACGGTGAATCTGAAGCGCGGCTGCGGGAGATTTTCCAGCAGGCCCAGCAAAACGCTCCAAGCATAATATTCGTCGATGAACTCGATGCGATAGCGCCTAAAAGGGAAGAAGTCACGGGCGAAGTTGAAAGGCGCGTCGTCGCGCAACTCCTCGCTTTGATGGATGGGCTCAGCGGAAGAGGAAACGTCATAGTTATCGGCGCGACTAACCGTCCAGGCGCTCTTGACCCAGCCTTGCGTAGACCTGGAAGGTTTGATAGGGAAATAGAAATCAGCGTACCCGACAAGAAAGGGAGGTACGAGGTGTTGCAGATTCACACGAGAGGCATGCCGCTTCACGGTGTTGAAAAACCTGAAGAGGAAAAGTCCGCTGAAGATGTTGACCTTAAGAAACTTGCTGACATGACGCATGGTTACACAGGCGCTGACTTATCAGCGTTAGGCAGAGAAACAGCCATGAAAGCGCTCCGCAGATATCTGCCGCAAATTAACCTTGAAGAAGAACGCATTCCACCCGCCGTGCTGGAGAAGATGGAGGTTACGATGGACGATTTCTTGGGCGCGTACAAGGAAGTTACGCCTACTGCAATGCGTGAAGTTTACATTGAGGTTGCAACGGTGCATTGGAGCGACATCGGCGGTTTAGACAGCGTCAAAGACCACCTTAAAGAATCCGTCGAGTGGCCGATCAAGAATCCTGAAATGTTCACCCGACTTGGAATTAGAGCACCAAAAGGCATTCTACTTTATGGTCCACCTGGCTGCGGCAAAACCCTGCTTGCACGGGCGGTCGCGACTGAGAGCGAAGCCAACTTCATATCCATAAAAGGACCTGAGGTTTTCAGCAAATGGCTCGGGGAATCGGAAAAAGCGATTCGGGAAGTCTTCCGTAAAGCCCGCATGGCGGCGCCGTCGGTCATATTCTTGGATGAGATAGATTCTCTTACGCCGAGACGTGACATGGGCATGTCTGACAATGGCGCTTTCGAGAGGGTCATAAGCCAGTTGCTAACGGAAATGGATGGCATAACAACCCTGCAAGACATCGTAATTATCGCCGCGACGAATCGCCCTCACATGGTTGACCCCGCAGTGCTTCGCCCAGGCAGGTTCGACCGTTTAATCTACGTGCCTGAACCAGATGAAAAGAGCCGCCTGCAAATCTTTATGCTGTACACGAAGGGTATGCCAATCTGCAGCGATGTTGATTTGAACGTGTTGACCACCCTGACGAGGTACTATTCTGGCGCCGACATTGAATCTTTATGCAGAGAAGCCGCTATGCATGCCTTGCGCCGAGATGTTAAAGCACGCGAGGTTACGATGAAGGATTTTCAAGATGCCCTGAAAGAGATGGGCCCGTCGATTACGCCTGACATGGAGAAATGGTACAAGGGCTTCATGCAGCAGTTCCGACAAGTACAAAAGCCAGCAACACCCGTTGCTTAGAAGGAAAGTTTATGCCTCAGATGAAAACTTGGAAAACCCGACCCGACTACTTTGTGTTATTGGAGATCCTAAAGAAAAAAGGCGACATGACCGACGACGACCTGTTCACCGCTCTTAAAGGAGAGTTCGAGGATTTAGGCTTCAAAGACTTCAACGGTCTGCTGCTAAATCTGGAAGTAAGCGGCAAAATCCGCACTTCATCCTTGGCCCGTGGGAAACGCCGAATAGAACTGGTCCAATAACAACGTTACGATGACCGCGCTCACCCAGTCAACAGGCACCGCTTCAGACGCCATAATCATCGGAGGCGGACCCGTCGGCTCATACGCAGCCTTAAACTTAGCCAAAGCAGGCATTGAAGCAACGGTTTTTGAAGAGCATCCCCAAATCGGGTACCCGTCTCACTGTGCTGGGCATATAAGCATCCGAAGCCTACGCAGCATGGGGTTGTTTCCGCTTCCCGACGGGATTGTGGAGAACACTTTTCGCACTGCAAACTTTTACTCGCCTAAGGGCACCAAGTTTTCAATCCACCTTACCCGCCCAGTGACAGCCGCTTTGAACAGGGCACGCTTCGACCAGTACTTGGCTAAGCAGGCAGAAAAAGCGGGCGCACATTTTGCCCTAAACAGCCGCGTCCAAACGCTTGTTATCCGAGACGGCTTCGTCAGAGGCGTAAACATCCAGCGGAACAGTGAAGAACAGGTGCAAGCTGCCGGTAAGGTAATTGTTGATGCCGAAGGCATTTCTTCTAGGCTTTTAAGGCAGGCTGGTTTGAAAGCGCTCAGGCCAGAAGGGCTGGTTTACGCGGTTGAAGCTGAAGTTGAAAATGTGCATGATGTTGAACGTGACGGGGTTGAAGTTTACTTGGGCAGCGCCTACGCATCGGGCTTTTATGGATGGCTGATTCCGAGGCTTGATGGAACTGCTAAGGTGGGGTTGGCGACAAACAAAGGAAACCCCCGTGATTGCCTCCGATTGCTTATGACTAAGCATCCTGTGGCTTCCAGACAGTTTAGCGGCGCCAAAATAATGCAGATCGGCTATCACGCCATAACCTTGGGCGGCCCAATCGAGAAGGCTTACGCTAACGGATTCTTGTCCGTCGGCGACTGCGCCTCGCAGGTTAAACCCACCACGGGCGGCGGAGTAATCTTCGGGTTAACTTGCGCGAAAATTGCGGCGGAAACCGTAAGCCAAGCCATACAGCAAGGTGACTTTTCGTCCAACGCGCTGCAGGTTTATCAGAAGCGTTGCTCCGACCTGTTGAGTTTTGATTTCAACGTTATGCTTAGGCTGCGGCGGTTCCTTAACTCTTTGTCTGACGAGAAAGTTGACGAGATGCTTCGGGTCTGCAGCAAGTTGGGCGTCGATAAAGCTCTAAGCAACGAGGATGAGATTGATTTTCAGGGAAAAATGATTCTTAAATCGGTCGGGAAGCCTTCCATGCTGGCTGCTTTGGCTTATTTTGCGATGCTTTACTTGTCTGCAAACCCTTAAAATCTCGGCTGCCTAACATAGAAGCGGGAAATGCAATGGGCGAATTCGAGTACAAGCAGGTTCTGGTTTTCCGCAAGGACCTCAAGATGGGTAAGGGGAAGATTGCTGCGCAGGCTGGGCACGCGGCGGTTTCAGCAGCTCAGGAAGCGTATATTCACAACAAAAAGTGGTGGGAGGCATGGTTTTTCGAGGGGCAACGCAAAATCGCTGTTAAAGTGGAGTCGGAGAAGGAACTGCATGAGTTGGAGGATGCCGCGGCAAGGTTGGGTTTGCCTCATGCACTGATTGTTGATAGGGGTTTAACGCAGATTCCTGAGGGCACGGTGACTTGCCTAGGGATTGGTCCTGCTCCTAACGGGTTAGTTGATAAGTTAACCCGTGATCTTCCGCTTTTCTAAGGCGAGTTTTCTTGTCTGCGCCGCCCATTGACAAACAGCTCGGCATCGAAGTTTACCTCACTGAAAGCCCCGGCGTGGGCGGCGTCATCCGCGGCGAGGTCGAGGATTTTGTGGTTGAGGAAGTGCTTGTTGACGGCTCCAGAGCACGGGTAAGCGGAGTTGTCCCAAGCAGGGTTTTAGGCTCAACTGTTGAGCGGCAACGGTTTTTGCTGTGCGTCATGGTTAAGCGAAACTGGGACACGTTCATAGCCGTGAAGAACATTGCGAAACAGTTGGGCATTGACCAGAACCGTATCCAGATTGCAGGCATCAAAGACGCAAAAGCCGTGACGGCTCAGCACATAACTGTTGACGGAGGCTCATTGGAGGATGCCGCAAAAATCAACGTTAAAGACATCCAAATCGTCCCTGTGGGTTACGTTCGCGAAGCGCTTTCAACCTTTTACTTGCTCGGCAACAGCTTCACAATAAAAATCAAAGGCATCGAACTCCAGAAATCAAGCGTTGAAACACGTTTAGCCCACACAATCGGGGAAATCGAAGCTGCCGGTGGCATTCCAAACTTTTTTGGGCACCAACGCTTCGGAACAACCCGTCCGATTACGCATTTGGTTGGAAAAGCCATTGTAAGAGGCGATTTTAAGCAAGCCGCTATGCTTTTCTTGGCTAAACCAAGCGAGTATGAGCATCCAGCCTCGAGGCAAGCGCGCCAGCAGCTTCAGGAAACAGGCGATTTTAGGCAGGCGCTGGAGAATTTTCCTCGGCAGCTTCGTTTTGAAAGGTTGATGCTGGGTCACTTGGCGGATAACGCGGAAGATTTCGTCGGTGCCTTCCAACAGTTGCCCGTTAAGCTTCAGGAGCTTTTTGTTCAGGCGCATCAGTCTTACCTGTTTAACCGCTTCCTAAGTGGGCGGCTCACGCATGGTTACGCTTTGAACAGGGCTGAGGCGGGGGACTGGGTTGTCAGCGTTGAACGTTCAGGCTTGCCCTTAACTAAAGTGGCGAAAATTGTTGCAGCCCAAGATGAGGCGGCGGTTAATGAGCAAGTCAAGGCTGGCAAAACGCGGGTCGCTTTGCCCATCATCGGGGTGCGGCAGAAGCTGTCGGAGGGAGTCATGGGGCAGATAGAACGGGACGTTCTTGAGGGTGAAGCGGTTAAATTGGAAGAGTTGCGTGTGAACCCCCTGTCAAGGGTCGGTGGCAAAGGCGGGTTGCGGACGGCGGTTGCTCCTGTCAGAGACTTCAACTTCCATGTTTCAGCAGACACGAGCGAGAAAGGCTGCCAAGCCGAGTTAAGCTTCATGCTGCAAAGAGGCTGCTACGCGACCGTGCTTCTCAGGGAAATAATGAAACCTGCTGACCCGTTAACCGCTGGGTTCTGAAGCTCGCATCATTCGACGTATAAAACGGACGGCTCGTTCTTCAGTAGGCTTTGTGCGAATGCTTCTGCTTGTTTTAGGTCATCCGCGTTCGGTCTGCCCTTGTTTGTGCCGCCGACGATTTTAAGCGGTCCGAAAGTGTCGAAGGCTGCGCAGTTAAATTCTCCGACAACAGTGTACCCTTTAGACTCAAGTTTTTCCTTGAGCGGCTTGTGGAATTTAGCCGCGGCTTTTCCCGCTCTTCCGCTGGTTGAGAAAATGAATGCTTTCTTGCCTGTGGCTTGCGGGATTTTGTCGGCGAGTTCAAGAAGGGTTTTGCCGAGTTTCCCGAAATAAACCCCTGAGCCGAAACCGACAAGCTCATAATTTGCAAGGCTGTTTGGGTCGGTTTGCTCGGGAGTTTTTATTTCTGCACCAATAACCTTGGCGATTACTTGGGCGACTTTCTCCGTGTTTTTATGATGATAAGAAAACAGGATTATAACCGAGTTCAATTTGAGGCACGCAACCTGCCAGTTGTAGAGGCAGCAACCCGTATTTTAGCGCTGTGGTCAGTAAGCAAGGTTGATAAGCAAGCGCAACTTCAGAATTGCTTGAGGATGCCTCCTTCTATGGAAAATGAACAGCAGCGGCAATGCGTCATACCTCTTCATAGACCCAGCTGGAAAGAGTACGCGTTCTTTTTCATTTCAGGCATCTTGGTTAGCGTGCCGATGGCGCTGTTCTTCTCACAGGCTTACCCGTACGTTCCCGTGATAATATCCGTCGCCGTTTTCGCACCCTTCGTGGAAGAGTTCGCCAAAGTTTTCCCGCTGTTCTACAGGCACGGCGAGACCGAAAGATCCTACGTGAAACTGGGCGTTCTAATCGGGCTGGGCTTCGGCGTTTCAGAGTTTTTCTTGTACGTGGTTTTCTTGCATGTTCCCCCCATCGTTAGAATCCCAGGCGTGATTTTCCACGCGTCAAGCGCGGCGGTCACGGCTTATGGCATAGCCAAAAAGAATCCGCTACCGTACTACCTGATTTCGGTTGCGCTGCACGCGACAAACAACTTTTTTGCGGTTACAAGCGTCCCCGTGGGCATATTCGCCGAGTTGATAGTCTTAATCACCGTTTACCTTCTTGCTTGGCAATTTTACCATAAAGCCTCAGACGAAAAAATGGTTGTTTAAGCCTCAACCTTGTCTGTTCTTGCCAGGTCGCGGAGCCTGTTGACGCCGTCTATTTCACAGATGAAGTCGGCGACGCTTTTGGGAACAAGCTCTCGCCAGCTGTCGTCGCCTTGAAGCATTTTTTCCCTAACCACCGTTGACATGTACTGTTTCCTGTCAAAGAACGGTATGTCCCTCACTGGGTAGCCGGCTTCCGTAAAAAGCCTCTTCGTCAAAGGCTCGTTTGAGAATACAGTATTAAATTTTGGCGTGTAACCTTCAAGCGCGCTGACCCATAGCATATGCAGATGGACGTCTGGAACGGGAACAATCCAAAATTTGGAGTAGTCAACGTTAGCCTCCTGCAGGGCACGGCGGATCATGACCAGCCTTTCGCCTGCCGTGAACGGGTTGTTGATGTTGTGACTGTACTGCGCGCTGCCGATGACTATGACCAGTTCATCAACTTTTTTCAGCACCGCCTTGACTGCGCCAAGATGCCCTAGATGGAAAGGCTGAAACCTGCCTACGTAAAGACCCCGAGTAACCAACTTTCCCTACCTGCCCATTTACGGTTGAACTCTCATGCTTTTATGATTTGCGTTAAAAAAAATTTCAGAGTTTCAAACCAGATTTCCAAGCACGCATTCAACAGGAAAAACCGTGAGGTTTCTGCCGTTTACGGGTATCTGTTTCGAGGTTGAAGAGCCTTTTTTCTCCCGCCTTAGAAACTCAACTTTGACCTTTAAGCCTCCGCCGTAACCGCCAAGTGTAAAGTCGGATTTGACGACCCTGTGGCAGGGAACGATGGGCGCGAAGGGGTTTGAAGCCATGACGTTTCCCACCGCCCTCGGGCTGCCGCCTATCGCTTTGGCGATCGAGCCGTAAGACGTAACGTAGCCAAGCGGAACCTGCAATGTCGCCTTCAGCACCTTCTGCGTGTAGGCTGGCAGGTGCGAGTAGGCTAACGGGAAGGTGGCGTTGACGTTTTCTCCGTCGTAGATTTCTTTCAGGGAAGCAAGGATGTCTTTGGCGAACCCTGAGGGCTCATGGAAAACCTGGAAAGGCGTATTGTACGGAATTATCGTTAACATGTTGCCTAACGTCTGCTGTTCGCTTGTGCTAAAAGACGACGCGATGATTTGCTGTTTAGCGTAGGCGACCCCGAACCATACACCATCCAAGTTTTGGCTGTAGACTTCAATCATCTGTTATAGCCCTCACCCGATTTCAAAGCTAAGAGAGCACGCTACACCATAAAGGTTCTGCGTCTACCCGCCGTTTCAGGTCGCCTCCAACGCATGGAATTGCTTAATAAGTAACCTTAATAATTTGTCTTGTGTATATCAACGGGAAAAGGCGAAAATTTATGGAAGGTTACGGACCACAATTACCCCAATTACCGCAAGTTCCGCAGTACCCGCAGATTGCGCAGGATCAACAGCAGCAGGCTCAGCAGGGCGGCATGGTGTGGATGCCAGGCGCCACAACGGTCGGCGTTGTCTTCAAAGACGGAGTGCTCCTAGCCGCTGAGAAAAGGGTAACTTACGGCTATTTTGTCATGAGCAAAGGCGGAAAAAAAGTTTTCAAAGTCACAGAGCGAATCGGCGTTGCATGCGCGGGGCTTGTGGGCGACATGCAGATTCTTGCGAGAGAAATGGAGGCGCAAGCCAACCTTTTCAGCATGGACACTGGCAGACAAATCACCGTTCGCGCAGCTGCTAAGCTGATGGCTAACGTGCTGTTCAACAGGCGTTACGCTCCACTTTTCACCCAGACGATCGTGGGCGGCTTAGACGAGGAAGGCGCATCGCTTTTCGTGCTTGACGTCTTAGGCTCCCTCATCCCAGACAAGTACGCGGTTGTCGGTTCAGGAACTGAAATCGCCATCGGCGTCATCGAAGAAGCCTACAAGGAGACCATGAGCGCAGATGAAGCGAAACAACTTGTGATGCGGGCGATAAAGTCTGCGATAAGCAGAGACTCGATGAGCGGCGACGGCATAGACTTCCTCATCATAACCAAGGAAGGCATAGCTGAAGAATCAATAAAGTTCTAAAACAACTTTTCCTCACCATTTTTTGTTCTTGCAACTGTTCAGCGGCGCCCACGCGCTGCCGAAACTTAAAGGAGTAGAAGCGTATGTCGTTTGAGCTAAGTTTAGATGAAGGAAAATTCCTAATCAACCTGGCAAGAAACACGGTTAAAGAATATCTTGAAGAAGGAAAAACTCTTAAGCCCCCAAAAGGCACCCCTGAAAAGCTGTTTGAACGCTGCGGAGTCTTCGTCACTTTAAACAGCGTTAGGAACGGGGAAAAGGAGCTTCGCGGCTGCATCGGATACCCTTACCCGACCAGCCCGCTTGTGGAGGCAGTAATTGACTCCGCCATTAACGCCGCAACTCAGGATCCACGGTTCTACCCCTTATCCCTTGACGAACTGGGCAAAGTTGTTTTTGAAGTAAGCGTCCTGACGCCTCCGCAACCAGTCCAAGTGGACAACCCAAAAGAGTACATGAGCAAAATCAGGGTTGGCGAAGACGGCTTAATCGTTGAAAAAGGCTTCTACAAGGGACTGCTTCTGCCGCAGGTTCCTGTCGAGTGGGGATGGTGCGAAGAAGAGTTTCTTTGCCAATGCTGCGTCAAGGCAGGCCTACCGCCCGACAGTTGGCTAACAAAGGGCGCCAAAATATACAAGTTCAAAGCTATCATATTTGAGGAAGAAACGCCGCTTGGCGAAGTTAAACTCTTAAGCCTAAGCAAGTAACAAACGGTTAATCCTGTAGGGTTTCCACGATTTCTTCCGCCCTGTCTAAACCCTTAAACCTGTTAGAGAACACGTTTAGCGTCCGCATGTTTCTGTCAAAGGATTCCTGTTCATCATCCATTCTTTCAAAAGCCTTCTCTAACTGCTTTCTGTTCTTGACGGTTATTGAGCAGTTTAAATCCTGCAGTTTGGCAGCGTTGCCCTGCTGTTCCGGCTGCGTTGGGATGCAGATGCTTGGTTTCGCGTACTTGATGGTTTCAAAGCATGTCGCGTGTCCACCGCTGAAGATCACAAACTTGGCGTTCCTCATGCATTCTGCCCGTTCTTCAGCAGACAGCCAACTGTGAAGCTCGCAGTTCCCCACTTTTGCAGTGGCTTTCTTGCCGGGAGTGCCTAAACTAACGATGCATTTGGTTTTTATTTTTTCTATTACTGGAAGCAGAATCTTTAACATTCTGGCTCTCGTGCCGGGTGGTCCGCTTATGGGTGCAAAAATGTGCTGCTTTGAGCCCGCAACGGGCGACGTGTCGACGAAGCTTCCGACGTACTCAACCTTCCCGTCTAAACCCATATTATCGATGTTTCCGACACTGTACTCTGAAATGGTGTAGGGCGGAGGATTGTCGGGAATGATTATTTTTGAGCATCGCTTGACGTACCGTTCAACCAGCCGTTCGCCAGGATTAAGGAAAGCGGAGAAACCGTAGCTTGGTCTAATCAGGTTAGCTATGTAAACTGAGGGGAACCCCCACCGTTGAGCGAGCCTAAGCGCGTTTATGTCCCCGTCCGCGATGAGAAGGTCGGGCGCCAATTCACGAATGTTTGCCCTAAGGTCGTAGTAGCGGTGGATGGTTTCCCAAGCGTTGGAGTTTTTCATTTCAAGCTTGTTCTTTTCAAAGTTGAACCATGGAAGCGGAAAAAACAGGTTAATGAGCGATGCGGAGGTGATTATGCCGTAGGAGTTCTCATACCAAGATATCGGCGTGCACTTGTAAACGTGGCTAAACTCCTTCTGCAACATCTCGTAGGCTTTGCCTCCTGAGAAAAAGAACATTTCGTGACCATGCTTCTCCAGCCGTTTCCCTAACGGGATGATGCGTGAAACATGACCTAAGCCAAGCTCCGAACAGCTAAACAGCAGCCGCATGTGCTACCGTTACGCCGACGATTTATTTTAACTATCCCATACCCCGCGTGGAAAAAACTAAGCAGTTTTAAGCTAGTTGCTGACACTAAATTGGTATGTTTGTTCCACGGAAAATCCTTGAAGAGAAGCTTAGGCAAATCCTCGCTGACGACATCGGGCTAGGCGACGTCACAGCCCAAACGGTTATTCCCGCAAACCTGATTGCTGAGGCGGTGGTTGTCGCGAAAGAGGAAGGTGTCGCTGCGGGAATTGAGGAGGCAACTGTTCTTGCGGAGAGTCTGGACTTAAAAGTCAAGGCTAAAGTTGTTGACGGCGAAAAAATCAAAAACAAACAGGTGCTGATGGAAATTTCAGGTGACGCAAGAACCATCCTGTCGGCTGAGAGGACTATACTGAACATTGTTTCGAGGATGAGCGGAATCGCGACGGCTACTCGAACCTTAACTGAGAAGCTTCAAAATGCAGGCTTCAAAGCCAAGATTGCCGCGACGCGTAAGTCGGCGCCTGGACTGCTCTATTTTGATAAGAGGGCGGTAGTCATAGGCGGCGGTGACCCGCATAGGCTTCACTTGGACGACATGGTGCTGATTAAAGACAACCACGTCGCCATTGTCGGTAGCCCCGAAGAGGCAGTGAAAAAGGCGAGGGCGAACGTTTCTTTCACCAAGAAAATCGAGGTCGAAGTGACCAAGGTTTCAGACGTTTTGAAGGTTGCGCAGGCTGGGGCAGACGCAGTTATGCTTGACAACTTCTCTATCGAGCAGGTTAAAGAAGCGGCGGATTTGCTGGAGAAGGCAGGTTTTTTGGGCAAGGTGGTTTTAGAGGCAAGCGGCGGAATCACGGCTGAAGACATACTTGATTACGCGGCGGCAAAGGTCGACGTCATCAGCATAGGTCACTTGACGCACAGCGTTAAAGCGTTAGACGCCAGTTTGGAAATCGTTCAAACGCATGTTAAAAGCGCTTAGACTCCGATTGATATGAGCCACGCTTCAATAATTGCCCCCAAGGCAAGCAAGCCAGCGCAGACACCTATTAAAATGGCTGTGTTTTTGAATTCCCGGAATCGTTTCTGCAGCAGCCTGCGAATTAGCCAGACGCTTTCGCTGATGGCGATGGAGTAAGATATGAATTCTAACCAGAAGAAAGGAAGAATTAATAAAAGCAGAAGGTAAAATACTGAAGGTACGCCTTGCAGCAGAGATTCAGCGCCGAGAATGTATCCTGTGTAGCTGAACGAGATCAAGCCAAATATGGGTCCGATGATGGGGATGAACATTATGAGGCAAATTCTGAAGTTGTTCAAAAAGATGTACTGAGGCAGCGTTCCCGAGTTTTTGTTTTGCTGCGCCGTTTGATTTATGGGATTAACCAGTTGCTGGGCAGCTTGATGACTGATCGGCACTAAAGACCCGATAAGAGTTAAGAGGAAAGCGACTATGAAAACGAAAATGGCCGAGTAGATTCTTTTTCTCCGCGTCGATGCTTTGGTCCAAAAGGACAAATCAAGCTTCACCATTCAACCTTCCCTTCAGCTCTTAGGCTCAATTTTTAAGGCACGAAACCCCCGTGCAGAAGGGTTTAACGTTTCTGTGAATTTAACCTTTTTTAAGACGCTCTCAGCGTCGACAGCGTATCCGCGAACGTCATGCTCAGCCGCCATAAGCGAATGGAGATAAACTTGGTTTTCTTGGGTCCTCGGCTGGCACATCATAGGTAAACCCAACAGGACAGGCTTGCCTTCATCCACCACTTTCTTGCAGGCAAACAGAATCGCTTCTGACCCAGCTGTTAACTCGGCAATCCTCACTGGAACGCTTTCTTTGCCGATAGCGAACATGTCGACGCCGTGAACCCGTTTTATTTCGCCAGCGATTTTCCTCAGCCTCGGCAAAATCTTAAGGATGTTCTGCCTCCCAGTTCTCGACACACGCAGGTTTACAAGCTCAACTGGCGATAACTCTTCAATTGACACGCCGCCAAGCGTCAAATCCAAATGCACAACGTCGGCTTTCATCTTGTCCAGCAGGCTTCTGCAAAGCTCAGCCTCATGAACCACAACTTCAAAGTCGCCGTCGACTTCCCTGAATATCGGTTCAGCCAACCTGTAAGACGGCTCCCTGTAAGGTGGGTTAACAAGCACCGAAACGGAAGCTACAAGGTATCGGGGCTTGAATTCCTCGTCAAGAATTGCCGCAGCTGAATCCGCCGAAATAACCCTCAAGTCTTCACCTACCGAACCTTAAGTGTCGAGGGTAAAAAAATAGGTTGCTGAAAAAGCGCTTGTGGCTACTTTAAGCCTAAAGCCAAAATGTACATTTCTGAGCTTTTTGCGCGGCTTGCCTGAGGCTTCACAAGCATAACCGTTTCGAAGCTGGCTTTCACGGTTTGAATGTACTCGTCAAGCAGGCCTCCTTGGAAGACCTTCACAAAAAAGTTTCCCCCTGGATGCAGCAAGCACTGGGCGATTCCCAACGCTCTCGTGGCTAAGTCGATTTGCCTCGCATGATCGACCTCCCACACGCCAGTGATGTTTGGCGCGGCATCAGAGATCACCGCGTCTGCTTTGCGCGGCAAGAAAGAGACGATTTGCTGAACAATGTCTGGGTCAGTCATGTCCGCGATTATTGTTCGAATGTACTCCTGAGTGAAAGGCTCGATTGGTTTAAGGTCCACGCCTAAAACATAACCGTGTTTCCCAGTCATTTTCCTTGCCGCTTGGATCCATCCGCCTGGAGCAGCGCCCAAATCGACCACTACGTCGTTTCTTTTTATGAACTGGTACTTCTCGTTGGCTTGAACAAGCTTGTACGTGGCTCTT
This sequence comes from Bathyarchaeia archaeon, assembly GCA_049512935.1. Classification (GTDB taxonomy): domain Archaea; phylum Thermoproteota; class Bathyarchaeia; order Bathyarchaeales; family Bathycorpusculaceae; genus Bathycorpusculum. The sequence goes on from JBEKWR010000001.1 coordinate 145,442, forward strand.
GAACGGTAGTTTTCTTCTTTAGCTTTCTTGTAGTAGAATTCCTTTTTTCTATCTTGAATCCAAGCCTTCGGCAACGGAGTTGTCAGCCCCCTCTATGTCTTGCAATTTTGGATCAGGAACCGGTGCTGCGGGTGCTGCTGTAGATGCCGCGGTGGCTTCTTTTCCCAAGGAAAGTATCCAGTCGGTGAGTCTGGGGCAGCTTTTAGGAGAAATCGCCGTGGTCGGGTCGCATCTTGCGTTGTCTGGGCACAGTAAGCATGGGCAGTCAATTATGGTTTCTATAGATGCAGGCAGTCTTTTGGGGTACAGCCGATAGGTCCACCTGCCTTCCTGAAGCTCTTTTTCCCGTCGGATTAACCCTTTCTCCTCCAGCTTGATGGAGACTCTTGAGCCTTCGCGGCTGCTTGCGCCCAGTTCGCGCCATAAGTCTGACTGAAGCACGCCTTGATAACCCGTGTTTACCACATAATGGAGTGCTTTCTGTTCAAGGTCATTACGTTTAGGCATCTACGATCAATTCCAAATAATGCAATTAGATATAAGCGTTGAATCCAAATAAAAATATGTATCCCCCGAAAAACGTGAAATCCATGAACAACATGCCAGCAGACCCGAAAAACGAGGAAAGTTACTGTTTAGGAATTGAGTCTTCAGCAGACGACTTCGGCGTCGGCGTAGCCACGTTTAAAGGCGAGATACTGGCCAACAAATCCGACAGTTACATTCCAGCGGAGGGCGGAATTCATCCCCGTGAAGCCGCGAGACACCACGCTGAAGTTGCGGATAAAGTGGTGAAAGACGCTTTAACCGCGGCAGGCATCAAACCTCGTGACCTGTCAGTTATCGCTTTTTCGCAAGGTCCAGGTTTAGGTCCGAGCCTGCGCACGGGAGCCACCGTCGCCCGCGCCTTAGCCTCTTACCTTGAGATTCCCCTCGTCGGCGTTAACCATTCTGTGGCTCACATCGAGATCGGCAAATTGAAAACGGGCGTGGTTGACCCGGTGACGCTTTACGTTTCAGGCGGCAACACCATGGTGACCGCTTTTGAAGCTGGACGCTACAGGGTCTTCGGCGAAACGCTGGACATCGCGCTTGGAAACTGCCTGGACGTTTTCGCTCGGGAAGCAGGACTTAGGCACCGCAAAGGTCTGCCGCTTGGCGCCGCCGTGGAGCAGTTGGCAGCTAAAGGAAAAAACCTGGTTTCTTTGCCGTACGTGGTGAAGGGCATGGATTTGTCCCTCAGCGGCTTGTTGACGGCGGCAACTGCGATGCTTCAGAAGGGCTGCCCATTGGAGGATTTGTGTTACAGTTTGCAGGAAACCGCGTTTTCGATGGTTACCGAGGTTACGGAGCGGGCGCTGGCGCACACGGAGAAGCGGGAGGTTTTGTTAACGGGCGGGGTGGCGGCTAATAAGCGGCTGCAATCTATGCTCGGCGTCATCGCGGAGGAGCATGATGCAGTTTTTCACGTGGTTCCGCTTGAGTTCGCCACTGACAACGGCGCCATGATTGCTTGGACAGGGGTTTTAGCCTACACGCACGGGTTGACTACGCCTTTGGCTGAGAGTTACGTGAAGCTTCGGTGGCGGGTAGACAAGGTGGATGTGCCATGGATACGTTAGGCGCTCGGCGGCTGATGAAGAAGGGCGCGGAAGCCAGCCTCTATCTAGCCGAGTGGCATGGACTGAAAGTTGTCGTTAAAGTGCGGATTCCAAAGAAATATCGTCCGCCAGCATTGGACGTGCAGATTCGAACGTACCGCACGGTTCACGAGCCGCAGCTGATGCATGAAGCCAAAGCCGCGGAGGTGCCGACGCCGCTGATCTACATGGTTAACGTTCCCGAAGCCTCCATCACCATGCAGTACATTGAAGGGCAACAGATTAAGCAGCTTCTAAACAGGGCTCCAGAAGAGACGCGGCACGAACTCTGCATGAAAATAGGCGACTTAATCGGGAAACTTCACAGGCAAGGCTTAATCCACGGCGACCTGACAACCTCAAACATGATCCTCAGCCCAGAAGGCAAAATTTACTTCATTGACTTCGGCTTAGGCGAAAAAAACAGCGAGGTTGAAGCGCAGGGTGTGGATTTGCATCTGATGAAGCGCGCACTGCAGAGCACACATTACATGTTCTGGGAAGAATGCTTCAAAAACGTCCTTTCCGGGTACTCCTGCGTTGTAGGCGCAGATTCGGCGGAAAAGGTTTATGAGAAAATCCGTGAAATAGAGAGGCGTGGCCGCTATGTCGAAGAAAGAAAACAGTAACGCAAGCTGCGTTCTAAACGGAAAGATCGTTTTTTTCGCCACGGGCAACATCAACAAATTCAACGAGGCGCGAGTCATTGTCGGCTCTTACGGCTTGGCAGTTGCGATGCTACGCGTGAAAGGCGAGGAAATCCAGAGCGACAGGCTGCAGGACATTGCAAAGGCAAGCGTCATAAACGCGTTTAAGGCAAGTGGACTGCCCATTTTCGTGGAGGACGCAGGCTTATTCATCGAGGCGCTCGGCGGTTTCCCAGGTCCCTACGCGGCCTACGTTTACAAGACCATCCACAACGGCGGCATCTTGAAGCTGATGAAAGATGCAGAGGACAGGCATGCCAAGTTCCAGTCAGTAATAGCCTACCTTGACGAAAACCAGCCCGAACCCCGATGCTTCGAGGGTGAATCAGACGGGGAAATAACCTTAACTGAGCGTAAGCGGCAGGGAAAAGCTGCGTTCGGTTTTGACCCGATTTTTCAGCCAGACGGCAGCGGCAAAGCCTTTGCGGAAATGACTATTGAGGAGAAGAACGGGTTTTCGCACAGGGCCAAGGCTATTCGCAAGTTTGCTGAATGGTACAAGCAGACGTTGAATTCGCCGGGTAAAGAGTAGGCTTGAAATCCTGTTCAGAATGACGAGCCGTGCAGCTTAGTGCTGCTGTAATTTTTGGAAAGAAGAAAACAGTCCTTCATCATTATCAAGAATAACGGGCAAGTCAGTAGACTTTACATTCTGCGGTGGAAAAAAATTAGTATCATCAACAACAAACAACATGGCGTTAATCAAAACTGGGCACTCTAAGCACAGCTCGAGAATGATGCAGAGGCAACGGCGGCACAGAATAAAAAACGTTATATCTGCAGAGCCACCGAATCTGAAAGCAGGGGACCAAGCATTGAGCAGAAAGACAAAGACAAACTTTAGCGTCGTCGGCGGGCTTGTAGCTTTGTGCGCCGTTATTTTGGTTGGGTCGGCAAGCCTGATCTTGGAGTATTATACGCCCATGATAAATTCCAGGGATAACGAAATAGCGAACCAAACTGGCGAAATAGCCAGCATGAACGCAACCATTTCGAGCCTGAACAGCCAAATAGCCAGCCTCAACAACCAGCTAACCAGCATTCAGTCAAAATACACCGCTAGCCTTGTCACCGCGCTTGGAGTCAAAGACCTCCCAGGCGGCGGAGCCAACACCACCGACCTCAATCACCTCTACATAACAGGCGCGGTAACCAACACGGGCATCACAACGGCTTATAACGCGGGCTTGCACGTTAACGGCTACGCAAGCGACGACACGGTTCTCATCGACATAACCGTCCCGATCGCCTACTACGTTTCACAAGACGGCTTCACCAACGCAACTGGACTCACGACGATTTACCCGAGCCAACAAGCAACAGCGGATATAAGCATAATTCACAGCGGCAACGTTACAACTTGGAATATAATACCCGTGTTTACAAATTCGCCCTAAAACCCAACATTCTTCACCAATTTCAACGGTTTCTTAATCTTTGCATCTTGCTCATGTAGATTTCAAATTCGGAGTTCTTGATGACAAAAGCCCATCGATGAATCAAACTCGCACTCGTTGAAGGTCTCTCTAATCTGCGATGGCACCTGAGCACTCAACGCATCTGATGGGATTACTTTTAAATATTGGCGCGTTGTGGTTTAGGTGCAGTTTAAGGTGTAACATTTGCCAAAGCAGGAAAAAGGAAAATCCCATTCAGTGCGTCCCGTAAGCCGAAGGCCACCAAGCTGGTGCAAGTATCAGCCTGAAGAAGTAGAATCATTCATCATCAAACTCGCCAAGGAAGGCCACTCAACCAGCAGCATAGGCACCATCCTAAGGGACCAGTACGCAATTCCCCTAGCAAAGCAGATAATCGGCAAAAGCATAACCGACGTTCTGGAAAGCGCAGGATTAGCTCCAACTTTACCTGAGGACCTGTCAAACCTCATGAAGAAGGCACAAAGCCTCGCGGTTCACTTGGACAAGAACAAGAAGGACCTGCATAACAAACGCAACATGCAGATAATTGAGGCACAAATCCACAAGCTTTCACGCTACTACAAGCGCGAAGGCGTTTTGGCGAAGAACTGGAAGTACGAAGCAAAAATCGCGTCCGTAACCTAAACGCGGAAGCCTCACAATTTTAGCCATTTTCCATTTGTGGTTGATACGTAGCTTTAAATCTGTTCATGGCATTTTAGCCAAGAGTGAACAAGGATGGCTGCAGAGCAAGCATCAATCGAACGCTTCTTGGCCTCAGCGTCGGAAGCAGCAAAAGTGATTTTGGAAACAGCCCAGAAAGACGGGTTCATACATGTTTTTTCACATCTCGACGCGGACGGCGTTGCAGCCGCAGGCGTGATGGGCAAGACGCTCTTCAGGCTTGACGCGAAGTTCAGAATCAGGATAACTCAGCAGCTTGACGAGAAAATCATCGGTGAAATAGTCGCTGACAAGCCCAAGCTTGTGATTTTAACGGATTTCGGCAGCGGTAACCTTGACTTGTTGAACGAGAAGATCCCTAACTTCAACGTCTTAATCCTTGACCATCACCAGGTTAACGGCGCGGTGAGCAAACCCAATTTCGTTCAGGTCAACCCTCACCTTTTCGGCATCGACGGTGCATCCGACGTTAGCGGTTCAGGCGTGGCTTACTTTGTCGCTAAAGCGGTTGACCCGTCGAACGTGGATTTGGCGCCTGTGGCGTTGGTGGGCGCATTAGGTGACATGCAGGACAAGTATGACCAGAGAAAACTGTGCAGCCTAAACGAGATAATAGTCGACGACGGCGTCGCCGCTGGCTTGCTGAAAGTTGAGAAGGACTTAACATTCTTCGGCAGAGAAACCAGACCCATCCACAAAACACTGGCAACCACAACCAACCCGTTTATTCCAGGGTTAAGCGGGGAAGAAGACAAAGCCTTAGTGTTCCTCGCAAGCTTAGACATCCCGATTAAGCAAGGTGACAGGTGGCGGGCGCTGTGCGACCTAACCGATACTGAGAGAAAACGGTTGTGCTCCGCGCTGGCAGATCACTTGTTGTCTAAGGGACTGCATATGGAAGTGGAAAACCTCATCGGGTACATTTACGTTTTGACCAAAGAAGAACCGAACACCGCCCTGCGCGACGCGAGAGAATTCGCGGTAGTGCTGAACTCGACGGGACGCATGGACAGGCCAAGCTTGGGCATCGCCATCTGCATGGGTGACCGCAAAGCCGCCTTGGAGGAAGCAAACAAAATCCTTGAAGACTACCGCAGAAACATCAACAAGTACCTCGGGTGGGTTAACGAAAAACCCGAACGCATGCGTGAACTCCAAAACATCTACGTCATCAACGGCGAAAGCTTCATCAACGAAAAAATCATAGGAACCATTTCATCCATAATCGTCTCAGGACTTGCCAGCAACGAAAAGCCGCTTATAGCCTTCGCAAACGTTGAAAAAGAACAGGCTGCCAAGTTTTCAGCGAGAACAACTGAGGCAGCGATCCGAAAAGGCGTAAACCTGGGTGAAGTCATGCGGTTGGCTTCAGAGGCAAACGGCGGCAAAGGCGGAGGGCACAACATTGCTGCAGGGGCACAGGTGCCTCTGGACAGGGTTGAGGTTTTTGTTAAGGCGGTTGATGAACTGGTTGGCAAACAGTTGAAGGGTGAAAAGATTGGAAGCAACATTGACACTTGAGTACGAAGACGAGAAGATCGCCAAGGCAGTTGCCGACGCGGTTTCGCCAGACAACTTCAAAACGCCGCTTGGACTGACCGTAAAAACGCTCAGGAAAAAGGGGAAAGTGACAACGACGATTCAATGCCAAGATAAACTCGCCACCTTTACTGCGACGATCGACGATCTGCTTTTCAGTGCAACCACAGCCGAAAAAACGCTTAAGGCAGTAGGGAAAATCTAGAAGACGATTCTCAAAGGCGCAATGAACTCGCTCGCTTGCGAATTTGAGCTTTTCTCAGACTTAATTCTGGTTTTTTAACTCAAGCTCTAAATACAACCTGCTTTACTGTAAGGTAAATAAATAAGCGAACACAACATTTAAGAAAATTACCAATTGGGTGCATTTAGTTGAAGAGAACGCATGCAGTATTGATTATCACGGTTTCCTTGTTACTTGTTTCCATGCCGTTTATTGTGCCTGGAGCGGTTTTTGCTCAAACCACAGGCTACTCAATCACGCAGGTTAACCATCAAGTTAACGTGTTGTACACTGGGCAAGTAGTTATCCAAGACACAATTTACGTTTCTGGGCAAGTATCCGACGGCTTCACAATCGGGTTACCCGCCCAGTACAGCACCGACATTCTCAGCGCCGTAGCATACGACTCAAACAGCGTCTTCCAAGTCCAATTGGGAGCTCAGTTAGGCGACCGAAGCGGATTCTACGGGGCAGAAGTGAACTTCAACGGGCAATCACCAAGCGTGTTCACAGTGGCGTTCGTCCTATCCAACCTTGTCACAGGAAGAGATACGGGTGATTTCAACCTTAATTTTCCAGCTTACCCAGGCCTAACGCAAGCCGTCGGCAGCTGCAATGTAACCCTGACTTTTCCAAGCACTCCTAGGGTCATAAACGTCGTCAAAAGCGACGGAAACGTGGATACAGAGAATTATATTGTGCCGAACCTGCCAGCATACACCTATTCCCCAGCTACCGCGGCTATCGAGGTAGCTAACGGAACTATTCAGTTGGCCGAAATAACCCAGTTGAACCGACAAATAACCATTAACCCAACGGGTCAAGTGTCCGCCACAGACACATACACCATCATCAACAACTCGACAGCCAAAATGTCGTTTTTCGTATTGGATGCACCGACCAACGCGAAGAATATTGTGATAAAGGGTGAAACCGGCACGCCGCTAGCACAACAGAGCGCTTCGATAACACCGGTAATCGCCAACATTCTACAGATTAACGCCACTTTATCAACACCCATAACAAGCGGCGAATCTAACGTTTTAACGGTTAGCTATAGTTTGCCAAGCGCAACCGTCCAAGGTTCCCAGTACACGCTTAGCAACTTCCCGCTTTTCCCCGCCTTCTATTATTACATTAACAGTGCAAGCTGCACGTTTAACCCGCCTCAGGGAGCAACAATCACAACGCCAAAGTTAACATCCCTTGGCGCATCCAGTTCTGTAACAAGAAATGGCTTCCAAGACACCTTCACCGTGACTACCAGCGGAGTAAGCTACGTTAATGCCATACTTCCAAAAAGCAATACCGTTCAAGTATCGTACAGTTACAATCCAGTCTGGGTCAGCTACATGCCTACTCTGTGGCTTTCATTTGCGGCAGTTATCGGCTGCGTAGGCGCTGTTGTCTATCAAAAGCGCAAACCAAGCGAAAAAGCACCTGCCCCAAGCAAAAAATCAAAGATGTCGAGTCCGAAGTTCGTCCCCGTTGCTTCTTCTGAAGAAGTGAAAAGTGCCGAGCCCAGAACCGCCACTGCTGCCGCTAGCGCTGCCGCTACGCCTCAACGCGTCACTGGAGAAAGCATAAGGGAATTCACTGATTCTTACGATGACAAGAAACGGTTAAACGGTGAACTCAGGTCTCTTGATTTGAAAGCGCAGAAAGGAAAGATTCCAAGGCGCCAATACAAAGTTCAACGCAGAACAATAGAAATACGTTTAGAAACAATTTCACGCAACACAAACAAAATGAAAGAAGTACTCCGAAACTCGGGCAGCGCATACGCTGACTTGACTAAGCAACTTGACTCCGCTGAAGAAGATTTGACTGAAGCCGAAGACAACATAAAGAAACTTGAAGACAAGCAGAGCAGAGGCGAAATTTCAATAGAAGCCTACAAGAGAGACATTGCAGACTACCAGAAACGCAGGGACAAAGCCGAATCGACGTTGAACGGAATTCTGCTGAGATTACGTGAAAAAGCACGTTAAAACACCTAAAACCTTTTATTTTACTCAATAGCTTTTCAAGAAAACCAGAGGTAGACAAAAATGGTAAAAATAGTTGTTGACCCCAAATGCACCGGATGCGAAACATGCGTAAACACTTGCCCCGTAGGCGTCTACGAAATCAAAAACGGGAAATCGACACCGACCAAAGTCAGTGAGTGCTTAGTGTGCAGAGCATGTGAAGCCCAGTGCCCCGAAGGCGCAATCCAGGTAATCGAGTAAATCTGAAGCCTGTAAATTAATTACACGCTTGTCTCTTAAACAGCAGGCTCAGAGAATTCCCTTATTTTGCTTAATTTTTTGATTTGATTGGAAAAATTCTAGACTTGTTTGCCGATTGGCGTTGCCACTTTCTTAAAATGCCTTATAACGCAGGGGGACATTTTAGTCTTCGATGTTCCACAAAAACCTGATTATCTTTGAGATTTGCTCCACTGTCTCACGGTCAGTTTTTTGCTCTTCTTCTATGTTCTTCAGCGGAATAGAGGTTACCATAGGAAAGGTAATGGGCTGCTTTTGTAATAACAATTACGTTGGCGGCAACTTCGAACTTCGAAGTGAAGCAAAAGTTAGCCCGAAGCATTTTAACAGATTTATGCCAATTTGCGATAGTGCGGTGGATTTTATTCTCTCACATTTTTCAAATCTTAATGATCTTTCGTTAAATTCGCTGATTTTACGGACAACAGTTATATGTTGAAGTTAACGAGTATTGTGGATATGGCAGACAAAGTCCACTGCGCACACATACTAGTCAAAACAGAGACTGAAGCAAAAAACATCAAGGCGCGACTCGATAAGGGCGAAAAATTCGGAGCCCTAGCCAAAAACGTTTCCCTGTGCCCGTCTTCAAAGAACGGGGGAGACCTTGGCACCTTCACGAGGGGCAAGATGGTTAAGGAGTTTGAGAAGGCGGCTTTCGCGCTTGAGAAAGGCCAGACTTCTGATCCTGTTAAGACCCAGTTTGGGTACCATATAATAAAACGGGTAGAATAAGCCAGGCCTAGTTGCAGGGCAGCTTGTTCAGCGCGTAAACAAAAAATTCGATCACCATAAAGGATAGTTTGGATTGTGACTCTTTAGAGCCTGTTTTTTTCTTTTGCTTTCACGGGGCAAAAATATGTCTTTTTCAGACACATTTATAGGCTGCTTTCAAGCATCAAAACATGAAGGAACAAGTCATGGTTACCGTACGAGACCCTGTATGCGGCATGGATGTTGACACGGAAACAGCCCTCAGCGCCAAAATAGGCGACCGAACATACTACTTCTGCAGCCAACAGTGCCTCGACGTCTACACGGCTCCAGAGCGTGAGCTGAAAGCGATGCAGCGCCGGGTTGCCTTCACCTTAACTGGCGCCGTGGCAGCCCTTGCCCTGAAAGTGATTACTCTCTTCGGCCTCATCACGGCGATAATGTATTTTGACGTTGCCGGGGAGCTCAGGGTCTATGACGTAGCGGTGTTCATTGTTTCGACACCCATCGTCTGGATAGCTGGCTTTAGGATATACAAGGGCGCTTACCAGTCGCTTCGAAACCGCAACATAAACATGGATGTGCTGGTCACTGTCGGAGTCCTTGCAGGCTGGATCTACGGAGTCATAAACGTGTTCCTCTTGCCCACGGCTTCTCAACCGGGCTCAGGCTACATGGAAATCGCCATCGGCATCCTGGCTTTCGTTTTGCTGGGAAGATACATCGAAGAATTAATTCGAAGACGCTCAGCCGCGTCGATACGAAAACTGCTCGAACTTCAACCGACGATGGCGAGAGTTGTCAAGGAAGGAAAAGAAACCGACATTCCTATAGAGCAGGTGCAGGTCGGTGACGTAATCATTGTGAAGCCTGGCGAAAAAATCCCGATTGACGGCACGGTGACGGCGGGCTACTCGTCGGTTGATGAGAAACTGCTCACTGGCGAGAGCATTCCTGTCGAGAAAACTGTCGGAAGCGAAGTTGTGGGCGCAACTATAAACAAGACGGGGCTGTTGACGATTAAGGCGACGCGTGTTAGCGACGAAACTGCCCTGTCACAGATTGTTCATCTTGTCGAAGAAGCACAGGCTTCGACCGCTCCAGTTCAAAGGTTTGCTGACCGTATTGTCAAATGGTTTGTTCCCATCATATTGACAGCCGCCGCCATTTCCTTTGCCTACTGGTTTGTTTCAAGCGGCAACTTTACAACAGCGTTCTTGGTTCTGTTGGCTGTGATATTGATCTCTTGCCCGTGCGCTTTAGGCATCGCAACTCCGACAGCTATTCTGGCAGGTGTCGGAAAAGGGGCTGAATACGGCGTTCTGCTTCGAAGCGGAGAGTACGTTGAGAAGGCGCGAAAGCTGACGACTGTTGTTTTCGACAAAACAGGCACCTTGACTGTGGGAGAGCCAAGAGTCACCGACATCAAAACCTACAGCGGATTCGATGAGCAGACAGCACTTCGTTACGCTGGCGCAGCGGAGAAAGGTTCTGAGCATCCACTGGCGGAAGCAATACTCGCAAAGGCTGAATCCGACAAAGTAACCGTTGACCAAGCAGACAGTTTCGAGGCATTGCCCGGCAGAGGAGTGAAGTGCAGTGTCGGAGCCAAGATGGTGCTGCTTGGAAACCGCATACTGATGCAGGAACAAGGCGTGTCCATCAGTGAGTCGACAGCTGATGATCTGACTGCTTTGGAAGCGCAGGGAAAAACCGTCATGATTCTGGCTGTTGACGGTGAGAGTGCCGGATTGATTGCTGCGATGGATACTCCGAAGGAAAGCGCTGCCGAAGCAATACAGCAGCTCAAGAGCATGAACTTGGAAGTTGCAATGCTAACTGGAGATAACGAGCGAACAGCCAAAGCCGTCGCCGAGCAGCTTGGGATAACTCAGGTTTTCGCCAGCGTTCTGCCTTGGCAAAAAGTCGATGTCATAAAGAGGCTGCAGGGTGAAGGCAAAGTCGTGGCCATGGTCGGCGACGGAATAAACGATGCTCCAGCGCTTGCGACAGCCGACATCGGCATCGCCATCGGCAGCGGAACCGACATAGCTAAAGAGACAGGCGGCATAGTGCTCATAAGAGACGACCTACGCGATGTAGCCTTAGGCATCGAACTCAGCAAGAAAACCATGCGCAAAATCGACACTAACCTGTTCTGGGCGTTTGCTTACAACTCAGTTATGATCCCGGTTGCCGCTGCGGGCTTGCTTAACCCGATGTACGCTGCTGGAGCCATGGCGATAAGCAGCTTAACCGTTGTCAGCAACTCGGCTCTGCTGAAGCTGGCTAAATTTAAATCCAAGAAAATTAATGACTAGCGTAGGCGTTTGGAGGTGAATGTTTTATGGCTAAGGATCCGATCTGTGGAATGATGGTTGACGAGAAAAAAGCCAAGTTTAAATCCGACTATAAGGGCAAAACCTTCTATTTCTGTGCAGCCTCCTGCAAGGCAACGTTTGACAAGAACCCTGCAAAATACGCAGGCGCATAAAAAAAGTGCTCGATGTGGCTGCTATGAGTAACCGCTAAAACTTCAAAGTTACGCGTTTAGTTTTTCGTTTTCTTTTTTGATTCTCGCGCGCTCTTTTTCGATGGCTTTCTCCACTTCTTCCCTTATCGTGAAGCCGCCGATGTGCAGGATGGGCTCTTTGGTTTCTGGATCCGTCTCCATAGTTGCGGTGCACGGGTAGCTGTGATGGGCTTTGGAGATAGCGTCGTAGAGCTCTTCTTTTTTCGTCGGAACACCCGCAAGTTTACGGGCTATGTACCACGTGGACCCGCACGGAGCGCTGCGCCTGACAACCACGCATTCGATGACCTCTTTCTTATCCACCATTGAAAGCGTGATTTCAAGCAGCGGCCGCCCCACCTTTGTCTCTTCAATGAAACGGGCAATCGTGGGCTTATCTGCCTCAGGCTCAAGAGTGCAAAACGGCTTGGGAAAAGCGCATTCAAGCCCCAGTTCGTTGCAGCGAGTTTCAACTTGTTTGCGTACGCCGACGGGGACTTCAGTCCAGTCTTCGATGGGGGCAATCAACGCTTTTATCCCCGCCTTCTTAAGCTGGTTAGGTAACTCCAACAGCAAATCCTTCTGCAGTCCTGAGGCTAAGCAGACGTCGGCTTTAGGGAGCTTTTTAGGCATGAAATCTTCAGGGTTGTCGATGAACGCGGGCAGCTCAGATGGGCTGGGCAGTTGGATGGCTGCTCTGACGTTCCTCACGAAGCTGTAAACGTTGTATTTGCATGATTCACAGTAGAGACCGCATGACTGGCAGAAGCAGGGGTCGTTGATTAGGTTGCGGATCACCCGTTCCATGAAGTCTTTGCTGTAAACAAACACTAAGGCTAAAGGTTCCCCGCTGTCTTTTTTGCTCACTCTGTGCTCTGCTCCCGTTTTAGAAGGCGCCCAGCAGGACATGCTCAGCGAACAAATCTTCGTTGAACGCTCCTGTGAACTCTATTTTCTCGTTAATTATGACTTTGGGCACGCCGATCACGTTGTACTTCAGGGCTAAATCGGGAAACTCGCCGCTGTCGATGACGTCAGCCTTTACCAGGTCGCTTTCGACGGCTAACTTGTGCGCAACCGCGGCGGCTGCGGGGCAGTGAGGGCAGGTCAGGCTTACGAAGACTTGGATGTGAACTGGGTTTTTAACTTCCTTCAGAATTGACTTGGTGTTTTCAGAAAGGTCAGTTGTCCCTTTGGAAACGATGAAGATTGCCTCTATCAGCGTTTGCAGCTCGTATCCGTAGGGGATGCCGTAGATTCTCACGCCGTAATCTTTCTTGCCGATGATAGCTAACGCGGGAATCTTGTCAATTCCGTATTCCTTGGCTTTGGCGGCGTCGGCGACAAAATCAAGAACCTCCAAAGTTATCTTGTCGCTGAGAGGCACCAACTCCTGAACCAGCGTTCTTGTTTGAGAGCAGTATTGGCATTCAATCTCCTGAGTGAACATGACGATTTTGACTGGGTCAACCAGCTTCTCCTTGAAATCGGCTTTAAGCAGCTCTTTCTTGTCGTCTGGGATTAAACTCAAAACCTAAGCCTCCAAAACCTCCGTCGAATTCCAATATTAAACTGGATGCACAGGCATATAACGATTCTTGATTTTTTGAGCAGGCATACATGGGATTGTTTTCGTGCGGGTCTTTTTTGGATTTGACGGTTTTTTAGGGATTTTTGTGTCCGATTTAGGCGTGTTCTCTTGTTTTTTTAAGTTGCGACTTTTGGAGCGGGCGGCATTCTTGATTTAGAAGTTTTTGATCGTTTGTGGACTGCGGTTTTTGTTTTTAGCCAACTGACTGCCCTTAATTGATTTTAGTTTTCGCTAAGAGAGCTTATTTCCAAAATACTTCTCGATATGTTAGCTTTAACTTTCTTTTCAAATAAGTGAAGCCGACGCCAAAAACTAAAGGCCAAGTGAGTAGCAGAGCTATGCTCTTTACAACATATACCGGGAAACTATCTACTTTGCCGTTAGATGAGAACAGGGCAAAAGTGAGAACCAAAAAGTATACTGCAGCTCCGATAGTTAGATTTTTTTTTCTTAACCTGTGAAGTTGCGTATATTTTGATTGATTGCTTGCCATCAAAAAATTGAGTATAATCTACTGCTATATAAGATTTTAGCGATTTCCTTCTTCCACATGCCGCAAATATCAATACCTCTATGGACCGACATAGCGGCTTAGAATTGCAAACTATTAGAAAAAGATTAGCCCAACCTGTGGGCGCTCCTCCCTCCTTGTGCGCCCCTCCTCGTGCGTGTCTCGCCTCCATTGTGTGTGTGACTGTGTGATTGTGATTGTAGCTGGTTGTAGTTAGTTCAAAGAGAGAGGGTTAAGTTTTACTATCAACCGCGCCTCCATGTGCCGGCCAATGGGGATGTCCGTGCCCTTCATCATTACACTGCGACGCCAATACAGACTTATCGCACGAAGAATCTCCCCTCCACGCGGCAACAGCGCCTAAACAACGGAAAAAGCAAGCGCCAAAAACTAATTTCAAAAAATAACCTGCCGCCCCACGCTCATCCTTCGCCATCCGCTAAACACCACGAAAACAAACACGCCGCCAAACCGAAACGCCCATAACCGACAATAACTTCAACATGCACTCAACATTGAAAGTCGCAAAGCGCCCATCCCGAAAGTCGCAACCCACAGCAACCTTCAAACCCCAAACCAAAAACAAAGCCCAAAAAAACGGTTAGGCTGGCTGCCGCTTGCTAGGAGCCGTGTGATGGAGGAATCATGGCTAACCTTGCTTCTTGGCAAAGACATTTAGTTTCATTTATGAAAGGAAAAAAGGGGACAGAAAAGCGAATAAAAAAGAATCAAACATAGAGCAATTTGAACCGAGCAAACAGCGGGTTTACGGCTTTTTGCTTCTTTTTCCAGCCGCGTCATTTCTCTTGGGCTGCAGATGCCTTTCATGCGCATAAAGATGAATGCCCCCAAGACGCTCCAGTGGGAAAAAAATCTTTATTTTCTATAGACGTGGTAATTGTCGAATAAGACATCAACACGATAGAGCGATACTTCAAAGTGTATGCGAGAAGTGCATTCGCGGTAAATTACGGTATTTCCTTGACTGATGCGACTTTCCATATTGAACCATATGCAGGCGGCATTGTCGGTTACGGGCGGGGCTCGATTTACGGGCTGAACAAAAGCCATATAAACAATCGCGAACTATCAAACCTTGATTTTTGCGTTCTCAAAATGGAGATGTGAAATTTGACAACGAAAATGCATGCAAACGCCAAATTGATTGAGGGCTTCCAAATCCTGCTCGACGACGGCGAGTCCCACAGTTACGTGGTGGATCTTGCCCCTGACTTGGGAACGGGGCTGGGAGCTTCTTCCCTTGAACTTTGCGTTATGAGCCACGCGGGCTGCTACGTCACAATTCTTGCATTGGTGGCTAAGAAGATGCATATGGCATTGATAGGAGCCAAAGTCAAGGTGGAAGCCGTGAAGTCGGATGAAACTGGGACTGTCAGCGAGGAAACCTTTGACATTAGCCTCAAGATTGACGCGCCGAAGGATAGGGTTGAGCGGCTTCACAGGTTGGCGCTTGAAACGTGCCCTGTCGGAATACTTTTTGGGAAGGCAGGAGTTAAAGTAAATTACAAGTTAAACGTGATAAAGGAGTAGATGAATCATGTCAAACGTCGTTTTGAAAGAAGGCGTAAACTGGGTTGGAGTTATCGACTGGAACTTACGGGACTTTCACGGTTACGTCACCCGTCGAGGCACCAGCTACAACGCGTACCTGATAAGAGACGAGAAAACAGCCCTCATTGATACGGTGAAATACAATTTCGCCGAAGAGCTGGCGCGGAACATTACGGAGTTGACAAGCTTTGAAAAAATCGATTACATCGTCGTTAACCATGTGGAGATGGATCATTCAGGCAGCTTCCCCGAAATCGCGAAGCTGGCGAAGAACGCCAAGATAATCGCGTGCCAAAGAGGAAAAGACGCGCTTATTGAGCATTACGGCGAGGAGTTCAGCAGGGTTGAAGTCGTCAAGACAGGCGACGAGCTTAAACTGGGCAAGCACACGCTGCGTTTCCTTGAAACACCAATGCTGCATTGGCCAGACAGCATGTTCACTTACCTCGTGGAAGACAAAATCCTGTTTTCAAACGACGCTTTCGGCGAGCACTACGCAACCTCGGAACGCTTCGACGACGAAGTTGACCAGCAGGAGCTCATGGAGGAAGCAAAAACTTACTACGCGAACATCTTGACGCCCTTTGCGCCACTCATCACCCGAAAAATCCAGGAGGTCGTTCAGATGGGCATCCCCATCGAAATTATCGCGCCTGACCACGGCGTGATTTGGCGGAAAAACCCATCCAAAATCATCAACGCCTACTTGCAGTGGAGCGCGTTCACCTCTGTGCAGAAGGTCATAATTGTTTTTGATACGATGTGGGGAAGCACGGACAAGATGGCGCGAGCCATAGAAGAAGGGGTAGCCAGCGAGGGCGTAGAAGTTAAAGTTCTAAAGCTGCGGGCAACGGACAGCACCGACGTCGTAACGGAAATACTCGACGCCAAAGCAGTCATTGTGGGTTCCCCGACGCTTAACAGTGGCATGTTTTCGACGCTGGGTTCTTTCTTGACTTACGTAACGGGGCTGAAGCCTAGAGGCAAACTGTGGGCGTTCTTCGGCTCCTACGGATGGGGCGGCGGCGCAGTCAGAGGCATGGTTGAAATGGCGAAGAAAGTAGGCTTCGAAGTTTACGAGCCAACCGTTGAGGTAAAGTATGTTCCTGACGCGGAAGACTTGAAGAAATGTTTTGATTTCGGGCAGCAAATAGCTCAGAAAATCAAAGCTTAGCCCTTTCCTTCCCTTTTGCATCTGCTTTCGGAAAAATAGAAAAAATAAAAACAAAATTGGGGTGACAGCGCCTATTGTATCAACTTGAATTTTGCTTTCGGCGTGCCGCAGATCGGGCACTTGTCAGGCGCGCTGCCTTCAAACGTGTTTCCGCAGACGGGGCACACCCAGTAATCCGCTTTCGCTGGCTCCTTTTTGTTCTTCAAAGCGTCAAGAGCTTTCTGGTACATGCCCGCGTGGATTTCCTCAACTTTGTTCGCGTATTCGAAGCTGACTTGGGCTTTTTTGTTTCCAGCTTTCATAGCTTCAGCGATAAACTCAGGGTACATTTTCTTGAACTCATACGTTTCGCCGCTGATGGCTGTGCTAAGGTTGTCGCTGGTTGATTTCACGTGCCCCATCACTTGGAAGTGGTTGAGCGCGTGCACCGTTTCCGCCTCAGCTGCCGCCCTGAAAAGTTTAGCAATCTGGGGAAAGCCTTCCTCGTCTGCCTTCTTAGCAAAAGCCAGATACATTCGGTTAGCTTGGGATTCGCCTGCGAAGGCATCTTTTAGGTTCTCATCGGTTTTAGTCATATCAAAATCACCGCAGAATACTAAACCACATTAAGGTTATAAGCTAAACGGATTTAGCCCAAATTTCTGTTAAGGGATACTGTTAAGTGATTTGTCATGACCGAAACCTTGCAACTTCCGTGATTACCCCCGATAGCCAAACCTTATAACCAAACTCAATTAAATCTATCAGTTATTGCCGCTAAACCGAGAGGGGGCAAACCTTAATCGTGCTCGAAGTCCCACATTTCGGACAAGCCACTGACCATCACTGTGTTCCTACTTGCCAGAAAATGGTTATAGAATATGCGAGACAAACTCTTGGTGTTGACTGCCCTGTTTTGTCGATTAAGAAAATCGCTAGAATTACAAGAATAGACAGAGATGGTGTTGTCCCAGAGTATGCAGAGAAGGTCAATGAACTTCTAAGAAGAACCAAGCCACCGATGAAATTCCAAACTCAATTTGGTGCCGAATTTAATGATATAACAAATGAGCTTAAGGAAAACAGACCAGTGATAGCACTGATAAACACAAGGGAACCGCCAGATGAGTTGGTTCATGCGGTAATCATTGTTGACTTTGTGCCAAATCGGATTTGGTATCATGACCCTGATGAAGACGAGAAACATGCGGTTAAAGCCTTAGAAGTTGGTGTTTTTATGAGTATGTGGGGATGGAAAAATAGGTTGATAAAGCTTTTAATATCTAAGCAACAACAGACAACTATCGGAGATTACAACAAGCAAGACCAAATGGAGGATGACCAAGAGTGACAATGGCTGACCAAGTAGTGCAAAGATATGCCTTCTCACACTACGGTCATCTAATCTTGGTTGATGAGCCAGTCTTTGACGAAAGTGAAAACTGTTATCTATCGAATCTACGTTCTGACTATCCTTTTACAATCAAAGATGACAAACTACCGAATGAGCGGTCAGTTTGTCTATTAAAGATGGATCACCTTGGTTGCATAGCGGTTGGAAAGGACTTTAAGATTATCCAAGACAAGACAACAGCAAGAATTGATTGCATAAAAAACATTGACTCATTCTTTGAAGCGTGGAAAAGAAGAGCTGAGCAAATTGTTATTTCAGAATCCGCCAACAACCTCGCTCGGATAACTCGCTTTGAACACTTTTTCGAGCCAGTTGATTCTATCCTTGGAGCTTTGTGGAAATACCACTTTGTGGATGATGTGGAAGTCAAAGCAGAACCAATTATTGAACGGAGAAACAAGCTTAAGTTGTATCTGGAATTGCTAGAGGGGCTCAAGATTGTTCGCAGAGTTTACAAAGGTTATGAAGAGGGACCATTATCACTATTCCTCAGAGATGAGAAACAGGCTAAAGAACGACCCTGTAATAGGGAAATATACAGGAACCGAGTTATAGCTGCACTCATAAGAGATAGATATACGACTTTAAGAGATGTTTTCAAGTTAACAATTTTTGAACGCACAGTACACTTTGATAATTGCGTTTATCTCCCTGAGATCGAGACGAATAAACCAGTTTACCGAACGGTAGAGTCAATGCAAAACCAGTACAAAAGATTCTATGGACAGAAAATTAGTAAGATGACTACAGAACTAATTTTAGATCAGCTTAAGGAAGTAGATGCAATCAAACACGATGGCAAGCACTATTTCGGCAATGAAACTCTAAGACGAAAAATGATTATGGTTAAAGAAAAAACTCCCTTGATCAGTCGGGAGTTTTGTTTTAGATAGCTATTTTTCTTTTTGTCTCTTTTTCCCTATTTCGTCAGGGCAAATCACTTAACAGTATCCTTTTAAGGCAAAGTATATTAGTTGTTTTTCCCTTAGGTTTGTTTCAGTTTTTGGTGAATTTTATGGAGAAAGTAAAATCGTTTAGTCTACCAAAACTGCCCTACGACTACAATGCCCTTGAACCCTACATTTCCGAGACGCAGCTAAAACTCCACCATGACAAGCACCACCAAGCCTACGTGAACGGCGCAAACGCGGACTTCGAAAAACTTGACAAGGCACGAAAAGAAAACGCCGAAGTCGACATGAAAGCCGTCATGAAAGACTTATCCTTCAACGTCGGCGGACACCTCTTGCACTCGATCTTTTGGGAAAACATGGCGCCCGCAGGCAAAGGCGGCGGAGGACAACCTGGCGGAGCCTTAGCCGATGCAATCAACAAGGAATATGGAAGTTTCGAACAGTTCAAGAAAGAATTCACGAAAGCCGCGGCAACCACGGAAGGTTCAGGTTGGGCTGCCTTAGCTGTTCACCCATGCATAGAGAGACCGCTGATAATGCAGATTGAGAAGCACAACGTCAACGTTTACCCATCATTCAAAATCCTAATGGTCCTGGACGTTTGGGAACACGCGTACTACGTTGACTACAAGAACGAGCGCGCCAAATACATCGAAGCCTTCTGGAACGTCGTCAACTGGGACCGCATAAGCAAAACCCTAAGCCTCCAAAAATAAAACCTTAAAACAACCAATCTTTTTTCTACCATTTCTTAACCCGAGTTTAAGAAACGTTTCAGTTTCCGCTTTCCAAGCTTTTAAGCAGGTCCCTTTGCCGTTTACTAAGGACCGAGGATAACCCTTTTTGAAGGTAGATGGACACTGCGGCTATGCTTTTTGTCGGGTCATTTCTCATCTTTATTGAATACAGGTGAACAAGTTTGGTTCCCACCTGCTCCTTAGAAATCTGCCCCGCGGTAATTCTCATCGCTAGTGAAACAGCGTCGTTAATCGAGCTGCCCGCGGCGACTATCCTGATTTTTTCAAATTTTGCAAGCCGCAGAAGGCTTATCGTGAGAAGCCGCTCCATACTTGCCGCCCTGCTTACGCTGACGGTTTGTTCCTCGACGTCTTCAAAGCCCTTTTCCTCTTGTTCTGCTGCTTGTGCGTAATCCCCAATTTGCTTTTGCCCCAGATGCACGGAAATGGCGGATGCTTTGCCCAGCGCTGGCGACTCCAGGTTCCCGATGAATATGTCTTCAACATAGACTTTAGCGATTTCTGACGCCATGTTCACGGCTGAACAAGCCAGAAAAATCCCGTCGTTCACTCCCACAACGTCAACTTCTCCAGATTCCATTATGCAGGAGATTATTTCTTCAACAACATCCGTGGTTTTTGCTGAAGCGTCAGAGGGAAGAACCGTAATGACTTTGCCGTTTTGTTCGGGACTCATAGGTGATGCACTAAGCAGCTATTTGGAGCGTCTGCTAATATAACACTTGCCACTTTTTCCAAAAAAAAATAAAAACGGGCGCCGCTCAATGCGGAGTTATCTTTATCGCTTGAGCGGGACACTGCATTTCACAGGCAAGGCACTGGATGCAGTCGTTTTCTTTTACGGGGTCAGATTTGCGTTCTG
This sequence comes from Bathyarchaeia archaeon, assembly GCA_049512935.1. GTDB lineage: Archaea > Thermoproteota > Bathyarchaeia > Bathyarchaeales > Bathycorpusculaceae > Bathycorpusculum. The sequence continues at coordinate 165,924 of JBEKWR010000001.1, forward strand.
AAAGCGGGTGCCCAGGAGATTCAGCCCACTCGTACAGAGAAACGGGGCAGACGTCGATGCATACGCCGTCTCCAATGCATGAATCCCAGTCTACGGCGCTCGTTGTTCCGTGGATTCCCAGTTTCTCAGGAGCTACAACTGGTCCCCAAACTTTGTGTCCGTTATGTTCGCCGACAACTTGGCGTTTTGTTTGAAAATCAGGGTCGATAGGCAAAAATTTCACCACTGAAAATTTACGGAACGCATAATATTAAGGGTTTCTACCTACCTTACGTTTGGTTTAGAGCCGTGGTTTGAATGGTTCAATATTTCCTGCCCAAGGGCATGAGGTACTCAACTCTTGACGAGAGAAAGGAATTCTACAGCGAAGAATTCGATGCTCAAAAGGTAGTTGACTGGCTGCGTGGTTGGCAGGGCAAGGTGCACTTTGCAGTGATTATCGGTAGACACACAAAAATTTACCCTGAAAAGTACAAAGAAGACGCCTCAACAACGATAATAATCGACGACTACACGGACCTGCAAGATGTTAGGCGGCAAATCATCGAGTTTCTGCCTGAAGCCGTTTACTATGACCGAAACGTCTACGACCAAAGCGGAGCCAAAACGGGGCAGGAGCTCGCGTTTGACCTTGACCCAGAAAACATCACCTGCCCAATCCACGGCAGCCTCGCCGACAAGATGAAGCGCAATCAAGGGTTAAGCTTCTGCGAGTTGGAGCTTGAGATGGTTAAGCGGGAAGCCGTGGGTCTTTACGAGTTTCTTGCTGAGCGCTTTTCTGAGGTGAGGGCTGTTTATTCTGGCAGGGGCTTTCACCTTCACGTTTTAGACAAAAAAGCCTGCACTTTAAGCAGCAGAGAAAGGCTTGGTCTCGCGCAGCAAGTGAAAGGCGCTGGCTTTCACATTGACGAGTGGGTGACCTCGGGCGAAATGCGCCTAATACGCTTGCCCTACAGCCTGAACGGCTTAGTGTCGAGAATTGTGTTACCACTAACCAAGCGGGAACTTGAAAGCTTCGACGCCGTCCACGACCCGCGGTGCCTGCCAAAATTCCTGAGCGAAAAGCCTACTTTTTGACTTCTTTGGCTTTTTTCTCTTTTTTGGCGTAGTAGGCTTTCTTTTTCTTCTCCTCTTCTGCTTTTGTTGGTTTGGCTGGTTTTGCTTTTTTTGCCATGATAATCCTCAAAACAACTCACCGCTAACTATGATAAAAGCTTTTCAGAGCGGCACAGGAGGGCTTACTCTTCAAAGATGAAAACAGCCTCTATCTTAGAATCTAACGCTTTTGCAATATCATAAGCCAGTTTCAGTGAGGGGTTGTATTTGCCCTTTTCCAAGAAAAGAATCGTCTCCCGCCTCACCCCTACCTTGTGCGCAAGCTGCTCCTGCGTCAAATGATGCTCTTCCCTCAGCTCTTTCATCCTTGTCTTAAGCGGTATGGCTAGTCTCCTCTCCAGTCATAGTACACAAAGAAACCGACGAAGCTCAACAGTGTTGCGACAGGAATCAATTCCACGGCCAAAGTGAAGAAGCTTGCGTTTCTGAAAATGGATATGACCAACATTAGGGGGATCAGCAGCACGAAGAATGCGTTGCGGCTTGATTTGGTGACGTTGGAAGCCCATCTTTCATCGCTTAGTACGGTTCCTTCCTTGGTTTTGGGCCTGGCAAACGCGAAGAAGAAAAACATCAAGAAAAATATGTAGTAAACCGAGTTGCCGGGCAGGAACCCGACGAAGCCTGCGAATCCAAAGAAGCCGAGGAGTCGTTCGTTAATTTTTATCGCCAATGGCAACGCCTCATTTGTTAGAGTTTAATTAGCCCGAGAGCCCATAGCGCTGGAGCGAGTAAGCCTGCAACGCCCAAGACGCTGAGGTACTTGAGCTCGTCTTTGAAGTAGTGGAAAAGCCCAAAGAAGACAAAGAACCCGAACAGAAACAGGTATAATGGATTGTGGCTGGAAAACGCTCTGAACGCTTCGAAGCCGATGAATCCTGAGAAGCCGTAGAAGCCGAGTGTCCATCTTCGCCCGCTGAATCTTCCGTAAGAGTTCGGTCTTGGAAGGTTTGTGGGGATTTGGTTTATTTGGTTGCTTTTTTTAGTCATGCTGGGTCTCCGCTTTGATGTTAAGTATTTCTAACGTTAGATATTTCTAACATCACTTTTAAGCTTTACGCATCAACAACCCGTCAGCTTTCAAGCAACGAAACAGAAAAGGAAAACTACCACGAAAGCTAAAACTATCGTTAAGATGGCAAGCTTAAACGCGGAAAAACAAGATGACCTAAAGGTTTTCAGCGAGCTGAAAGGCAACACGTTGCGGGTTTACCTGCTCTTGGTCGAAAACCAAGGCCCGATGGGAGTCAGGGAGGTCCAGAAGAAGCTGGAGTTTTCAAGCCCGACTTTGGCGGCTTATCACCTTGAGAAACTTGAGAATCTGGGGTTGGTCCACAAGGCTTCAGGCGGGTACGTTTTAGCCCGGGAGGTAAAGGTAGGCGCTCTTTCCCAAGTTGTAAAGTTCGGGTCGCTGCTTTTGCCAAGGTACGTTTTCTACACGGTCCTGTTCTCCGCCATGCTAGCATGCTACCTTGCCGTTGCATGGATTGAAGGAAGCCTCACGTTTAACCTTGCCAGTGGGTTTGCAGTTCTGCTCGGGATTTCAGTCATCGTGGTCATGGTCTACGAGTGCCTGCGAATAGTCACGCAAAGGCCTTTTTAGCGTGTACAATTATTTTGCGCCTTTGTACAAAAACGTTGGATTATATACCTCTTTCAAACACTCATGGGCAGGTGCACCTGCATGTCGGTTGACGTAAAAGCAATCATCCAGAACATAATAATCGCGTTGCTGACGGCTGCAGGACTGTTCTGTTCCATACTGCTTCTCACTTATTCTTGGGTGAAAATCGCCGCCATCGTAGCCATACTGATTCCGGGAGCATTCTGGCTGGTTGCTCACGGTCGCGTCAAAAGAATATTCAAGTACGTAGTCATTGCGACTCTGATTTTTGCCATAGTCTTTGGCTCTTTTGAAAGCTTCCTGCTTTTGAATGCCGGTTACCCATCAACCAACGTGGCTCAAGCAGGCGGAACGGCAGGCTACACCTCCATACTCAATCTTTCATTAACCCAACTGATTCAAGGGATAGAAAAAAGCTCAACGTACGCTTTGCTTACGGCAGAGCATGGGAAAACGATTCCTGAGTCGATCACGCTTGACTCCTCGTCGTTTCCAGAGTGGGTTGAGGTGGATTTTTACGGTGAAGGCTCAAACACGTATCTGGCGTTTATGGCGCCGACTGCGGGAAGCCAGTACCACGTTGAGGTCGCAACGTACAGCAGCCAACTCCTGTCGCTACCTTACGTGCAGTCGTCTTCACAGCAGGAATTCGGCGAAATCGACGCCAAAGGGCTACAATCTTTTTACAACCTTGCTTTACAGTTAGCCCAGAACAGAACAGGCACAACGCCCAAAATCGACGGTTTGGCTCTTACAATGACCGTTGAGGACAGGATTTACATGAGTTATGAGGGCATAACGGTTCAGATCGTCGGCAGCTATCAGGGTCAAAGCACGTTGATTTGCGATTTTGAGCCCGACGGCACTTTAATTTACATGTCGCAGCCCGCAGCAGCCTAAAAGGTTTATTTTGCACAAGCAAGCCATTCTTATTGATGCGAGGTTTGCTTATGGAGCGCTTTGACGTTATCGTTATCGGTTCAGGATCAGGAATGCTGGTTGCCTCAGCCGCCGTTGACCAAGGGTTAAGGGTTGCGCTGGTTGAGCATGGAAAAATGGGGGGGACATGCATAAACGTGGGTTGCATTCCCTCTAAAATGCTGATTTACCCGTCAGATGTAATCGCCGCCATCAACTCGGCGGGAAAACTAGGCGTGCATGCAACCGTGGACTCGGTGGATTTTAGCAACATCTTGACTAGGATGCATGAGCTTGTTAACGAGGACTCGGGGCATCAGGCGTTGGCGGTGGAAGCCACGTCTAGTCTGGTCTGGTTTAAGGAAACAGGCGAGTTCATCTCCGACTACACCATGCAGGTCGGCGCGCACACGATCACCGCCCCAACCATCTTCATCGCGTCAGGCGCACGCACCGAGGTGCCGCCGATCAAAGGCATAGACAAGATAGCTTACTTGACAAGCGACACGGTTTTGCAGCTTCAAGCGGCGCCTAAAAGCATCTTGATCGTTGGCGGAGGCTACGTGGGCATGGAGTACGGACACTTCTTCTCAGGCATCGGCACAAAAACAACCATACTGCAGCGACCCGACCACGTCTTGCCCGACGAGGAACCAGAAATCAGCGAGCTGTTGAAGAAGGAATCGCAGCAACGCATGGAGATCTACACGGGATTTGAGGTTTTGGAAGCCAGCCAGGAAGGCCAAACCAAGACGCTTGTTGCAAGAAACCGCCATGATGAAAGCCGAAGGGAGTTCAGCGCTGAAGCAGTGATGATTGCCACTGGCAGAACCTCCAACGCGGACGTTTTGAAACCACAAAAAACTGGGGTGCAACTTGACGAGCGCAACTTCATAAAAGTAAACGAGTTCCTTGAAACCAGCAAGAAGAACATTTGGGCTTTCGGCGACGCCATAGGCAAACAAATGTTCAAGCACGTAGCCAACTACGAAGCAGGAACAGTTTGGCACAATGCGTCCCACGGCCACAAGGTTCCGATGGATTTCTCAGCCGCACCCCACGCAGTCTTCACGCACCCGCAGGTTGCCTCCGTCGGCTTAAAAGAAGCAGAAGCCAAACAACAGCACAAAATTCTCGTTGGAACCGCTCTCTACAAGGATACAGCCATGGGCGCCGCTATGGGTTTTCCTGAAGGCTTCGTCAAGGTGATTGTTGAGGCTGAAACGGGCAAAATCCTCGGCGGGCACATCATCGGTCCAGAAGCTTCGATGCTGATCCAAGAAATCGTTAACGCGATGGTTTCTGAAACTGGAAGCTTCGCGCCAATCGCCCAAGCTATGCATATTCACCCATCCATGACCGAGGTAGTTCAGAACGCCTTCGGCAACCTCAATCCAGCATAACCAAAAACCCCGTTTTTTGGAAATGTAAAAAGTTATATTATCCCGCAAGCAACTGTCTATAGCAGAGTTGTTTTATCATGAACATTTCCAAAGTTGCAGGTAAAAACAATAAACACAAGGTTTTCGTCTACGCCCTAAGCACATGTGTATGGTGCAAACTAACAAAACAGTACCTAATCGACAACAACATAGAATACGAATACGTCGACGTGGACCTATGCGCAGAGGAAGACAAGCAGAAAATCCGCGACACCATCACAAGCAAAGGCGGCATGCTCAGCTACCCCACAACAATCGTCGACGACAAGGTCGTAATCACCGGGTTCCGCAAAGACCAACTTAAGGAGTCACTTGAAATTTGATTACCCTTGAGGAGGTCCGCAGAAGAGCCGAAGCCGACGCTAAAACCTACGGTTACTACCTTACTCCTCAACAGGATCTTCTGCAGGGATTCCTTGAAGGGCTAAAGACGAATGAGGACCGATACGGGTACCCGCTGTGCCCATGCAGGCTCACCTCGGGCAACTTCGAATTCGACCGCGACATAATTTGCCCTTGCGACTACCGTGACCCAGACGTCGCCCAGTACGGCTCCTGCTACTGCCGACTCTACGTGAACAAGAAAGTTTACGAAAGCCAAAACCTGCCTGAAGTCCCAGAGCGGCGACCACTGGACAAGCAGGCAAGAGCTTACGGAGGCGAAGCAGCAGCCAAATCCACGCCAGCGGGAGGAACACAGGAAAAACAGCCGACAACGGCTAAAGCTGAGTCGACGGTTAAAAAGAAGCTTTGGTACTGCAAGCAGTGCGGTTATGTGGTGTTCAGGGAGGATCCGCCGTACGTTTGCCCTGTGTGCAAGGCGAAAAGAGAAATGTTTGCTGAAATAGAGAGTTCAGTGGAGTTCAACGGCTAAGGCTGTTTTTGGATTTCTATCTCAATTTTTTTCCAGTCGTCTTTTATTCCGCGCAGCGAAGTGACCGCGCCCATTATTGTTCCGCTCAAGATTTTTTCCACAAACTCGTTCAGGGGTATTTCTTTTCCGTCAACTTTCAGTTTTAAACTCAACTCTCTCACCTGGAGGTATTGCATAGTAAAGTTGGAAGGTTAAAAGTTTCTGTGCCAGGAGGCGTCTTAGATTCTTGGCGAGGACGGTTTAATGGTGACCCTAAGCTTAGTCAGGTTCTCTTTTATCTCGGCTTTGACGCCCATGGCTGAAAAGTACTCTTCGAGGAAGACCCTGATGAAGTCTTTGGACATCTCCGAAACCAACACAAGCGTATAGTCGTTTGGAGCGTTCCTTGTCAGCCGATAAAAGTTGCAGACCTCAAGCCGCGCAAGCATTTCTTCCGGCGAACGAACCTTTGTCCTAAGCTGCTCCCAATGAGCACGGGCTAGCTCCTTATGAGCGCTCCAGAACTTGTCCTTTTCAGGCGAAGAAGCAATCAGGCTAAGAAACATGAGCCAGTGGTCAACGTCTAAAATCACGTGCTCGCCGCCGAGCAGCATGTCCATGTAGCCGTGGATTTTCTTTTTGACCGCCGGGTCTTCAAGCGCCTTGTTTTCGTTGTAGAATTTGAGGGCGCGCCGCATGACTTCGCTCTGTGAGACTTCTGACTCGGTGCTTATTTTTTCCAGCAGGTCGGCTGTTGTTTTATCGAACGCCACCGTTATTCTTGTCGGGTTAACCATGAATGCCACTCTACATTAATTTAACATATTTTCAGATTATTGAAAATTATATAAACATTTCGCCGCTGATGGAAAGTTTAAACTTAGCAAATTTGAAGGTTAACCTGCAATTTACTAAACAATTGTTAAAATGGCAGAGACGTTAGGGGTCAAAAATCTTTTATTCCCGCCTCTTCCTAATCCAATTATGCAAGTTGCTTATGTTACTTAGAGGCATCATAATGAAGAGACCAGAAATTTACCTTGAACCGAAACAGCGCGTGGCAAAAATCATTGAGCTGCTTGAAAAGCAGTACCCCGACGCAAAAACCGCCCTGAACTACTCCAACCCGCTGGAGATGCTTGTCGCCACCATGCTTTCAGCGCAAACGACAGATGTGAGAGTCAACATTGTCACCAAAAGCTTGTTCAACAAGTACAAGACGCCTGAAGACTACGCAAACGCTGACATAAAGGAGCTGGAGCAGGACATTCATTCAACAGGGTTCTACCATAACAAAGCCAGAAACCTGCAGAAATGCTGCCGAATGCTCGTTGAGAAGTACCGTTCTCATGTGCCAAAAACCATGGATGAGCTTTTGGAGTTGCCTGGCGTGGCGAGAAAAACCGCAAACATAGTATTAAACAACTCTTACGGAATCATCGCTGGCGTAGCCGTCGACACCCATGTCCACAGGCTTTCACAGCGACTCGGGTTAACCGAGAATGAAGACGCCGCGAAAATAGAGCAGGACCTCATGCAAATCACCCCGAAAGAGAAATGGATGAAACTCACCGACCTGCTGATTCTCCACGGAAGACAAGTTTGCATCGCAAGAAAACCCAAATGCGAAGCCTGCGTCCTAAACAAGATTTGCCCCTGCGCCTTTACCTTCGGCTAAAAAACAGCACGCATTTATACACCTTCACATTTCCTAAAGTTAGGACTTGGTCTTATGACAACCACGGTTAAAGTTGGAGACAAGGCACCAGATTTCACTTTGCCTGACACAGAAAAGAAACAGAGAAGCCTGAAAGAGTTCATCGGGCAAAAAATCGTTTTAGCGTTCTTTCCAGGCGCGTTTACTGCAACATGCACAATGGAGATGTGTGAGTTCCGCGATTCAATGTCTAGGTTCATCGATTTGAAGGCGCAGGTCATTGGAATAAGCGTAAGCGACCCGTTCAGCAACAAGGCTTTCGCGGAAAAAAACAGGCTGCCTTTTCCAATTCTAAGCGACTACAAACGTGAAGTCATCAAAACCTACGGGTTGGAACTGTCTAACTTTGCCGGACTCAACGGCTACACGGCTGCGAAACGCTCAATCTTCATCTTAGACCCGAAGGGAATCGTAAGGTACGTTTGGGTTTCAGACAACCCAGCGGTCGAGCCGAACTACATGGAGATTCAGAAGGCTCTGGAAGAAATCATGTAGGCGTAGGCTTCTTCTTCATGAGCGCCGTGTAGAAGAATTGAACATGCCCGTCGCCCTCCATTGACGTGTAATGCCGAAGCTGTTGTATCTCGAACAAGCCAGAGAACAGATCAATAATCTGTCGCCGCCTGTCGCCTTCTGCTTTATCGTTTTCTCTGAGCTGAACGGTTGTACTCAATCATCAAACACCTGTCCATGACGACAATCAAACCCGCGCGCCTCCCAGCTTCGGCAGCTTCTTCGTTGACTATTCCAAGCTGCATCCAAACCGCGAAAGGCTTGTGCACCAGCTTAAGGGCGCTTATGTTAACTACGCTTTTGGTTACCTTCTCGATAGTGTCTAAAATGGCCTGCTCGTCATAAGACAAGTGGATCCCTCAAAACCTGTGGGACTTCGCTTTAATAAATATTAAACAGCCAAGTTAACGGCAGAAAAAGCAGTTCTCCGCCCATTCCTGAGGCATTTCGTTTTGGCAGTTTGGGCACATTAACCCATTTCTTCTGACGGCTTGGCACGTTTGACAGAACAGCCTGAGCACTTCCGCCTTGTTGTTTGGCTCACGTATAAGACTGGTCACCATCTGATTTATCAGCGTCAGGATTTCAGCCGAACTTTCGATTGTACGCAGCACATTTCCCCTCTCATTATTCACGTACCTACTTACGGCTGACTGTGACAGCCCCAAAAGTTCAGCGGTTTGCTGTTCATTCAACCCGTGGTTTGTGACGATTTCTCTCGCCATAATAGCCTTTACTGCAGGCAAAACAGTTTTTACCCCTACCTCGCACGGAAGTATCAAGTTCGGCACCAATTAGGGTTAATTCTGGGGAAAACCTATTTAAACATGACGCCTGTCATATGTTATGACGCGTGTCATGATGGGCTACCAAATTGCAAAAATTGAAGTTTTACTGCAATCTCTTACTCCTTCCCCCGTCATGACACGCGGCAGCATACTCGCCTAGGAGATAAGAAATAAATGGGCAATGTCCTAACTCAAACCAGAAAGACAGAAAACAACCGCGACCTAACAGGAATGCTAAAGACTCTCGATGCGGAATGCAGAAACTGCGCTCCAATCACTCCCTTAGAATGCATAAACCGATGTCAAGTGTACAAGCTCAAAAATGAACTCAGAAAACTACGAGAAACAATGGATAATCCAAACTACATAAAAGAACTCTTCAACGTCCTCAAAAACGAGACAAGGCTCCACATCCTTCAAGCAATAGTAAACGGCAGGTACTCAGTAAGCCAACTGCAGCAGGAACTCAAAAGAACGGGTCACAGCCACAGCCAAGACACCATAAACGAAGAGTATTTGCGACCGCTAATGGCGGTAGGTCTCGCCACCGAGATGCGAAACGAATACTACGCAACTACCTTCGGAGGACGACTGACCGAGCTGCTCGGGGTCTTCCCTGAATTCGTTGAGATGCTTCCAGCTCACTCGGAATGCTACGAAGAAATCCTTCTACAATCTTTATTGTCGGGACCAAAGACCTTTGAAGAGATTGAAGCCTTGATTTCGCCGAAGATCGCTTCGCGAATCCTCAAACGGTTGCGTGCGGTCGGCTTGATAGAAACGCCTGAGGAGAGGGATTACATCTTTTTCTTCAAGTCAAAACGAGACCCAATCAAAGAAAACTTTTCAGCTACTGAACGTAAAGTTTACGAAACCATCGCGGATGAAGGAATTTCCGCTGGGAAGCTTGCGAAGGAAACAGGGCTTTCCATGAGAAGAACTTACAAGTACCTTAGAGGCTTGAAGGGCAAAAAACTTGTGTTTATTAGAAGAACGCCGAAAGCCTATGGGTTAACCTGCAAAGGCGAAATGTTGGCTTCGGTGCTTAAGGAGCTTCAGCAGATAGTTGAGGACACATGGTGCTCTTCTGAACAGGTCATGCAGAGCAACATCAACTCTTAGCAAACAATCTTCTCTGTTTTTTTGTTTCGTTTATCCTCCGCCGGGAGCCCCGTGAAACGGCGCGTTTTCCCAGAGGAGTTTCCACCAGTCATCTTCTGTGATGGTTTCTCCGTGAATAATGATTTCTAAAACCATCTTGAGCATCTCGTGATGTCTGTGTTCGTCGGCTAATATGGAGTTCAAGAGGAAAACGACTTTCTTGTCTTCGATGGTTGGGATCTTAGTTTCAAGTTTCTTGATGAGCTCAGACTCTATTTCTATGTGTTTTTCCACGAGTCTTCTCTGCTCATCCAGGTTATCCTGGTTTAACGCGGTGGAAGCCGCAGACAAAAGAGTAACGGCTGACATGTAGAGTTCCGCATGCTTTATCGAATCAAGCGAGACACCCATCAAAACACCCTTAACAGCTGGATTCTTCATTTCACGCAGCGGTTTCTCAAGGGAAGCCACTATTTCTTTTTCAACAGTAATCTGGTTTTTCAAGAAATCAATAAGATTGCCTTTTGGTTTTTCCATAAAATTCTCCCATCCGATTAGTGTTAAGCCTTGCTCATCAAGTTTTCGGCGGTTCTTTTTCCCAGGTCTCTACAGTCGTTAAGCGTCTTTTGGTCGGGCAGATACCGCGCCAGCAGAGGCGGTTCCACAACTTGCATTTCAAACTTGTACTTCATAATCTCTAGAACCAGTTTAGGCGCTTCACCGGTCCACCCGTACGAACCGAACGCTGCGCCCACTTTACCCTTTAGATTTAAACCTTTGACGGCGGCTTCCTCGAAGAGGTTTTTGAAGTCAAGTGCCATCTCATGGTGATAAGTAGGCGTCCCGACGAGTATTGCGTCGTAACTGATTAGTTCTTCGGGGTCAACGTGAAAGTTCAACTCCACCCTGACGTCGTCACTGATTTTTGCGCCGTCAGCTACCGCCTTAGCCATCCTTTCGGTGTTACCAGTTCTGCTGTAATACAAAACAAGAATTTGCTTCATAAAGATAAAATGCGACAAAATACTATTTCAACATTTTGCTGGAATGAAAGGCAAATAAAAGTTGATACGCTAAAGACCAAATTAAGAAAAGCTGAATTTTTCGGAGGAAATCATTCTATTTTTCCTATTTCCTTGGTTATGTCTATCGGCGACTTATAGGTCTTGTTGGGCAGCTTGCCTAGCATGTCCATAACGTCTTCTGGCGCCTTCTTACCCGTTGCAATGTCCACAAGCGCTTTCTTTTCAGCCGGAAAGTGTATTCCGGCAAGATATTTCTCAACGATTGCTGGACTTACGTGCCCAGGCTTAACGCTCCTGCTTGTGTATTGCTTTCTCGACCCTCTACCTTGACCGATCCCTTTACGCCTTGCCATTTGGGTTTCTTGCCTACTCGTTGTTTTTCACCTCCAAACTCTAAAACAAGTCATTACAAAAAATTGCTCAAGCGTTCATTCTTCTTCATGCTTCTGTCCAGCCATAATGAGCCTTCGAACCTTTTGCCCACCCTTGCTGCCTATTTCACTGTAGAATTCGGGTCCGTGAGTCTCAGCCGTCCTCTCACCGCCCATACGCCCAGCCTCCTTAACAGTCATCTTACCCTTCCTTCTGCCTTCACTCAAAAACACGTCACCTCCGAGCACGCAGAGAAACTAGCAAAATCGCAAACTGTCATCATCAATCATTCCTGTTTCTTGATTTAGAAATCAGGACCCGTTTTGGAGCGCGGAATACGAGGATAAAGTTGGAAAGTTACTCTTCTTCATGTTCTTTTCCGGCTTGAATAAGCCTTCGAACCTTTTGGCCCCCTAAATGCCCTGCCTCCTCAAGGCTGGTTTTCCCCTTCGCTTCCGGAGTGCCCTCATGCTGTTTGGCTCTCTGAGAACCACCTTTGCTCCCAATCTCACTGTAAAATTCAGGTCCATGGGTCTCAGCCGTTTTCTCACCGCCCATACGCCCAGCCTCTTCAACAGTCATCCTTCCCTTATTTTTGCCTTCACTCAAAAACACGTCACCTCCAAAGAAACCTTGTAGACTATTTTTTCGCAAAACCTCGGGTTTTTTATCATTCTTCTAGCCTTTAAGAGAACTTTTAAACATATGTGGCTGCCTCAGCACAGCAACAACGGAGGGAACTTTCTTGATCCAAAATAAACTGTTAACTCTAACAAGAAGTGAGGAAGGCTGAGGCGAAAGGGAGAGATATGTTGGTTTTAAAACTGAGAATAAGATCAAAGCAAGCTTTACTTACTCATCTTCGTGCTCTTTTCCTGCCAGAATGAGTTTGCGGACTCTTTGCCCGCCTTTCGGCCCGCCGATCTTTCCGCCTTTGCGGCCTATTTCGCTATAGAATTCTTCACCGTGCGTTTCGGATGTTCTTAATCCGCCTTTCCTACCCGCCTCTGCGACGGTCATCTTGCCCTTTTCTCGCGACAATCAATTCACCTCCCAAAAACGCCTCAAACTAAAAACAACGCGTAAAAAATAACAAGAATAATCCCAAAAAAACGTAGATATTTTACTCTTCCATGTGTTCTTTGCCCGCCTGGATCAATTTCCTGACTCTTTGCCCGCCTCTGTGCCCTGCTTCCTCAAGGCTGGTTTTCCCCTTCGCTTCACTTGTACCCTCATGTTGTTTTGCCCTTTCAGACCCGCCTTTGCTGCCAATCTCACTGTAGAATTCTGGACCTCGCTCCATGGAAACTTTTTCGCCGCCCTTTCGACCTATTTGCTCATAAAACTCGCGGCCATGTGTTTGAGCGGTTCTTTCTCCGCCTTTCCTACCTGCCTCTGCGACGGTCATCTTGCCCTTTCTGCTTTCACGCATACTCAAAACTCTTCACCTCCATTAAACTGCCGAAAAGTTAACACTATTTAAGCCGAATTACCGCTCATAAACTTATGTGGTTGTAACATGACAGTAACATGCCAATAAGCCTTTGAAAATATTTGTGGCTATGAAAGAAATAAACAGAAAACAGATAATTTTAAAAATGTTCTATATCATTAGAGCGAAAGAAGTTAATTTAAATATCCCAAGAGGTCAAGTTTATAGTCACTGGGTACATCCATGAAAATACTTCTCATAAATCCGCCGCAGACATTTTATCCGGGCTCAGAACCGCCAGCGGGCAACCTGCCTCTCGGCTTAATGTACATAGCAGCCACGCTTACCAAAGCGGGTTACCGAACGGAAATCTTGGATGCATTCATGACTGGCGGCTCATTCCGTAAGATGAATGAAACAACTATCGTTGGCATGAACTTTGAGCAGATAAAGCAGGAAATTGACAGCCGCAAGCCGGACATTGTTGGTGTGGCAGGCCCTTTCACTTGCCAAATAGAAAACACGGTTAAAGTAAGCGACCTGGCAAAGCAGATTAACCCCGACATTTTAACTATTGTAGGCGGACCCCACGTTACCACGGTGCCTAAGGGGTTTCTTGAAGAGGCGCGAAGCGTTGACATCGCAGTGATGGGCGAGGGCGAGTACGCCATGCCTGAGATAGCCCAGTATGCTGAAGGGAAAAAAACGATAAGCGAAATTTTGGGCGTCGCTTACCGCAGAGATGGAGAAGTCGCGGTGAATCCTTCTAGGCCTTTTATTGAAAACTTGGATGAGCTTCCCTACCCAGCCTACGATTTAGTGGACATGGAGCAGTACCTGAGCCCCAAGAAAATAGGTTACCGCAGCTTCAGGGGCAGGGCGATATCGATGATAACCAGCAGAGGCTGCCCGTTTAACTGCTGTTTCTGCTCGGTTCACTTGCACATGGGCAGGGGTTTCAGAGCGAACTCCGCAAACTACGTACTGAACCACATTGAACACGTTGTGGAAAAATTCGACGTCAAGAACATCTTCTTTGAAGACGACAACTTGACCTTTGACTTGGCAAGGTTCGAGGAAATCTGCGATGGCTTAATACAGAAGAAGATCAGGATCGGCTGGGAAACCCCTAACGGGGTGCGTGCAGACTGCTTAAACTTGAATCTGCTTCAGAAAATGAAGAAGTCAGGCTGCCGCAGCGTCTTTTTCGGCGTTGAGTCAGGCGACCAGCAGATACTGGACAACGTGATTTGCAAGAGGCTCGACTTGAACCGTGTGGTTGAAGTTGCGAAGATCTGCAGGGACATCGACCTGAAAACAGGCGCCTTCTACATCATTGGGTTTCCAGGAGAAAAGAAAGAGAACATGCAGAAAACGGTTGATTTTGCCCTAAGGCTCAAGCGTGATTTTGACGTCGGCATGCACCTGTTCATGGCTACACCGTCGTATGGAACTAGACTTTATGAGGAATGCAAATCTAAGGGGTACATTCAGGAAAACTTGGCTTGGGACTCCTTCGCGTCGGCTCGGCAACCCAAAGGCATGCCGCTCATTTCGACACCAGACTTTACTCCTGAAGATGTCAAGGAAATAGCCGCTAAGGCGCTTGAGGAATACAAGAAGTTGTCCTTGAGAAATCACCTGAGAAACCCGAGGAAAGCGTTGAAGACGGCGTTTGAGCAGCCGCAGCTCATTTTGAAGTACGTCAAAGGCTTGTTTTCTTAAAATTCCCTGTTTCCGCACAGGTTTCGCCGTTTTTGTTTGTGCGAGTGCCGAGCAGGGAAGTGATCATCTAAACTCCGAAAAAAGCCGCTGAAAAAGCTTAGTACACTACTTTGAATTTGAATCCGCAATTGTCACAGGCGTAAAGTGCAATACGAAAAGACGAGTTTTCAATTTTCCGTTCAGGCTTGGTAAGGTTCTTTCCGCACTTTTGGCAACTAACCATGCAGGCACACCTCTAAATAGTTTGGCACTACTGCGCATACGCAATATATCAACACTTGTTGTCACACTCAAGCAACCACAAACTCGAAAAAACAAAAGTCAAGTTGCAGCCCACCAAAAACCCAGACGCTACGGTTGAACTACAACTAGTTTAATATCCTAAAACACGCGGTTTCTTGTAAGGATAGCAATGAAAAAACGCCGGTATGTGCTAATTGCCCTGATTTCACTAATCCTAATTCAATCTTTCTGGGCAACGGGGGCTTTAGGCAGCAACGCAAGTTCCAGCAGCGGCAACTGGACGATGTTCCGTCAAAACCCTAGCCACAGTGGCTATGCGGCGGATAGCAGTTCAACTGCTTCTGCTCAGCTACTTTGGAGTTACACAACAGGCAGAATGGTACAGTCTTCCCCCTCTGTGGCTTTCGGCTGTGTTTTTGTTGGCTCAAGAGACAGCCAGGTCTACTGCCTCAACGATTCAAACGGTGAAGTAATCTGGAAGTACCCTATCAGATATGAAGTGTGGTCGTCTCCAGCAGTCTACGATGGCAACGTCTACATAGGCGCCGACGACGGTTACATTTACTGCCTAAACATCACAAATGGAACGCCGCTCTGGCGAACACCCTTGACTGGAGGTCCAGTTCGGTCTTCACCAACGGTTATCGACGGCGTTGTCTACGCGAGCTCACAGAGCGACCTGTCTGCTCTTAACGCTACTGACGGGGGCACGTTATGGAATCTGCAGAATTTGAACCCGATAGATTCCTCACCGGCAGTTTCAAACGGCGCAGTCTACATCGCCAGCGCCGACGGGCACATTTACGCCTTCAACGCGTCCACTGGCGGCAAAATTTGGAGTTTCCATGCCAGAACCTCTGACTCTTCTTCGCCAGCCGTATCCAACGGCCTTGTTTACATCGGTTCGTACGACGGAGACATTTACTGTTTGAACGCTTCCACGGGCGCCCAGGTTTGGAGGTACCAGACAGCGGATGAGGTGGAGTCTTCCCCAGCCATCGCTTACGGCTGCGTTTACGTTGGCTCAGACGACAATAACGTTTACTGCCTAAACGCTTCCACGGGCGGCAAGATTTGGCAGAGCCCGACTGGATACTGGGTTACGTCTTCTCCAGCGGTCGCAGGCGGCAACGTTTACGTTGGCTCTGAAGACGGCAACATCTACTGCTTCAACGCCGCCACGGGAGCCAAGCAATGGAGCTACCAGACTGGAAACTTCGTGGAGTCTTCGCCTGCAATCGCAAACAACATCCTGTATGTCGGTTCAGACGATGACAAAGTTTACGCTTTAGCCTTAAACAACTCAACGGCTCAGCCTCAACCTAAGCAAGCAGCTAATGCTTTGCCGTGGACAACCATAGCGTTTGACACCATCGCCTGCGTTATCGGAGGGGCAATCATTTTTGCGTTGGCACAATCAGCTTATTACGGCAGACGAAAGCGAAAAAGTGAACCAAACGCCGTTTCAAGTCAAAAATACGGTTGGCTAAAAGAACATTATGACACCGTTTTCATTCTGGCAATCTTGGCTATATCACTGATTTTCTTCGTTAACCTGGGAAGCGGGGTTCTTCAAGTTTCCGACGAGCAAACCTACTCTCAATGGGCGTACCACATGGTCAAAACAGGAGACTACCTGACCCCTTGGGCTTACGGCGCCGTATCTTTCGACATAAGCAAGCCGCCGCTGACCATGTGGCTGATGTCTCTGGCGTACCAAGTTTTCGGCGTAAACAACTTTGCTTCAAGAATCTGGAGCGCCACCCTCGGCGCACTCTCACTGGTTCTTGTCTACTACTTGGGAAAGAAACTCTACAATCCCGCCGTTGGGTTCCTGTCCGCCGTGGTTTTAGGAACCTTTGTAACCTTCTGGGTGTTCGCAAAATACGCCATGACCGACATCCCGCTTGTCTGCTTCCTTCTCGGCAGCATCTACTTTCTGGTTCTAAGCGAGGACAAGGAAAAAACCAGCCGAAACGGGACGGTGTACGCTGTTTTGAGCGGTTTGTTTTTTGGGTTGGCGTTGATGACTAAGCAGATTGATGCTCTGCTGATTCCCCTCGTCATGTTCGCATACTTCGCGGCGACACAGAGAAGCCTGCGGTTCCTGTTCACAAAACGTTTCCTGCTTTTTTTGGGAGTCGGGCTTCTCGTATTTTCGCCCTGGCTGATTTACATGGGTACCCGTTTCGGTTCGCAGTTCTGGCAGGGATACTTCGTCTACGCCGACTTCACTCGGACAGCCAGCCCGCTTGACGGCCACTCCGGAGGCTACCTGTTCTACTTCAGCTACCTGATCAACAGGGAAAACTGGGTTTGGGTCGTCTTGCTACCGTTCGCGGCGGGGCTCTGCGCCTTCAACGGGTTCATCAAGCGCGTAAAACAGGACACCTTGATTTTCCTTTGGATGGCAATCGTGCTGGTTGTGTTCACTTTGGCGCAGACGAAAATCTACTGGTACATCCTCCCAGCTTTCCCCGCGTTCGCCATAGCCATCGCCAGCCTACTATACCAGTTGGCAAACAGAATATTCCAACGCTACCCACGCATAGATCCTACAAAGCGCCTAAAGTAGTCATGTTCTTTGCAGGAGAGGCGGACACGCTGAGAAGAGTCGTTTGGATAAAGTGAGAACTCAAGTTTATCAGATTGAAATTATTATTTCTAACGACGAGCTGACAGGAGAAATGCAAGTTACCCAATTGCTCAGTGCATCTGACATCAACTTTGTCTTTCCAGTTGGCTTCTCGTTTTTTGAACCTTACCTAGCATATCACACAAAAGAAATTCTGGAAATAGGCGGTGAAGCTTACGTAACCAGAACTCCCGACGGAGTTACCTCAGGCTTATTCATTTACGACGGCTCCGAGAAGAGCGGAACAATTTACACACGGTCAAGAGAAATATTTGATTACTTTTATGAGTTAAAACCGTTTAATTGGCTCTTCTCTGAGATGCAAACTGAGCTCGAAAGCGAAATCTACGATATTTACACTGTGGACCTTGAGAATCTTGCCCTTGTTCACAGGTTCAGCTATGAAATTTCCATGGCGGAGAAGGGGCAGACAGGTGAGATAGAACGGTTCATGGCTTCAACCCATCCGGGGATAAACAAGAGGTGGGTCAGTGTCGCGCTTGAAAACGGGGAAAGATGCTTCACTGTTAGGCTAAGCGGCGAGATTGCTGGGTTAGGTTGGGTCTCGCTTGTGAATGGTGTTGGAAGACTGCACTCTCTTTATGTGAAGCCTCAACTTAGGAGAATAGGCGTAGGTGAAGACATTTTGAATGCGCGGCTTCTCTGGCTTAAGTCAAAGCATGCCCGTTCAGCATTCTGCGAAATTTCCCGTTACAACGTGGCTTCTTCAGGAAACGTTACAAAAGCGCACATGAGGGTGTCTGGACAGGTTTTTCAGTATTTTAGGAAGAACTTGGATAGAAAGAGGGAAATGAAAAGTTAGTACATGTATCTATGTTCTGGGAGCTCCGCATTGAGGGCAGGTCTGAGCTGTGGAGTCTATTAGTGCTCCGCAGTAACGGCATTTTACCTTCACAACCTCTTTAATCACGATCTGCTGCACCGGCGGCTGCTTCGGAGTCAAATCAATATTCTCAGGCGGCGGACCTGTTGGAGGGGGCGGCTCTTGGTAGGGTTGCTCGTAAGAATGCTTCGGAAGTTTTCTTCTGCTTCTTCTTGAAAGCGCGTAGATGAGAATTGCAATTACTATGAGAACTATGATTATTGCAATAATGTAATTGACGTATTGTGTTGAACTTGAATTTCCTCCGCTTGGGGTGCTGGCAGCCGCCGTTAGCGGATAGCTGGTTGAAGTCACGTAGAGGGTTTCGGTGTAGGTGAACCCGGTTCCAGAGGGGCTGGTGTCCTGTTCATTGTAGCTGTATCCTACGATGTATCCTGAGGACGGGTCAAAGTAGGCTTTCCATGTGTAGTCGGCGGTGAATTGTCCGTATACGTCGTTTCGTTGATAGTTTGAGGTTCCTTGAGCAAAGATCACGTTCACGTTTCTGTTCTGCGAAGGAAGGTAGTAGCTGTAGGTCCTAGAAATGACTGTCATCACGGTGTTTAGAAGGGTAAAGGTACCGCCCTTCGGGATCGAGTTATCCATACAGAACCAGACAGTGGGGTTAACGTATCCAGTCTGATCGTCAGTTCCGTTGACGTATAGGAAAGTGACTGGTGAAAAGGTGAAATCTCCCGATGGGCTTCCAGTTTCTGTCGTGCCCGAGCTGTTGCTCCAGGTATAGGAGTAACTGTAGCGAGCGGATACAGTTCCGTCTGCGTTGACGCCATTTATTGTTTCTGATCCGTTATATGCTGCCTGTTCGCTGTATCCAGCGTAACCGCCGGTGCCGCTTCCAAGAGTTGTAACCTCGTAATAGCTGAAATGATCTCCAACATGAGGAGTGTAAGCTGCGGCGAAGGGAGCTGCGAAGAGTGCTAGGAAAAGGGAAAGTATGATTACGAAGGACTTTGAGTTCAACCCATGAAACCTCCTACGCCGTGAACATGGGCTAGATGGAAGCCTCCGATGCCGCTGTATATTGAATAGTAAGATGAGTGTGCGACAATCAGGGGCACATAGTATATGAAGAAAACATTTGCTGGGACATAGGTGAACTGCACCGGAGTTTTCACAATATTCGCGGTTGGATCAAGTTGCTTTACAAGTTCATTTTTGATTCCATGAATCATCATTACTGCAAGGCTTATCATTTCAGAACGTTCTAGATCTGAAGCGTAAGACCCAAGCAAAGAACATGCCTTTTCCATCAGGTCAAGAGTCTCGTTAGCTTCAAGCGTCGGTATTGAAGTAAGTACTGCGGAAGCTACAAGTGGAAACTCCAGGTAATTCCTAAGTCCACTTATAATTATTGCCATCTTCGATTTCACATCATCTGGTCCCAAATCGGAAATCGATAAGTAGGCAGAAGCAAGTTCGGTATCTTCTGATACCTCATACCCCCAGGACTTAAATAATGACCTAAATGACTGGAACTTGCCCGCTATTTGGTCTGAAGGCACATTGATTATTGAAAGTATTGCAGCTGACTCAAACGAGGAGGTCATCTTGGAAAATTCCACAAATCTGTCAGTAGGATATGTGCCGTCAAATCTCCGCCCAAACAAGACAGTGGCGGCAACGCCGACCGAGAGTAGTTTAGGAACGTGGGCGTCATGCCTAAGTTGATGATCAAGACTAACCAAAATTTTTGACTGTTCCTCAAGATCAGAATTGGTTGCAGATTGTGTGGGATCGGCTCTTGATGATGTCATGATTTCTCCTGCCATCATCTTATTTTGAAGGGTGCAATCAAAATGTTTGAGAAGGTCAAGAGCACAAATAAATCTTTGACCGATTAGGTCGGGGTCGCCTTGAAGCTTGGCCAAACCTATTGATACGCTCCAGAGTTGAGAAAGATCCATTTCTGGAAATCTAGTTCTTAGGTTAGACACGTGAAAGCTGCCTCTTCCTGCTATCGAACGCAATTCGCCAGTTGTCTCTTGGCTTTCTTCGATGAAGTCTGAAAATTCATTGCCAGACACCCTATAATTTCTGACATTGAGATCGTTCAGCGTAGTAACCCCCAGACCGGTAAGTGACAGATAATTGCCGCCGTACGGCACCATCCTGTCAACTATGGATTTCTTCTGAATAAGCTGGTTTATCATGGTGTCTCGTTCAGCTATGTCTGCATCTATTTTTGAAACAACGTTCTTTTCGCTTTCTACTTTTTCACGTTCAGCTTCCTTATCCTCTTTTCCTTCAAAAAGAAACTTGATTGAATGAGTTTTCCTCTGCTCTTCGTCCAAAGCCGCCTTTGCGGTTCTGTCAGCGTTCTCTTCGTTAGCCAAGTCCATGTTCATCTGCGTCAAGTTTGAAACTTCGGCTAAAGCATTATCGTAATCTTTTTTTTGCATGACTGAAAGGTAGCCGTCACCGGATAGAAAATCCATGTCGGTTTGTTGAATCTGCATTGAAATTGATTTTCCAGCTATCTGGGACAAAAATGTTCTTACATCATCGCACTTCATTTCTATTACCTATCCATGATTGGGAATTTCTCAGTTAAACGTTGCTCCCCAAGAATGTTACCGACGACCAGCTTAAGGCTTTGTCCCTCACTTGCAAGGTCAACAACTTCATCATCCTTGAGAGCCTCTTTGAGGAGATATTCGAACTGCACTTTCCTGTCGGTCACATCGCCGAACCTTGCGATTCGTTCTCGTTCTATCTGTTCATACGCATACATGAATTCGTATAGCGACCTGTATATCTGGTCGTCTATCTTCTCCGAGATTTTCTTTTCCTCGACAGTTATCCATTCCAAGCCTTCAAGATCTACGAAATAAATAGTGCCATCCGGAGCAAGGACCGCATCCTTGTCCAGCCAGACATCATAGAAATCCAACCCACAGAAAGATCCGTCTTCGTTGCTTTTTATTGTCCTAGGGAACAGAGTAAGGTACGCGATGCCACTTTTAATGAAATTCTTCAGAAAATCTTCTGCTTTATCATTGCTGTCTATTCCAAACAGGTCAAAAACTGAGCGTATGTTCCCGCCGATAGTGCTCCCAGAATGAAAATAAATCCGCACATTAGAAGGAACCAACCTTAATTCCTGAACCATTCTGCCGCTGAATCTGCGGTACCAAAATATTTTTTTGACTTCACTCTCAAGGTCTTCAGGAAGGAAAACAATTTTCACAACTGGTGCAACTCGAAATCCGTGAATCGAAGTAAGGTCGGCCATTTCTGAAACTCTCAGCGAAGTTGTTGCGTGCTCAAGACCTTGCCCACCGTACGGGGAACCTCTTAACCACAATTCCCCTGTAAGGTATCGTGGTGCGATTCCCTCGGAATTCACGATTCTGTCCTTCAGCGTTGAATCCGTCAATAAGCTGCATATTTCAGCTTTCCCGAGAAGCTGAGTTGAAAACGGGTTGGTTGTTGAACCTATGCCTTTAATGGAAAGGTAAAAGTCTGTGCCGTCCATTTTCAAAAGGGGAAAAGTTGAAACTGCTCCTCTGTTATCGTCCGCAATAAACTCCTTCGTGCTCATGGGGTTGAGAGATGTGAAAGGCCGCATGCTCTCGGGAAGGTAAAACCTTTCAAATTCAGGGCTTCTGAATTGTTGAAAATTCTTGTTTGCCAGCGTTTCAGAGGCTTCATAAACGTTCAGATTGAGGGGCGAACCTTTCAGCTTCATGGGGCATTCGGCACTTTTTATGGATGGTTTAACACTTAAGCCTTCTTGTCTGATGTTCTAACCAGTGCCAGCAGGTCTCAAATCTCAAATAGACAAAGTCTCCATCGACTCACCTTTAAAGAAAGTTCAGGTGGCGAGTCCGCTGGGATTCATTTGAAATATTAAGCGAATCCTGAATAAATTGAGGACACCCCTTCTTCGCAATAAGTGAGTTGGACTTGGTTTACCTCAGAAATGGGTGAGTCCCCTTGCTTAAAACTTGAAGATTTCGCTGATGCAAAGATTCGTCTATAAAAAAAAATGAAAAAGAGGAAATTTTGTGGCTTTGTCTTTCGTTTTTTTATGAAATTCGTTCATCATTTATCGGTTTCTTTCGCTTCGTACGAAGAGAAATGTTCCAATCACGAAAGACGCTATTGAAATTGCAGCGACTATCAATAGATCAAGCAATGGGTTGTACATGATTATCTGGCCGTAGAATGGCGTGCCTTGATAGACTAATCCTCTAAGTAAATCTATTAGGTAAGTCATGGGCATGGCATGTGCCAAAGCGCCTAAGACTCCGCTTGAATTTTTTACAGGTATTAATGCGCCTGAGAGAAACATTTGAGCAAACACAAACATGATTACTCCTTTATCAGCTGTTTTTGGGCTGCTGCTGAATATGCTGGCTACCAATACGCCAAGTGTTCCACCTGATATGCAGATAATTGGCGCCAATAAGAGGATCCAACCAATAGCGGGTAACCCAACAGGTATTCCCATAACTAACGCTACCAAAACAAAAGCAAACAATTGCAGTATGCTAGTGATGCTGCCGCCTATGATTTTACCCAGAATGATTGAATATCGAGATATTGGAGCAACAAAGATTTCCTGCGTGAAATCATTTTCACGGTCCTCAACGAGAGATGTGACACTCATCATAGTATTCATAGCAATTGTTGCAGCGACCATTCCTAAAAATGCAAACTGAAGATAATTGTAACCTAGACCAGCACCTAAGTTTTGCGCAATGCTGCCGCCTAAAATGCCTAAAAACAGGACGGGAAACATAAAGCTAAAAGCAAGCGAAGTTTTCCAATCTTTAAAGAACCGCAGCACCTCTCGGGCAGCGATAACTATCGTTGCGTTGAGTTCTTTTTGGAGTGGTAGCATTAAATTGCGGTCTCCTCAGTGTTGTTTTCAATTAAATTCATGTAGGCTTCTTCAAGCGTAGGCATGTGAAGCTCCATCAAAGACAGGGGCGTTTTAATTTGACTTAGAATTTGCTGCGGCGTTTGCTGTTCAAAGCATACTTTGAACTTGCCATCTTCAGTGGTTTCAGGCTTAAAAGGCTCAAGCTGAGAACATAAATCACTGCGGTTATCTGCATCTAAAAGCAAATATTTTTCCATCAGTCGGTTTTTCATCTCTGCAGGTGTACCCAAAAAAACAATTTGACCACGGTTAACGATGCATACTCGGTCTGCGTTTTCAGCTTCCTCAATATAATGGGTTGACAGGAATATCGTAGTTTTTTGGGTTTTGCTTACCTTTCGCAAATAACTCCACAGGTCTCTACGGGAAACAGCATCTAACCCCTGACTTGGCTCATCTAAAAACAACACCTTGGGCTTGTGCATCAAGCCTCGAATGATTTCCAGCTTACGCCTCATTCCGCCTGAGAAGGTTTTAAGAGGCTTAAACAAGTCTTCACGTAAGCCCATATAGTCAGCCATCTCCAGGACCTGATTTTGGTATTCCTGAGGCATGAGCCGAAAGAGCGGCTTGTAAGCGTAGACACCGTAAAGGTTTACGTGTAAACGAATATTTTCTTCAGCGGACAGGTGAAGGTCTAAACTTGGATTCTGGAAAATAATGCCTACATTCTGGCGGACTTCTTTTGCTTGAGTGTTTATGTCGTAGCCTGCGATTGTTACGTTTCCGCTTGTTTTTGCCAGTGTTGTAGTTAAGATTGATATTGTGGTTGTTTTTCCTGCTCCGTTGGGTCCGAGAAATGCGAAGAATTCGCCGGGGTGTACATCAAAGCTGATGTTGTTTACGGCTGCTTTCTCGGTTTTGCGGTAGCGTTTGGTTAATTTTTCTACGTGTATGATTGACTGCATTTTCCAGCCCTCATTTGTTTAATTGTTAAATTACCTTAACAACGTTAAATAAATACTTAACGCTGTTAAATAATCAATTAACGTGGTTAAGCATATAAACTGCCAACCCCCAATCAATAGCAATGAAAACAAGAAAAACTAAGACGCCACACATACAACCTGACGCCGTCATAAAAGCAGCATTAGAAATACTAGACGCAGAAGGCCTAGAAAACGTAACCCTAAGACGCATAGCAGCAAAACTCAACGTACAAGCACCAGCCCTATACTGGCATTTCAAAGACAAACAAGACATCACAGACGACATGGCACAAGCCATCCTTACAAATCCAAAACTCGAAAGCTTCACCGAACCAGCAAACATAAACCAATGGCCTCAGTGGTTAACTGACTTAATGCATTGTTTACGTAATTCACTAATTTCTCACAAAGATGGTGGACGTGTTGTTGCAGGAGCATCATTTGGTCGTGCTCACGCTTTAGAAAAAATCTTAATAAAAATTACTCGAGTTCTGCAAAAAGCTGGATTCGACAGGCTTCATGCAAGCTTAGCTGCTGCAACAACGATTGATTATGTTTGGGGCTTTGTAATTGAAGAGCAGGCAGGCACTGAACCGGAAAAACTCATATCAGCTCCATCAAATCCTCAAGAAATTCAATCCATCAGGAATACTTCAGAGGATGATGCATTTTTAAGCGCTGTAATGGAAGAATACCGCAAACTCACCCCTACAGAAATTTTTGACTGGGGCTTGCAGGTAATAATAAACGGCTTAAAGTTAGCCTTAGAGAGAAAATAGCACCATTTTGTCTCTTGGCCATTTATTCTTGTGTTTTAGGCAACCCAACCAAACGTGAATAAAACAAATGGTTCTGTAAACTCTTTAGACACGGTCACCAGTTCCGCTCCGATGTTTTTTCAAATTTCTTTTCAAAAGGATTCATTTAATATATTAAGAGAATCCGATGGCGGGCCCGCTGGGATTTGAACCCAGGATTCTCGGCTCCGGAGGCCGATGCCTTAATCCGTGCTAGACTACGAGCCCACATTACAAGCAAACATAAACCCAGTTAATTTAAATCTAGCCGTTTACTCTTGAATTAATTCCTCGTCTATCCACCAAGCCTTCTTCTTGCCTGACCGCTCTCCCGCGTAATACTCGATGACTGATTTTCCAGCCTGTTTCCTGCTGGTCCTCTGGATGCGCCTCAGCCTGTTGAGCACGAGCCACCTGTTTGTTTTAAGGTACTCGGCAAGTTCAGGCGTTGTAGCGCTCTTGTAGTGCATCAGGTACTCCATGATTTTGTGGTCAACTTCGTCGATGCAGAAGCTGTGCGGGTTGGTTTTTCCATGCTGAAACGTCAGAAGCTCCAGGTCGGCAAGGTACTTCCTTATCTGCCCGAACTCAACCTCGATCTTGCCCATCCGCTCCTCCAAAGCCAAAACCTTGTCCGCCTTGGGTGTTTTCTCCAGTTTTTCGCTTATGGCCTCCCTGACAAAGCTGCTTCTGTCTCCTTCGGGAACACGCAGAGCCATCTCCCGGTAGACTTCTTCAGGAATCTTCACCGAAATTACCCTCATTTCACTCAACGCAGCGCTCGCCTCACAAACGACATATTTAACACTACAATATTATGTTTTTTCCATCCTGTCGCCCTAAACTTGAAAAAAATTTAAATGCGATGCCAGAAAAGCTAAGGTTTACTCGGGAGAGACAGGTTGACCAGCCAGCGCAGCTAATGCTATGTAGCGCTGCTCCACAATTTCATGCAGTTGCCTGCGAAGATCCTCGCCAGCTAAGTTTTTCTCCTTCAAAACTGCGACTTCTTTCGCCAGCTCCATGTCGCCGAGCCCGTTGAACCATGCTACGAAGTCGCCGCGGCCCATGTGAAACTGGATTGACTGCACGTCGGCTTTTTCAATCTTGTTCGCGAAGTCACGCAGGTTGTGAGCGTGAAGGTTAAGCGGTTTCCCAACGTCAACGAAGAAGTGGAACGCCTTGTCATGCGGCGCGTAAGCCAAAATCGCCGCGGCTTTTTCCTTGCTGATTCCAGGTACACCGAGAGCCTCGCGTCCCTTTTGAGTTATAACGTACAGCCCCTTTTCAGGCGAGCTCACGTATCCCATGCGCACCAGCCCCAGAATGTGCATCATCACCGGCGGGAACTCTTTGCCGTTTTCCTTCGCCACCTCGATGGCTTTCATCGGCTTGTTGTTGCGCAACATGGTTTCCAGTATTTCTTTTTTGAGAGGGGATAAACTCATTTTAAGGCACCTTGACTAGGTACTGCAATGCACAACCTTCTAATCAAACTTTGCCCCAGCAACCGCTTAGACGCACGGTTGTTGATGGCTTGCGTCTGTGTTCAGTGCAGATTAAGCAAAGCTTTAGTACCCAGAATCCCTTCCTAATGGTGAAACGGTGAAAATTCAGGATGAAACTTGCAGTCTTCGTTTATGAGTACCCTCCGAAAATTGTGGGCGGTTTAGGAACCTACGCGGCTGAGATAACAAGGAAGTTTGTTTTAGACGACCACGACGTGACGGTGTTCACGATGAACGATGACGCTGGTTCCCTGCCGACCCGGGAGATTTGGCGCGGCATCGAAATTCATCGTCCACTCCACATAGACATTTCGGATTCGCTGCCTGACGTGATTGCTGAAGACGTCAAGAAATGGGGCCAAGGACTGCATTTCTTCGGCAAACTCATGGTGTACAATTATCTGTCGGCGGCTAAACTCATCAACGAACTGATCAAGAAAGAAAACATGAAATACGACATAGTTGTGTCTCACGATTGGCTTTCAGCCATGGCCGGAATCACGGTTAAAAGAGAAACAGGTTTGCCGTTGGCGTTCCATGTGCACTCCACCGAGAAAGGCCGCACGTTGGGCAACGGCAGCAGCGTTGTAAGCAACATTGAGTTGCGGGCAGGAAAAACCGCCGATATGGTCGTAACGGTTTCGTACGCTATGAAGGACGAGCTTATCCAGCTTGGTTTTCCACGGGAAAAAATCCAGGTAAGCTATAACGGTGTAGACCCGCAAAAATACAATCCGGCAAACATTTCCCCAGCCGACATCAAACGGGTCAGAGCCAAATACGGAATTACGGATGACCAGCAGATGATTCTTTTCGTCGGCAGGCTCGTCGCCGTCAAAGGCGTCGACAAACTCATAATGGCTATGCCCCACATCTTGACCAAGATTCCGAACGCGCGGCTGGTGATTGTAGGCGTAGGCGACCTTCAAGAGTACATAATGAACCTGACAAGAACTATGAGGCTTGACCAATACGTCAAGTTGTGTTTCGACTTTATCCCGGAGGAAGAGCGAATCATCCACTACGCGGCATGCGACATCGCCGTCTTCCCAAGCTTCTACGAACCCTTCGGCATCGTCGCGCTTGAAGCCATGAGCATGGAGAAGGCGGTTGTCGTCGGCGCCGCAGGCGTCAGCGGAATGCGCGAAATCGTAATCTGCTGCGGGGAAGAACAATGCGGATTCCACGTGGACCCAAACATTCCCTCCGACATCGCGTGGGGAGTGATCAGCGCGTTGGAGAATCCGGAGAGGCTGAAGATGCTGGGCAAAAACGGCAGGAAACGCGTTTTAGCCGAGTTCACCTGGAGCAAGATCGCCGAGAAAACCATCGACCTCTACGAAACCATCTTGAAACGCTGACCTTGGCGCTTGGCGAGTTAATTGACCAGTGACTTAAAGTCTAAAGTGGCTAGGGAAGCCGCAACCCTACTCTATTTTGGAGCTGAAAAAGAGTACAAGCAAGCCAAAACCCGCGCCGCCCAAACGTTGGGCACCCATTTTTTGCCCTCGAACTTGGAAGTTGCCCTTGAACTGGACAAGATTGCCGAGGAAAACGAGGGTGAAAACCGAAAGGAACGCCTAGTCCAAATGCGCACCGAAGCCTTGCAGGTTATGAAGCTTCTTGACGCTTACTGCCCCCTCTTAATCGGCAGTGTGTGGCGAGGCAACATCCGACGGGGAAGCGACATAGACATCGCCGCATACGCGGATGACCCTCAAGAAATCGTGGACATCCTCAAGGCTCACGGGGTAAAAGTTTTGAAAACGGCTTGGACCACCGTTAACAAGCACGGGCGCACCCTAGCGTCGCTTCACGTGCACGCCGAAACCTCCGCAGGGAACGGGCTTGAAATCGTCGTCCGAAGCTCCGAGGAACAGGGTGAAAAAAGGAAATGCGAAATTTTCGGCGACCAAATCAAGGGTTTAACAACCAAAAACCTTGACAAGCTACTCAGAGAAAACCCGACTCAAAAATTTATCCCCGCTTGAATGCTGGGTAAATTCTGATTTTGCCTCAAAAAAGAACTTAAAGAACCAAATTGCATAGTATATTTCAAATTTCAAATTGATGCCAAATGGCCATAGATAAAGAATACCTGAAGAAGATGTTTCCCAACCTCTACAAGGAGCTTGAAACGGGAGACGCCAAAATCTCGATCGATGCTCTTCGCAAGAACCCCGAGGAAGCTGAAGCTGACATGGCTGAATGCGCCGAGGAAGAAATTGAATCCGAAACCGCCACGGCTACGCCAGACAAGCTGCGCCACTTTTACCCTTCCGCTGAGGATTTTATCCGCCGATGCGACACGGAAGCGCAGGCGGAGGAAATAATCGTTTACTTGGAGAAGAGGGGGGAAATAACTAAGAAACGCGCTCGGGAATTGCGGCGCAAGCTTAAAACGGAAGGCGTACGAAGCTTTGGTCCAAAAAAAGAGGAGAACCACTACTTCAGGGAAGGCGGCATTCTCTAATTTTTGGTTTTCTTTTTAAACGCTAAGAAAAGGTAACAGTTTTGAAGCGTGCATTCGCAGAGCGCTCCTTATTTGTCAATTCATGCAATTAGGTATGCATTTGTTTTCAGGTGTTAAGCTTGTTGCCCCTTAACTGTTTGTTTGATTTTATGTCGGAAAACTAATAAGGGTCAAGTTTGTTTACAGAAACGGAAAAATGGTGATATTATGGCAATAAAAGTAGGAATTAACGGATTCGGAAGAATCGGAAGGCTTCTTTACCGCGCAGCACTCGAACGCAACGCAAATATCGATTTCGTAGCGATCAACGACTTGGCAGATGCCAAAACAAACGCGCACCTTCTCAAATATGACTCAATTCACGGACACTTCCCCGGCACGGTCGAAGTCGTCGGCAACGACATGGTTGTTAACGGAAAAACCCTCAAATGCCTCAGCGTAAAAGATCCAGTAGCGCTGCCATGGAAAGACCTTGGAGTCTACTTAGCAGTGGAATCTACCGGCTTGTTTACCAACCGTGAAGGCGCAAGCAAACATTTTCAAGCAGGAGCAAAAAAGGTTCTGATTAGTGCGCCAGCAGAAAACCCAGATGCAACCTTCGTGTTAGGCGTCAACGATAAGACTTACGACCCGGAAAAACACAACATCTTAAGCAACGCTTCATGCACAACAAACTGTCTCGCACCGATCAGCAAGGTTTTAGTCGACAACTTCGGCATAGAAAAAGGCTTGATGACGACATGCCACAGCTACACAAACGACCAGAAAGTCCAAGACCTCGTCCACAAAGACCCCAGAAGGGCAAGAGCCGCAGCAATCAACATCATCCCCACGAGCACGGGTGCAGCCAAGGCTATCGGGCTGGTTTTGCCGAGTTGCGCTGGAAAAATGAACGGCTATTCCCTGCGAGTGCCCACAGCGGACGTTTCCATCGTTGACTTAACAGCTATACTTAGCAAAGAAGTCACAAAAGCCGAAATCAATGCAGCCATGAAGAAAGCAGCAGACGGCGAACTTAAAGGCATCTTACAGTACACGGAAGACCCAATCGTCAGCACCGACGTCCTTCACAGCACGTACTCAGCAGTCTTCGATTCAGACTTAACCATGGTGCTAGGTGAAAAGAGCAACTTCGTTAAAGTCTTCGCATGGTACGATAACGAATGGGGCTTTAGCAACCGCATGGTTGAATTCATCGAAATGATCGGCAAAAAAGCAAAACTGTAAGCACAAAAGCAAACCAAAATCCTTCCCACCCCTTTCTTTTGGGGCTTAAAAAACACGTAAAGTTAATTTAAAGAAGTTGATAAAATGGCAAAATACAAAACACTCGATGACTTTGACGTAAAGAACAAGGTTGTTCTTGTCAGAGTAGACTTTAACTCAGAAATAGATCCCGTAACCAAGAAAGTCACAAGCGACGTGCGCATAAGAGCGCATGCAGAATCAACGCTTAAGGAGCTTGCGGAGAAGGGAGCCAAAGTCGTTGTTTTAGCGCATCAGGGACGCAAAGGCGACCCAGACTATACATCGCTCAAAGAACACGCAGCAATCTTGGGTAAAATTCTCAAGTGCCCAGTGAAATATGTCGACGACCTATTCGGAGAAAAAGCAAAAACCGCCATCAAGAACCTGCAGGCCGGAGAAATCCTCGTTTTAGAAAACGTCCGCAGTTGGGATAAAGAAACCAAAAGCATGACCCTTGAAGAAGCAAGCAAAACCGAGCTGGTGCAGAACCTTGCGCCGCTCGCAGACTTGTTCGTTAACGATGCTTTTTCTGCTGCACACCGTGCGCACGTGTCAATAGTTGGCTTCACCGCCGTGTTGCCTTCGGCAGCTGGCAGAATCATGGAGCGCGAACTCAAGTCGCTCAGCAGGTCGCTTGAGAAACCCGAGCACCCCTGCGTCTACGTCATGGGCGGAGCCAAAGCAGACGACGCACTTGAAATCTCAAAGTACGTCTTAGACAACGGCATAGCAGACTACGTTCTCGTCGGCGGCGTCACCTCACAGCTTTTCTTGGCGGCAAAAGGTGTCGATTTAGGCAAGGGAAACATGGCTTTTCTCGCCAAGAAGGAACTAACCCAGTTTATGCCAGGAATCAAAGTGCTCCTCGCCAAGTACCCAGCCAAAGTCATCTTGCCCGAAGATGTCGCGTTGGATGTGGGTGGCAAACGCAAAGAAATCCCCGTCAGCAAACTGCCAACTGAACAGAGCATATTTGACATTGGAAAGAAAACTGTTGACAAATTCGCAGTCCTCATCGCCTCAGCCAAATCCATCGTTGTCTCTGGGCCAATGGGCGTTTACGAGAACAAAGAATTCAACTACGGCACCAAGAAAGTGTTCGAAGCCATCGCAGACAGCAAAGCCTTCAGCCTCGCAGGCGGCGGAAACACCATCGCAGCCATAGCTGAATACGGCTTAACCAAAAAAATCAGCTACATAAGCACCGCAGGCGGAGCACTCATCGAATTCCTCATGGGCAAAAAACTCCCAGGCGTAACCGCACTAGAAACCGCAACAAAAACCAAAAAAATCTAAATCCTTCCCTTTTTCATTTTATAGAGTTTTGAAATAACAAATTAAACACTCTTAGTAACAAAATGTTACTTTTTGTCGCTTTCTGTTATTTCTACTATTAACTGGGACTTGAACGTTTTCTTTGACCGCATGGGTAATGCTAAAAGAATCAAAGTTGGAAATTGGCAAACCATTGATACGTTGATTAGTGGAGAGGCTCTTTTGTTTGCAAAGTATTTGAGAGATGAAAGGCGAGATTGGTCTCCCAGAATTCCGAGCCTTTAGCGTATTCTGGAAACTTAAAAGTATCAAGATTTTGGGTATTGAAATTTATTCTCATCTGGTAATTTTAAGCTCAACACCTTTCTTTAGTATGACAGCTAACTTGAAGTTTTTTCTGGCTTTTGAATTTGCTTTTTTTAACTCTCTTAGAAAATTTATCTTAAGAGAATGCTTTGTTCTGAAAAAGGTTTGAGGGTATTAGATAAGACTCCATAATACTTGCAAAATATCGGTAGAAAGATTCATCAACTCGCTTTGAACCTTAAGAAGAGGGATTTTTTGCCAATTCTTGGTTTCCTCGTTATAAATCGTTATTAAACCCTTGTTGTTGATTAAAAGCTTGTAGTGAGCTACGTTATTTCGCATATTCCTAAACTTCTCCATTCTATTATTTTTCTTATCAAACTCGTTGAATCCATTTTTAACCAAATACTTACATTTCTCAGAAATTAGAATAGATTCTAACTCTTCAAACGATGTAACTCTAATGCGGACATTTCTCTGGTTTTCTTTTCGATAAAAAAGGTCGTGTCCATTTAACACTAAAATAAAACACAAGGCATTTATGCAAAAACCAAACCTTGCTTCATATTCCCATAGATACATAGCCATAGTTATAATTGCGCCTGAAAACTTATTATATGGCTTATAAGCTGAAATAAATGTACTAACATTAATCTTCTCCAATTTGGCGTAATAATTGTCTCGTAAGGTTTCATTTATTTCTGTATTACGTCCATTTGAATTTAGAAGGGACGTTTCCTTCTTGAGTTTATAGGTAAACTGTTCTTTCCAATTTTCTTCCATGTTAGTCTATCTCTACGCTATGGTGATTTAAGACTTATCTTTATGAAAAATCAAGCTCGACACAAGTCGCTACTCACTTAACTGCCGCAATTAGTTTCTCCTTCCTATTAGCGACATCCTTATCATAATAGAATTTCCCTGTGCAAACCAACCAAATTCTTTTGTCGACCTCATACGGCGTTTTCCCAACTGTTTCAGCTACCTCTATTATGGTCTTAAATACTTCGTAATCATTCCTCTCACACAATTCACTTTTCTTGAAAACATCCATGAGATGGACATCAGGTTTTGGGTAGCCATCATATCCTGCTTCTTTTAGAAAATCGCAAGCTAATGCAAAACCAAAACCAGATATTTCTTTATCTAATAGCATTGGTAAAGCTTCACGAGAATATTTGTTTCTTTGAAAATCTTTTATGAAGACATCAAATTCGTCTTTGTCTTGGAATTCTGAGAGAAAAATGGCAGCGGAAATGGCACCTTTGCCGAACATCACCCATTGGCTATTTTTTTTCTGCCAGTCTATTTTCAAACCTAACTTTTTATTGAATGCAGCAATAAGAGATTCCAATCCTTTGTCCTTGTCGTACTCTTCTTTTACTTTTACAGGGTCGAAATCAAAGAGTATCTCTTTAAGTTGGGTGCTTCTTTTTTGAATTTTCTCTTTAAGCTTGGTGCTTCGTTTTTCAATTTTCTCTTTAAGTTGGGTGCTCCTTTCAAATTTGATGTTCTTAGACATACCTTGACGATTACATAATGAAGATAGAGCTTGTTCATAGACCTCGTTCAATGTTTTGCAAGCTTGTGGTTTAAGGTAATTACTTAGTTCTATCTGATTTTCAATAACCATCTCGCTTAGAAGACCATTTGTGATTTCATAAAGACTTTTCATCTTAGCTGTTCTTACCTTGTCCAATCTTACCACCCTTCAAACCTAATCTTCTGTTCTACGCTGTGCAGATTTAAGACTTACTTTTTTTGTGTCTGTCTGGGTCTGTCTGTTGGTTTGTTTCTGCGAGTAAGTAGAGTAAGTACGGTGCGAGTAAGTAAGTGCGGTGAGCAAGAGGATAGAAGAATAAGAAGAAGATGAAGAAGAAATAGTCGTCGTAGTAGTTAATGAAGAGAGAGAAAGATTAAATTTTAATCAAGGTTTCTTGAGTAAGTTGATTTAGCTGACTTTTTGCTTAAGTCTTGATTTCCTGATTTTTGAAGGAAAGAAGGGGATTTAGATTTTGTGAAATTGTTTTTAGGTCTTTTGCTATGAAATCTGGTTTTTGCTGGCTATCCAGAAGGTCTCTTAAGCTGTTGAACTGGGACGGAACAAAAACCGTTCTTAGCCCTGCCTCTTTAGCTCCTTTGATATCTTCGGTCGGGGTGTCGCCGACGTAAACAGCTTCCTCAGCCGCGACTTGCAGTTTCTTTAAGGCATCTTGGAATATGTGGCTGCTCGGTTTTCTCCATCCGACCGCTTCTGAAACCACCGTGGCATTGAAAAAACCCTCTATTCCGAGCTTCCGCAGGCTTTTGTAGATGACAGGTGCATGCGTGAAGTTTGAGATTAAGCCCACCTTGCACTGTGCTTGGGTTTGCTTGAGTAGTTTTTTTGCGCCTTCCCGTAATTCAAGGGTGTCTATGAAGTCTTGGAAGAAAACGTTCAGGGCAGCCTTGACTCGGTCATCATCCGCCGTGACCTTATAGCCGAGGTTGCAGAGCGCTTCCGCGACCCAAACCGCGTTAGTCACTTCCCGCAGTTCCCCATAGCGGACTTTGCGGTATTTCTCATGCGCCTCAGCGTAAGCTTGCATAAACCTGTCTCTGGCAGCATCAAAACCTTCAGCCACCAGCGCCTTGTACAGTTTTTCCTTTGAAGCTTCCATACTGTAGCCTTTGCAATTAACCAGCGTCCCGACGTAATCGAAAATAACCGCCTTAATGCAAGCCATCTCTACAGCTCACTCTTTCCCGATAAAATGAATTTCTTCGCGATTTCTTGAAGCCCTTTTCCAACCGCTGTGCTCATCAGCTTTGTTTCCTTGCCGATTGCGTCTTCTACGTGCGGGTCAAACGGGATGGCGCCAAGATACCGTAGTCCCAGTTTTCGGGTTCCCAACTCAACGCTTTCTGACTTATCCATCTTCATGTTCTCGACAATGCCAATGATCGGCGTCTTCAACTCGCATAGCAGTTCAACTTGCTTCTTGACCGTTTCAAAAGCCAGCATGGATGGCGTGGTGACGATAAGGAATTCTATACGTTTGACGAGGCGCAAAAGGTCAAGGACGGCGTCGCCGATGCCTGGCGGCATGTCAATAACCAAAAAATCGAGCGCGCCCCACTGGGTTACTGACAGGAGCTCGATCAGGGCGTTTGAAACGTCGGCTCCGCGGAGGGGGGCGGGGTTGTCGCCGACAAAGTAAACGAGGGACATGTACTCTAACCCGTGGACGGCGGGTGGGACTATGCCTTTTTCCTCTTTTAGGGCAACTTTTTGGGCGCCGAGGATTATGTGGGTTGATGGACCCGTGAAGTCGAGGTCGAATAAGCCGACGCGGCAGCCGCTGCGGGCAAGTGCCAGAGCGAGTGCTGTTGCAACCATGCTTTTTCCCACCCCGCCCTTGCCACTTGAAACGGCGATAATTCGGCTTGTTCGGATTAAACGCGCGTTAATCACGCTTGTTCTCGGGTCAACCACGTTTATTTAGCTCCTTTTACGCTCTCAAGCCAAACTCCTCGCCCGCTGGCGATTTCAAAGTCAGGACTGCCGCATTTCGGACACTTGATGTAGCTGTGGGCAACTTCGGGAACAAAATGGATAGCCTCGGCAGTTTCCTTATCCATGCTTTTGCTGTCAAAATGCCACGTGGTACCGCAGACCCTGCATCGAAACGAGCTTTTAGCCGTCAGGAAGTGGAATTTTGTGCTCTTAAAAAGCGGCGTCTTCATCTGTGAAATGGCGAAACGCAGAATGGGGCGTTCAACCTGCTGGAGCTCGCCGACCCTGATGGTGACCTCTGTGACTTCCTTCATGTTTTCTTTAACAGCGACCTCCGTGGCCGACGTTAAAATTGCTTCAGCTAAAGCCCACTCATGCATAAACTCTCATACCCGCTGACATTTAAAAACAATTTTGCCAAAAAAACGTTTTGAAAAGGAAAAACGCGGGTTTTGCGCCATTTTTGCCTTGTCAAAGAAAGTGTTAAATTTCCATGCCGCAGATAGGATTCTGAAATGCCAAGTCATGAAGAGCACTGTCTGCATTCGCTGAAACGTTATGGGGTTCGCGGGGACGACATACACGCGTGGATGGATGAGCCGTCTCAGGTTTCAGGCGCAGCGCATCGAAGGTTCCGCCACGACCTCAAAAGCCTACCCGTAGCGATAAAACTGTTCGGCGGGGAGTATGGGGACGAGATGGTTGAAAACATTTTTTTAGACCACCTCAAAGCGGACAGCGAAGAAGAAAGACAAAAGACGCCAAAGAACCATGCTGCGCAGCCAGAAGAGGTAAGCGTCACTGCTCCTCAAGATGTGGTTTTTCAAGGGGAAGCAAGCGTCGGCGAAAGCATCGATTCGACGTCTAAGCCGCGGAAGCCGTTTCCCATCAGAACCGAGCGGATGGAGATGCTTCTGACAGCGGTTTCCGTCGGGGTGTTCATCGTGGTTTTGGTTTACGTTTTGAATAACGCGTTTGGGCACCCGCTTGGCGTTTGGTGAGAGGTGCGGCGTCAAATTCTTTACGGCTTGTCTATTTGGCTCCTGTAGATGTCCCAAATATGCTTCCCGAGCGTTTTCCATGCATTTCTACCAACGGCTCCTCCACAGCCTAATTGCGTTTCAAGCCCTAAATCAAAAAAACAACCAGAAACGAGCCCTGATAGAACCCGCTTACCCTATAGGGGTATCTAGTTTTTACATTGAAATTCCATTGTAAATATGGGTTCACTACGACGGGGGAGGGGGTCTAGTATTTGTGGTCAAATTCCATCACAAATATGGGGCATGTTGACTCAGGCTTTCTAGGACCCATCAACGCGACCCTATAGGGTAGGCTACTATTTGTGACCAAATTCCACCACAAAAAGCACCAAGAAAACCGATGCCAAATCTTATATTTCCAAGAGAAGAGATAACCAGCTTGACCCTGATGCCGCCTGAGAAGTCCACGGTTGAAACCCTTGTTGACCTTCAGAGGGCGAAGGAAGCGGTTCTGCAAGCCCTCGACAGCAGAGGCTACAGGGTGGAAGAGGAGTTTGACGCAAAAATCGTCGCCAAACACGGGTTCTCAGCCGCGTATTACCCCCACCAAGTTGAAGTAGTAATCGACCCTAAACCCGCCTCAACAGTCATCACAGCGTCAATCGATCACCGCGCAGGCAAAACGTACCTCAAACGGCTCATCGACGAGCTGACAAAGCAGCTTCCGCCCCTGCCTACAAGAGTCTTCAACCCCATCGAAAAACCCACAACCCAAACCGAACTAGCCTACCAAACCCAGATGCTAAACCGCAACTTCAACCCTGGAGAACAGGCCATCTGGAGCCACACGGTTCAGCAGGGTATGCTAAACAAGGAAACCACTGAAAGGTGGCTAATCACAAACATGAGAGCCATCAAACAGTTCCCCGCCTCAAAGGACAACCCGCAGGAAAAGTTCGCCGCAGTCGGATGGCTCGACCTGTCAGACTCAGTCGTGATGAACCTAGTTCGCAAGTCAAAAGGCAACAGAGTCGGCTCCTTCACAGGCGTCTATGGCGGCGGCGGATTCGCAGGAACAGCCACAAGCATCACCTCAGGCACAAGCATGACCTTCGGAGACATAATATTCCTCCACAACGACAAAGAAGTCTTCCGCTTCCAAGGCATAAGCGACCCCAACGAAGTCAACCGCCTCATCAAAACCCTCAAAAAAGAATACAACGAAAAACAGTGAAAGGCAAACAAGAAAGCCTTAAATCCACACGGGCGCCTCTTCGTTTTCAACACGTCTAAAAAGGTGACTTCCCATTGGAAACACGTTTTAAAATCTTGGCTTTCGCAGGAAGCCTAAGAAAAGGCTCATACAACAAAGCCCTAATCCGCGCGGCAGTGGAGCTTGCACCTGAAAACGTCGCAATCGAAGTCTTCGATCTGGAAGGAATAACGCCCTTCAACCAAGACAACGAAAACAACCCGCCGCCGAAAGTAACCGAATTCAAACAGAAGATCCGAAGCGCAGACGCGCTCTTAATCGCGACACCTGAATACAACTATTCAGTCCCAGGCGTCTTGAAAAACGCGTTTGATTGGGCTTCAAGACCTTACCAAGATGACGCCCTGAGAAACAAAACAGTCGCCATCATGAGCGCGTCAACAGGAAGATTCGGCGGAGCCAGAGCACAATACATACTACGCCAATCGTTCGTATTCCAAAACATGCACACAGTTAACCAGCCCGAAGTCATGCTGTCCAGCGCCGCCGACAACGTTAACGCAGACGGCAGATTAACCAATGAGCAGACAAAATCGCTAATCAAGCAACTGATTGAGGCGCTGGTCGCATTGACTAACCAGCTAAACGGTAAGCCGCAATGAGCTTCACCTAATTCTTTCAGTTTCAGCGTTGACTTAGCGAAGCTTTAAAATGGTTAAAGACCACGTTAGGGATTGGGCGCTAAACTTGAGAGTCATAGCCGACCTGCACATCCACGGTCGTTACAGCCGAGCAACAAGCGAGCAGATGAGCATCCCAGAAATCGCCCGCTACTCAAAAATCAAGGGTTTAAACCTTGTCGGCACAGGCGACTTCACCCATCCAAGCTGGCTAAAAGAAATCAACGAAACCTTAACGCCAGAGCAAGACACTGGACTCTTCAAGCTAACAAACAACGCAGAGTCCCCAGTCCGTTTCATGCTTACAACAGAAGTCTGCACGATATTCGACTACAAAGGCGAATCCAAAAAGGTCCACCACGTTATCTTGACCCCGAGCATGGAGACTGCCCTCCAAATCAACGACCGCCTGAAACGGTTTGGCGATTTAGCCTCAGACGGCAGACCAATCTTGGACGTTTCTGCGCCGCAGTTTGTGGAGGAAGTTATGGCTGTTTCAGGCGAGAACATGGTTTTTCCCGCGCACGCTTGGACGCCGTGGTTCAGCATTTTCGGCGCCTTCAGCGGATTCGACACCGTTGAAGACTGCTACCAAGACATGACACGCCACATACACGCCCTGGAAACGGGTCTAAGCAGCGACCCCCCGATGAATTGGCGCTTAAGCAGCCTGGACAAGTTCACTTTGGTTTCGAACAGTGACTGCCACAGTTTTTGGCCATGGCGCATCGGCAGAGAAGCCAACGTTTTCGAACTTGAAAAATTCACTTACCAACAAGCCACAAACGCCATCATAAGCAACGACCCTGCACGGTTCAAGTACACGATTGAAGTTGACCCTGCCTACGGCAAGTATCATTGGACTGGACACCGCAACTGCAAAGTGTCCCTGTCACCAAAGGAAGCCATAAAGTTTGGCAACGTATGCCCCGTTTGCCGCCGAAAGCTGACAAAAGGCGTCGAGCAGCGCGTGGAAGAACTTGCAGACAGACCAGCCGATTTTAAGCGTCCGAACGCACCGGGCTACTTGCGTTTACTTCCGCTTTCCGAAGTTATCGCTGCCATGCTAGGCACCGACTCGCCTTCCACACAGGCGGTTTGGAAAAACTACAATCTGCTAGTTGAAAAATTTGGAGACGAATACAGAGTTCTGATTGACGCGCAGCTGGAAGACTTAGTTAAAGTTGTGGATGCACCCATCGCCCAAGCCATCCTCAAAGTCAGAAGAGGCGACGCGAAAGTTACGCCCGGGTACGACGGGGTCTATGGGCAGCTTGTTTTAGGCGTTGATGCCCCAGCAGTTAAGCTTAAGCCTGCGGTTGCAACCGTTAAGCAGTTAAACATGACTGATTTCTGGTAAGAAGCAAGCCGCCGCCCAACAGCAAGAGTTGGCAGCACAACGGTTTAATTCCCGCAAAACGAATCTTACCTAAACGTCCAAACTCACAGAGGACAGATAACTCTTGAAAGACCTTCTAACAAAAATCAACAACGTTGCCACCCAAAAGTTCGAAGCACAATATGCCGAAGCCCGAGCGCAAAAAATTATCAAAACAATGCTCACCCTCAAGGAGGAACGCGTTGAAGCCGCAAAGCAGGGCATTGAAAGCGGCGTCGCCTTACGAGTGCTGGTGAATGGCGCATGGGGCTTCGCCTCCGTCGGCTCTTTGGATGAGGCGATTTTGGAGAGTGCGGTTTCGGATGCTTGCGGAATGGCTAGAATGGCCAGTTCACGGTTGAAAACGCCGATTAAGCTTGCCGAGGCTAAAGTGGTGTCTGACCGCGTCGAGGCTAAGCCGAAAAAGAACCCAGCGGAAATTCAGATGGAGGACAAAATCAAAACTGCCATGTCGGTTAACAAGGCAGGGTTAGGCTATGACAAACGAATAAAAAGTTTTTCCATAGATTATCTTGATTTAACTGGAACGAACTTTTTTGTAAACAGCGACGGCACAAGCATCGAGCAGGACAAGCTGTATGTTTGGTCAAGAATCACCGCTTCAGCATTGGACGCGGGCGTCTTCACTTTTAGCCGAGAAGAGGTCGGCTCCACTGCAGGCTACGAAGTGTTCGATGAGCAACCTCCTGAGGATTTAGGCGAAAAAGTTGCCAAGCGCGCAGTGGAACAGTTAAGCGCGAAATCTTTGAAGGGAGGAACTTTCCCCGTCGTTTTGGGTCCGAACGTGGTGGGCGTTTTTGTTCATGAAGCGTTTGGGCATTTGGCAGAGGCGGACTTGGCTCTTTCAGGCGGAGTTTTGGCGGGAAACGTTGGCA
Organism: Bathyarchaeia archaeon; assembly: GCA_049512935.1. Classification (GTDB taxonomy): domain Archaea; phylum Thermoproteota; class Bathyarchaeia; order Bathyarchaeales; family Bathycorpusculaceae; genus Bathycorpusculum. Next base: position 206,402 of record JBEKWR010000001.1, read on the forward strand.
AAAAACTCGGTTCCGACTTGGTTACGTTTTATGATGATGGAACGATCGAGGGTTCTTTTGGGGCTTTCAAGTATGACGATGAAGGTGTTCGAAGCCAGAAAACGCTGCTCATAAAAGAGGGCGTGGTTTCAGGTTTCATGCATAACCGTGAGACGGCTCAAAAATTCAACGTTGAACCAACGGGTAACGCGCGGGCTGAAGATTTCCGTGTTGAACCTATCATCCGCATGCGCTGTACATACATGGAGCCCAAAGACCACTCGTTTGATGAACTAGTTGAAAAGGTCAAGAGGGGGTACTATTTCAAGAGTTTCAGAGGTGGACAAGCCAATCTTGATGGCACTTTCCAAGTTGGCATCCAAGAAGGCTATGAAATAGTCAACGGCGAAGTAGGCGCACCTGTACGTGACGCGTCAATAAGCGGAAACACACTTGAAACTTTGCACAAGATTGACGCAGTGGGGAAAGACTTCCTTTTAGATCCTGGTAGGTGCGGTAAAGGTCAGACGGCTTTCATTTGTGATGGTGGACCACATATAAGCGTTAAGGAGGTTGTTGTAGGTGGCAGTGCTTAGTAAAGATCTAATGATAGGCTTAGCAGAAAACGCTGTGAGCCAAGCCTTGAAAACGGGAGCTTCAGAAGCTGAGGCTTACGTTTACGAGGGGCAAGCGACAAACATCGGTATCGAACTGGGGCAAATCAGCAAAACTGACAGAATAATCGACCGAGGCTTAGGAATCCGAGTAGTAGCTAACAAAGCAATGGGGTTTGCTTACACAAACGTCATCGACGACCCCAAAGCAGTCAGCAGCGTCATAGCTAGGGCTTTAAGCGCTGCAAAAGCCAGCAAACCAGATCCTGAATGGAAGGAACTGCCAGAAAAGAAATCTTACGTTTCGCTGGAAAGGACGTTTGATGAAAGGCTTGTTGAGCTTGGGTCTGAGGAGCTGGTTAATGTTGCTTCAACCATGTTGGACGCTGCTGGGCAAGTGGATAAACGTGTGTTTCCCATCGAAGGTGGAATAGGCAGTGCTTACATTTCTAATGCCGTCGCTAACTCGAACGGAATCGTGGGATTTGACAAAGGAACTGTATTGGAATGTAGTATTGCAACCGTGGCGAAGGAAGACGACAGGGTTACGCCGGTTTGTTTTGAGTTCAACGCTTCAAGAAGCTACGAAGTAGACCCAGTTTGGGTTGGAAAAGAAGCGGCGAAACTGGCTGTTTCAGCTTTAAAAACTAAACCGGTTGAAACGAAAAGCACTACCCTCATACTAACGCAGTTTGCATTACAGGACCTTTTTGCTTACACGCTAATCAACGCTGTTAAAGCAGATAGTGTGCAGAGAAATCAGTCACCGTTTAAGGGAAAAATTGGGGAAGAAGTGACTTCTGAAAACCTTACAATTTACGACAACGGCTTGTTCCCAGGCGGCCTTCGTACTTGGGCTTTCGACGGCGAGGGAGTGCCTCACCATAAAACAGTGGTCATAGAGAAAGGTGTTTTGCGAAGTTTCCTGTATGACAGTTACTCGGCGAAAAAGGAAGGAAAAGAAAGCACAGGGAACGCCGGGCGCGCAGGGTACCTGTCAACCCCCAGCATCGACACCACAAACTTCCATATATTGCCAGGGAACAAGACAGGCGATGAAATGCTAAGGGAAGTTGACGACGGCTTAATAATCTATTACCTGCAAGGAGCTCATAGCAGTAACCCTGTCAGCGGGGAATTCTCTGTGGTGGCAACTCCAGCTTGGAAGATAAAGAAAGGCGAAATAACGCATTGTAGCAGGGGCGTAATGTTGGCAGGCAACATTTTCGAAGTTCTCAAAAATGTGAGTTTAGTCGGCAGTAATGAGCGGCAGATGGGGCAACTGATTTCTCCCTGGATTCAAGTTGAAAACGTGAAGGTCATAGGGAAATAGCGCTTCCTTTACGCCCAGAAGCTTTTCGAGTACTCGCCTAAAACACTCTCGTATATTCGCTTTGTTTGCTGGGCGATTTTTTCCCAATCGTATTTTTCTAAAACTTTTTTGTACGCGTTTTCTCTGAGACGTTGCCTGTAAGTATCGTCAAGCAGAACCTTGTTTATTCCCCATGCTAAGGAGTCAGGGTTGTTCGGGTAAACTTTAACTCCTGTCACGTCATGCTCGATGATTTCGGATAAGCCGCCTGTGTCAGATGCAACGACTGGGCTTTTCGCCGCCATTGCTTCTAATGCGACGATGCCGAACGGTTCAAAAAGCGAGGGCACAACGGAAACGTCGGCGCATTTTTGGAGCTTGAGCAACGTTTTCTCATCCATAAAGCCTTCAAAGAGAACTTTATGCTCCAATCCCATGCTGCGCACGATATTGAGTAGTTGTTCTTTCATGTAGCCGCTGCCGACAATTATAAATTTAGCGTTCACTTTTTCCAAAATTTTGGGAACCGCGTTTATTAACACGTGTATGCCTTTTTCGTAAACTAATCTGCCAACGTAGAGCACTATTTTTTCTTCGGGCAAAGCAAACTTGCTTCGGAAATCCTTTAAGTCATCGTCAATATCGTAGTTTTTTGTGTTTACGCCGTTGGGAACCATTGCCAACTTGTCGTTTGGAAGTCCGAAAGCCCACTTGACATGCGAAATCATGTAGTCGCTGCAGCAGATCACCTTCCATGCTTCATAAGTTAGCCACGCTTCAGTTTCATGAATCATCTTTTCGGTGTCGGTGTGTAAACCGTCTCTTCTACCTATCTCAGTTGAATGCATCGTTACCAAAAGTGGTTTCCGAAAGACATGTTTGAGACCTATTCCCGCGTTTGCGACAAGCCAATCGTGACAATGCAGCAAATCGATTTTGTCGCCGATTTTTCTTGTTAACGCCGCGGTTTCTTTTTGCATGTTAAGGTTCATTAGGTAAACCCACGTGGCGAAGTCTGGCGCGGGGTTCTTGTACGAGTCGATGCGGTAAACTTCTACGCCTTCAATTACTTCGTGTGACGGGGCATCGGGAAAATCGCAGGTTACGACATAAACTTTTACGCCTTGTTTTGCTAAGCTTTTTGACAAGAAGTTAACGTGGGGTGAAATTCCTCCGATAACTCTTGGTGGAAACTCCCAGCTTAGCATCATAACCGTCAAGTCATCTTTCATTTGCTATTCAATCCTCCGCCGACGGCGCTGTAAAGTTTGAGAATTTCTTTTATCCATGAACTTGGTTCAGTTGAAATTACAGATATTTTTTCCTTAGGAACCTTGTAGATCCTGATGATTTCGTCACGCATCCACTCTGACTTGGCGCTGACTTTTTGTGCCTCGTAAAATCCTAGCCACTCGATGCTTCTGATCGCCATAGTATAAGGCGTAGTTATGCCGCGGGATCGATGATCTTCTAAACTCTCAACGGAGTAAACAAACGGTATGCCAAGCCCGTTTTTCAGGGTGACGGCTGCTGGAATAAAATGCCAGTCGTAAACGTCAATCAGGTCGATTTGATTCTTGGCTTCATAGTATAGGTTGGCTGCTGCTCTTTCAACTTCTTGGTTAAGCGTTAAGACCCATGTTAAAACTCCAATGTGTGTTCGAACAGGATTTGACACTCTGACTGTTTGTACTCCAGTTGGTTCTTTAGCTGAACCTGTTACTGAGTCGTCGTAGGTTACGACGTTGACTTCAACGTGGTTGCTGGCGAGCTGGTCGGACAATGCTTTTACGTATTCTGAGAGTTTACCTATAACCCTTGGCGGATACTCCCATGTAAAAATAATTATGCGCATGTTTCCACTACGTGAAAAGCGAGCAGACCTTAATTATTCCTCTTCCGGTTAGATAGTAACGTTTCTTTCCCTCGTTATCAACGAAACTTTCGGCAAAGCCTTCGGATTTGTATTGGTCTAAGATGCTTTCGATTTCGTTGGGGTCTTTCTGGAGAAGCCGCGCTACATCCTCGCCTCTTCTCGCCAAGTCAGCTGCTGTCGCGCATAGGTTATGAAGCGTTTGCAAAACCTTGTCTGGAAATGGAAGTTCGTCTCTCATTGATAATGCACCCTACCGAGTTAACTATATAGGGTGACATGCCTTATAAACGCGTTAGTTCCTAGAAAAGCTTGGTTGCATCCTGCGTTTGCTTGTTTAGGGTTGCGTAACGTTTTTTTGCAGAATCCAGAATTGTTTCTCTTAGCCTTTCACCGTTTTCTTTTGAACACTTAATCTTCTTGAACTGTGAGGCCAACTTTTGGTCTTTAAGAGAGTTTTGTATCCAGCTTTCGAAATCTCCGTTTTCCATGTGGAACTCGATGGCTTTTGCGTCGACTTCGGTAAGTGCTTTGATGAATCCTTTGAGGCTCCATGCCATGATGCCTGTGTAATGTTCTTTTCCTGCTGCCGTGTAGAATAAGAAGGGTTCGTTTGCGGTGAAGATGGATAGTCTTAGTCTTGCTTCGAAATCGTTTAGTGCGGTTTGCGCTACCACGAAGGCGTCCATGGGTGATTCGTAGGGGCTGAAGTATGAGTGTACTTCGCCTGGTCCTCCGCCTGCCGTGAACATGTAGTACAGGTGGTCGCTTGTTTGGAAGTCACGCCACAGTCTTAGCAGTTCAGGGTCCTGGGCTTCTTTTATGAGTGGTTCCAGTCGGCGCAGTTCCGTGTAGTACGCCCATTGCATCACGTTGCCGAGCCAGCCTGTCTGGTCTCTTTGCACGTCTGCCCATGAAACGGTGCCTTGCGCTTCAGGCACATCAATTTCGCCCGCCGCGCTGTATTTGTTGACGACTTCGGAGGGGGTTGCCATGTGCAAGTTGCCGATTCTCAGTATTTCGTCTGGGAGGTGCTGTAGGAAGCTGTGGATTCCTGTTTCAGGCCAATGGTGCTCGCCGAAGGTTTCGTAGTCTGGGAAAATGTTGATGCATTGCCCCGGCGTCCCGGCTAGCCAGCCTGCGTATTTGTCGGCTGTTAAGGGCCACTCGGGCCACCATCTTGCTGAAAAGCGGAAGCCGATGTCGTCTGTCAGTTTGTAGTTGCGGAGTAGTACGCGGATTTTCTTTGCTCCTTTTGGAGTGTAGACGTAGTTTGGTGATTTTTCTCCTAGGATTCTCTCGGCGCCTTCAGTGTATATGCCTGCGAAGCCCATCGATTCGACTGTTTTGGCGATGGTGTTGTTGTAGAGGAGTTCGGTGTTCTCGAAAACCTTGGTTGTGTAGCCGAGCAGGTCTTTTACGGTTTGCCTGTGCATGTTAGCCTGTTCAATGAACTCTTCTTTGTCGGGGTAGAGGCTGGCGATTGAGTGGTAGTATGTTTGGTTTAGGAGTTCGACTCGTTCGGTGGCGGCGAGTTGCTTGAAGGTTTCGAGGAGGTCTTTGTCGAATGTTTCGCATTGTTCAAGGAAGACGCCTGAGATGCTGAAGGAGACTTTGACTTGTTTGCGGTCGTGTTTGTGGTTGTCTATTGCGTCGAGCAGGATCTGGTTTGATGGGTAGTAGCATTTGCGTGCGGCGCGTTTGAAGATTTCTCGGTCGCTCTCATTGTCAAAGTAATAGTTAAACAGTTCCTGTTTATCCAGGCGCCTAAAGAAGTTGCCTTCCCAAAACAGCTTCCGCCTCAGCCTGTGCGGCTGGTGAACTTCAAACGTGAACACGACGTCCGTCATAACTCTTCGTCCCAAACAAAGGTATGTTTATGCCCTTTTATTTCTAATTTGCCTTTCCCTCTCTGCTAAGTTTCATTTTTGTGATGGAATTTGACCACAAATACTAGACCCCTCCCCGTCTCTGTGAACCCATATTTACAATGGAATTTTGATGTAAATAGTAGACCCCCTCCCCCCTTCCTGTCGGGTAGGTCAGGGCTTGTTTCATGTTGGTTTCTTGGTTTAGAGCCTAAATCAAGCTCAAAAGATTTCATTTTTCCGTGAAGAAAACAGAGAACTAGCCGAAAAAACAGGTATAAATCCATTGATACCTGAATCCAGATGCCCATACTGCAAAGCCACATACGATGAAATTCTAGACAGGTGCCCGCACTGCGGTGTGCCGAGAAAGTAAATCGTTGGAAGAAGGGAAAGTTCAGACTATTTTTTCCCAGCGGTTGAAGAGCTCTAGCACATCGCCTCCACTGTAGCCTTCAAGCTGTTTTCGCCATCCTTGTCAGCGACTGCACCAAGATAGGTCCAACGGGATAAAGGGTTGATGCGAATGTGCGTTTTTTCGGGCAGAGGGATTAACAAGTGTTATCTTTGTTTGCTTCAAGTGTTCACAGAATAGTGCAAAGAAGGCTCTTTGCTAAATATATTAAGCATTTGCTTGATAAACTTAACATTTAAATATTTGGAATAACACATAATGTTGCCATGAGCGAAACCTTGGGAAGCTATCTACGTCAGCAACGGAAAACAAAACATCTGACTCTCAGAGATGCCGAGGAAAAAACTGGAGTCTCAAATGCCTACCTAAGTCAGCTTGAAAATGATAAAATAAGTGCACCGTCCCCGACCATTCTCCACAAGCTTGCGGAGTGCTTTGGGATTTCATATGATCAACTTATGAAATTGACCGGGTACCCAACAACGGAGCAAACAAAAGGGCCATCTTACCGGTCGGCAAGCGAATTTGAGAATCTAACGCTTGAAGAAAAAGAGAAGGTCAGGGAATACATCGAATTTCTCAAGTCAAGAAGGATTCAGCAATGAAGTGGTCCATCACCAAATCCAAGACCTTTTCACATTGCCAGAGAAAGTGGTACTATTCTGAGGTTGTTGCAAGTCCAACTTCTAAGGACCCAATAAGGAGAGAAGCCTATCTGCTTAAGCAGTGCAAAAGTCTCCAAGCTTGGAGGGGAACTGTAGTGGATCAAGTGATTGAGAAATTTATTGTCCCTCAAATTAAGGTAAAGAGAGTACCTTCGGAAGCTGAAGTGATAAATTTCTGCAACACTCTTATGGATAGACAGCTAGCCTTCGGGAAAGAAGCAGCACACAGAAAACTGGGTATTTCAAAGTCAAAATCACCTGAAACATATTGTGCATTTTACGATGTGGAATATGGGGGCTCTTTGGAAGAAAACAAGATAGAGGAAGCCAAACGAGAAGCTACTGATGCTTTGTTAAATCTTCTCCGCGATGAACTCCTGAACGATATAATAAGACAAAATTGCTATATAGTTGCACAACGCCCACTTTTTTTCAAATTGAACTACTTTTCTGTGTCGTGCACTCCTGATTTGATAGTCTTCAACGATGAGGCACCGCAGATTATTGATTGGAAGGTTCACTCTTTTGGAAACGCCGATTCTTGGCTCCAACTTGGTGTTTATGCTGTAGCCTTGACAAATGTAAAACCGCACAACGATTTCCCCGTAACTTTACAGAAAACAAAAAAAGCCTCAGATATCAGACTTCTTGAATTTCAACTTTTAAAGAACAAAAAACGCGAGCACTTTGTTTCGGAAGAGGATGAAGCTGACATATATGACTATATTTTCAAATCTTGTTTAGACATTGAAAAAATTGCTGGAGCTGGTAGCTATGAGGCACTCGACATAAACCAGTTTCAAACCGCCCGCTCTCCGAGGTTTTGCCAAAACTGCCCATTCAAGAAGCTTTGTTGGAGTCAGACAAAGTCGCCGAGACTTCAACAGCTACTATTTGGGGATGAATAATCATGAATTGTCTTGAGACAAGCGTGTATTTAATAGAGAATCCCGAACAACTTTCATGCAAATACAAGCTCTATCAGGTCAAAGGGTTGCCTGTTGATTCTGAAGATTACGACAAAAACATCCAATTCCTCGTTTCTCACTTGACTAAAACAACGAATTCTCCTTGTGTCTCTTACAAGACTGCGGACGGAACATTCATTGCACAATTAGATGATTTCCCAGACCTGCCTGAATCAATCGATGTAGTAAGAACTAATGTCAAATTGGTAAGAATACCTGGATTGAATGAACTCCACTTCAGTTCATCTGACACGACAATGATTTTCTTGGCACAGAGATTCCTACAAGGAATAATTCAGACGAAACTCTATAACAACTCGGCGTTATGGCAGCCAGGGGCAGGTAATACTTTCTATAACAAATCACCCGATCAGGAATTCCGGCAATTGTCCCATGAGGTCGACTTGTTTCGTGGCTTTACTTTTGGAGTTGTTGTTTTGCCGAATAACAGAATCGGAATTAGTGTGGATGTCAAGTCCAAGTATGTTTCAAGAACTGTACTTCCAACGAGAATAGATCGGAAAGATTTCAAGGAAAGGTACCAAGGAATGCACTGTATTTATGAGTACGGAAACCGCTGGTACGAAATAAAAATCAGCGGTCTAAATGATCTCAATTCTGACCAGTTGACCATTCCGCCTGATGACATATCTCTCTTTGATGAAGTGCACAGGAAAGCCAGCGACTTTAAGTCACAAAATCTTCTTTCTCTTCCAAGAAACTGTTCCGTTTTAATTTATTACACAAGTTCTGGCGATCCTAGAAACGTGCCTTCTGGTCTTTGTAGGCAAGTTTTCAGTACTGATTATTCAGAGGTCAGCCAATTTCATTCTCTGACAATAAAAAATCCACCTGTTCGAAGAAAAGAGATACAGTTTGTAATAGATAGAAACTTCAGGGACTTTATGTTTGGGATCAACCGAATAGAGTTAGCGCAGAAGCCTTTGATCATCGACGAAAAGAAGTTGCCTATTCCTGACCTTATTTTTGGAAAAAATAAGGTTCTTTCGACTAAAAATACCCCAAATGCAATTTGCTGCTCAGTTGAAGAATTTCCACTAAAGAAAAAAGAACTTTTCTATTCGAATGACGCCGGAATTTTAACAAAGAAAAAACTCGAAAGACAATACTTCATATTACCAAAATCTATCGCCAACTCCTTCGGACGAAAATTCGAGGAAGACATTAAAAGAGAATTCCAAAGGCTTTATCCCTATTTAGAAGGAATCTATTATTTGCCAACTACAATTGTATATGAGGATTCTGTCCAAAAGTCTGTTTATGCGCTTGCTAGTGCAATCATAAAAGCAGTCGAAGAAAATGATGCCAAAAACGGGTTTGGCGTAGTAATGATTCCAGATGTAAGATCAAAACGAATGAAAAAGGAAGATGAACTGGCAAACATAGTGATGCGCCTTTTAAAGGAAAGGGAACTTTACGTTTCGATAATTCATAGCAGGGTTTCAACCGAGAGCTATGAGTATGGAACTACAGATAATGGGAGAGAAGACTGGAGGTTAGTCTTTGACAGAAGACAGCAGGGAAAGTACAGGGGATATATAAAAAATGTAGTCCTTAACAAAGTGTTAATATTAAATTCGCTTTGGCCTTTTGCGCTCAATACTCCCCTGAATGCGGACTTAACCATAGGGATAGATGTCAAGAATGACATGGCCGGGTTTGTGGTTGTCCATAAGAATGGTGCGGATATTGCATTCTATTCCAGCACATCGACACAAAAAGAACGGCTTGAAAAGAAACATGTCTGCTCAAAATTATTTGAAATTATTTCAAATGAGCAGAAACTTTTGCCATCCGCTATAAAAAATATTGTGATTCAAAGACAAGGGCGGCTTTTCTCTTGCGAAAAAGCGGGAATTGAACAAGCGATAACTAGACTTAAGGGTTCAAACGTAATTCCACAAGAAAGCATGTGCACATCTATCGAAATTAAGACCACTTCCAGGGTTCCCTTCAGGATGTTTAAGGTGGAACCCATGACAGGAGAACAAAAAGAAAACGTCGAAAACCCAATGATTGGAACGTACTTTATGCTCTCTGATAGCGAAGCATTCCTTGCGACAACGGGAACACCTTATTCTCATTTTGGGACAGCTAAGCCATTGCATGTTATAAAAATAGAGGGAACAATGCCTTTAACTAAACTGTTGGAAGACGTGTTTTACCTTGCAAATCTGACTTGGACAAAAATTGATGATTGCTCTCGATTGCCGCTCACGATTAAAATGAACGACATAAGATTGAGAGAGTTTGCTGGAGAATATGACCAAGACGCTCTAAGATTTGGCTTGGACGAGGAGGAATAGTAATGGGAGATTTGGGTAACTACGCATGGAAATTCAATGCAAATAGTCAATCCCTGAAAGATTTTGACGCAGTTCTGAGAGCTATAAGGGAAAAAAAGATTTTCGACTCCAAGGAAGATAATTCCGTAAAGAAACTCTTGAAAGTTGTCGTCCCAATTTCTGAGTCGATCAAGGGAAATCTGACCGAATCAATAGTCATAAACGAACGAAATATAGTGGATATTATGAAGTCTAAGCATAGTGGAGAATGGCCGCAGTATCGAGAAAGACTTTTGAATTTGGAATCGAAGCTGAAGATGGAAAGAGTGGTATTTTCTCAAAATGATTTGCAATTGCTAAATGACATCGCTGATGCCCTTGATGCTGAATGTGCCAATTTGTTTAAGAGGATGAACGAAAGATAATGAAAGATTACCTAAGAGCGCTGATAATTGAGCAGATAAATAGGGGACTTTGCCTGAAAGAGATGGCTCAGTATAGAGAGTATCCTGTTTTGACAGGTCTAGCGGAACGCTGCAAAATGATTATCGACTCAAATATTCAGGATCTTAGGTTTTATTTAAGAGAGCTTGAAGGACGACAAGATAACGATTTAAGGGATCTTTTCCGTGATGTTAGAATCTGTATAAGAGAAATAGAATTAATTGAGTATTTCGGTATATCAGTTCTTCATTTTGAGACGCCTGATGTTGGTTATCTTAGTAACTTGCTTTTTAAAATACACAAAGAAATTAAATTACCGTTGAACCCTCCCGCAGTCGCTTGCATTTCCACTAGATACTATTATTTTCATCCCTTCACAAACGTAATATTCGTTCCAGTTGGAGAATCAAGATTTCTTCTTCATTTGCCTGACGTTTTTCATGAAATTGGGCATCAAGTATTAACTTACAAAGATAATGAACTCGCTTTAGTAAAAGTAGCCGATAATTATGAACAGGCCATAAAAAAAATCACTATTTATTATGAGAACCTTCGCAACCAAAAACTTAGAGAGACGGGCCCAAGATCGACACCGTTAATCCTTTCGAACATTCACTACCAATGGAAAACATATTGGATCAATGAATTCTTCTGCGATTTGTTCGCTTTGTATACTCTGGGTCCAGCTTATGCTTGGGCGCATATCCATTTAACGGCAAAGAAGGCCGAGAATGTATACGAATTTTCTGAAATATTTCCAAGCAGTCATCCTTCCGACGAAGCCAGAATGAAAATGCTGATTATAGCTGTAAAAAAGATTGGTTTTGATGATACAGCGTCAATGTTGTTATCAAGATGGAACGATTTGCCAATTGTTCACAGCACTCAGCCAGTTACGGAATACCAGTATGCATACCCCGAAGACTTGATGAGTGAAATTGCAGATCTCTTCTTGCAAAGTCTAAAGGACTCAGACTTTGCAATTATTTCTCGCAAGAGGTTGAATGAGGAGAAAGAGAGCATAATAAGCTTGCTTAATGAAGCATGGACTTTGTTCAGAACGGATCCCCAGAACTTCATAAACTGGGAGGCTGTGACCGTTCAAAAACTCAAAAATGAACTGGGATCTTAAGTTTTTACTACTTGCTATTTTTTTTGTAAAAAGAAAGCAACGAGTACATCCGCTTGAACAAAAAGGCACAAGAAAGTCAATTAAGGAAGAATTGTGGGATGCTATGCTTTTAGCATCTTTTCCCATCGGTTGAAGAGTTCTAGGACTTCGTCGCCGCCGTGACCTTTGAGGAATTCTCGTGTTTCTTTGTCTGCGACCGCGTTCTTCTGGAACTCCTGTATCCACTGGGCTTTTTCCGCCAAGAATATTATGCCGTCTATCCCAGTTCTTGCCGCGCGCGTGGCTACAGTCATTATCTGTTTGGTCGGTGCAACGGTGTCCCAAGTCTCGTTTGGTCCGCGAACGTAGAAGTTTACGAACACTGGCTTCTTGAGGAAGCTTTTGTAGCCTCTTGCGATGGTTTCCCAGTACCATGGGGTCGGGTAAGCCTTGCTGAACATGGGTATAACGAAGTAGTCAGCGTATTCAGCCATAGCTTCAAAGTCGTAGCCAAACCGCATCTTACCCAGCAACGGATCAGGCAGGCAGTTCACGAAAAGAGGCTTGTTCTTGACGACATCTTTGACTTCTTTTAGGAATTCTGTTACCGTTTTTGCTCGCCACTCGATCCAGCTTAAGCCGCTTTGGCGCCATTGTTCGACGCAGCGTGGGCAAGTGCAGAAGTCGCGTTCGGCGAAGTGTTGGCTGCTGATGCTGATGCCTGGGGTTTTCTTGGCTGAGTCAGCGATGATTTTCAAGTTATATTCTCGGGCTTCTGGGTTAGTCATGCATACGACGTCCCAGCGAAGGTTGTAGTACTTGTTTGTGCGGAGTGCTGGACCATGCGCGCTTATGGAGACCCAGTCGGGGCGTTTCGCCGCCATAAAGTTGTCGCCGAAGCAGGCGATGTTCGTGTACATTTCAGGGTTAGGTTTTCCAACGATTCCTGATTCAGATTTTAAACGGTAGAAATTGTAGTCGACGCCTTCAACAGGCTCGGGTTGATAGAGAAATACGCCAAATTTCACGTTTGATACACCATCGTAACCATTGTTTTACCCAACGAATAAAAGTGCAACTTATTTAAGTATTTCCAACTTTGACCGTTCGAGCATGTGAATCCTTTTTTTGATGCTCAGTTCCATCCGAGCCTGGTTAAGATGCTTATCGTCTTTGATGTTCTTTGAGAATCCGGATCAATGAGTGTTTGATGAAAGGAGGAAGATCAACCAAATCGTAACCCGACAATTTGCAGTAGTTTGCGCCTGAGGGACCACCAAAGTGCCTCATCAGCTCGGTTGGGTCACCAAGCTCAGCAGGCAAAAGGTTTTTTCTAACGTCGTCATCCATCTTCGCTGCCTCCAGCAACAGCGCAAGAGCTGCTTGGTTGCCCTTGAGGATGTCAGCCAACCCCTCAGCCGTAACACTTAAGCCTTCAACCTTGGAGACTTCAGCCGCCAAGTTCTCCAGTGGAAGATGCCTCTCCCTTAACCTGTCAAGCACGGTGCGGGTTGCCCAGAACGGCTCCTGTTTGACGAGGGCTTCCGCGACGGCTTTCCGCGTGCAGTACGCGACTGCCTTGCCCAGTTTGGATGCGGGCCCAGCGTAGTTGATGGCTTTTCCTTTGCCTGTTGTGACGACGGAGACGCTGTCGGTGATTGACCCTGTGGCTGAGTCGCCCGTGTAGAAGCTGCGGATGTCGAAGTCTCGGAGAACCGCGGATTTTGCCTCTGTAGCGGTTATGACGGATGCCACCATGCAGCTATCTGATGGGTTTGCGTCGATGAAGACGATGACGTTTATGGTTCCTCCGCCGATTTCCTGCACGTTCATCTCTTCGCCGCTGGATTCTCCGTGTTGGCAGCCTGCCGTCGCAGCGACGCTTACCGAGAAGCCTTCGAGTCTTTTGGTGACAAGACTGTAATTCTTGATTTTGGCAGCAGTGACCATTGCAAGATAATCCTGCTTTAAGCCAAGCTTGGCTGCAGATGAGGTGATTAGTTCCAGCGGGTCAAGGTGCAAGGAGCGGTCGTTGTATCCGTCCGGCACCCCTACATTGAGGACAGCTTTAAGCTGGTTATGCCCGCCTTGATAAAATGCTGAACTAACTGTCTTTAAAGGACTATCACAAATTACGGCTAGTACGTTCTCTTTGACGACGAGCCTCACGTTGTCTGCCAGGTCAATTTGTTCCATGCCTGTGGCGCCTTTACCCTTTCTCTTAGGGTTTGCTTATAGTAATGGCTTTTGCTGGACACAGGTTTACGCAGACGCCACATCGGGTGCACTGGACGACGTCGATGACTTGGGGTTTACGGTTTTTGCCTTCTTCCAGAACGCCTTGGGGGCAAACACCTATGCAGATGAGCCCTGCGCAGGGCATACACTTAGCCGTGTCGATTAAAACTGGGGATTTCTGCTGTTTGCCCATGCGAATCAACAAGTAGTTAAGCGCCAAGAATATATTGTTTGCGCGCATCAATTAACGGAATATGCAGATCGGCTTAGTCACGTATAAGCCCGAAAAAGTCGAGGGCTACGACCTTCACGTTTACTACTCGAAATCGGCGGACGGCCAAGTTTTTCCAGCGGCAAAAGGCATGCAGAACGACGCCACGGTGTTCTGTGACGCCAAAGCCATAAGAGAAGACCCAAGCATCGTCGCCATGTCAAACACGGGTCCAGCGTTGCGAAAGAACAGGCGTTCTAACTTCTCTTTTGATTTCGTCTGCCCCACTCAGCCAGAGTACAGGGCAAAAGTTCTAGACTACATTGAAAGCCTGAGCAGGGAAAGCATCATCGGCGTTACGTTGAACCTCTACCATTTCCCCGACCAGGAATACTGCGTCTGCCCAAGATGCGTGGAGCTGTGGAAGCAGAGCGGCTTGAACTGGACGCAATGGAGAGCCCAAACAGTGACGAAGTTTCTGCGGGAAGCCAAATCGCGGGTGAAGGGAACTTTTGCGGTTGAAATTTACCCTGACCCTGTTCTAGCTAAGGAACGGTACGGCTTGGACCTTGACGCCATAGGAGACTTGGTTGACTATTTTCACGTGCCGCTTTCATCAAGGGATTACTTCACCAACTACTGGACGATCATGCTTGCACGAGACTTCGCCGCATCCTTGAAGAAGCCCGTCGTCGTTGAGTTAAGCGCCGAAATGCCAACCGACGAGAAACTAAACGCGCTGCTCAAGACGGTGGCGTACGTTTCAAGGCACAAAGTTGACGCCGTGCTGCTTCTGGTGCATGACTCGGAAAACGCGCGGCAGGTTTGCAGATTTGCTGTTCAAAACCGTGAACTGAGAGATTGGCTGGAAAAGTACGATTTTAAAGAAATGACCCGAATCATCGACGGATGGGCTAAACTCTACTGAGTTTGCTTCGGTACTCTCTTAGCCGTTGCATGTCAAGCTCGCGGGTTAGTATTGAGTCTTCTGGCGCGTCGGATACTTCGCCCAGTAACCCCCATGGCGCGATGACGGCGCTTCTTCCACCCCGCATGCTGGAGCAAACGTTTCCCACCTTAAGCAGAAACACGCCGTAGTCGCGTGCAATCCCCTCAGTCAAGGGGTGACCTTTGACGGTCGGATGCGTACCCATCGCGGCGACGGGAAGAGTGAGAATTTCCGCGCCAAGGTCAGCCACGCGTTTCACAAGCGCTGGGTCAAACGTGTCAGCGCAGACCAGCATCCCGATCTTGCCTATGTCGGTGTCGACAACAAGAGGTTGGGTGCCTTTGGCGACGCCAGCCTGGATTTCGGCGCGGATTGGGTTTATTTTCTTGTACTTGGCCAGGAGAGCACCGTTTTTCCACAGCGTGCTGGTGTTGTA
>JBEKWR010000002.1:0-180886 GCA_049512935.1 Bathyarchaeia archaeon
ACAACAGGCGCACAACTATGGGGTCCAACAGCACTCCCAGGCGCAAGAGCATTTGACTCACTAGGAGCCAACTGTGTCGCAGCCAACGGCATCGACTACATATGGCTGTACGGAGGAGACGTTTACGCAGTCAACATCTATACAGGCTCTATTCTCTGGCACTACGCTACACCAAGCGGCGGAGAAGAATCGCCTTACGGAACCGAACCATTATGGACATTCAGCGTCGGCACAGTAGCAGGCGGATTAGTCTTCGTCCCAGAAGGACACATGTACAGTCCACCACTGTTCCACGGCGCACAACAACTAGCACTGAACGCCACTAACGGACACCCCGTTTGGAGCGAACTTGCCTTCGACGTAACAAGTGCACCAGCAGTCTCAGACGGCGTCGCAGTAACACTCAACGCATACGACAACCAAATATACGCGTGGGGCATGGGTCCAAGCAAGACAACAGTCGCTGCACCTGACGCAGCCGTGTCAACCGACGCGCCGATAACTATAACAGGCACAGTCATGGACATCTCGGCAGGTTCACAGCAAAATGCAGTCGCAGCAAACTTCCCCAACGGTCTACCATGCGTTTCCGACGCGAACATGAGTGCATGGATGGAATACGTCTACATGCAGCAGCCAATGCCAACCAACATCATCGGAGTCCCAGTCACCGTTAGCGTACTTGACTCAAACGGCAACAGCCACGTAATAGGCATCGCAATGACCAACGCCATGGGAACATGGGGCTTAAACTGGACACCTAACATCCCAGGCAACTTCACCGTCACAGCAACCTTCTGCGGCACAAACTCGTACTTTGGATCTTCCGCCACAACATACTTCTGCGCCAGCGCACCGGCAACAACACCAGCACCAACTGCTTCGCCTATTTCAGGCCTTGCATCGACAGGGAGCCTGATGTTGGGAATAGCAATAGTAGTGATCGTTATTGTCATTGTCGGCGCAGTCCTAGCAGTACTGATGCTAAGAAAACGACCATAAGTCAAAAGGCCAAAAAAATCATTTCCCCTTTTTCCTTTTTTTGTTTTTCAACTACAATGAAGAAGATGCTAGGGCGCAAGGCTCTGTTAATTTAGATTTTTCAGACAAATGCGCCGTTGATCGTATTTGCGGAAACGCTTAAAACCATCGAGCCACAATTAGCGGTTGAAAAGGAGGAATATCTTTTGGTTTCAACAGGACAAGGCAAACCGACCGTGGACGAGTTACTTGCCAAAGCCAAAAAGCCCGCGCAGCTTGCCACGCCGATGCACAGGTTCTATGAGGGGAAAATGCAGGTTATCCCAAAATGCGCGATTCGAAGCGTCGACGACTTCGCGATTTGGTACACGCCAGGCGTGGCGGCGCCATGCAGGGAAATTCAAGCTGACCCTGACAAATCCTTCGAACTGACCAACCGATGGAACTCTGTGGCTGTGGTTTCAGATGGAACCCGCGTTTTAGGTTTGGGCGATATTGGTCCTGAAGCTGCGTTGCCTGTGATGGAGGGAAAAGCGCTCCTATTCAAGTATCTGGGCGGGGTTGATGCGTTTCCAATTTGCCTAAGAACCAAAGACCCCGACGAAATAGTTAAGATTTGCAAGGCTTTAGAACCCTCTTTCGGCGGCATTAACCTTGAGGACATTGAAAAACCCAAGTGCTTCCACGTTCTTGAAAGCGCCAGCGCGCAGCTCAAGATTCCCGTGTGGCATGACGACCAGCAGGGCACCGCCACCGTGATTTTGGCGGGGTTAATGAACGCCTTCAAGATTGTAGGCAAAAAACCGCAGGAAAGCCTAATCACGCTGGTAGGTTCGGGAGCAGCAAACATCCGCACGGCTTACGTTCTCATGCTGTGGGGAGTCAAGCCGGGCAACATAATACTTGCCGACAGCAAAGGCGTCGTAGACAGGACCAGAAAAGACATCACCAAAGAAGAAGACCCGTGGAAATATGACGTGACACAGAAAACCAACGGCGAAGGCAGAACGGGTCCTATCCAAGAAGCCTTCAAAGGCGTGGACGCGGTCGTTGCAGCTTCAAAGCCGGGTCCAGACACAATCAAGAAGGAATGGGTTAAAACGATGGCTAAGGACGCAATTATCTTTGCGTGCGCTAACCCGATACCTGAAATTTGGCCTTGGGACGCTGAGGAAGCCGGAGCAAGAATCGTGGCGACGGGGAGAAGCGACTTTCCCAACCAAGTGAACAACAGCTTAGGGTTCCCAGGCATCTTCAGAGGCGTACTGGACGTGAAGGCGAAAACCGTCACGGACACCATGTGCATCGCAGCCGCGCAGGAACTGGCAAGCTACGCCGAAGAGCGGGGAATAAGCGAGACGGATATTTTGCCGAAGATGGACGAGTGGGAAGTTTTCCCGCGTGAAGCCGTCGCGTGCGCGCTAAAATCGATCGATGAAGGCGTCGCAAGAATCAAACCGTCAAGACAAGAACTGCTTGACCGAGCCACAGCTATAATCCTAAACGCCAGGCAATCAACCGAGCTGCTTATGAAGCATGGCTTAATCAGGCAGCCGCCAGAAGAAAGCAGCCTTCTCAAATAATCTGCCTTTTGTAAGCTTTTAGAAAGGCGTGGACGAAAAAGGCTTAGCTTTTTCCGAATGCGGAAGCATGACGGCTCCAGTACCCGCAGGCGGCATTTGCATGCTGTGTGCCACGGCTAGGGCTATTGCCCATGTTATGTCGTCGTGGCTGTTCTGTGGGTGGCTGAACTGTAGGTGCCCGTTTTTGGTGTAGGTGTACTTTTGCTTTTGAGCTGTTGCATCAACGCCAACCAAGCAAACAACCCCCAGCAGCCCACACAAAAATAAGCACAAATAACGCCCAAACCTCGAAAGTCGCAACCCGCAAACACCTTCAAGCCCCAAACCCAAGAAGCAACCCAAAACGAACACTGATTGTCGACGGGTAGGGGGGAGGGGGTCTAGTATTAGTGACAGAATTCCAACACAAATATGGGTCGCGCCAAAGCGGAAAGTCGCAACTTTCCCGTAGCAAAAGTCGCAACTTAAAAATTAACCCAAAAACCATCCTAAAACCCTTCAGAAAAAGCACCTGAAAAATCCGCAAAGCCGAAAAACTTAAGTGTTGAGAGCTTGTAGTTTCTGTCTTAGAACTAAAAACACATGGATGTTGAATCAATTGGCTGTTGAAGGTTTTTTCGAAAACAAAAGGCAACCTGTAGAAGCAAAAGTCGGCGATTTAACCCCACAATCTAAAGCGGTTAACGTTACGGCCAAAGTTGTATCTAAAACTGAGATTAGGGAAATCCCAATGGGCAGAGACGGCTCTCCCCACAAGGTTAGCGACGCGCTGGTCGGCGACGAAACAGGCGTAGTGTACCTGACACTTTGGGACGACAACATTGAGAAAGTCAACGAAGGCGACAGTTTACGCGTGGAAAACGGCTATGTAACTCTTTTCAAAGGCAACATCCGCCTGAACATCGGCAAATACGGCAAGCTTGAACCAGCAAAAGAACCCTTAAGCGTCGAAGTAAACACAGAAAACAACGTGTCAAGCAAAACATACGAGCAGGAACGCAGACCATTCAGAGGCGGCGGCGGAAGAGGCGGATACGGCGGCGGTGGTAGAGGACGCGGTGGCTACGGTGGAGGCGGCGGCGGATACGGTGGCAGAGACAGAGGCGACAGAGACCGACGCGGTGGCGGCGGCTACAGACCCCGATACTAAGCATAGAGCTCAGAGTGTTGAAAAACAACCTAACTCTTTTTGCCTTTTTATTTTCCTTTATTGAATCTAATTTCTATTTTGCACCTTGCCAGATTACCAAGGCTATTTGGGCATATCTAATCACAGGAGCAGCTCAACCGTTTTGTCACCACACCTGCAAAGAACCAAAAAAACCCCAGCAAACCCGAACCCGCCGCCGAGAAACCTCACCTGCCCATAACCGACAATAACCGCAACATGGAGTCAACATTGAAAGTCGCAATCCGCCCATGCGAAAGTCGCAACCCGCAAACGCCTTCAAGCCCCAAACCAAGAAAGCAACCCGAAACGCAAAGAACTTAGGGTGAAAGTCGCAACTTTCCCGTAGCAAAAGTCGCAACTTAAAAATTCAGCGAAAAACCAACCGCCGAAAACACGCAACAAAAACAAAAAATAAGAAAGGGTATTAAAGAGGAGTGATCCTCACAATGTTTCGCTTCTCAAGCCTACGCAACGCATCCAAGCACTCATCCTTCTTCTCGCCAGTAATGTTCAAGCTAAGCATAATCTCCTTCACCGAAACCTCGTTCCGCCCAAAGTTCTGATGCCGCTTATGCAAATGCTGCACAATAGACTTCTCAAGCTTACCGCAACGCCAAGTACTGTTACGAATCAAAACAACAATCGTGCGAACCAGCGTCTGCTCGTTAGATTTTCTTCCTCGCGACTCTCCCACCCGCTCCACCGCGATTTACAGCGCATCAACATTTTTAAACGTATCCCCAAATTGGGTAGGGCATAACGAGTCAGCACCTTTCACTTTTGAAGGTTTTTTTAAGAAACAAGCCATGCTTATTCCCGTAGTATTTCGCTAATTTACTGATCTTTTCGTACCCAGTGCTCAAGTAAAGCTTTAACGCAGCCAAATTGTCCTCTCTAACTTCCAATCGACACTCATTTATGCCTTTTTCCTTAAGAATCTCCTCCGTTTCCCGAAGCATTCTGCGCGCCATTCCTCTCCGCCTGTAAGACGGCGCGACGTTTATAGTGATTATGTGACCGTACAGCGTGTCGTTTTCATTTTCCACTTGCGCTATTATGAACCCAGCTATCTCATTGTCTGCTTTAGCCACCAACGCAATGCTGTTGTAGTCTGTCAGCAAGTAGGATAACTGCCGTTTCGTGAAGGCCTCGCGGTCGAAGCATTGAGACTCAATTTCGCTAAGCTTATCAAGCAACCTGATAGAAGCGGTTTCAATTTTTATTTCCATTTTTGCGTCTTAAGAATTATTTGGCAAAGGGTCAATTTTAATTTTTTCCGTGTTCGTCACGGTTGATAACGCAGGTTTCAGTTCAAGCCATTGTTGAGCTCCAAAGCCTATGATGAAGAACAACCACAAGGTTATGATTCTTGTAAGTATGGTTGCTGTTGCGGCGATTGCTCCTGGAACGCCCATTGAAATGTAAAGTGTGGTCATTACTGCCTCTGGAAGCCCAACTTCAAACGGTATACCCACAGGAATCGATTTGACAGCTAGGAATATGGCTGAAGTAACGATGATTACGCTTATCGAAACTGCATGATTCAGCGACATGAAGACAAGAAAGGGAATGCTTAGGCTAAAAAACCAGGATAAAAGCAAATAGAACAGCGAGAAAGCAATGGCTCGCGGCGTATGACGGAACTCTTTCATTGAATCATGAAAGTGCGTCGTGATTTCAACGGCTTCTTCCTTCAATTTTCCCAGTTTTATTCTTCCCTTGCTGATTTTCTGGGTGAAATTCGTTAGCCAGTTGATTCCTTTCAGGGTCCATTGCTCTTTTAAAGACAAAACGGCCATTAGAATGAGTATGACTATTATTACTGCTGCTACCAGTATTATGAGGTTGAAAACCAACGGGTTAACGTTGCCTCCGAAAGTGAGAAGCACTAAACCTGAGATCAAGGCAACTGCGTTTATGGTGGTGCCGATGAACCTGTGAGTGTAGAGTGAAGCCACTACTTTTCCGAACGAGCCGCATTTGTCTCTTGTGAGTAGGTACGTTCGGGTTACTTCTCCGCTGATTGATTGTGCTGGAACGATTGTGTCTACGTACATGCCGTACCAGACGTAGAGGTAGGCTCGGGTTATGGTCATTTTTATGGAGAGGTGGTTGGTTAGGACGCGCCAAGAGATTGTGAAGAACAATACTTGGAGTAGGCCGAAGAGTATGGCTATTGAGTAGATGATTGGGTTGGCGGTTTTTGCTGTTAGAAATATTCCTACGATGTTGACGTTGAAGAGGTAGATGTAGATGAAGAACCCGGCTAAACCTAGCAGTGGGAAAATAATCATTTTCCATGATAAGTTCGGTTTAGGAGGCTGCATATGGCTTTCGCACCGGTTTACACCGAGTTTGTGCAGTTACAATTATATACTTTGCCATAATCCATGCCAACGCTTCTTCGGATGCACGCATGTGTTAAAAGTTGGTTTTGAATGGTTTTTCTTCTGGCTATTTTTTTGGGTGGTTTTTCTGGAGAAATTTAGGCTGCGACTTTTCCCGTTTGTAACTTGTGCTTGTCCAGTTGGCTGGGGTTGGCGGTTTAGAAGCTTTCGTGACCTTGGTGTTGGTGATGCAATAGCTTTTTTAAGTTTCACTTTTAATTATTTCCGCGGTGCAAGCATGGCAGAAGAAGTTTGGGTTCCGATGGATGGCGACACCTTTGTGACGAAAGACGGGTTCATCCTGAACACTTTCGGCTACGAGCATCCAGACGATCGCGTGTTCGCGTTTCTCAAGTACATCCCAGCCAAGTACAGGGAGCTATTCAACGTGCAGATGCTGGAGCGCACATGGAAGTTCGGCGGCAACCAGCTTTTCAGGGCTGAGCGGCTTTACACGGCGAAGAATTACCAGACGTTCATCGAGGCTTTCCGCAGAAACTTCCCAGACTACCTTTACTTCTGCCCCTACCGCAGCAAGGAACTAATCACGGCGCCGCTGGATCGCATAGAGCGGGTGTTCGTTCCCAAAGACCGCTTGGTGTGGCTGATGAACCTGCCTAAACGCGACAAGCTGCAGCAGATGGCGCTTGACCTCATCATTTTAATCTCCAACGAGTCAGGCGTGGACCTAAGCGACCTGGGGGTTCACGGCTCCATCGCGCTGCAGATGCATGCGCCCGAATCCGACATTGACTTCGTCGTTTACGGCACCGAAAACTTCCGCATGGTAGAAGAAGCAATAGCGAGGCTTGTCAACGCTGGAAAACTCAGCTACATCGTGGGCAACCGCATCGAAGCCGCAAGAAAATTCCAAGGCAGGTACCAGGGAAAAATCTTCATGTACAACGCCACCAAAAAACCTGGGCAAATCAAGGAAAAATATGGCGCTTACCGCTACGTTCCGCTTGACCCCGTGAGGTTCGAAGCCATCGTCAGCGACGACGCGGAAACCATGTACCGCCCTGCAACCTACGGGATTTCAGGCTACAAGCCTCTGGATGGCCAGTCTGAACTTGAACTGGACAAGATACCTGTTCAGGTTGTTTCCAATATTGGGCTTTACAGAAACGTTGCCCGATGCGGCAGCACGATCAGGGTGTCTGGCAAACTTGAACGGGTCGAATCCACATCGTCCAGCCAAGTTTATTATCAAGTTGTTGTGGGGACAGCTACGTCAGAGGAAGAATACATTTGGCCAGTGACAACGTAGGGTTACGGGACCGCGACGCCATCGAAACCGCTGAAGGCTTAATCTTCCGCGTCTTCGGCTACTCGCATCCGCCAGGCGCCTACATCTGCGATGCAGAGTACGCTTCAGCAAAAATCTTCGACTCCAAAGACCCCAGGGCGCCGAGAACGGGCAAAGGGCAGCTTTACTACAAATTCTACAACGACGAAGGAATGAAACTCGTCGCGAAAAAATACCCGCAATACCAAGTTTTCCACGAAATGCTAGGGTTGAACCTCGTCGGAGTTAAAAACGGCTCGATCGCAGAGGCAAGGAAACCCGAGGTGCGGCTGCAGAAGCTGCTTGAGGCGGGGCCGACAGATGACTTGCTGGCGGCTATGGAACGAGTCCTCATGATATCGCTCAACAATTCAGGCTTGAAAACGGAGAACTTCGGCGTCTTCGGCTCCATGCTGCATGGGTTTCATCACCCAAAGTTTTCCGACATAGACCTGATAGTTTACGGCAAAAAAGAGAACGCCACAATGAGAAAAACACTCCAAGCCTTGTACGCAGACAGCCAGTCTGGTTTTCATAACGAGTTCGAATCCGACCAAGCCATGGAGGGCAAGGATTGGCGTTTCAAAAACTTCACGGTTGAAGACTTCGTTTGGCATCAGCGCCGAAAGCAGATTTACGGGTTGTACGACGATAAGGCAAGCGGGCGAACCATTAAAGCCGAGTTTGAACCCGTGAAGGCTTGGGGCGAAATCGAATCTGAATACGACCCGCAAACACGCATTAAGCAGAAGGGCTGGGTGAAGCTTAAAGCCCGAGTTACAGCCGACGACGAAGCGCCTTTTATCCCGTCGATCTACGGCATCGAACCCCTGGAAGTCTTAGGCGGCGCAAAAGAAGCAGCCCAGGCACGGCGGGTTTTCTCGTTCATGGAAGAGTTCCGTCAGCAAGCGCAAAGAGACGAAGAAATTATTGTGGAGGGTAACTTGGAAGAGGTTGTGTCGCCAAAGGAAAGCTTTCATCAGGTTACGTTGACTTATTGCCCGCGCTACTACGAGCAAGTCCTCGAAGTGCAACATTAAGCTCGGGAAAGAACCATGTAATCCGA
The DNA here is from genome assembly GCA_049512935.1 of Bathyarchaeia archaeon. GTDB lineage: Archaea > Thermoproteota > Bathyarchaeia > Bathyarchaeales > Bathycorpusculaceae > Bathycorpusculum. The sequence goes on from JBEKWR010000002.1 coordinate 8,477, forward strand.
CGGCTTGTTCCCAAGGATTAAACGGTAGTGTTCGCTGCCTGTTTTTTTGTTGGTGACCAGTTCAACTTTTCCCTGAGCCTCAACCGCCTCGCCGTTCGCTGCTTGCTCGCAGAACCTGCCGCGGAACGAAACAATCTCAGCTATTGGCTGCAACTTGGGTCCCTCAACAACATTGACTTCTTCCAGTTTGTAGACACAGGGCGTGAAAAGCGATTCGGTGCTGTCGGCTATTTTGGCGGTTACTTTTGCGTAGCCGCTGTTCTTGAAGCACACGTCTCCGTACTGCTCGTCGATTTCGCGCCAATCTTTCACGAAGCGGACGAAGTAGTCGGTGCCCATGAACTTGCCTTGGAACGCCTTGCGGCTTTCGACCAGAACGAAGTCTTCGAAGCTCATTTGCGTATCCTTCGAACGAAAAGCGAAAAGCTCCCGCAGTTCGGCTCGGCTGTAAGGCTTAAACCCCGATTTTTCATCCTTGAATAGCGTCTGCAACGCAGCGTAAGCCTTCCTGCAGTTCTCTGCCCCGTAAACCAGCGGGTCGATGTCTGACTTCTCCGTTGTCAGTCCTGCCATTATGGAGCCAGAGATGCCTATGCAGCTCCATGGAGTTTTTGCTTCCGCCTTCAACGTTTCTGCCAGCTTTAGCGCCTTATTCTCCAGCACTGTCAGGCCTTTGGCTGTGCGCAGAGACCAAAGCTTCTCTTCGGGTTTGTAGTGCTCAGCAATTTGGGAAACTGGGACCTCACACATCGTTTCGCCGAACACAGGGTCAAAAACGATGAGGTCAGGGTGGTTTTCCCGCAGGTACCTGAACCTGTCGCCGAGGCTGTAGACCTTGCCGTAGAGGCTGTCTTTGCCTTTTCTCGTGCCTTCTGGCGAGGGAACGAAACGTGGAAAAGCGATGATTTTGCCTGCTGGATGGACTAAGCCTTTAACGTCAAAAACCACGCCGCTTTTCGTTTTGATTAAGTCGCCTTCACGTGCTCTCAAACAAACCACTGCTTGTAGTTTTCTGATAAGTTTAATAAACCTTCTTTGCGACAATTATGTCGATGCGACTAATGAATGACTGTGAAAAGGCCCAGCACATCTCCAAATGCTTGCAGCTCGCGATTCTTCTTGAAGTCAGCGCCGAAAAACCAGGCAACGTCAACTTAACCTCGAGTTTCGAGGGAACAACTTGCCAGCACTTCTTAGCTTCAGCCATCGCTGCAGGACCAAGTTTCCAAGAAGCCGCTTACCGCGGAACCCAGGTAACAGAAGGCAAACTGCCAGTCAACGACGTTGAATTGGGACAACTTATAAAATCCTGCGCCAAAGAAGTTAGCGATTGGCAGAACGGCGGGAACACGATTCTCGGCACCATAATGCTGTTGATGCCGATAGCCGTCGCAGCAGGAATGACGCCGACAGGGAAAGATGCCCAGATAGATTTTTCTCTTTTGCGCAGAAACATCGGCTTGGCGGTTAAAGGAACAACGGCTTGGGACTCAGTTCACCTTTACGAGGCAGTTGACATTGCCAGCCCAAGCGGGTTAAACAAGGCACCAGACCTCGACGTAACCGACTCTCAGTCCAAGGAGCGCCTGCTAAAAGAGAACGTTACCTTGTTTGAGGTTTTCCGGTTGGCGGCATCATACGACGATATCTGCGCAGAATGGGTCAACAATTACCCCGTAACCTTCGACTTAGCCTATCCGTACCTTGCGGAACAACTGAGAACTAAACCCTTGGACACCGCGGTCGTTCACACTTTCCTAAAAATCCTCTCAGAGCGTCCCGACACGTTCATTGCGCGAAAAGTCGGCAGGGAAAAAACGTTGGAAGTTTCAGCGGGTGCCAAGGCTGTTTTGGAACTCGGCGGGTTAGACACAGCGAATGGCAAAGAAAGCCTCAGGCGGTTTGACCGTAAACTGCGGTCAACCCAGAACAAGTGCAATCCAGGAACCACTGCAGACTTAACAGCCGCCGCGCTGGCGCTCTGCACCCTAAATGGATACCGACCCTGAACCTGCAGGTTTAATTTGAAGGCAAGCCAATTTTTGGGAAGACTTTTTAAAACGTGCCTGTTAGTTTTAAGCCTATGTACATGAAAGCCTTCCACAACATGGTCAGGAGCAGGCGGTTTTGGACATGGACGATTGGAGGCGCAGTCATCTATGCCATCCCCGCCGCGATTCGAATCGCAACTGGCAGCGTTATCTTGCCCGTGTTGAGTTTGGTCGCGACTCCTTGGATCGGCATGTACGTTCCCGCGAATCTGGTTGAGAAAATTTTGGTTAATGCATTTTTCCCCGGCGGTGCAGGTGCTGTTGCAGGCGAAATCTTTTTTTCAAACGCCCGCTCCAAAATCCTTGTGAGACGGGAAAAGTACGTTGCCCGTCTCTGCGGGGCTTTGTTGGCGGTGACTGTTTGGTCGCTGATTCAGCTTTCAGGCGGCTTGCTGGATATTGCTGGGTCATGGGGCGGCAACCTCTTTGAGTACCCCTCGGTATTTCCGCTTAACTATCTTTTGGCTTCGCTTTCAATTTTTACCCCTACCATCCTTGGCTTCCTTAAAGACAAAATCTCATGGGTTTATCACAGGCTAAAACCTCACGCGCACTAACGGATACACACCTTAGGCTGAACTTTGGTTTTTCTTTAACGTTAACAAGCGAGGTTTTCGTTGCCATATTGAGCTTCTCTGTTTCAGCTCTGACCCTTATAAAAGGGGATACATAGGCTCACATGGTTTCGTGATGTTACCAAAACAAGGGAGGCTTTATGATTATAAGCGAGAAAAACGAATAGTGTTTGGGGAGCAGTTTGCAGTTTCAACGAGTCGCTATTTATCTTCCGCTTTTGGGATTGCTTATTTTGGTTATTGCTCTTTACTTGCCTCAGATTTTTGTTAGCAATGTTCCTGGTTTGTCTTCAATGAGTTTTATGGATAAGACCACTGTGCTTCTCACGTTCGCGCTTGCTTCTTTTGCGGCAGTTGAAGGCTATTCAACATTCATGCGTGCTTCCATGGAAACTAAATGGCATAAACTTGAAGATGCTAGAAACGAACTGGAGAAAGCTTATGGTCCATTGTACACATTGCTGAACAAAATCACTTCCTCAAGTGATGAAAAGAAAGGTTTTTGGCTGGAATTTGATGAGAGAAAAAAGGTTGATGAGATTATGGCAACGTACCCTTTTATGTTTTCATCTCAAATCAGCGAGTTGTGGCAACAAAAAATACGTAAACTCGGAACTTTGCTTGGAACTTCCGATGTCAGGTCTGTTCAGGAAATAAATCTGGATGTGTATGTTGAACTTAGAAACTTGATCAACTCGGAGTATGCTCGCAAAGTCACCGAATATCATAAGCTTCTGAAGACATAAGAAGCCTATTTTGACTCTGCTTCGGGAGTCCCCTGCATGGATGTGTCTAAAGCATTTCTTTCCAATTGCATATAGCGAAATCAAGGCAGTTTCTGGTGAATGGAAAGAAAAATACTTAGCCTAGCAGCAGATTTATTTGCAGATTCCGATAAGATTAAATTTGTATCGCACTCACAGGGTACTATGGACGTTAGCCAAGCGGAAAAGCAGCTAAGATGGCTTGAAGCAGCGAAATCTATAGAGCAAAATCTGATGTCTGAATCTTGCACTGACAACATTGCTGCTGAACAGTGGCAAAGAATCGGCTTTTGTTACTCCTTTGCTTCCAGGCAGGCAGGAGATGTTGAAGATTTTAAGAAGTTGAGTCTATTATCAGTTGAGGCTTATGAAAAAGCAGCGAACCTTTACAGCGAAAATAAAGGGAAACGCGCTGCATGCTTTTCTTTTGCTGAATACACTCGCTCTTGGCTATCGCCAAATTCTTCCGAAAAATCACGCATTTTGGAAAACTGCCGTAAATTTGGGCAGAATGCTCTTGAAGAATTCCGCGATTCTGGCGATGACCTAAACTACGGAACAACAGCCAACACTTTGCTAGTATGCTTCTTTGAGTGCTGCAACATTGGTCCCACCTTGGAGGATAAAAGAAAAATTGTTCAAGAAGGATTAGACTATGCGGATAAAGCAATCTCGGCATTATCGAGAACTGAGAAAAGCAGCGAGCTGGTCTTTGCTGTATCCGTAGCCAGTCTTCTTGCATGGTATGCTGCAAACATAAGTGAACACGAAGAGGAAAGAAAAGAATTTGCTATGCGATGTTTAAATTTTTCAGAAAAAGCCCGTGTTCTTTCAAAGGATGTTAGCGACCTCTATGTCAAGGCTATTTCACTGTGGGCAAAGACTCTTTCCACCCTTTTCTTCACTCAAAAGATTGAGTCTTGTAGCGAGTATGCTAAAGAAATGTTGCGGCTTGCTTCAGATGCTAGAGACAATTACTACAAAGGTGTTGCACTCTATCTCCTTGCATTCGTTTCAGATTGGATGGTTCCTGGCGAAGCTAACCCAGAGAAAAAGAGAGCACGATACGAAGAGATTATCAGATATTCTGAAGAAGGCATCAAGTACCTCAAATTGGTTAGCAATGATTCTCTTGCTGCAGATACCTACAGGTTCTACGCTGAAAGCCACTTTTACTTGGCACAGGAGTTTGCTCAAACCCCACTTGAAAAGCTTGCCCTCTCTAAAAAAGCCATGCGGATAGGAGAAAAAGGGTTAGAGTTCGCAGTTAGGTCAGGTTCTCCAGATTCACTTGGCTCAGTGCTGCATGCCTTAAGCAAAGCATATCATTATTATTCACTTCTTGAGCCAAGGAAAGAGGAAAAACCAATGCTGCTAAGAGACGCATTGGGCTATCGAAAAGAATATGTCCGAACAGTAGAACGGGCTTTTCCTTCAAACATCTGGATTCTTGGAGTCGGCTTGTTTTATGCGGGGAAAATAGAGGCTGATTTGGCTAACATGGAAAAGACTTCTGAAAACAAAGTCTTGCTTCTTGAAAGTGCAATATCTGATATTGACGCTGGAGTTACTTACTGCGACAAGTGGACTGCGTCAAGGCCTGTTTCCTCTCTTGTTGCAACAGTTGCCGATTTCGAGGACGCATATGGCGGAATTTTAAACGAGCGTTACTTACTGACTGAGCAAAAAGAAAGTTTAGAAAAAGCCAACAAAGTCTTCAATAGTGCGGCTGTGAAGTTTAGAAAAGTTGATTTGCCCAGTCGTGTTGCAGAGTCCTATTGGAAAATTGCAGGAAATCTAGATCAGGTCTGTGACTATGAGGGAGCAGCAGAAAACTTTGAGAACGCCTTCGCTGGTTATAAAGCGGCTGCTCAGAAAGTTCAACTCTTCGGTGATTTTTATCTCGACTATTCCATTTATATGAAGGCGTGGAATGAGATTGAATCAGCCAAGCTTGCTCATAACAGCCAAGAATTTGCGCTTGCGATGCAGCATTATGAGCGTACTTCGAATCTCCTTAAACAATCGAAGCTTTGGGGCTACTTGTCTTCTAACTTCCAAGCGTGGTCATTTTTGGAGCAGGCGGAAGACCTTAGTCGAAAAGAAATGTCCATGGAGTCGGTTGAAGTTCTCCAGAAAGCCATCAAACTTTTTCAGGAGTCAAAATGCATACTTAAAGTTGAACTTGACAAAATTGGTCGTAAAGACGAAAGAGAATTGGTTGAAAGATTAATCAAAGCTTCAGCCATAAGAGAACAATATGGTTGCGCCAGAATTGCTGTTGAAGAAGCCAAAATTCTTGACATGCACGGCGAGCATAAGTCAAGTTCTGAAAAATACGGGTCAGCGGCTGAGATGTTCCGAAAGATCACGGAGGTGAGTTCTGAGGAAATTGGGAAAGAGCTAAGACCCCTCGTTTTTCTATGTCAAGCGTGGTGCAAAATGACTTTGGCAGATTCCAAGCATTCGCCAATACTTTACGAGGAGGCTGCTGAGCTTTTCAGGAGGGCTAAAGAGAGCACTACTGGGGAATCTGCTGGATTGTTGACGTTGGCTCATAGCACATTTTGTGAGGCTCTTGAGGCTGGAACCGAGTATGAAATCACCAGAAACATGGCGATGTATTCAGAAGCTAAAAAATACTTGCAGGAAGCTGCAAACTACTATTTGAAAGCGGGTTTTGAGGCGTCTTCGGAATATGCTCAAGCAACAGAACGCCTGTTGGATGCTTATGTGTACATGGATAATGCCAAAAACGAAATGGATTCGGACAAAGAGTCACGGTTATATTTGATGGCTGAAAAGGTGCTGCGTGATTCGGCTGATTGCTTTACTAAGGCGAAATATCCAAGTAAGACTGAGCAGGTTATGCAGCTTCTTCAAACAGTCAGAGAAGACAGGGAGTTAGCCGTGTCGTTGAGTGAAGTGCTTCATGCGCCCTCAATAACCTCGTCAACTGCTAGCTTTGCAACATTAAGCCCCGATGAAGAAACAGCAGCGGGGCTGGAGAGATTTGAGCATGGAGAAATCCAAACCAAAGTAGTTCAGCATGGAACTGCCTTCAAAGTTGGGGAAGTTATAACTTTCGAAATTCAAATCTTGAACGTTGGAAAAGAAGCAGTTTCCTTGAACAGGATCGAAAATCTTCTTCCAGCAGGTTTTCAGCTGATTGGAAAACCCGATTACAGTTCTTTTGAAGGTCTAAATCTTCTGTTGAAGGGAAAACGGCTTGAATCACTGCAGATAGATGAAATAAAAATTGCTTTGCGGTCAATCAGGAAAGGTATCGTTGAAGTCGAGCCGAGGATTGTGTGCATTGACGAAACGGGGCGCCAATTTTTCTACGATACGGAACCCGTATCATTTAACGTTTCAGAGGCGACTCTTTCAGGTCGTTTAAGTACGGGTTACGCGGACCTTGACAATTTGATGCTTGGCGGATTGCCCGAGAATTACGCGGTTATCTTAACTTCGCCTTCCAGCGATGAACGAGAACTGCTCATTAGACGTTTCCTTGAAGCTGGCGCAAAAGCAGGTCAAACCACTTTTTACATTACTGTTGAAGCCGGCATCGCAAAGGATTTGGCGGAGAATTTCCAATCAAACTTTTATCTTTTCATCTGCAATCCAAGAGCAGACGTGATGGTCAAAAATCTGCCCAACATTTTCAAGCTGAAGGGCGTAGAAAGCTTGACTGATATTGATATTGCTTTGACGAAGTCTTTTCGCTTGCTGGATCCCGCAAAAGTTGGTCCGAAAAGAGCTTGTATTGAAATTGTTTCAGATGTTTTGTTGCAGCATCATGCGGTTGTTACTCGAAAATGGTTAAGCGGGCTGATTCCCGAGTTGAAGTCTAAAGGGTTTACTACGTTGGCGGTTGTTAACCCTCAGATGCATCCTCAGGAGGAGGTTCAGGCGATTCTTGGTCTCTTTGAGGGAGAAATTAGGGTTTCCGAGAGGGAAACCGTGAAGGGTTTGGAGAAGGTTTTGAGGATTCGAAAACTTTACAATCAGCGTTATATGGAAAATGAATTGGTTTTGGACAGAGATAAACTGGAATAGCAGTTCTGAAGTGGTTTGCTGTTTTTAAAATGGTGGGATGCCACAAGAATGTGTGGCTATTTTTCTCTCAAGATTGACATTGTTGGGAACACTTCGATCCCTGTTCTGTCAATTGTGTACGGAACAAGGTTTGGATTTACACTTACGCCTCGCATTTTTTCAACTTGCATCCCCCTTGCAGTGGTTCCTCCAATGAAGAGGGTTTGCATTATGACAACGCCGTGAACTAGAAATTCTTCATCTGAGATTTTTCGTTCGAGTCCCAGTTGACCCAGTTCTGTGGTGACGAGGATTGTGCCGCCCATGTCTGAGAGGGCTTCAATCAAATCTATGCCGGCAGTTCTTCGTTCGGTTGTGTCTGTGAACCTGTAGAACATTGAAGCAAGAGTGTCTATCACTACCCGTTTCGCATTTATCTGTTTGATCTTTAATTGCAGTTCTTCTACTAGTTTGTCAATTTCAAGTGATTTGCCTCGGAGACTGCTTGATTCGGTTTTCATCATTTTTTCTTTCAACATGGCTACTCTTGATAGTCGGGTAGCGTCTACAAATGCGAACTTGCCTTCTTCCTCGGCTTTCTTGAAGTCCCAGCCGAAGTTGAGCATTTCAGAGTAAAAGTGATTTTTGGCTTCGTCTAAACTGACTAGTATTCCGTTTTCGTTGAAGTCAGTGATTCCTTTGTAGAGGAACTGTGCTGTGAGAACGGTTTTTCCAGTGCCTGGTCCTCCTAAGATCAAGATTACTCTCCCTTTCGGGAAACCTCCACTTACCAATTCGTCTAATCCTGGAACTCCAGTCGGCGTCGTTTCTGACAATTAGTTCACCGTCAAAAAAGTCTTTTATTACATATTTATAAGTTGTGTTGAAAAAGTTTTTGCCCTGTGCCTTTTTCAAACGTGTATTTTTGTTTGGGTTTGGTTGATTCAACGGATTTGCAGTTTTTTGGCAAAGAGGATGTTTCCACACCAAGATAGCGGCAAGATATATACTATTTAGATAAAACTTATATCCCCTAAAAAGCATATAAGCGCTTGCTGTAAATATAACTCGTTCAATTCAATTTGTTTCGTGAGGAGTGAGGGAGCAGACCTTGAGGAGAAAAAGACTGTACACTATGCTTGCACTAGTTCTCTTGACTGGCATTATGGTTTTGGTGTTCCTTGGAGCATTTAATGTGGCTAAAGCAAACAATCAAAGCAGTGATTCAAACGGAGACCCCAACACATGGTCCATGTTCCGCAACAACTTAAGCCACACAGGCTACACCTCGTCCACTGCTCCAACAACAAACATGTTGAAATGGAGTTACAGAATAGGCGGCGGCGTTGAGTCGTCTCCTGCCGTTGTCAATGGGGTAGTTTATGTTGGCTCAAATTGGGGTGACTTTTGCGCTTTTAATGCCTCAACTGGCCATAAGATTTGGGACTATGTAAGAGGCGGTGGAGGCTTTTCGTCCCCTGCCGTTGCTAACGGCGTAGTCTACGTGGGGTCAACGGACGACAACGTGTATGCTCTGAATGCTTCAACTGGCAGTTTCATTTGGAGCTACCCAACTGGAGACGAAGTGATGTCTTCCCCTGCGGTGTCCAACGGTGTGGTCTACGTAGGTTCATGGGACGATAATGTCTATGCTCTTAACGCTACAACAGGTGGCGAAATATGGAGTTACACAACGGGTGACCGCGTATATTCGTCTCCTGCAGTTGTTAGCGGTGTGGTCTATGTAGGCTCAGACGACGGCAACCTTTATGCCCTTAACGCCACAACAGGCAACATAATATGGAGTCACTTCAACGACGACACAGTTGACTGGGTCGCTTCTTCTCCCGTCGTTTCTAACGGCGTTGTCTACACCGCCTCATACTTTCACGGATATGTGTACGCATTGAACGCTTCAACAGGTAACGAAATATGGAGCTGCACATTAGACGGCGGAGTATTTTCGTCCCCCGCTGTTGTTGGCGATGTCCTCTACGTCGGCGGGAGCTACGGTAACGTGTATGCGTTGAATGCTTCAACCGGCGGGCAGATTTGGAGTTTCTTTGCTGGTAACAGCGTGTGGTCTTCTCCTGCTGTTGCCGACGGTATAGTCTACATAGGCTCGGAGAACAGTAACGTCTATGCTTTGAATGCTTCCACAGGCAGCCCGATTTGGAATTACCAAACGAACGCCGTAGTGGATTCCTCTCCTGCTGTCGCTGATGGCGTGGTCTACATAGGCTCCGATGACGGAAACGTGTACGCTTTCGGTACGCCCAATTATAGTGCCTCTGCCTTGTTCAGCAGCATCAATCAGGGGCAGACTGACCTCTTAACTTCATCTGCAACTAGTGGTGACTGGTTTGTTTATCCTCCACGAAGTGAGGGCTACGAGGAAATTTATGATTCGTCTCCTGCAAGCTACGTTTTTAATTCCTCAGGAGCTCCTTTGGGAACTTGGCGCTTTGAGATTCAATCGACCGACGACACAGGCGCAATCACATACTCTAACGTTGTTACGGTGACGGTGAATCGTGCTTTGGCTGCTCCGACGGTTTCTGCTTTGGCGAACCCGATTGATCAGGGTCAGAGTAGCGTTTTGATTTCTTCGGCTATGTCAACGGGCGCGCCGCCTTACTCGTATCAGTGGTTTAGCGAGGCTCCAAGTGCCTCCGGGTTTTCACCTATTCAGGGCGCAACCTCTGCGAATTACATGTTTGATTCTACAGGAGCGACTTTGGGAACTTGGAGTTTTAATCTACAGGTGAATGACAGTACGGGTGTCTCTGTAACTTCTAATACGGCTACGGTTGTGGTCAACGCTGCGGCGCCTTCTGTTGATGCTTGGTCGATGTTTCATCACGACCTAAGCCACTCTGGCTACTCAACTTATGCAGGCCCAACGACAAACACAGTAAAATGGAGCTTCTACACAACAGGCGACAGCGTAGAATCGTCTCCCACTGTTGTTAACGGCGTAGTCTATGTAGGCTCAGGTTGCGGCTATGTTTATGCCTTGGACGCAACAACAGGTAATCAAATCTGGAACTTCTCAACAGGCGGCTGGGTGGAGTCGTCTCCTGCCGTTGTCGACGGCGTAGTCTACATAGGCTCAGAAGATGGCAACGTCTATGCCTTGAACGCTGCAAACGGCAACCAACTCTGGAACTACACAACAGGCGGCGGTGTGGATTCATCTCCCCGTGTTGTCAACGGCGTAGTCTACATAGGCTCTGGCGACAGCAACGTGTATGCTTTGAATGCTTCAACAGGCAGCATGATATGGAGTTACACCACAGGTGGTGGCGTATGGTCTTCTCCTGCCGTTGTCAACGGCGTGGTCTACGTAGGCTCATTCGATGGCAACGTCTATGCCTTGAACGCTTCAACAGGGGCATACATCTGGAGCGACGCAACGGGCGGCTTGGTGCGGTCTTCTCCTGTTGTTGTTGGCGGCGTAGTCTATGTGGGCTCATTTGACGACAACGTATATGCTTTTAATGCCACGACAGGCGCAAGAATATGGATCTCCGCAACATTTGGTTGCATAGTATCTTCTCCTGCTGTTGACGGTGGCGTGGTCTACGTAGGCTCAGAAGATGGCAACGTGTATGCTTTGAACGCTGCAAACGGCGACCAACTCTGGAGCTACACAACAGATGGCCGAGTGATTTCATCTCCCGATGTTGCAAACGGCGTGGTCTATGTAGGCTCAGATGACGGCAACCTGTACGCTTTGAACGCTACAGACGGCAACCCACTCTGGAGCTACACAACTGGCGGCGTTGTGTGGTCGTCTCCTGCTGTTGTCGGCGGCGTAGTCTACATAGGCTCAGAAGCCAATTACGTGTATGCTTTAAACGCAACAACAGGCACACAAATCTGGAGTTGCTTTATAGGTGGCTCTGTAGATTCGTCTCCCACCGTTGCCGGCGGCATGGTCTATGTAGGCTCATACGACGACAAGGTGTATGCTTTGGACGCTGCAACAGGCGACATAATGTGGAGCTATCCAACTAGTGGTCCCGTGTGGTCCTCTCCTGCTGTTGCAGGCGGCGTGGTCTACGTAGGCTCGGATGATGGCTGCGTCTATGCTTTGAACGCCACAACAGGCTCCCAAATTTGGAGCTACCAAACAGGCGACTGGGTGGAGTCCTCTCCTGCTGTTGTTGGCGGCGTGGTCTACGTAGGCTCGGGTAACGGTAACGTGTACGCTTTGAATTCTGCAAACGGCGACCAACTCTGGAGCTACACAACTGGCAGCGGGGTGTATTCTTCTCCTGCTGTTGTTGGCGGCGTGGTCTACGTAGGTTCAAGCGACGGTAACGTGTACGCTTTAGACGCTGCAAACGGCAACCAACTCTGGAGCTACACAACTGGCAGCGGGGTGAATTCTTCTCCTGCTGTTGTTGGCGGCGTGGTCTACGTAGGTTCAAGCGACGGTAACGTGTACGCTTTAGACGCTGCAACAGGCTCCCAAATTTGGAGCTACTCAACTGGCAGCTGGATAGGTTCTTCGTCTCCTGCTGTTGCAGGCGGCGTAGTCTACATAGGCTCAGTCGGAGGCACCGTGTACGCTTTGAACGCTGCAAACGGCAACCAACTCTGGAACTACACAACAGTTCGCTGGGTGGAATCGTCCCCTGCTATTGCAGGTGGCGTAGTCTACATAGGCTCGGGTGATGGCTACGTGTACGCTTTTGGCTCATCAACTTTAACTGCTCCCACCGTTTCGGCTTCGCCTACCACGGTGGATTGTGGCCAGACATCAAGTTTGACTTCTTCCGCTGTGACGACGGGCACTTCTCCCTACAGTTATCAGTGGTTTGAGATGGCTCCCGACGGAACCTATGTTGCAGTGGGGACAAATTCTGCAAGTTTTAATTTTGCTACTGATGGCTCTACAGCTGCTGGCAGCTGGAACTTCATACTTCAGGTGACCGACAGCACAGATGCGGCGGTAAACTCAACTGCGGTCTCTGTGACTGTGAATGCATCGCTCTACGCTCCGGTTGTAAACCCAGCAGGTCCGGTTGATCAAGGTCAAACTGCAGTTGTGTATGCAACTCTGTCAGGAGGGGGCACGGCTCCTATCACGTACGAGTGGTTTGAGAAGGCTCCCGACGGAAACTACGTTGCTGAGGGCTCGGGTGATGCTCCGGGTCTTTTCTACTTTGCAACTTCAGGCTCCACGGCGACCGGCAGCTACAGTTTCATCCTCCAACTAAGCGACGCTACAGGTGCAGCGGTTAACTCAACCGCCCGATCAGTCACGGTCAACGCTGCGCTTGTGCCTCCCACAGTGACGCCTTCGTTTGGCACGGTGGATAGAGGTCAGACTTCAGTCTTGTCCTCGTCGTCTGTGACTTCGGGCACGTCGCCCTACACGTATCAGTGGTTTGAGAAAGACCCGAGCGGTAACTACGTTGCAGTGGGCACGAATTCAGCAGGCTTCAGCTTCAGCACCACAGGCTCGACTGCAACCGGCGTATACCTCTTCGTTCTCCAAGTAACTGATGCCACGAACGCGGCAGTAAACTCTACTGCAGTTTCTGTCACGGTGAACGCTTCCCCGACTGTCACGGTGAGTGGCAGCCCTTCGCCTGGGACGATCGGGGTACCAGTCACCTTCACCGCTGTCGGTTCCGGCGGCACGGGAACTTTGACTTACAACTGGTACATCGGTTATACCGAGGTTCAAAGCGGATCAAGCAACACCTACACTGCTACTCCAACTTCAAGCGGTTCATTCTCTGTTAATGTTTCAGTTACCGATAGCTTAACTGAGACTTCCAATCAGGTCACTGGATCCGTTTATGTCAATCCATCTGTCACGTATAACTTCGCGTCGCTTTCCTCGTCAACCATAGATTATGGTGGTTCGGTAACCGACGCAGTGACACTTGAATTAGGTCTTACCGGACCAGTTGCTTCTGGAGCCACTGGATCTGTAACATTTTACTGGTCAACCGACGACGCCACCTGGAATCAATTTGATGTAGAAACCCTAGTTGACGGTTCAGCTACTTCCGCTGCGTTCGTTCCCGCTGCTTCTGGAACCTACTATATCGAGGCTGCTTACCCCGGCGACTCCAACTATTTGCCTTCTTCTAGCACGTCAGATTTGACTGTGAACAGTGCCCCTTCAGCGAGCATTTCTCCCGGTTCATGGACGATGGATGTTGGGCAGTCTACGACGTTTACTGCCACTGCCTCTGGCGGTTCAGGCACTTACACGAATTACCAGTGGTACGCGAATGGGCTATTAGCTCAGTCTGGGAGCGCGTCAACGATGACTTGGGGGTCTCCAAACGCAGGCACTTTCTTGATTACCGTGAAGGTTACTGACAGTTATGGTGTGACTTCTGTTCTGTCTTCTGCTGCGACTGTTACGGTGAACTCTGCGCTGACTGCTCCGACCGTGACAGCTACTCCAGCTACGGTTGATCGGGGTCAGACTTCAGCTTTGACTTCTACGGCTGTCTCGACTGGCACTGGTCCGTACACTTATCAGTGGCTTGAGAAGGTTCCTGGCGGAAGCTACGTTGATGTCGGCTCGAATTCTGCGAGTTTCAACTTTGTTACTTCCCAATCCACAACCACAGGCACTTGGAGCTTCATACTTCAGGTGACCGACAGCACAGGTGCAGCGGTAAACTCAACTGCGGCGACAGACTTGGTCAATCCTGCGTTGGCTGCTCCGACAGTTACGCCGTCTCCCAGCACGGTGGATCAGGGTCAGACTTCGGCGTTATCATCATCAGCCGTAACCACGGGTACTTCTCCTTACGCTTATCAGTGGTTTGAGAAGGCTCCTGGCGGAAGCTACGTTATTGTCGGCGCGAATTCTGCAGGCTTCAGTTTCGCCACAACTAGTGCAACGGCTACGGGCAGTTGGAACTTCATGCTTCAAGTGACTGACAACGCTGACACAGCGGTAAACTCTACTGCCGTGGCGGTTGCGGTAAATGTTGATCCGACCGTAAGTATCTCCCCCACTGTTCCGCTCACTTTGGATGTCGGGCAGCCCCAAACGTTTACGGCAACCAGCTCTGGTGGAACAGGAACACTGAGTTACCAATGGTTCCTAGACGGTTCTGCTGTTTCCGGCGCGACTGGCACAAGCTACACTTTTACTCCTTCATCGACCAACTCCGCTTCGATCTATGCGACTGCCACTGACAGTCTAGACGTGACATCAGCTACATCTAACACCGTGTCTGTTTCGGTGAACCAACTCACAGTTGACGCTTCAGTCAGCGGCTCTAACGGCGCCATTAGTCCAAGCGGAAGTGTCCCCGTTAACTATGGCGGCACTCAAGTTTTCACTATCACGCCGAATACTGGATACCAAATTGCAAGCATCACAGTTAACGGTGGTTCGGTGCCTGTTACCTCACCTTCCGGCCAAACGGTTAGCGTCACCAACGTTCAGGGCGCAGATACAATCTCAGCAACGTTTACACTAGCACCTGTATCAACTCCGACCACAACACCAACTGCGACCCCTTCACCATCGCCTACACCGACAACTACTCCAACAGTATCGCCAACTTCGTCACCTACGGCATCATCACCATTTTCATCGAGCCTTGTAATTCCCGTCGTCGGAGGAGTCGTTGTAGCCTCTTTAATCATCGCAGCGGTAGCCACCGGAGCAGGCAAAGCCTTCCTCGCCAAACTAAGCGAAACAATTCTCCAAAGACTAAGACACATCTTCAAAATTGGAAAAGCCAGCATATCAGTGCCCAAAGGAGTAAACATCACAGTTCATCCCCATCCTGACGTTCAACTGATATTTAGCGAAGTAACCAAGGCTGGAGCGGCAAAAGCAACTCCACTGACGAGTTATCCGTCGCTGCCTCACGGCGAGTCATTCATCAAAGGAACCGTATTTGACATTAAAACCTCCGCCGCCTTCACTGGAAAGGCAACCGTCGGCATTCACTTTGACGGCTCCGGATTAAATGACGCGCAAAAAATGGCGCTGAAAGTATTTCGAATACACTCGGCTTCTGTCTGGGAAGACATAACAACACACATCGACCTAAAAAACAACATTGCATACGGCGCTACAGACCACTTCTCGATATTTGGAGTTAGATAAAAAAAACTCATTACCCATCTTTTCTTTTGATGGCATTAGAAGCCGTGCCAATGCAAAGGGTGGATTGGAAATTTTTAGGTTAATCCAAGCGAGTTCTTCATGACTTCCAAATCCAAATTGCCCGCGTGGAAGGTTTTGCCCGTTCTTGCATTCGTTATAGAGACAACTGCTGGAGCAAAAATGTTGGTGTCAACCTTGTAAAAGTCAAAACCCGCCTCTTTGAAGATATCTAGAAACCTCGGATTCTTCTGAGCTAACCTCTTAGCTTCCTGTAGCATTTCCGAAGCCGATGAGGGCGCCTGCTTAACTATGCTTTCCAGCTTCACTTCGTCTTCATAGTTGACTGTGTAGTTGGTTGTTCCGCCGTAGAGGATGGCGTCGTTTGTTCTACCCATAGCTTCTCCTGCATTTGGGTGCACTGGAACAATCGGCGCGTAGCCCCAAGCATGCTTTACAATCAACGGGTCAAGTTCTAGTCTTTCAAGCTTGTGAAGCCCTGTTTCCACGATTCTCCCGGAAACCTGAGTGACTCCTGAAAGGCTTGTGGTGGAAAACATGACGATGAAGAGGTTTTTGGGCGAGACGTTGCATTTTAAAGCAATCTGTTGGATTACAGGCTCGGGCGGCGCTTTTTCCGTTTCCAAGACAAGAACTGCTGTGTCTGATTCCTCTTTATAGTTGAGTTTTAAGTAAAGGTCTTTAGGTTTGAGGGCAAGTGCCCTAGCAGGACCCGAAGCAATAGCTGAGTAGTTGTCGCCTTTTATTTGCCAACCTGCGAACTGCGAGCCTAAAAGCGATAAGGCAGGGTGATCTGTTTGAACAAAGACCGATGGCAAAACCACGTCGCCATACTGCACTGGAGTAACAGTTGCTTTTCCGTACCCAGCAAGGCAAATTTCAGTTATAATTTCGCCTGCAAGAAATCCGCCCTCAGCCTTAATACCCGCATCTACCAACGTTGCGCCTGACTCTGTCTGCTCAACTACGACGCCGTACTTATCAGATCCATCGCACATTTTTTTGAATAAGGCTAGAGCCGATTTGTTAAGGTTAATCTTGGATGTAGACACTTAATGTTCCTCAGGTTGCTTAATGGACAATTACATTCAGCAAGCATAAATTAAGTTTTTCCTTGACACTAAAAGAAACCCTTAGACCACTCCCATCAAAAAGGCTAAAGCAAACCTTTCTTTCAGATTTTCCGTGAAGCAGGCCGTGGCTTCTACAAGATTGACCACGGCTTGTTCGCACCCGCAGTTCTAACCATAAACAACGCAAAAACAGGGAACACCTTCAAAGCAGGACAAATCAACCCTAATGTACTATCAGAATCCTTAGGATTCTAACCCTTTTTTTCATTTCAGCTTGAATCTTGAAAGAACAGGTATTGCTATAGCAAATGCGACAGGTATCGTGTAAAGTGCTACCGTACCATTGAAGAGGGCGCCGAGTGGAATAAAAGCCAAGGCTGCCTCTGGCTTATATGAAAAGCCGACAGGGGACGGCTGTTGGAGCGTAAAGTAGTTTACGACTGACGTTATGGCAATACGGACAACGATGCCTAAGACTGTTGCAGATATGCTTATCATTTTAGCATGCTTCTTAAGGATATCAGACAAGTTTTCCGTTTTGCAGCCCCGAGTTGCAATCAAGTAGGGGACATAGACGCCTAACATCATTGAAAGAATTGCAACAAGGTTATAGACTGGCCCTAGCGGCGAAAAGCCCCCCGTGAAATAAATTGTCAAAATGACAGTGTTTATCGCGGATGTTATTAAGCCAGCTATTGCTCCTAGGACTAAGAAAGCTACCACGATTGGTATTTCCCAGATTTGGTAGTAAAGGAAGGGTGCATAGGGCGCTGGAATTTTCGGCCCGGCTACATTTAGGGCCATAGTCAGCGCAACGAATATTATGATGAGTGCAAGTGTTTTGGTATTCATTTTTGCTTGTCTCGTGTGGTTGTTGAAATCCGTCGTTAGCTATTTAAGAGTAGTTACTCAAAAAAACGTAAGAGAAATCGGGTAGAATCAGGGCTAAAATTGATAAATAAGCCCACAATAACATTAGATAAGCAGTGAAACGTATTGACTGAAACAATCATCAAGTTCACCTCACCCAGCGAAGTTAAACCTTGGCTGGAAGACAAAACAAACTCGATCATCTCGCCAGTGCATACCCAAGCCAAAAAATTAAGGGACGACATGAACGTGTCAATCCAAAGCGTCGCCGACGTAAGCAAGCTACTCCTGGATAACAGCACAAGAGAAATCGAAAGAAGAAACATGAAAGTGTACAATCGAGCCCGAGCCCTAAACAAGCTTGCGCACCTGTTTGTTGACAGACTCAAAAAGCTTGAGACGCCTGAAGAAATCTCGTACGATTCGTTAAGCAAGTACGCTCAGGAAATCCAAAAAGTCTTCATTGTATTCGATATAGACATCAAGAACTGGTTTCCGAGAATCTCGCCATTCTTCATAATGGATAGAAGACGATTTTTGACCGTCTACGAGAAGACTAAACAAACCCACACGCTTCTTAACGACTTTATCACAAAAGAGTACGTCAAAACTAAAACCTTGGAGGAAGCCTTCAACCTGCTGAATGAACTCCAAAACGTACAGCAACAGCAGGGAACGATAGGCGACGAAAAAGAACAGATAAAAAACGAGCGGCTGCCAATCGAGAAGGAAATCGCTGAGTTAGAACAGAAAATTGACGAGTTGAAAACCAAGGGACCCATCGACTCTTTAAACATGGCGAATAGTGAAATATGCAATTTAACTAACGAGTTAAAGCATTCTCTCAGGTACTTGCAGAAACCATTCATCAAGATGCAGGCGTTAGCCACCAGCGGCGGCGGAGGGGGGGTAACTCCTGACCAGCTGAGCAGGGTAAACCAGTATTTGGATGCGCCTTTTGACGCTTTTTTGACAGAGCAGAACGGGTACCCCGAACTGAGAGAAATCCTGGAGAAACTTCAACATCTCCTCGCTGAAGACAAGTTGAAGCTTAAAGAGGACAAGGCGCGCAAAGCGGAGCAATCGATAAACGAGATAGTCAAGAACGACTCGCTCATTCAGCTTCAAGCCAGATGCGTGGAGATGGCAAACAGAAGAGACCAGCTGTTGGCTTCTCCAGTGATGGATGAGACAAAACGGTGCCTAGCCGTTTACCAGCAGCAGCTTGACCAGTTAAAGATGCGGAAAACAAGCATCGAAACCCACGAGGCAGTCAAGGAAAACGCGTACAACGACACATCGGACAGAATCGGCAACCTAAAAAGAACCATTGAAAAAGACATTTACAATT
The DNA here is from genome assembly GCA_049512935.1 of Bathyarchaeia archaeon. Taxonomy (GTDB): domain Archaea; phylum Thermoproteota; class Bathyarchaeia; order Bathyarchaeales; family Bathycorpusculaceae; genus Bathycorpusculum. The sequence continues at coordinate 27,327 of JBEKWR010000002.1, forward strand.
CTATAGACATTAAAGTTCAAATCCCATAGTCAACCGCCCGTGTCCCGTTTGGATTTATCCTCACTTCTCAAAGAAGCCCTAAACGTTCAAAGCAGCGTCTTCATCGAAACGTTAGACGAAGCCGCGCATTTGTTACAGAGTGAAAACGGGCACGTCGGCAATTTAACAATCACTAACCGTTTAGTCACTCTTGAACCGCTTGGCGAAGCGTTGGTAATAGGCGATTTGCACGGGGACTTCGAAAGCCTCGCAGTGATGCTTCAGGAAAGCAGGTTCCTGCGAAAAATGGAAGAAACAAGCGATGCAACCCTGATTTTTTTAGGCGACTACGGCGACAGAGGAGACAAACCAGCCGAAGTTTACTACACGATTCTGAAGCTGAAGCTTGCTTTCCCAAAAAAGGTTGTTCTTTTAAGGGGAAACCATGAGGGACCAGCAGATTTGACGGCTTCTCCGCATGATTTACTCCTTAGATTCCAAGCAAGGTTCGGTCAAGACGGCAGGCTTGTTTACGATAAAACTCGCTCTTTATGGAGTTGCCTGTACAACGCCGTGTACGTTGAGGGTCGGTTTTTGATGGTTCACGGCGGCGTCTCAAAGGAAATCAGCAGCCTTCAAGATATCGCTCGAGCCCGAGACAGTAGCAACGAGGGTTTGCTGGAAGAATTACTGTGGAACGACCCAGCCGAAGGAATGAAGGGGGTTTCTTTTTCCCCAAGGGGCGCAGGAAAACTCTTCGGCAAAGATGTAACAAAGATGGTTCTTGAACGGTTGAACGCTAAAATCCTGATAAGAGGACATGAAGCAAGCAGCGTAGGCTTCAAGATCAACCATGGCGGGAAAGTCTTAACTCTGTTCTCAAGGAAAGGCGATCCATACTACAACAGGTACGGAGCCTTCTTGCAGTTACCGCTCACCGAGAAACATGAAAACGTCAAGGAACTCATCCCGTTTATCCACAAGTTTTAGCCTGACGTTACCTTCAACGGCGTGAACTGTGCATAATTGTTTCTGCTCGGCGCACAATGGATTTAACCTAAATGTTTCCTGCTGAACATTGATTAATTGCTAAGTCATTAGAGGTTAAAAGACAGCGAGAGGTTTAACGAGTGCCAAGCGAAAATGCCATTGAAACAATCAACCTGACGAAAGTGTTCAAGTCAAAAATTCCTTTGCCCGGGCACTTTAAGCGCAAGACGGTCACCGTGAACGCCGTCGACAACCTAAACCTCCAAATCAAGAGGGGCGAACTATTCGGGCTTCTCGGACCCAACGGCGCGGGAAAAACCACTCTGGTCAAGATGCTCTGCACTCTTCTTCCACCCGACCGCGGAACCGCGTTAATCAACGGCTACGACATCGTCAAGCAGCAAATGCAGGTTAAACGTTCACTTGGCACACTTTTCAGCGTCGGCGAACGCGGCTTCTTTTGGCGCCTTAACGGGTACAGAAACCTTGAGTTTTTCGCTTCAACCTACAACGTGCCGAGGCAGAAGAGGCAGCAGCGGATTATGGAAGTGTTAAAGCTTGTAGGGCTTGAGAACAGCACCTTTGAGCTGTACCAGAGGTATTCAGGCGGAATGAAAAGGAAACTTGCGCTGGCTAGAACCCTGCTTCCTGACCCGCCCGTGATACTCCTTGACGAGCCGACGACAGGTTTAGACGCGATTTCCGCCCGCACCGTGCGGGACTTCGTTAAACGAACCGTTCAGGAAACAGGCAAAACCGTGCTCTACACCACCCACTACATCGAGGAGGCATCGCAGATCTGCAACAGAATCGGCATTCTCAAACAAGGCAAAATAATCGCCCTCGGCACGCCCGACGCGTTGAGGGAAAAAATCAAGAAAGAAGAGTCAATCAACCTAACGCTTGAACAAGTCACGCCGGCTCAAATCGAAGAAATGCGTTCCCTGCAAGGAGTCATCGAACTCACGGAAAGAACCGAGCCGAACCTGTTGCCGGGTCAGCAGGCGCTGTACATTCAACTGAAAAGCGTTGACATGCTGCCTCAAATCTTCGACTACATTTTTGAACGGAAAATCAAGCTTGTGAACTTCAAACGTGACGAACCCACCTTGGAAGACGCGTTCATAGAGCTAACTAACAGGGCGTGAAGGCATGGGCGCGTACGACGAGCTTGAAAAAATCTGGTACTTCATGAAACGAGACATGATCAGCTTCTCAACTTACAAGACAAACATTGCCATTCTGGTTTTCAGCGCAGTTTTCGGCGCGTTATCCTACGCGTACCTCGGGCAAAGTTCGGTTAACCAGCTTGTGTTGCAGGAGTTCCACACGAACTTCACAACTTACCTGCTTATCGGGTTGGCGTTCAACACGTATCTTGGACAAGCCCTTACGCTGGTGCAGAAAACCATCAATCCCTGGGCGCTTGAGGAAGTCCTGGTTTCACCCACCAGCCTAACAACCTTCATCATCGGCAGTTCACTCTGGGGTTTCGTCTGGAGCACCGCGGTCGTGGCAGTTTACCTGCTCATCGGCGTGTACATCTTCGGCATAACGCTAAGCATCAACGTAGTCGGCACGCTGATCGTGCTGGCGCTGGGAATCGGCACGTTCATCGGCTTCAGCATGATCGGCTCAGGCATACTGATCCTAACCAAACAAGGCGACCCCGTTGCAGCACTCATACCCATCGTGACAAGCCTTTTTGGAAACGTTCTTTTCCCGCCGCAGGTTCTGCCCACTTTCCTGCAAGTAATCGCCTACGTTACTCCGCCATACTATTTCTTCACGTCCATCAAGCTCATACTGACAGGCGCAACCATCGCATCGATACTGCCTGACATAGAAATTTTAGCCGTGATGTGCGCCGTCATAGTTCCGTTAGGCTACGGGGTCTACGCGTGGTGCCTCAAAACAGCGAGGAAAAACGGAACACTATCATGGTTCTAGACAATTTCAAAATTAAATTTTCGCTTTAACAAGTCGCTGATTATTTTCCATTCTGAGGACGTAACTTTAAAATTAGTTCCTTGAGATTGCCGGAATATTGTCATATTCTGCAATCCCGGTATTTTCCTCAACTCTTTGCTCGTAAGTGCCGTTACAAGAGTTAGTTTTAGCTGATAGTTAATTACTACTCTCAGAGCTTCTTTGCCCCTGTCAGACACCGAAGCCCAATACTTCGTTGATTCTGGTGACTCCTTCATCATTCGAGGAGCAGATATTATTCTACCAATAGCATAAATACCCCTTTCAAACCGAGCCTTCCAAATTAATCCGATGTCTCCAACTCTTATTTCATCACTAAAACGGTTAACTAACCAAGTATCTTCCTTCAAGTTTTCATTACAAAGTGCGTCATAGAATCTATACCTAAGCGGATTAGCTTGGAAAATCCAAACTCTTGGCTCCTCTCTGTCTCTAGTACTGGACCTTAGCGCCTCTTCCTCGACCATCTTTAAACACATTTCTTTGTATCTATTTCATGATGTTTATTTTATACGCTTTTTGTAAATCTATTTCGAAAGCGGCGACTGGGTTTTCAAGCTTCCACGCCTCAAGCACGGCTGGGTTGATTTCGCCCACGAAGCCCACTTCGACGCCGCCCACGAGAACCGCGCCCACTCTGCCTTCAATGAAACTCGGGTGAGCGGCTTCTTTTATTTGCCATTGAACCCCAAAATTCATGAAGAAAGCGTCCAAGGCTGACTTTATCTCGGTGAAGTTCGCGTTCGCATGTGTTGTTGCAGCGCAGACCCATTCCTCATCCCTCGTCTTCGTCTCGGACAATTCGTCAAGCAACGTAACTTTTCCCAGCTCAAAGATCTTTTGGGGAAACTCTACGCTTTGGTTGTTGCTGAGGAACCCCATCAGGCTTGGCAGGAGCCAGTTGCGCAGGCAAGTCATGGTTGCGACTTTCGGGTTGGCAACTTCAACGCACGCCGTTTCCTTCACGTTCATCTTGCCAAACAAGGTTTCCTTATCTGTCAGCGTATAAGTCAGGATTTCTTGGTAGCCTAAGCCAACCAAAAGTTCCCTTGCAACGTCGATTTGGCGTTGGTCAGGTTTTGCCCTGCCAGTTGTGGGCATTTCGCGCCAAACGCACTCGATGTTGTTGTAGCCGAAGGCGACTGCGACGTCCTCAACGAGGTCAACCTGATGCATCACGTCAACGCGGTAAAATGGCACGACAACGTCCACGGTGTCCCCATGCGTTTTCCCGATGCCTAAGCCCGCCGTCAACAGCAGCTCGCCGATCTGTTTAGCTGAAAGCTTCAGCCCCAACAGCCTGTTCGTGTACTCCACGCTCAGCGGCACGGTGCGGCTGCTAAAATTGGGCGTAGACTCATCCATGCGCTTGTACCCGTTGCCTTCAGGGTAATGAATCGTGGCGGAGAAGGCTTTTCCGCCGCGGTCAATCAACGCGGCAGCCACAAGGTTCAGCGTGTCAACGACGGTTCTGTGCACTGTGCCCGTGACTTCAACCAGCAGGTTCCGCGATTCCTCAGTTATCTTGCCTAAATCGTTCGAGTTGATTATCGGCGGAAAAGACAGGATTTTTCCTTCCGAGTCATACAGCATCGGGTAAAGCGGGTTCTTTTTAACTATGTGCCCGTACTCGAGACCTTTCAGGTGCCGCTCAAGAATCTCGTTCAGCGTCAGTTTCTGGTCGAACCCTAAAGGAACAAAACTTACCTCGCTGGGGTTAACCGCCCTATATTCTATTGGCGGCTTAATCATGTGGAAGTTGTAGATGCCGATCGAGGTTTTCTGGCGGTTCCTTCCGAAGGTTTTATCCAGCTTATCCTGCATGTGCATCAGCCCCCGAATGACCGCGTCGCTTAACTGCACGTCTTTAATGACGGCGCAGGCGATGAATGGGCGAATATCGAAGAGTTGTGCGTCCACGTTGACGTCAACGACTGGTTTCTCCGCGGTGTACAGCCTCGCTCCCTTTTCCAACCCAAGATAACAGCGCAGCCCTCTGGCTAATCCTTCCGCACTCCACAGGTCGGGGCGGTTGGTGTCCTTCATTTCGATGCTTACGGTGCCTTCCTGCTCGTTGAAAAGCTTCACTTCGCCCTTGACGTTGGCAAGGATTTCGTCGAGCCGCTCCATTTTCCAGTGCAGGTCCAAGCCCAGAAGCCGCTCAAGCTCCAAATAATCCAGGTCGATCGTCGGCGTTTTAGGTCACCTCTTTCTTTCTCAGCCAATCAAGGTCCTGGCTGAAAATCATCCTTATGTCCTCGATGCCTGCCCGCATCATGAAGAGGCGGTCAACGCCTAAACCCCACGCGATGACGGGTTCCTTTACGCCGAGGGGCAAGGTGACTTCGGGTCGAAATATGCCGCTGCCGCCAAATTCCACCCAGCCGTAGCCTTCCTTGTACGCGCTGAGTTCCACGCTGGGCTCGGTGAAGGGGAAATAGTCGGGTTTGAACCGTACTTTGTCGGCTCCCGCGATTTCCAAAGCGAACTTGCCGAGCACGCCCAGAAGATCTTTGAGGGTTAGGTTTTCGTCGATGATTATGCCTTCCACCTGGTTGAATTCGGAAAGGTGAGTTTTGTCGATTAGCTCTGGACGGTAAACCCGTGCGATGCTGAAGTGCTTGCTTGGCACAGCGAATTTTTTTGCCGCAAGCGTTCGCGCGCTAAGGCACGTTCCGTGACCACGCAGGATTAGTCGTTGAGCCGTTAGGAGAGAGTACTTGTACCCCCATCCCGTGGAGCCAGTGGTCCACCCGTCTTCATGCGTTTCCTTCACCTGCTCCAAGGCTTGGGCGTGCATGCTTACGTCGCCGTACGCGGGGTCCTTCGTGTAGTAAATGTCGCTTTCCTCTCTTGCAGGGTGATCCTGCGGCACGAAAAGAGCGTCAAAGTTGAAGAAGCCCGTTTCAACCGCCGTGCCCGTCATCTCCTGGAAACCCAACTGCACCAGTTTAGCGCGGACTTCGTCGAGAAACTGGAGGTAGGGATGCTTCTTGCCGGGCCAAGTTTTGGCGACGGGCGCTTCAATGTTGTACTTTTGAAGTTTTGAGGTGTGCCATTTGCCAGTGATGATGAGTTCAGGCGTGAGCTGCGTGATTTCCTGCGGGGCGGTTTTGGCTTCGGCGGCGGCTTTTTTGCCTTCCGCGGTGATTTGCAGCGTGCGGCTTGTTTTAGGTTCGATAGAAAGAACCTTGCGTTTCTTCAGCAGTTCAGCAGCCTGTTTCAGTTCATCCTGTTTGAATTCTTCAAGCGCCGTCTGCCCTTTCTCATTTACGATTGCGAGGAGTTTCTCATCTTCGCCCTCTGGGATGAAGGCTTGGTGAATAAAGTTTTCAGCGACTCGCAGGGTGTTGTCGCTTGACGTGTAGAGCGCCCATTTTTTTCTTATCGCCCAGCCGAGCGCGATTTGGATGAACTGAGCCTCAATGCCCGCCTGCTTCGCCGCTTCTTTGAGGTCTGCTGACCCGCCCTGCGCCGCCACGGCTCGCATCAGGCTGCGTTCAGGCAACCCGTTTTTGGAGTAAGTTTCCCCCTCAGCGGTCAGTTTGATGACGTTCTGGTGTTTTGCGTGTATGCCAATGAGGCTTTTTTCCTGCAGGGTCAGAGCCGTGCGCATGACTGCCGTGTCTTGCATGCCTGTTTTTTCGATTAGCTGCTCTACCGAGGCGTCTCCGCCGACCGCCTGCAAGGCGCATAGGAGTTGTTGTTCCTGCGTTCTGAGTTCAACCATTTTGGCGCGTGCCTTCTACGTGGTTCTTTTTGAGGTTTGTTAAGGGATAGTTCCTTCGCCTCAAATAAAAGCATGCTGATGAGTCTTGACCATGCAAGAGAGAAGCAGAAGGCTGTCTTGAGGCTTTTTTGGCGCTATACCGCGCGTTAGGACGTTTTATTCTTTTTTTTTGCCAGTTAAGAGGGGTTTTTTCTTCAGAAATTGGCTGGTCTGTTTTCATTTCAGCCCTAAGCGGACTTGAGATCCAAAAACCTCTTATTTAAGATGCTTGTTCATTTTAAAGCAGGTTTTTTCAAAACTCTAATCCCCTTCTTAAGCGCTGGTTGCCAGTAGAAGGTTGGTTAAGGGCTGTCTGGAACCTTCAGGAAGAGAGAAGGGGGTGAACCAGAAGGCAACCCTTAACCAGATTGGTAATCAATCGAGTTAGCATAAAAAGCTTTGCATTAAATTACTTTTACCTATGAACAATTCGCTGAGTTTTAAGGGTCTAAACTGAGTTTGCGCTATCGCAGTCAACCTGCTGAAAAATGTTATTCGTAGAATCCACCGAGCTTTCAGCAGAACAACCATCACCGTTGAACTGCCGCCAAGTTTGCGGATGAAAAGTTTGCTTAAGGCGGAAGCTAACGTTTTACTTTGAAACCGCTTTTTGAGGGGGCTAAGCCTGCTTACGCCATTGCTAATTTGCGCAGCCCAATTCTTTCTAAGTCTTCGCACTCGTCGCAGAGGTCAGACGTGGGTCTGCTGAAGCGTTTGCGAATGACCGCCCGCGGGTACTGCTTGCAGTCTTTCTGCCAATGCCACCTGTCAGGCTCAGGACCCTTAACATACTCCACATTCTCCGCCAATCCGAAACCTCCCACAAAGAGCCTCAATCAACACAATATAGTATACAACAACTATTATTTCTAATTTGCCAATCCCTTAAATAGGGACAAAAAAAGGTTGGTTAGCGACGCAGAGCTTATTTTGCCTTTCCAGCTTTCTTAGCGCAGGCGCTACTGCAGTACTTGCTTTTAGCATCAAACGTCGTGTAAACCCGTTTGCAAACTGGACATTTCTTATCCAAACTCAACAACCTCTTAACAGCATTGTGGTACGCTGGACTTAAAACTTTTTTGCGAAAAAACCCAAAACTAACCTGAAGCCAACTCTGTTTTTAGAGCACCCGCAGTTCAGCATGTGTTTTTGGGTTAAGTGTTGTTCAGGATTAAGTCTGCCTTCGGCGCTTCGTTCCTAACAAGGTTAACCGCGTTCTCGCAATCCGACCTGTTATGGTAGCCCTCGCAGCTTTCAGCGATGACTGCGCCGTTGCCTGCCCTCAGCTGCCACCTGAACAGCCGAGCGTTATCCTTGTACACCTCAAACTGAGCCATAAGAAAACCTGCCCTAAACAGGTATAGCGTCCAAGTCACATATAGCTTTAACCGAACTGCCGCTGGAAGGCTTTCTAAAGTTTCTTCGTCTGGTCCTTACCAAGATGAGATAAACCGCTACAGCCATCACTATTCCCACCGAGAAAACCCCGACTGTTTCAGCGATTGTAAAGGCACTTCGAGCTGCCGCGCCATCGGAGCCCGTGGGAACTGTCGCATTATTGGGGTAGCCGCGGCTTTCCCAGTATCCTAGGTAGCTTGAATCGTTTGACACATCGATCTGCGTTACCCATTTTATCCATTTGTATCCATATTGGTCAGGAGGCACAAGCGCGAGTGGAAACCCTGCCGCGGCGGGGAGAGTTACGTTGTTCATTTTGTAAGCTAAGGTTATGTTGTTCTGTTCCACGTAGCTTAATGGAAGCGATGTGGTGTAGCCGTCGGCGGCTATGAAGATAAGAGTGTTCGCATCTGGGCTGACGCCTGCCTCTTTGATGAGGTCGCTTACAAGGACTCCTTGCCATAAGCAGGTTACGCTCCAGCCTTCTACGCAGAGAAGTGTGGAAACATTCTGGTACAACGTGAAGTTATTGAGTATGTCGCTGTACGTATATTCTACAGGTTGGTTTACGAGACCGGTGATTGTTAAGTTGTAAGTCGCCTCGTCTATGTGTTGTGTTCCATCGATTGCAACGTCGGGGTGTAGAGCGATATCTTCAACGAAAGTGCTGATTGACGTCAATTGTTGACCATCATACTCGGTAACTTCTCCCGGGTAAAGCCCAGAGGGCAGCGGTGGTGGTGGCGTAAAACCACCTGTTAGCATCGACGGAGGATATGGCGAAGCAGACGGCGTCGCGGATGTACCTGGGGCGGAGGGTGAAGAAGACGCCGTAATTGTCGGTGTTAAGGAAGCAGTTGGAGTGGGGGACGGTACGAGCGTTACGGAAGGCTTAGAAACGTTCTGAGCAATAAACAGCGAAACAACCAGCGCCGCCACTAACAAAACCACAACCAAAACTAGTCTTACATGCCGCTTAATTACCTGCATTTCAAACTAATAATGAGAATGCCTTCATATTTATCTGTAACGCGCGTGCGTTCCTCCGCAGGCATCCTTTTCAAAACATGTTTCAGGAAGTTATAAAAGCGTGTTCGTCCCACATGGTATTGTGGGAAAAGATGGAGCAATTAACAGTTAAAGTAGATTCAAAAGGCAGAATTTGCATTCCAGCCGAAATAAGAGAAGAATTCGGAGACACCATCACCATCAAGAAAACCCAAGAAGGCTACATGATAATTCCCGGCAAACGCCAAGATTTTCTTGAAGAGTTCAAAAAGTTAATCAATTCTGAGCCGAAGCGTAAAGGTAAACCAAAACTTGCAACTCCAGAAGAAATGAAGTCAGTTTGGAGAACCGCCAAGTGAAACATCAGGACAATACTGAAAAGCTGCTCAAAATGATCAATTCTAAACATCGCCGAACAGGTAAGCCTGAAAATTGGCCCCCTGAAAAGATGAAATCTATTTGGTGCAAAACCCAATGATTATCGGCTTAGACACCAACGTACTATGCTACGCCCTTGACCCAGCATATCCTGAACATGAAAACGTGAGACATTTATTGCTCAATCTCTCACCAGAAAACCTCATTGCCCTAAACCCGACTGTTCTGCATGAGGCTTATCACACGCTCGTTAACTACTTAGAATGGACCCCTGAAGAAGCCGCCAAAAGACTCACCGCACTTTTGAATCACCCATTTATCGAGTTCTATAACCAAACACAAAAAACCAGCCTAATCGCACTAAACCTGGCAGTAAAACACAACCTCGACGGAAGAGACGCCCTCATAATAGCCAACTTCTTAGCAAACCAAACACCCATCATGTACACCCACGACAAAAAACTCCTAAAACTACAAAAAATAACCTGGAAAAACACCAGCTTAACCCTCAAAGACCCAACAACACAAGGCTAAAGACAAACCTCTAAAGTAACCTGAATTTGAATTCTATTTACTGCGTTGTTGGTTCGTTTTGTTTATATATTCGAACTTTGACTATGCATGTGCAAAAAGAAGGAATATCTAAAAGATGGGTTCTAAGTCACCAAGGGGCGAATTCGCCGCAAGGCAGTTAGCTAGGAAACGGAAAAATTTCCGTTGGCACGATCGTTACTTTAACCGTCGCATGCTTATGCTCGACGAAAAAGTTGACCCGATGCAGGGTGCACCCCAGTCACGGGGCATCGTTCTGGAGAAAGTCGGCGTTGAATCTAAACAGCCGAACAGCGCCATCCGCAAATGCGTCCGCACGCAGCTTATCAAGAACGGAAGGACCATCACGGCGTTTTTGCCGGGAGATGGCGCGCTCAACGTTGTTGACGAGCACGACGAGGTCGTTGTTGAAGGCATCGGCGGGACAAGAGGCGGCGCAATGGGAGACATTCCAGGAGTCCGCTGGAAGGTCGTCATGGTTAACGGCGTAAGCCTAAACGAGCTCGTTTACGGGCGTAAACAGAAGCCAGCGAGGTAAAATGGTATGACACAAGCATCAGTCGCTCAACCTCAAGAAATCAAGCTTTTCCAGAAATGGAGCTTCAAAGACATCAAAGTCGAAGACATAGGTCTGCAGCGGTACCTGAACTTGACCCCGATGGTTGTCCCCCACAGCATGGGACGCCACGAGCACCAAAGATTCCGCAAGGCAAAAGTCAACATCGTGGAACGATTAATCAACAACCTCATGCGTCCAGGCAAGAACGCGGGCAAAAAAGCCAAAGTAACCAACATCGTCAAGGAAGCCTTCGAAATCATCTACACGCGCACGGGCAAAAACCCCGTTGAAGTTCTCGTGAAAGCCGTTGAAAACGCGTCGCCATGCGAAGACACAACACGCATCAGCTACGGCGGAGTCGTCTACCACTTGTCCGTTGACGTCGCGCCGCAAAGACGCATAGACCTAGCAATCAGACACATAACCGAGGGCGCAAGGCAAGCCAGCATGAACACTCCGCGCAGCATACAAGAAGCAATTGCAGACGAACTGATCCTGGCGGCAAACAAGGACATCAAGAGCGCAGGCGTAGCAAAACGCAACGAAATCGAACGCGTCGCGCAATCCAGCAGATAAAACAACTTCCCTTTTTACCGTTCAAATCTACTTTTCCTTTATTCTAACAAGCAAGCTTTGACCCTTCATATGCAAAGTTGAGACAGACAAAAGCTGCCTAAGCCTGATCCAAGCCCTAAACCTAAAAAGCTGCCCGAAACAAGCCCTGACTGGCGACGAGGGGAGGAGGTCTACTATTTACATCAAAATCCCATTGTAAATATGGATTTGGTTCTTTCGGGGTGGTTGCTAGCTGCCCTCAGCGGGGGATGGCGGGTGCTTTTCTTTCGGTTTCCCTGAATATGCGGGGGTTTGATTAGAAATAGTCTTAAAGTTGACGGTGGAATATTACTTTACGAAGTTTGTATGCCGACTAATTTGCCGCCTGAAGCGTTGGACAAATGGGAGCTAGTTGAAGCTGCTCATACGCCTAGAGAAAAAATGGATGCCATGATTGAGTTCCTAAAGTATGTTCCACATCACAAAGGCACCATGAAACTGCGGGGCGAAATGAACAGGAAAATTTCTCTTATCCGCGCGGATTTAGACAAGAAGAAACGCATGGGCACGGGCAAAAGCAGCGGCGGACCGAAGCTTTCTGTTGAAAAGGAGGGTTCTGCGCAGATTGCTTTGATCGGCGTGACCAACGTGGGTAAGAGCTGTTTGATGAGTGCCACCACCAACTCGAAAGTGGTAGTTACGCCGACGCCTTACAGCACTCATGAGCCAGTGCCAGGCATAATGAACTACGCGGATGTGCAGTTCCAGATTGTTGAAGCCCCAGCGGTGATGGAAGGCAGCGCCGACGGGCGAGCAGCAGGTCACGTTACGCTTGGTTTAGCGCGCAATGCCGACGCCGTGATTCTGATGGTTGACTTGTCCCGTGACCCAATCGAGCAGTTGGATCTGGTTTTGGCGGAGCTGGAAAAAAGCCGCGTGCTCGTAAGCAAGCCCAGCGGCAAGGTGGTTATTGACCGCCGCCATGCTGGGGCAGCACTGAGGGTTATTCTTGTCGGGAAGCTTTTGGATTGCAGCATGCAAGATGTTGAAGATTTGCTTCGCAGCTACAAGATAAACGATGCCACAGTGAGAATCAGCGGCGACGTGCGGCTTGACGACGTGGAGGACGCCATTTTTGAGACCACGACCTACAAGCCCGCGGTGATTGTTGCGAACAAGCTGGATTTGAAGGGCGCAGCGGCGAACCTGCGGCTTCTGAAGCAGTACGTGAACGAGCGGTTGCCCGTTGTCGCCATGTCCTGCGAGCAGAAAACTGGGATTGACGAGTTGGGCCGGGCGCTCCTGGAAAGCTTGCAGGTTGTTCGTGTTTACACAAAGGAGCCTGGGTCGCATAGGCCGACTGGACGCCCGTTCGTGCTTAAGCGCGGCGCCACAGTTAACGATTTGGCGAAGAATATTCATAAGGAGCTGGTTTGGAACTTTTTGTTTGCGATGGTTTGGGCTAAACGTTTGCCTTTCAGCCCCAAGAAAGTCGGGTTAGGCTTCGTTTTGGAAGACGGGGACGTAGTGGAAATCCACGCGAAAATAGGTTGATAAAAAGCTAAGTTTTGTGTCGCGTTTGCGACCTTTTTTTAAAAAAAGGGTTATGGTGGGGGCGGTGGAGGCGGCGGTGGCGGAAGCGGCTGCTCAGCCTGTCCTTTCTTTCGGCGTGTTCTCAGAAGCATCAGAACGGCGAGGACGACTACTATCACGACTACTGCGGAGACTGCGCCGTACGTTACCAGCGAGTTAACGGGGGTTGGGGTTTGTTTTGGCTTTGACGAGGAAGATGGTGAGTTGTTTGGTGTGGGTGTGGGTGAGCCTGTGTGTGACGTTGGCGGCGGGCTTGTCGAAACGTATTCGACTAGGACGGCGTAGCTTTTGACGTCGTTGGACAGTGAGGCTGAGTTGTCTGTGGGCGATGCGATGAAGGGCACTTCGCTGTCAGGCGCAAGCGCTGTAGACAAGTAGCCTGTGTAGTTCATTCCTATGACTTTTTCTGAAGCGTCGTAGAACGTTGTTGCGACCCAGACGTTGTCGGCTGTTAGGCTGCCGTTGTTTATGACGTTTCCTGTGACGGTGTACACGCCACTGTTGTCAAAGCCGCTCAGGCTGTTTGTTGATAGGTTTTGGTATACTGTTTGGTTTGTGGCGTCGGCTATTGACACTCTGAGGGTAACGTTGGTGACGCTGCTTGTGTAGCTGTTGTCTTGGGTGACGCTTTGTACGGGGTTGAAGTCGGCGTAGAAGGGAGCTTTATATCCAGGAAGCAAAGGTACCGCTAAAACTGGGTAGTCGACTTCGTTCAGTACGTTACCTGAGGAGTTTAAGGCCTCGCCATAAATGTAAATTGTGCCAAGGGTCGTCGTTCCAGTGTTCTCGACTTCGCCGACTACGACTAAATCGCCGATGTATCCTGCTAGGACGGTGTTTGTGGGCGAAGTGTACCATTTGTAGCTGAGGATGGCGGCGTCTGTTGTTTGTGCTTTCGCGTTCGGTGCTGATAGGGCGGCAAATGCGCTTATGACTAAAATTACAAGGATTACGGATGCTACTATTTTCTTCAATTTATCCTCACTCGAAATAAATATTTCCCTTTAGAACCATCATAGTCAAGTAAACAGTTATTAAACTTTTTCAAAATTAACCCCAAATTTTACCCGTTCCCCGCTCGTGCAGCGGAGCCCGTGTTGGGGCTGCTTGTTTCTCAGCGGCGCTTTTTGTGGTGATTTTTGGTCACACGCGCGCGCTTTTCACAAAAAGACTCCAAAATAATCCTTAAAGAACACCTAAAAAGGAGAGGGCGAAAAAAGCTTGGCTTTATCTGAATGCGGAAGCATCACGGCTCCTGTACCCGAAGGGGGTATTTGCATGCTGTGTGCTACTGCTAGAGCTAGTGCCCATGTCGTGTCGTCGTGGCTGTTTTGTGGGTGGCTGAACATTAGGTGTCTGTTTTTGGTGTAGGTGTATTGTTGCTCGTTTAGCTGTTAGCAACGCTCTCAATCGTCGAAGACTTGGATGCCAACAACGTTTTATATACGGACATTGTATATACATTTCTCGTATGTCAGAAGTAATTACTGTTAGAGTCAAAAAGACACTGAAAGAAAAAATACGAAAACACAGAATAAACGTCAGCAAAACCGTCAGAGAAGCTCTCGAAGATGAAGTCAAGAAGCGGGAAAACGCTGAACTATCCCAAGCCATAACTCAAATGAAAGCTGTCTTACAAAAGATCCCAGATGACGAAATCGTGAAAGCCATAAGGGAATCAAGAGACCAACGATGAAACACTGTCTGATTGATGCAAGCGCATTCATGCTTTTAATCAAAAAAGCCGACCCCAAAAGCACGATCAAATTCCTCCAAGACTCCAGCATTCTCGATTTAACCTACTACGAGGTCGGGAACGCGGTTTGGAAAGAAAGCGTTCTTACAAAGCTGCTAACGCCAGACGCCGCGAAAACCCTACAGAGAACGGCTGAAACCGTTCTGGCAAAAATCGACCGAATAAGCGGCGAGGCAGATAGCTTCGAAAAAATCATGGAAATAGCCCAACTTGAGAAACTCACTTTTTACGATTCAAGCTACATTCATTTCGCCAAAGAAAAAGGGCTCCAACTCATAACCGAAGACAAAGAACTCAAAACAAAAGCTCAAAAATACGTCAAAGCCCAAACCGTGACAACAGCCATTTTAGGAAAATCGTTCGGCACAGACAGAGAACGCATTAAACCCTTCACGGAAACAGACCGCGGCGAAGACTGCAACGAGTGGAAAAAAGGGTCTTAGCCTTTTCTGAATGGGGAAGCGTCACGGCTCCGTCTCCTGAACAGGGTGCTTGCATGCTGCGGGAACACTGCTGAAGCCATAGCTAATCTCAAAAGTCGCTATCCCCAAGAGCCTTGCCTTCCAAAGTGGAAAACCAAAACCCAAGCAAACCGAGCATGCCCTGGGAAACCGCCGCGCCCATAACCGACAATAACCTCAACATGCAGTCAACATTGAAAGTCGCATTCCGCCCATCCCAAAGTCGCAACACGCAAACACCTCCAAACCCCAACCCAAAAAAACAACCCAAAACACAAAGCGCCACGGCGGAAAGTCGCAACTTTCCCGTAGCAAAAGTCGCAACTTAAATTTTTTCAGGAAAAAACAAACCAAAAAATCAGAAAACCGAAATCCACTCATAAGAAAAACCAAAAAACAAACCCGAAAAACCAGACGACAGATTCGCGTTAGATGGACGACAACAGAAAAATTTTTATGCTCTCACACCCATTTTTTGGTAGGGAGTGGCGAAGCAATAGTCAAATCCGACGATTTGGCTCCGCCGCGGGCAAATATGCAGCCCTCTTCCTTTCCAAATTCTCGAGAACCTGCTTTCCCAAAGTCAAAGCATCGGCAACAACAAAGGGAATTTAGTCGAGGGATTAGAAATAGACAATCAACATTCTGTACAAGAACTTTCTGAACTTCAAAAAGTGAAGTTGAAACTTGAGGAAAACGCAGAAAAATACAGGTATCTCGTCAAGTATGCCCCAGTAGGAATCTGTGAGCTTAATCTTTCACCGCTAAAGTTTGAAAGCGTCAACGATTCAGCATGCCAAGCGTTGGGTTACAGCGAGCAAGAACTGCTTGTCATGAACCCGTTTGACCTTCTCTACGGCCCAAGCAAAAAACGCTTCGAAGGGCGAATTGCAAAAGTTTTGAAGGGCAAAAGAATCGATGAGCCAGTTGAGTATCATGTTAAGACAAAAGATGGCAGGGGAATTTGGGCTTTCTTCAACTTCAAATTCACTTACAAAAATGGGAAACCAGAGAACGGCCTGGCAATTGCACAGAACATTACAGCCCGCAAAAGAACAGAGCAGCAACTTGTCCTGTCAGAAATGAGATTCCGAAGGCTCTTTGAGACAACCCGCGATGGAATCATGGCTCGAGACCTGAAAGGGCGAATGATCAACTGTAATTCAGCCTACGCCGAGATGCTCGGTTACACCAGAAAAGAGTTGAGAAACCTCACGGTTCACCAGCTACTGCCCCCAGAGTGGCATGAGCAAAGGGAAAGAGTCGTCGGCAAAGTGCTACAGACTGGGCACTCCATAGTTTTCGAAAGGGAATACAAACGCAAAGACGGCTCAGTTTTTCCAGCGTCAGTCCGAACTTGGCGTTTGACCGACGGAAAAGGAAAAGTGATCGGAATATGGTCCATTGTGCGAGACATCAGCCAGCAGAAGGCACTCCAGAAGAACCTTGAAGAACAAGCTGAGAATCTGGAGCGGCTTGTTGAAAAGAGAACAAAGCAGCTTAAGGATTCGGAGCGTTTAGCAGCTATCGGCCAAACCGCGGGCATGGTGGGGCATGACCTGCGCAATCCCCTGCAAACAGTCATCGGCGAGTTGTATCTTGCAAAAGCTGAGGTTGATTCGCTGCCTCAAAACGAGATTAAATGCAATTTGCTTGAGAGCATTCATGTGCTAGAAGAGCAAGCCGTCTACATGGACAAGATTGTCTCCGACTTGCAAGCCTTCGTGCGACCCGTCAAAATAGTAAAAAACTCAGTTATCCTCAAAGAAGCCGTTAATGACGTTCTCGCGTCAATCGCTATCCCAGATAACATCGCGGTGCAGATGCAAATTAAAGATAATTTAGCCATTAAAGCCGACCCTCAACTTCTAAAACGGGTTCTCATCAACCTGGTGACAAACTCGGTGCAAGCCATGCCGAAGGGCGGAAAACTCTTCATCAAGTCGCAGGTTAACCGTGACGGCTACGTTTCAATCTCCGTGGAAGACACAGGCGTGGGGATACCTGAAAAGATTAAACCTAAAATTTTCACTCCACTTTTCACCACCAAACCGAGAGGCCAAGGCTTCGGCTTAGCCGTCTGCAAACGGGTGATTGAAGCGCACGGCGGCACCATCAGTTTCGAAAGCCAAGAGGGCAAAGGCGCAAAATTCACGATTCAGTTTCCTTGAAGTTAAGGCTCAACCATTTCTTTCTGCTGTTCGGTGCCTCTGAGCCGTTGCCTCAGCGTGTAGGCGAAGGCGATGAACCAGAAGCCGACGCTTACCCACCCCAGTATGAACCCGACGATGTTGCCTAAGATGTAGTAGGCGATTTGGAAGCCCACGAGGGAGACAAACGTTAGGAATGAGCCGGTGATGCTGTAGCCTCGAAGGGCATTTCTGTTTCTTATGACGGCGCGGAGCATGAGCAGTAGGGCTGTGAAGTTGATGACGCTGGCGATGCTTAACACTAAATTTGCGGTGTTCATTTTCCCTCAATTTTCTCACTGCCACAACGGCTTTGCTCAACTTAAGACTTGCGTCGCTCAAGTGAGCCGTGGCAAGTAAGATGGTTTAAATTCCATAGTAGCTATTAGCATAGGTGACTGAGAAGGGGAAGAGGATGGAACACAAAAAAATGATTTCGGGCGACTGCGTCGGGTGTGCAATGGAGCAGCCATGCGTCAGAACTTACCGAAGGGTTTCTTTCGGAGAAAAAGTCTACTGCCCAGACGGGACAATGCACCTTGTCGACGAAGCAAGTCTCGCATAGGCTGGTTCAAAAGGGAATAAAGCTCGTTTTTTGAGCGTTTTTTGTTGGTATTTGTGGTTGTTTTTGGTTGTAAATACTAGGGTAGGTCTACGGGAAGGGGCGTTTCCAATAGGGCTTGGATCATTTGCTGTTCGTTGAATGGACGCTGGAAAACGTTTTCTTTCCCTGCAGTTTCCAGATTTTTCGGTGGGTTTCTCTGGGAAATTCAGGTATCAATGGATTTATACCTGATCGGCATCCCTTAACCTATGCGCATCATCGAAAAATACGCGCTGCCTACGCAAACCCGCCTGCTCATCGTAGCGCTGGATAACCCGACCAGGCAAGCCATCCTCGTCCTGCTCAGCCAATGCCCCGACTTCTCCTTCACCGAAATCCAAAAGACCCTTGGCTTGGAAAAACACGCCCTCACCTTCCACCTCAAAAAACTCTTCGCCGCCGCCTTGATCGCCCGCCGCCTCGAAGCAGGCACCCACAAATACTCATACTACACCGTAACGCCGCTTGGAAGCCGAATCCTCGCCAGCCTCAGCAACCCGCCAACGCAGCCAGCACCTAAGAGCACTAAAAATCCGAAGTGAAGCCAACAACGAAAAATCTCGACTTGATAGGCGTTATTTGAACCTAGACGGCCTTTCAACCATCTTAGCAATTGCTCCATCGCTTAAAAAAGCAAAACCCATCTTTTGAGGGGGTTACCAAGTTTCGAGCGTTAATCCTCAATTTTAGATAAGTTTTGAGAAGTCATCGTATACTTTCTTTCTGTGACCGACAAAAAGTACGGTTACTTCGCTTCGGTTTGGATCAATTTCATAGATAGCTCGGTAGTCACCCGACCTTATGCACCAGTAATCTGAAGGGTGTAGCGGTTTTCCCGCTTTGAACGGGTCCTCTGCGAGTTCTCCAAGCGCCTTTTTTAACCTCGCTTGATTTGCTAGGTCTATCTTCCTTAATTCTTTAGCAGCGTTCGGATGTAGCAAAACCTTGAAAACCAAAAACCTAAGCTTCCTCTAACGGAACCAACTTTTCTGGATGTTTCTTTGCTTCTTCGCTGCGCTTATTTAGAAGCTCATAGAACTTGCGGGTTTTCTCGCGTTCTTCGTAGAGGCTTATTATCGTCTTTATGGCGTCGCTTCGGCTTTTAAATCGTCCCTCAGCTACCCAACTGTCGATTTCAGCAATCATTTCTTGAGGCAGTCTTAACTGAACTTGAGCCATTAAGGGTCACTGTAAACAATAGTGTTTACAAATCCACTTAAAGCTTTGCCCAATACAGCCAATACAGCCCTAAGATGAAAATTAACAGCCGAGCTCTACTACAATCTTATTATTTCGCACGAATAGACGCCCCACACTGCTTGCAGAATGAGGCTTGTGCCTTGTTCTTTGTTCCGCAACGGCTGCAAGTCAACTCTGAAGAAGGAACATTCACCGTTTCTTCACCAAGTCTTTTGCCGCAGTTCTGGCAGTAGACCGCGTCGATATCGTTGCTGGCGCCGCAAGCCTCGCAGAGAGACGCCGCCTGGTTTTCGCCGTAAAGCGCGGTCCATTTGCCGGCTATCCAAAGCTTATCTTTCAAGCCCTCCACCGTCGGAATTATCTCGATTAACTGGTCAAACTGCTCTCCATTGGGAGCAAATTTCGATTCACAATCTTGGCTCAGTATCACAAACTTCGGCGTTTTTCCCCAAACCAACTCGACCTTTTCGATTTCCTCGACTGTATAGAAACAGCTTTTCTTGCTCAGCTTCAACAGGTCGTCTAAAGAAAGGTCTTTTATTTTTTCATCAATCGATTCCCTGTTCTCCGTCTTTTCCGTGTATTGCGCCACGGGAGCAGGCACCCCAAACGCTGAAGGCATATAAGAAAGCGTCTCTTCGGTCTCCGACTCAAAACGTTCCGCCCTACCCAAGCAAACAATCCCAACACGCCTATCAGTAAAATAAACATCATACCTGGTGCGAACATCAACAGGCAAAACGACATCTTTAACGATTCCCAACAACCTTTCAGAAGTTGACATGTATTGAGTTCCTCATCAGATGGTTCTTGTTTTCGCTGATTCATAAGGTTTCTTGTAGGTTATGCTCGCGCGCCTAGTTGGGAGACAAACTGGTGGGACGGGGGGGGATTTGAACCTATGATCGCATGCGCTCCAAGCGTGTTACCATGATTCTATTTGCAAGCCCTTTATTCTCTTAAAGTGAACCTGATTACGGGTAACCAGCGTCAAACCGTTCTCAACGGCTATTGCAGCTATCATGGCGTCTCTGAAGTCTATTGTTTCCCCTTTGGCCGCCAGTGTCGCAGATATTTCAGCCGCTTTCCTTGAGGATGCAAAATCTAAAGGAAAAACGGTTAGCCTCTCAAGCAGCTTTGAGGTCTCCTTCAAGTTTTCCTGTTTTCTTTCTGACTTGTTAGCGCCAAAGAAGAGTTCAAAGGCATTAACCGAAGTAGTTGCGCCCCTGTCTTCTTCATCTATTTTGTCGACTTTTTTCTTTGCCTCTTCTTTGCCGCGTAAGATGGCGATGAGGATGTCAGTGTCCAGACATTTCATTGCAAATTCTCTCTTGAGCAGTTTGCCATCCTTTGGCGAGCTCAGCTTTGATGACTTTTTCTTCTTCGTCTGTCATTTTCCAGGTTCCGAAGCAATCTGAGATTTTGCCTGACTTCTTGGTTATACGCAGAATGATGTCCGTGAAGCTTTCCTTGCCCGTTTTTTCGCGGCGTAGTGCTTCGTATGCCTCGTCTTTTATTGAAATGGTTTTTGTGCCCATAAATATGTATGTGTACATGTACACAGATAAACATTGCTCACTTATGATGTGGCAAAATAGGGGTGTCTGAATGTTTATGGCGGCGACGTTGGAGTTTGCACCCCGCGGTCTTGGCTTTATCCTATTTTGCTTTTTTGGTAGGAAAATCTTTTAGGGTAGGATAGTTTTATTCTTAACGAGGAGCAAAAAGCATGCAAACGTTGGATGTCAGTATTGTGAAAGTCACGCGAAGAGGACAGACGACGATTCCTTTGGAAATCAGGCAAAAATGCGGAATCAAAGAAGGCGACCGCCTGCTCGTCGAACTTACAGACAAAGGGGTACTGTTCAAGCCTATACCGAAACTGCTGGATATGGCTGGGTTCATGGCTGGACACGGGACGCCTGAGGAAATAAAGAAGGAAATCGACAAGCTTAGAGAAGAGTACTAACTTGAAAGAAGTCATCGACACAAGATTCCTGGCAGAATATTCCAACAGCACAAAGTCAGACGTGATAGAGAAAACGCATCGAAAATTAGACAGCCTAATCTCAAAAAAAGAAGGGATACTTCCTACCATAGTTATCGCTGAAATGATACAGATCACCTGCGGAAGACTTGGAAAGGACATGGCTGGAAGCGTTTATCAAGCCCTGATTCAGAGCGGACTGGAAATTCAAAATTTAACTCCGCAGATCGCTCAGCAAGCGGGACTTTACAAGTGTGTACACAGAAATTTGCCGATGGGAGATTGTGTAATCGCAGCCACCGCCCTGTTGAACCATGCAAGAGTTCTGTCAGATGACGCCCATTACGACTGCATAGAGGAAATCAAACGAGTCTGGATCTGACAAAAACTGGTGGACGAGCCGGGATTTGAACCCGGGGCCTCCACGATGCCAACGTGGCGATCATACCAGACTGATCTACTCGCCCAAAGCAGCTGGCTTCTAAACTTTAATCCGCGTCATTTAATAAGCGTTTCTTATGCATTTTAAAAAAGAAGCTTAAAGGCGGGCAATGGGCATTTTGTTCAATCGTTAATGTCGGCGTAGCTTTTTATAATGCAATCGCAAATAGAGAAGCCAAGCAAGGTGCCACATATGCCCAAGGTTAAAGTTGCATTGATCGGTGTTGGAAACTGCGCCTCAGCCTTCATCCAAGGCGTCGTGTACTACCAGAAATTCAGCAAACCTGAAGAGTTCGTCGGGCTGCGCAACCCAGTTTTGGCTGGTTTAAGCCCGAAGGACATCGCGGTTGTCGCCGCGTTTGACGTTGACGCCCGAAAGGTTGGAAAAGACGTTTCTGAAGCCATTTTTGCCGCGCCGAACAACGCGCCCAAAGTGGCTGATGTACCCGCGCTAGGTGTTAAGGTCGCTAAGGGTCCGCTGCTTGACGGGTTGGGAGATTCAACTAAAGCCATAGTTCAAGTCAGCAGTGCCCCCGATGCAGATGTCACTAAGGTTCTCAAGGCTGCGGGCGCTGAAGTTATGGTTAATTTGCTGCCGAGCGGAGCCTCACAAGCCACGCAGTGGTACGCCGAGCAGGCTTTGGCGGCGGGATGCGCATTCGTGAACGCTACACCGACATTTATCGCGAGCGATGCGGCGTGGGCGAAACGGTTCAGCGACGCTAAACTGCCGCTTGCCGGCGACGACTTGATCGATCAGATCGGCTCAACCGCGCTGCACAAGACGCTTCTTAAGCTGCTCAGCGACTGCGGCGTAAAGATCGAAGAGACTTACCAGTTGGACGTCGGCGGCGGAACAGAATCCGTGGACACGATGGATCGCACGCGCGACGCTAAACGCCAAATCAAAACCGAGTCGGTGGCTGCCTCGCTACCGTACAAGGCTGAGGTTGTGGCTGGCAGCACGGACTACGTGGATTTCCTGCAGAACAAGCGTGACAGCTACTTCTGGATAAGCGGCGTCTACTTCCTCAACGCGCCGATGAAGATCGACCTCAAATACCAAACAGTCGACGCGCCCAACGCGGGCAGCGTGCTCTTCGACGTTGTCAGAGCCATGAAGCTTGCGCTTAGCAAGAAAGTTAAGGGCGCCGTGGAACCTGTCTGCGCTTACGGGTTTAAGCGTCCGCCGCAGATTGTCCCGATTGAAGTTGCCGACAAAGAATTCGCAAAGTTTGTCGCGTAAACCACATCAAACACAAAATAGCTTTATCATGTACTGGGCAAATAAGCGAAAAATTAAAAACAGAACTATCCACTAAACGCTAAGGAGACAAGCCAATTGGATACCATAAGAAGACACTTCCTTCTTTGCGTAATTGGAGGCGCTTTCTGTGTTGCCTTCGGACTTTGGGCTTCAATAGTCAACCCCACAGGCATCAGCAATGCGTACACTCTTCCAGAGTTCCCATTTTTTGGGGAAATCTTGGTGGTCTTTGGTTTATACTTTCTTTGGAAATACCTTCCACCATTTGCTCATTGGAAAGGCTTTTTAGGCTACATCAAATGCCCACATTGTGGATCCCTTGTTAAAGAAGACGGGACTGTTTGCAAGTACTGTGGAAAAAAACTCGGTTAGCAAAAGGCTCCAACTTGGATGACAAATAACTTAACGATGTCCCATCGAGGATAGTCATATTAGGAAGAGTTTGCCTGAGTGACTAAAGTGTTACCGCATGGAATTCATGAATGTCATAACTTCACGGAAAAGCGTCCGGGACTTTTTAGGCAAAGCGGTTGAGGAAGAAAAGTTGATGAAAATCTTGGAGGCTGCGAGGCTAGCGCCTTCCTGGGCTAACAAGCAAGGATGCAAATACGTTGTGGTAAAGAATAAATCTACAATCAACGAGTTAGCAACCGGGTTCACCAGTTGGCTAAGCGAGGCGCCCGTCATCTTGGCTGCGTGCATTGACCCCAAAGACTCCGGCTCGCACAACGGCATGGATTACTACCTTGTAGACGTGGGCATATCAATGCAGCAGCTTGTTTTGGCGGCAACGGACTTGGGGCTTGGAACCTGCTGGATAGGGGGATTCGACGAGGACAAAGTTAAGAAAGTTTTGGAGATACCAAGCAACATCAGGGTTGTTGCGTTGACTCCTATAGGGTACCCGGCACCAATGAGTGAGAGAAGCAAAACCGTGCGCGAATTCGTCAAGGCATTTCAAAGAAAGCCGCTGGAAAGCATGGTTCACCGAGAAAAATGGTGACGGACCTTCAGCGTTGACCGCTAAAGTTTTCGTAGTTCAGCCAGCACTTTTTCCCTGAACCCGTTATATTTCAGCGTGTCTTTGAGGTAGTTTATGGTTTTGACAGGAGTCGGGTCTACGCCGCGCAGCACCGCCAAGTAGACGCTTGCAAAGTCGCCGATCAGCGTAGTTGAAAGCATCCGTGCCAAGCGGCTTTTGCCTTGGGCTTGAACCTCAAGCAGACCAACACCCGCTTGTTCCATCAGCTCTTTCGTGATTTCTATCCTGCTCTGAATCGCAACTGGTTCCTCCTTGTCTCTTAAGAAAATCGCCGAAAAAGATTTAGCGAGCTCACCCGCGCGCTCCCAACCCACAATCTCGTTGTGGTTCAGTTCGCTGAAAACGTCCCATTTCGCTGGAACCTTGCTGTTCTCGTTGAACTGCTGCTTGTAACGCATAGCGACGCTGCGGTACATGCCGAACCCGTAGATGACAGGCGAGGTTTGCCCGATGTTTAAGGCTAAAGCTTTCGAGTAGTTTTCTACCGTTGCCTTCTCAGGCGCGTTGTCCACGCCGATTTTTTCGAGAAGCTGCACGGCTTCCGAAAGCTCCTCTAAGGCGCCCGAGACCAAACCCATCTTCTCCACGTAAACCAGAAGGGGAACCATCAGGTAGGGCAATGCCGCCCTTGGAGGCATGCCAGTTGGAACACGCAGGTACGGCACGTTTAGGCGTTCAGCGTTTTCAAGCAGGGCGCCTCCGCTGCTGACGCAGAAAATCATGCATTTCCGCTTCAACGCGTCAAGAAAGGCGCTGAGGGTTTCCTCGGTGTCGCCCGAGTAGCTTGTTATCAAAACGAGCGTTTTTTTGCCCGCGTACTCGGGAAGCTCGTATTCCCTGTTAACTTCAATGGGCACGGCGGTTTGGTTTTTCGCCCAGTCCTTGAGGAGGTCGCCGCCGATTCCTGAGCCGCCCATTCCCGCGACAATTATGCTGCTCGGCTTAGGATAGTTGACTTTGACTTTGCCTGCTAACTCCTCAGCTTCACGGTAAAGCTTGGCGGAGTTAACGCAGAAGTTGACAGCGTTGCTCCTGTCTACCATCTTGATTTTTTGAACATCGTCTAAAACGGGTGCAGCCATTTCATGATTCCTCCAGTAACCCGCAATTTTATATCTAAAACCTTCCTTTTAAGCTCAGCGCAGAAGCATCAACCAAGCGGTAGGAAGCAAGAAAATTCGTGGATAAGAAGAAACTTACAATAGCCATTCCGGCGTCAACAGTCTCAGACACGCCTCATCTGAGGGAGAAAACCTCGAAGGTGGGATCGATCGGGCGGGCTGCGGCGATTTTCAGAGTGGACGAAATCATAGTTTACGCTGACAACCCTAAGGCTAACCAGGTGCGGGACCTGGATTTCACCGCGCTTTTGCTGACTTATCTGGAGACGCCTCAGTACCTGCGCAGAAGACTCTTCAAACTTGAGCCTAACCTGCAGTACGCTGGAATTCTGCCGCCTCTGCGCACGCCTCCTCATCTTGTAAGCGGCAAAACAAGGGATTTGAAGGTCGGCGAGTACCGTGAAGGGGTCGTCGTTTCGAGGGCTAAGGACGGCTTGCTTGTGGACGTGGGCGTCGAGCAGCCAGCGATCCTAAGAGAAACCCAGCACGCGCAGGACGAACGCTTAACCCTGCAGGTCGTCAACGTTTCGGGGCGCGTTGAGGTCCAAACCGTAAACCGCAGCGACATAGAGGCTTACTGGGGCTTCAAGGTTCGCATGGAAAACAAGCCTTTCGGGCAGGTTGTGGCTGCAGGCGGGTTCGACTTGACAATTGCCACGGCTAGGCTCGGCGTCAACTTTAGAGAAGTTGCTGACAAGATCAGCGCGAAATGGAGCCAAGCCCACAGTGTTTTGGTCGCGTTTGGGGCGCCGTCGAGGGGTCTGCATGAAATCGCCGAAGACGAAGGCTTAAGGCTGGGGTCAATCGTCGACTTCGTCGTTAACACGATTCCTAAGCAGGGCACGGCGACGGTTAGAACTGAAGAAGCGCTGCTGGCTTCACTAGCCATCTTCAACGAACAATTTAACCATTGAATCCCTAAAAAGAAGCCAAGCGTCTGCCCAGTCAGTTTTCTTTAGAGGCTGTTCTCTTTAATTTGCTTGTATCGGAAGCAAAACGTCAAGTGGTCGTTGACTAAACCTGCGGCTTGCATGAAAGCGTAGCATATTGTGGGTCCGACAAACTTGAACCCTCTCTTTTTCAGGTCTTGGCTCATTGCCCTTGACTCCTCTGTTTCCGCGGGCACATCTGCGAAGCTCTTGAAGCCGTTGTGGATTGTTTGTCCGCCCACGAACCGCCATATGTAGGTGTCGAAACTGCCGAATTCCTTTTGGACCTGCAGGAACTTTTCGGCGTTGTTTATGGCGGCTTTGATTTTCAGTTGGTTGCGAACTATGTTGGGTGTCGCCATTAATCTTTCAACGTCGAAGGCGGTGTATTTTGCGATTTTCTCGGGGTTGAAATTGTCGAAGGCTTTGCGGAAATGCTCTCTCCGCTGAAGTATAAGCAGCCACGTTAAGCCTGCCTGAAAACTGTCAAGGACTAAGAACTCGAAAAGCTTGCGGTCATCATGCAAGGGGATTCCCCATTCCTCGTCATGGTACTTAATGTAGAGCGGATTGGTTGTATCCCAGCATCTTCTCAGTGTTGAATCCATAAGGAGGGATAATTGCCTTGGTGTTTTTAAGGTTTAATCCAATGGCGACTCGGGGGCAAATGTCGGAAGGTTCTTTTCTGTTTTGGCTAAAGAAATAAATGCGGCGCTGATAATTGCTCTGACTATGGTCTACTTTGACATTGCCATGCCAATCACACTGTTTGTTGTGCTTGTCGTTGCTACGCTGCTAAACAAGCGTGTTGCTAGGAAACTGCAGTCAACTGTCGAAGAAAAAGAGCTCAGGACGAAGGATGTAATCCTCCTTGTAGTTTTCATGGCGATAGTGATTTCAGCCATAACTTACTTTTCAATAGTTAATCCCGGTGCAATATTCGAAAATGTTCTGCTCATATTCTTCTTGTCCGCATACACCATGCTACTATTCACGATTTCCTACGTGTTCAGCAATATCCCCAAAGCAAGGGCGCAGTTGCTATCCGTCGGCTTCGGCGTGGCAAGCGCGATTTTGGGAGTAGCATGCGTGTTAGGCCCACTTCGAGATGCTTATACGATTTATAGGGTAGTGGCGTTTTTTGGGTTGACAGCCTTTTGTTTTGGCGTTGTAGTCTTTGAACAACTGAAGACTTATCCAAAGTCGAAATGGTATGTAGCTGCTCAGCCGCCGGCAATTTTCGTGCTATTATTTGTTTTTCTTAACTTCATCAATAATTCTGGCACTGTTGCATTATGGTATCCCGTTATTATGGATACTTTTGGGTTAACGTTTGCCGTCTTGATAATTCTGTATCTCAGCTCATTGTTCAGTTGGAAGACGGTGGGGCTCTTTGCCGTGCTCCTTACAGCGATGGATATGATTCTGGTTTTCAGCGGGCCGATGGTTGCTGCTGCCAATACATTCACAGGTTTAGGCCTACCAGTTTTGGTATGGTTACCGAACGTTCCGCTGTTTCACTCTACGGCGGCAGGAAACATATTTGGGTTTGCACAAAATGGGCTTGGGCTAGGCGACTTTTTCTTTGCAGGAGTCTTAACAGTGCAAACATTCAACAAATTCGGCAGAAAAACCGCTTTCGCGGCTATTGTGGCTATTACTGTCGCATTTGCCCTTTGGGAAGCTTCTTTCCCATATACTCTGCCTGCGATAACCTCGTTCCTGAGGCTAAGTAAACCCCTTGAAGGTTTTCCAGCGACTGTATGTATCCTTAGCGGTTGGGCACCCATTATAGCCTTGAAGCTGCTTAGCGAAAGAAGAAAAGCATCGAAGATGCCGATTGTTAACCAACCGACTCAAACTTCCACCGAACAAAGCAGCTTGCCAACGCAATAGACGCGCTTTTTGGTTTTCAGTTTCTTAACTTTCAGCGTATAAAATGGAAAAATAATTGTTTTGGGGAAAAATTGTTATTTAAAAATAAGAGAGAGGCTGATTTACCCGAATAGGGCGCCTAATCCTTCTAACGCTGCTTCTTCTTTGGCTTTCTCTTCTTCAGCTTTCTTCTTCTTGTCCTCTGGAGCTGCTGCCGCTGGCTTTGCTTCTGCACCTGCCGCTGGAGCCGCAACTGGAGCCGCCGCCATCATCGTTGGTGCCGCCTTGATTGCCTCGTCAATGTTTACCTCGCTGAGTGAAGCGACGAGCGCTTTGACTTGAACCGCGTCAACGCTGATTCCTGCCGCTTTGAGAACGCTGGTTACTGAGTTTTCGTTTATTTCTTTCCCTGCCTTGTGAAGGAGCATCGCTGCGTAAATGTTTTCCATACCTTTTCACCTCTTCAACGGACTATT
Organism: Bathyarchaeia archaeon; assembly: GCA_049512935.1. Taxonomy (GTDB): domain Archaea; phylum Thermoproteota; class Bathyarchaeia; order Bathyarchaeales; family Bathycorpusculaceae; genus Bathycorpusculum. The sequence goes on from JBEKWR010000002.1 coordinate 55,445, forward strand.
TTAACTTTTCAGTTGGTCAGACCCGCCTGTTTCGGGAAGGCTGGTCGTTACCTTGAATCGGCAGTTGATTCTGCCACTTGCCGTTAGGAAAAAGACCCATTACCTTAAGAACCTTTCGTACATGAGTTGACTCCCATGACGTTTCCATTTTGAAACCCGAAAAGCCCTCATAACGCTTATCTTTTAGACGCGCTACAATGGCAACGGGTTAATGATAATATGGGAAACGTTACGGTCGCCGTTCTCGGCGCTTTAGATTACGGGGGCAGCATCGGCAAGAAAGGGACATCGACAGACATAACGTTCTACAACCTCAAGAGGGGCGAGGACACTGTTACCCTTATCGAGCCGACACGGTACCCTGAAAGGCTTGCGCCTTTGTTCTACGCTGTTTCGCTCTCGAAAAAAGCCATAGTCGTGGTTGACCAATTGGACGCTACCTTCGGCGAATGCCTCGTTATGCTTCAATGCTCAGACATAAAAAGCGGCTACTTCGTCCTAAGAAACTACATTCCTAAAGAAAAAATCGAGCCCCTCATCAAAGGAACCAGCCTTGAAAAATTCGAGTTCGTGGGCGACGACCCCAATTTTTTCCGAGAACAGCTCTTAGCTGAAGCCTCAGGGCAGAAACCCGTCGAAGTCGCGGCGGGGCAGCAGGCGGTCGGGACTGTTCCAGTTGACCACTCCTTCAACGTTAAAGGCGTCGGCGTCGTTGTGCTCGGCGTAGTTGCTTACGGGGCAGTGCAGAAACATGCAACCCTAAACGCGTTGCCAGCCGGGAAGTCGGCGCAGGTCCGCTCGATACAGAAGCACGACGACGAGTTTGACGTGGCGGGCGAGGGCGACCGCGTGGGGCTTGCGTTGAAAAACATCGAAGTCGAAGATTTGGATCGGGGCGTAGTTTTAACAAATGACCCGTCAATCAAAGTTTCATCTAAGCTGGAAACGCAAGCGTCTCTCGTGAAGTATTGGCAGATGCCCATTAAGGAGGGAATGGTCATGCACGTTGGCCACTGGACGCAGTTCGTAACCGCCAAGGTCGAAGCCGTCAGCGACGCGGGCGACTGGAGAAAACCATCGTTGACCTTAACGCTGGATAAACCGCTTGTCTACCACCCAAATGATAAAGCTGTCCTGATGTATTTGGAGGGCACCAAGCTCCGAGTGGCAGGGAACCTGACGCTATCTTAAATAAAACCAGTAGCATGCATTCAGTTTGGAGAATCGATTTGCCTAAGAAAATAGCTCAACATGACCCAGCGCCTCTCGAACGCCTATTTGGCTCATCCACGGCGCGGTTAATTGATTTCTTTACGCTATACGGTCAGTGGGACTACTCGAAAACAGACATAGCTGAAAACGCCGAAGTCAGCGTACGAACAGTTGCACGAGCTATTCCCTTCTTGGAAGAGCACGGAATGATAAAGAGGACTCGGATGGTAGGCAACGCGGAAATGTACCAGACCAATAAGCAAAGCCCCATAATGCAGTATTTGAGCAAAGCTTCGCTGGCAATTGCAGATGTCGATGTGCGTCAAGAATTGAAGCGCCAAGGCTGCCTAAAAGAAGCTCAAACGAAGCAACATGAGATTAAACAAGTTGCCAAATAGCCTTACTTAAAGACCTGATTCTTATACATTACAAAAACAAGAGTTACCGCGAAGGGCTGCTTCTCTTTCCGCCGCGACTTTAAGCGCTAAAACCAAAATCGTATAGAAAATCTTAAGTTTCTCTTAATTTGTTAGGAAACGCTAAACTTCGGTTCGGACAGCGGTTTAGCGATTGTAACCAAAGCAACCGCTATGTAGGTATGTAAAGATTTCACTTGTTTAATTAACGGTTTGATATGAAAAAGATTTATTAATTGTAAACTACAAACTCGGCAATACCTTGAAACCAAAGAAGACTCCCTATTTGCAAACTCCAGATGTTCAACCAAACGATAGAAAAGGGTTTGCAGGTGTTCTTGGGGGAAAGCTGCGTTTTTTGGTTGTTTTCGCTGTTATTTACGGGTTAGTGTTTATTAATTATATTGACATTGCCTCGTCAGGTTTAGTGTACGGTTACCATTTATGGCTGGTTTTGATGTATTTTTTACCGTTCGTCGGCTTTTCAATGCTTAGCCTAAAGAATTGGAAGCTGACGGTTGGGTTGGGGCTTATCGCGTCGCTTATGAATGACGTGTTCTATCACTTCATGCAATACCTCGTTGGTTTGCCTACCAACTTGTCACGTTCCTACGATCTGTGGCTTATTCCCCAGAATGCACTCCTATTTCACATGAACTTAGGTTTCGCTGATGTACAGGTTATGTCATGGATGATGGCACTTTCCATCTACCTCAGAATCGCTGTTGTCGTCGGTTTGTTATGGAACTGGAACCTTGCAGGAAAATCCCCGATGGTAAGAAACGAAGAAGCGACCCCCAGGCTGGGTTTAGGTGGGTTAAATCGGATACCTTCCCGAATAAAACGCTTGCATAAACCTCACTCAATCAAGAATTTCGCGAAGAAAAAAGCGTCCACAAAAATGCTTGGTGACTGATACTCGTCAAAAAAGAAAGCATAAATTAAGAACGCCCTCACCCATAAAAGCGGAAAAATTATGTATCGAACTGGCGTTGCAAACCTGCCGCTCCACGGAGGAGACGCGCCCGCCTGGCTGACCGTGCGAATGCGTAAGCTAGCCAAGGAGATAGCCAGCATCATGATTGAAGAGCAGGGCACGGCAAAGTTTATCGAGCGCCTGTCTGACCCGTACTGGTTTCAAGCTTTCGGCTGCGTCTTAGCCTTTGACTGGCACAGTTCGGGTGTAACAACGGTCGTCACAGGCATCCTCAAAGGCGCTCTGTCGCCTGAAGAGCACGGCATCGCGGTCTGCGGCGGCAAAGGCAAAACCTCAAGGAAAACGCCCAGCGACATTGCTTTGGCAGGGGAAAAATTCGGCTTTTCAGAAGAAACCATCAAAACTCTCACTTACAACAGCAAAATGTCTGCGAAAATAGACAACACCGCCATCCAAGCGGGATACCAACTGTACCACCACGCGTTTCTTGTCACTCGGGATGAAAAGTGGGCGGTCATACAGCAGGGCATGAGCGAGGAGGACCACTCGGCAAGGCGTTACCATTGGCTATCCGACAAAGTAACTGACTTCGTTATTGAACCAGAAAACGCCATAGTAGGCGACGTAAAACGACAAAGTGCCCTAAACATGGTGGCAAAAGACAGCGAAGGCTCCCGTAAGGCTTCGGTTGATTTGGCTAAAGAACCCACCCGCAAACTCATGAACCTCATCCAATCCGCCGCCAAACCACTGAACCAAGCCTCGCTGCAGAATTGGCTTCCCAAAACGGTTGAGGGTGACCCGTGGCAGCAAACCCTCAGCAGCCTTAACATGCCCCGCAACATTAACTGGGATACGTTGAGCCGAGCATACGAGTTTCAACCACGAAACTACGAGGAACTGCTAAGCGTCAAAGGCGTGGGGCCAGCAACAGTCCGTGGTTTAGCGTTAGTTGCGGAGTTGATTTACGGGGAAAAGCCCAGTTGGGAAGACCCAGTCAAATTCAGCTTCGCATTCGGAGGCAAAGACGGTGTCCCGTTCCCGGTTGACCGTAAAGCAATGGACGAATCAATCCAAATCCTCAAACAATCTGTGCATGAAGCCAAAATCGGTGAGAAAGAAAAATTGCGTTCGTTGGAGAGGTTAAGGCGGGTCGTTCCCGAAAACGCAAACTCGTAAGCTTGAACCTTTCTTTAAAAACGAATAACTTTTATTGTTGCAGGTTCACTTATTTGCCCTGTGCCTGGAGGTGGGGTCGTAGTCCAGCCAGGCTAAGACGACGGGCTCCAGAAAGCAAACATATAACGGGTTTGCTGACTCCGCGAGGAGAATGACGAATTTCCGGAGCGGTCTTGAAGAAACCCGTAAAGAACGGCTTCGCACTGTTCTTGGGTAAAGGTCGTCGGTTCAAATCCGGCCGGCCCCACCAAATCTTTTCTGTCTTGTAAAAACGGGACTTAGCTTTTTTTCATGACTGTGCTTATCAAAGTCGGAGTAGTTTCAAAAATATTTTTATTATAGTTCTTTAGCTATAATACTATAGTCAAAATGAAGTTGAAGATAATGAACAACGGAACGGTTCTGATCTTAGATACGATAGCATCTCACTTAGGGGAGTCGCTGTCAATTAGCCAATTAACTGAAAAGATCAAGGAAAAGCATGGAACCGCCTACTATTCAAATACTTACAAAAAGCTCAAGGAACTACAAAAAGAAAAAATATTACTTATCGAAAGCCACGGTAATAGCTCGATCATAAAGCCAAATTTCGAAAACTCCTTAACTGTTGACCGCTTAGTGGAAATGGAAATTGAAAAGAAAATTGGCTTTTTTAAAACAAGGAATCACCTATCAACTGTCATAGAGGATTTGAAGGATACTGTTAGCGACAGATATTTTGTCAGGTCCATTTGTTCCATTGACCCCTTAAGGAATCTTCAACTGAACAGGTTTGAATTACTTTTTATGCTTCTGTCGCCCGCTGACGCCGAACGTGAGACAATTCAATTGTATAAGGATACGCTGCGCTTGCAGAATAAATACAATTTGAGAATTGACAGCCTAATTTTGACTGAAAATGATTTTTCATCACTCATACGATCAAATGAGATAAACCCTCTCAGAGAAGCAATAGCTAACGAAACAGCCATCTTATACCCTGAAGCGTTTTGGGGCAAGATAAGGGAGATTTCTCAAGAGAGCACCATCAAAGTTATACAAAAAGAAACTAAACCGAGCAAGATTTCAGAGTCTGACTTGGTGGGCAATCTGTACAGGTTTGGTTACAAGGAATTTGGGTCAACGATAGCTGAATCAAGTAAATATTGTGTCGAATACATCGTGACGGCTTTGCTCCTGTCTGGCGACGCGAGAAGGATAGATGCAATCCCAATAGTCTTGTCAAAAAACAGCTTCAAAGAGAACATGTTAGCCTTCTTGAGCCAAAAATACAGGACTGCCGGAAAACTTTTGGGGCTACTAACGATACTGCAGAAAGTCTCGCCAAATGAACAAGTTGAGAGGGCGATTTCAATTTTGCGAACATTTGGTGAAAAAGAAATACCGGGCAATGAAAATAGCATAATCCGTAACATGGAGTTGTACGATGCCATCAGATAAGAAACTGGACAAAAACGAATTATTCAGTCTGCTGAAGGTTTTTGATGAAGAGGCATCTAAGAATATTTGTCTAGTTGCGGTAGGTGGCACGGCAATGACACTTTTAGATCTCAAGCTTTCCACTAAGGATATAGATTTCACCGTTCCAAGCGCCGATAAACCCGAGTTTGACAGAGTTAGAAATGCAGTGCCACACGGCTACAAGATAGATGTTTGGACAGATGGAACAATTTTTTGCATTACTCTGCCAGATGATTACATAGACCGCAGCATCGACATAATAAGTTACAAGAAAATTCATCTGAAGGCACTGCACCCCCTTGACATAGTCGTCAGCAAAATAGCGAGGCTTGATAGCCATGACATCGAAGACATCGGTGTGTACATCAAAAATACAATATCAGCAAAGAAGATATACAAAAAAGAGCAGCAACAGCGATCTATGTTTCTAAACGGGAAGACTATGAATACCAAGTTAAATGGGTTCTGGAAAACCTTTTCTCATGCTGAATCAAGCGTTTAAGAAGAACCCTACCAAATTTTCTTTCATTGAACGTCGAGGGGCTTCCCAAAATCATCAATGGTATAAATGGGACAGATAAAAAAACAGATTTACGACTAAAAAACCAGCAAATTTCTTAATGCGTTTTAAGTTTGGCGATTTCTTTTTCTGTCGCCGCAAGCTCCTTTTGCACCATAGCCATAACCTCTTTGAAGTGTTTCTGCTTTTGCTTCAAACTTTCTAAGTCTTCTTTGGATTCTGGCCTGTTCTCATTTAGAAACGCGTCGAAGGGACTGGGCATCATAGGCATTGAAGCCTTTTTCGGTTCCACGTTTAGCACGTCTCTTGCGAATTCTTGAAAAAGCGAATTCATGCCGCTTGCGAGTTCACTCTGTTTGACCATGGCACTTCTGAGTATGGCTTCCCCTGTTTCCGTGATTCTGTAAACTTTTATTTTTCGGTTCTTTACCGTGGACCAGTCGCCCACTATGTACCCGGCTTTTTCAAGGTCTCTCAGTATCGGGTACATGCCGCCCGCTGTCGGCTTCCAGAAACCTCTGGTTTTGTCTCTGATTTCCTTCATTATTTCGTAGCCGTGTGCTGGCCGCTTGTTCAGGATGATTAGTGAGGCTACTCTGATGTACCCTTTCTGGGCTTCCTTGACCCAGTTGCCCGTTGTTTTCTCTTGCTCTTCAAATGTCATTTGTTGTTTCCAAAACCATATTCTATTAACGGAATATTTATATTTTGCTTAAACATATTGCAACGAATTATATTTCAACATATGCTGGTGCCAAGTTGGAACAGAAAAACGAAACGGAAACCTATCAGTCAAACGAATCAATCATCTCGGTAAAAAACCTTACCAAAATGTTCGGCGATTTCGTAGCGGTGGACAGCATCTCATTCGACGTGAAGAAGGGCGAAATCTTCGGGCTGCTCGGCCCCAACGGCGCAGGCAAAAGCACGACGCTGCGCATGCTCTCCACGTTAGCCCGTCCCACAAAGGGAACGGCAACCATAGGCGGATTCGACATCGTTAAGGAGGACACGGAAGTCAGGAAACTGATAGGCATAGTTTCAGAAAAAATGATAATGTACAATCGCTTGACAGCCAGGGAAAACCTGGTGTTTTTCGGCAGCCTCTTCAACCTGCCCAAGGACGTTTTAAACAAGAGAATAGACGAGTTGCTTGAGCTGGTTCAACTCACCAAATGGAAGAACGCTCAGGTAGGCACGTTTTCGACAGGCATGAGACAGAGGATGAACGTGGTTCGTGCGCTGCTGAACATGCCGCAGGTGCTCTTCCTTGACGAGCCGACCCTCGGCTTAGATCCCCAATCGTCCGTTGAAATCCGAGAGTTCATTAAGAAACTCAACAGGGAAAACGGAACTACCATAATCGTGACGACTCACATGATGGTGGATGCTGATCTGCTGTGCGACCGAATCGGCATAATGGATCACGCCAAAATCGTGGCGCTTGACACTTCAACTAACTTGAAAAAGACAATTTCGGGAGCGGATACAACAATATTAAAACTTGAAATCGGAAACCTGTCACCCCAAATAATTGAGGCAATCCAGGATTGCAATTGCGTAGACAGCGTTACTCAGGAAAACACGTTGCACTTGAAAGTTATCAGCCATGGTCAAGAGGCGTTCGACTCTGTAATTGATGCAATAAGAACATCGGGCGGAAAGATTAACTCCATGGAAAACCTTCAGCCAACCCTTGAGGACGTGTTCCTGCATATTACTGGTCATCAGGTAAGGGACAGCGCAGACCAGAAAATCCCCATGGAACAGCATAAGCACTACGGGGCTGCACCAAGCAGGATAAGGTGATAGCGATGGGAGCAAAAAGTTTACTTTCGCATTCCTTCCGCATCGCTTGGAAAGACCTGACAGAACTGTTTAGGAACCGTTTGGGTCTGGTTCTGCTTATACTCATGCCGCTGTTCATGATGGCGATGATCGGCTTCATCTACCCATCCAGCAACACAACGATAAGCAATATGCCAGTTGCCGTGGTGAATCAGGATTCAGGCTTCAACGGCTTGACCCAGCCGAGCCAGTTCTTCATAAGCACCCTGCAGGGCATAAACAGTCAAACTCACATGCTGAAGCTTTCAAACGCCACAAGCTTAGACCAAATCAAATCTGATATTCAGAACAGCAAGATAGACGGCGGCATAATCATACCCAGCAACTTCTCAACCTGCATAATCAACGGCGAACAAGGAACCCTAATTATCGTTACAGACCAATCTAACCCGACGGTTTCCGCTGAACTGGAAGGCGCTTTGTCAGGTGTGTTCAGCGAGATGGGCACGGCTCTCGCACAGCATAACGTTCAAGGACTCTCAGCAGCCGTAACAGCTAACGAGTCTCTCGCAGTAGTGCAGCCCTACATCGTGAAAACGGAAGGGGTTGTTCCTGGAAACCAAAGCTACTTCAACTTCATTGCCCCTGGAATCATGGCGATGACAGTTATGATGAGCGTCATGACTGGGCTTCCTGTGGCAATATCTCAAGAGAAGGAAGTCGGCACCATGGACGGCATGATGGTTGCGCCAATCAACAGGTTATCCATCATTCTAGGAAAAGCTTTAGGTCAGACCGCTCGTGGCTTAATTCAAGGGGTCATAATAATGGCGTTGGCTATCGGGCTATTCGGGGTCGCAGTCCACGGAAGCATTCTACTTGTGTTTGGTTTGCTCTTGCTGGGCGTATTTTCATTCGTCGGCTTAGGCATCGTGTTGACGTCCCTCGCTAAGGATCAGGAAACGGCGCAGATGATGATGATGACGCTAATGTTCCCAATGATGTTCCTCAGCGGAGTAATGTTCCCACTACAGCAGATGCCATGGTACATGCAAGACATAGCAAAATTCCTTCCGCTAACGTATGCTGCTGATGCAATGCGAAAAGTCATGGTGCTAGGCGCAGGAGTCCCCGCCATCTCCAACGACCTGATTATCATGATCGTGTTCGGTGTAGTCATGATTGCAATCGCTGTTCCGCTGTTCAGAAGAATGATGACCAGGTAAACGGAGGCACATGCACGAGTACCCTTTGCTCCAAATGCCCTTTCTTTCAGCTTGCCCCGCTGATAAGACGCAAGAACGCACGCAAGAGGTGCCGCATCGAACCGCAGCGGCAGCTGCGAATCTACGAGTGCAAAGACTTCCCGAAAAAAAGGGCGCTCACTTGGAATCGATAAGCGATAATTTGGCAGGCACATTCGCTTGTAGCTAGGCTTTATAAGCGGCGCGGTAATTTGTGCTCGGGAGATGTCGTTATGTCTTTAGGCGATGTTCCATCGATTGAGGCTGTCAAGCTTACAAAACAGTTCGGTTCATTCGTAGCAGTTTCAGAATTGAACCTCAAGATAGAAGGCGCGAAATGCGTCGGTTTCCTGGGTCCAAACGGCGCGGGAAAAACAACCACGCTTAAAATGCTCACGGATTTGATCCGTCCTTCTTCCGGGGAAGCTCTGATAAACGGCATAAACGTTCACACTAACAAGAAGGCGGCGTTGGCGTCTGTCGCTGCGATAATTGAGACGCCTGAAATTTACCCTTCACTGACGCCCCGCGAAGCGCTGACAATGATTGCTGAATACAGAGGAGTTCCAGCATCAGAAATTAAAAAGAGAATAGAAGAAGCCGTCACCGAAGTCCATATGAACGAATGGATCGATAAGAGAGTAGGCAAGTTCTCCAAAGGAATGAAACAGAGAATTTGCATTGCCTCCGCAATTCTCAGTGACCCATGTATCCTTCTTCTCGATGAGCCCACCAACGGGCTTGATCCTAGAGGCATGAGTGAAGTCAGGGAAATCGTTAAATCGCTTAAGGGCAAGAAAAGATTGGTTTTCATGAGTTCGCATCTTCTCAGCGAAGTTTCAGAGGTATGCGACGAAGTCGCCATGATTGACCATGGCAAGCTAATCGTGTATGATACAATTTCAAATGTGACTTCCAAATTTTCCGGAGGAGCAAACATGGTTGAAGTTGAACTTCTGCGTCCCATTAATCCCCAATTAGTGACACAGAAGATCGCAAAACTTTCCAATGTGACTTCAGCGGAGCAAACAAATGATACAAACCTGCGGATACGGTTTAGCGGAGGCTTGGATGCGCAAGAAGGGATTCTCTCTGATTTGGTAAAAATGAATATTGGAATTATAAGTTACAGAGTAGCGGCTTCAGAACTCGAAGATGTGTATCTTAATTTGATTAAGGAGACGGTGTGATAAGTATGAACGAGACAGAATCAATCGGTGGCAATAAAGTGCCGAGCAGCATGGCGCAAGTCGGCATATCAATGAAGTACACGTTTCTCGAATACATTAGGTCGCGACGTTTCCTAATAATGCTGATTATTACTCTTATAATAGCAGCGCTTCTTACCATCATAGTGGCTTGGCGGCGTCCTGCAGGTTTTCTGGTTTCAAACCTCGGGTTCTATTCCAGTTGGTGGGGTTTGTCAGTAACCTTTGTAATTATTCTGGCTGGAATTTTCTTCGGAGGGGACGCCATTTCAGGTGAGTTTCAGAATAAGACGGGTTATTTCGGGATTCCAAACCCTGTTAGACGGTCGTCAATATACATTGGGAAGTGGTTGGCGGCTTTCTTGGCAGCAACTGCAATATTCGTCTTGTACATGGTGATTACAATCGCCAATGGAGTTTACTATTCAGCTACAATAGCCGGTTTTGGCACAGGTCTGCCGTATCAATTCGGTTACTCTTTGCTTTTCGCATGGATTTATCTCGCGGCTGTCATGGGATTGGCGTTCTTTTTCAGTTCAATGTTTAAGAGTAGCTCCATATCCATTCTTGTAACGGTTATCCTCTTACTGTTCGGATTCACGCTAATTCAAGAACTGGTCTCAGATCTTGTCGGGATTGAACCATGGTTTATTCTAACCTATGGGGCAGGGATAATAGGCAACATATTGCAATCTCCTTATCCCCCCGCCAAAACCGTGACAACTACGCCGTTCGGTCATGGTCGTACATTTACCACCACTACATTCGCCGCCTCGGTTCCCCAAGGACTCGCAATCATAGGAATATACTTCATCGTCACCACAATCTTGGGACTACTATTATTTGAAAGAAAAGAATTCACTTAAGTGAAAACCCGCTGGGATTTCGTCAAAATGAATCCCGGCAAACCACTTTTTAATTTTACCTTCGCCTATTTTGCCCTCCCAATTTCAGAAGTGCCAAGTTTATTGCAATTGCTTAGGCATCGTTGAAGTCGTGGTTGATAGTAAAATTTAACTACTAAAACATACTAAGGCACGGTCTAATGAGAAGACTTCCGCTTCAGCTATTCAGTTCGGTATGCACGAACCCTGCGCTCATGATGAGCTTCAGCAGAGGAGCCTATCGTGAATTTGTCAAGTCGAAACTGGACTACGGGAACGAAGACGGAAGCAGTTCCTCACTTTGGCTGCTGAGCCTACGAATCACGCACCGCTGCAACCACAGATGCGCCATATGCGCGCAGTGGGGGCAAAGCGGGTACAACGCAATGGATGATACGCCGAAAGTTGCGGGAGAAGTTCCAGTTGAAGTTTACAAGAAAGTCATAGATGAAGTGGCGCCCAAGAAGGTTCACGTTTACATAACGGGCGGAGAACCCTTCCTTTACCAGCCGCTGGTTCCGCTTGTCAACTACATCAAAAGCAAGGGTCTGACGGTTCAAGTCGTGACAAACGGAGTCGGACTGGAACGGAACGCGGAAACCATCGTTGACAACGGGTGGGACATGATATGCGTCTCTTTTGACGGCCCAAGAGAAATCCATGACAAATGCCGAGGAGTCCCAGGAGCCATGGACACAGCGGTCAAAGGGTTGGCCGCGATTCAACGGATAAAGAGGGAGAAGAACAAGAGGAAACCCGCCATCTTCACGTTGACGACAATCTCCAGCAACAACCAGTACGCGCTGGTTGACACGGTGAAGGAAGCCGAGAAAATCCACCCAGGCGGCATAGTGATCTATTATTCTTGGTTCACCCGAGAATGGATTGGACAGGTACACACGAAAATAGTTAACGATAAACTGGGGATAACTCCTTTCGCTTGGAAGGGCTACGTGCGCGACACAACAACCTTGGACATAGACGCCATCGTTGAGCAGGTTAAGAAGATAAAAAGCCAAAAACACAAAAGTCACGTTCTTTTCGTACCCGACCTGAGAATTGAGGACGTTCGAGCGTACTATGAGGAACCTGAAAACTTCTTCGGCTACAAGAAATGCGTTGCACCTTGGTTCCAGCTTGACGTGATGCCGAACGGGGACGTAGTGACATGCAGGGATTTCCCAGACTTCGTCACGGGAAACATCATGGAATCACCTATCCTCGACATATACAACAGCGAGAAATACCGCAAGTTCAGGCGCGCCCTAAGAAGCTGCGATAACGGCGTTTTTCCAATTTGCTCCAGATGCTGCGGCTTGATGGGGTACTAAAAAATGCTTTTCCCGTCCACGGTGAAACAAGCGTGGGAACACGAGAAAGCCGTCTTGATTAACCTCTTGAAAAAGGGTTGAATTATGATTGGGCCCGTGGATGTCGCCATTCTCACAAAGAACAGCGCGGTGAAGCTGAGGGAATGCATCAACTCTGTTTACTTGAACGTGCCCGTTAAGAACCTCATCGTGGTTGACGGCTTCTCTACCGACGCCACCCCAGCCATAGTGGAGGAGTTCCGACGGCAGCGCGGCAACGTCATCTTCATCCAGCAGGGGGGGACAAGAGCCAGCGCGAGGCAAACGGCGATTAAACTGGTGAAAGGCGACTGGTTCATGTTTGTAGACAGCGACGTTATCCTTTCAAGAAACTGGTTTGCCGAAGCAGAAAAACAAGTCAGAGATGACGTGGGCGCAATCTGGGGAATCGAAATCTGGTCGGTTCTGCAGGGAAATGACATACTGCCCCTTTTCGAGAGGGTTACATTGAAGATTTTCGAGAGGAGAGGCGGAACCCACGACATGTTGATCAGGCGGAAAACGGTTGAGGACATCAAGATACCGTATCAGCTGCACACGTACGAGGACGCGTACATCAAATCGTGGATTGAGAAAAAAGACTTCAAGGTGCTCGGCGTCTACGAGCCTCACTGCATCCACTTCCGTGCGGACCAAGTGTGGACCGCAAAAAAACACGTTGAACTCGTGGTCACCGACCTAAAATTCGCCGTTCCCCGCCCGACACTTCTGCTGCCCTACCTGTTCTACTCGTCAGTAGTCACCTATCAAATCGTCATAAGCAAATTCAAGAGAAAAAACTAAAAAAACAGAGAAAAATGCAATCCCAGCGGAAATCCCATGGCAAATTTAGACGTTTGCCTAAATCTTTTAAGGACAATCAGCCTCAGCGCAAAGTTAAGGCGCCTTCCAAAATCCTCTTTTCAGGAACAGCCAGCTGCTCAGCCAACCAGGCTTTGAGAATGGACGAAAATTCTGGAAGACAACCCGTGTAAGTGACGATCTGGTTGTTCTTCAACGCGTTTGCCTGAAAAACTTTCTCGTCTTCTTTAAAGCTGAACGTCACCGTTTGAGCCCCAAAAGCCAAACTCTGGAAGTCTTCCCACCTTGCACACCGCAAAACAACCGCAGGCCCCTGAATTGCGCTGGCAGCCGCTGTTTCACCCGTTCGCTCCTTGGCTTCGGCAGGGACAGCAGCTTTGGGAGCGCTTGACAAGATGCTGATTAGGCTTGCCATTTCTTTCTGCAGATTGTTTATTTTTTCCTCGATTTTCTCCATTCTGCCGCCTAACTTGCCAGTTTCGCCAATTTTCTCAGTGACGACGGATAATTCTTTGATGAGTTTGTCGAGGTCTTTCTCGTGCTCTTTGAGAACGTTCACTATGAAATCCAAAGCTTCTAACGTATCATCCCTAGATGGAGAGTCGTTTGCCATGTTGCCAGTCAGGCCTCTTTGACGAGTTGTTTGGCGTATGTAACCGCCAAGGTTTCCCTTAAGTTGCCGTCGCTCTCCTAGAAGGAGTGATGTGTGGATAAACTTATGCTTGTTGAACTCAAGCGGGCATGCGTTTATGAAACTGTATCGTTGTTTTCTGTGCCCTCGGAAAAGCTTTGGGAATAACCCTAAAATATGTTCAAGCCAAGAACTTAACCTAAGCTGATGGTCATTGGGGCAATCTTCGAGTCTTGGGCAGTTACGTAAGAAAGCGCCGCAGCTAATTGCCATAGCCATCGCCATAATCGTTGTCCTCTACTTCGTGCTTGACTTTTTGGATGACGTCGTCATCGAGGGCGCCCCAGTGACAAGCGAGCCCATCATCAGCCTCATCCTTTCCATAGTGCATGGTGTGACCTCAACCGTGCGGGTTTTCGGGTACCCAGGCATCTTCGCTTTGATGCTGCTTGAAACAAGCTCAGTTCCTATTCCCAGCGAGGTTATTCTTCCTTTCGCGGGCTACTTGAGCTTCATGGGGCAGCTTGACTTTTGGATGATTGTGGCAGTGGCGACCTTCGCAGGAATATTTGGGTCTTTAATCGACTACTACATCGGGTACAAAGGCGTCCAATCCCTCATCAAACATAAAATCTTGGGAAAAGTCATCCTTTCAGGAGCCCAACTGGAAGTCGCGGAGAAGTGGTTTGACAAAAACGGCGGCTTAATGGTTTTCACCAGCCGCCTCATTCCTGGCTTCCGAACCACCTTTTCGTTCCCAGCTGGGGCAGCGAAAATGCCGCTGAAAAAATTCCTTATCTTCACTACTGCAGGATGCTTATTGTGGAACATAATTCTGGTTTATTTAGGCGTGTACCTCGGTCAAAACTGGACGCTGGTTGCTGGAGTATCTCGTTACATACTTGTGGCGGCTGTAGCGGGAGCGGCAGTTATAGTTGCAATCTACCTGCTTGTTAATAGAAGAAAAAAGGCAGCAGCAAAAACTATGTGAACCCAACCCCGAAGGCAGTTAGCCTCATGTTAGTTTGGTGATTTGTGGTTTCACGTCGCCTTCTAACCCGAGGACTTTTGCTTCCTGAACCTGCAGCATGCAGTCAACGTTTGAGGCTTCGTTGAACGGCTTGTAATCAATCATGCTCAGGAATGCGGCGTCGATTGACACGGGCGAGTTGGACGCGAAGATGCCGACGTCTTTCATGACTGGTTCGCCGGGCATTGGCAGGCAGTCGCAGTAGGGCGTGATGTCTTTGGCGAAGCTGACAAATGATACCTTGCCGGCTTTGAAAGTCGATAGCACGCCGTAAGCGGCTGATGCAAGCGCCCTGAGGAAATCGTCTTGGTGAGTGAAACTTATAGCTTCCATGGGGCAGCCGTGCATGCACATTGGGCAACGCATACAAAGAGGCGACGTGTTGTGGGCTTTTCCCTCAACGATGTCGGGCAGATGCAACTCGCAAATTTCCTTACATTTGCCGCAGCCGACACATTTGGACTGGTCAATTTCGAGGCCCACGGTCCTATGCTGACGAAGTTTGCCTACGCCTGGGCAGCAGCCCATGCCGAGGTTTTTTATGGCTCCTCCGAAACCGCTGAGTTCATGACCCTTATCATGCGAAACAACAATCATGGCGTCGGCTTCCGCAATCATTCCTGACACCTCGATTTCGCTGAGAATTCCCTTTGTTGGGACGACTCGGTAGTTTTCGCCTTTCAACCCGTCTGCTGGGAAAAACGGCGCCATGCAAAAGCCGTTGGTTAACGCGTTGACTGTGTGGTCGTAGCCGTTGTGGCGGTTGGCATGGTAGAGCGTGTTGGAGTCGGTTAGAAAGGGTTTTCCGCCTGCCTCTTTAACCCTGCGAACTATCTCATGGACAAAAAACGGTTGGACATAGTATGGGTTCCCAAGCTCGCCTAC
Organism: Bathyarchaeia archaeon; assembly: GCA_049512935.1. Lineage (GTDB taxonomy): Archaea > Thermoproteota > Bathyarchaeia > Bathyarchaeales > Bathycorpusculaceae > Bathycorpusculum. The sequence goes on from JBEKWR010000002.1 coordinate 71,011, forward strand.
ATGCAATTTGACAGCGACGAGATCGCCTTTCGACACGCAGTCAAAGGTGCCTGCCTCATCGTAGAGGCGGTTTGCCTCCTCCAGCAGGTTACGCGATGGGTCCCATGGAACTAAATGAACGGTCATGACTTTTTCACCTGCATTCTATCAGTCTACCAACTTAATATAAATATAATTCCATGGTTATGTGCTTAACCATTCAGGATAGAAAAAGGCGATCCTTTCAGGTCGTTGCGCAACTTGGGAACACTTGAATGCCACGGGTTAACGAAGGTTTACGAGGACCACCGCAAAGCCTTGGAGAACGTCACTTTCACAGTGGAAACCAGCGGCATCTTCGGGTTAATCGGCAGAAACGGCGCTGGAAAAACCACGCTTATCCGAATCCTCGCCACCGAGCTTCAACCCACCGCGGGAACCGCAAGCATCAACGGCTTTGACGTTCTAAAGCAGGAGGGTAGGTTGAGGGAGAAAATTGCGATTGTCCCTCAGGAAGCCAGGGTCATAAGGTGGATGACAGCTAAACAAGCTGTTTTATCGTATCTTCTTTGGCGTGGTTACAGCTACGGGGATGGGAAGAAGCTTGCCGACGAGTCGCTTGCGAAGCTTGGGTTGCAAGAATACGCTAACGTTTTGACCAGCAAACTTTCGGGTGGCACAAAAAGAAAAGTTCTGATAGCAATGGTCATGGCATCAGAAGCAGAAATAATTTTTCTCGATGAACCCACAACGGGTTTGGACCCGATTTCAAGGCGGGAGCTATGGGAGATTCTTCGAACGCTGGGCAAAGAGCGGTTTATTTTTCTTACAACTCACTACCTTGAAGAGGCAGAGCAACTTGCGGATAAGATCGCGATTCTTAAGGATGGAAAATTGGTTTCACTCGGGACTCTTGCAGAGCTCAGAAAAACCGCAAAATACCAGTACAGCATCAAACTGCCTCCTAAAGTTCAGGTTCCCCTGTTGAAAGACGCAGAGGTCACCACGGACAAAACAGGGGTCACGCAGATTATGACCAACGAGGATGAAGCGTTCCGTTTAGCCAAGACGTTTGCTGAGCAATCGGTAAAGTTCTCGATTACACCCGTCACTTTGGATGACATTTTCTTCTACCTTGTCGGGCAAAAAGCGAGGGATGAATAACTGAAACGCAGTAAACTCAGCCAAATTCTAGCTGGAATTCTGGTAAATGCCATTTACGAAATGGTAAACTACCCTATCGTTTTGTTAAGTGCTGTTATCGCCCCGTTTTCGATTCTTATTGTAATTACCTTCGTAAGCCATGGCGCTCTTTTCGGAACTGCGATTGAAGGCGGGTTGATAATGACTTTCTTTTCAGCGGGAATTTCACTTCAATCGGACCTTTCCCACTTAAAAAACGACTTCAAGCTTCAAGACATGATTGTGAGTTCGCCGACAAGCCCAGCCTTATACATGACGGGGATGACTCTTGCGGAGATAGTTTACTCAATCCCTTCTTTAGCTATCCTTCTTGTGCTTGCAGGAATCTACTTGCAGCATTCGCTTCTTCAAATAGCAATCTTATCCCTTGCGTTATTGCTGATGTTTGCTATTTCAGTGGCTTTAGGCTTTATGCTGTCCACGTTCTCAAATGATGTGGTTCAGAGCTACGCGTTCTCCAGGTTGCTTTCGCTCCTGTTTACCACGGTGCCGCCAGTTTACTATCCGATAACCTATGTTCCTGCGCTGTACAGATACATCGCTTACCTGTCGCCGACAACGTATGTGGCGGAAATCATACAGTCAGCAACCGGCTATCTTACAATTCCAGTCAGCCTGGTAATTTTGGATTGGGTAGTTCTTTCTGTGGTGTGCGCCGTAATATTGTTCATCGCTTACAAGAAGACAAGATGGAAGGACGTTTAGGGGCTCAGTATTTTTTTCCTACGCTCAGCTTCTTCAGAGCTTCGGCGGCGTCGGCTTCGCTGTCCGCCAGGATGTTGATCCACAGTTCGAATTCGGCTTTGGAGATTTCCTTCTGGATGACGCCTTTTTGGTCGCCTGAAAAAAACCTTGACGGCTGGGCGGCGAAGAGTTTGACGTAGAAGATTCTGTCGGCGATTGTGATTTTTGAGCTGCAGCCTGTTTTTTCGCCTGCGGCGTAGTCGACTTCGTTGCCCATGTTTGACCCGCATTTGAGAAGCGCTGGTTTGTTACTTAAGTTTTCTCTTCCGCAAACCCGATTTTCCCTGAACGCTTCAGCCCGCAGCCAACCCAACTTGAATCCTGCAAGCTGGACGCGAAGGGTCGAAAAGGGTCACTTTGGGTCGGGATGGGTCATTTAGGGTCGAAAAGGGTCGTGACTTACAAACGCTTCAAGCCCCAACCGTGGCAAGCAACCCAAAACGCAAACAACAAAAAACCAACCCACCCCCAACGACTCCGCCTATAGATTCTATATAGATTATCAAGTTAATCTCTATAGGAGCGACCATGCATTTACTCTTTTGAACATGCGGAAGAGGTGAAAAAAGAATGCTCTCAAGAGACTGCGACGGCTGCACCATGCTCAAAGAATGCAGCGTACGCTACAAAAAAGCCCTCAAAGGCGACAAGGTTTACTGCCCAGACGGCACGGCTCACCTGATCGACAGGCACAGCATAAAGCAAGGAAACGACGTGATCTGCTTCTTTGAAGCGTTTCAATAGCGCAAAAAACCCAAAAACGGCTTAGCTGACGGGCGAAACCTTGACTAAAGTATTTATTTTAGGTATTTCGGCTTTTTTGGTTCTTAAACTTGGTAACACCTAACTTTTTATATAGAGGTACTCCATAAAATATATAGTCTATATAGAGTTACCTAATATAATTAGGCATCAATAGAAAACATAACTGTGTGCAACCCTTGACTAAGGAAATCGAAAAGCAAAACGAGGAACAACGAAAGCTCCAAGTGACAGGCGGATCAACATTCATACTCTCCCTGCCCAAGGAATGGGCCATCCGAAACGAACTCAAAAGAGGAAGCTCAATGGTGGTCCGCGAAGAAGACGACGGGTCACTATGCGTTGCGCCTTCAAAATTTGTCAAAAAAGAAAGGCAGGACGAAGCCTTCATCAAAGCGTCAACGAGCGATAACCCCGACGCCGTTATGAGAACAGCGATTTCAGCCTACTTGGACGGCTACAACATCCTGCACATCAGAGCGCCCAGCCAAAAGGTGCTGTCAACCAAGGTTCGAAATCACCTTAAAAATTTTGCCAGACATTACCTGGTCGGAACCGAAATCGTAATTGACACGCCGACGGATTTGACTCTTCAGGTGCTTCTTAACTACCCTGAACTTACGGTTCAGAACGCGCTGAGTCGAATGTCGATAATAGCCTCATCCATGCATAAAGAAGCCTTAGCCGCGTTGACAAAACTGGATTATACAGCAGCAAAATCCGTCATTGAGACCGACCGCGAAGTAAATCGGTTCGGGCTGTACATAGTCAGGCTTTTGAAGCTGGCGGTTTCAAACCCGCGGATCGTAAAGGAAATCGGTTTGAACTCGCAGAGAGACTGCTTGGGCTACAGGCTTATTGGGAAATCCGTTGAGAGAACCGCAGACCACGCAACCAAAATTGCCGAAAACACGCTTTGCCTAAAGGAACAGGTGAACGCGGAGCTTTTGGGAAAGATCGGCGAGTTAAGCGGCTTGGCCATTTCAATGTTTGAAAATTCGATGGATGCCCTGTTTAGGCGAGACTTTAACTTGGCTGAGTCAGTAATCGAAAAACTGGGTCAGGTGCATAAACTTGAGAAGGAAACGGTGCTTTCCATGCAGAACACCAAGACGGAAGACGCCGTTAACCTCAGACTGATCATAGAAAGTGTGCGGAGAACGGCGGAGTACGCTAGCGACATATCCGAGGTTGTCCTAAACCTAAACGTTGAAACCGTTCTGGGATAATTCATAAAATGGGTTCCCTAACTTTGAAAAAGCAAGTTCTTGCTGTTGTAAGAGATTAAATAGTCTGGGTAACCCCGCTTTTACATGGACCCTTGATTTCTTTTTCGAGCGCTACCTCAACGTCACTTTTTCGCCCGTCGCAATGTAAACCACGGCTTCCATAATATGCATGGCGTGATCTGCGATGCGTTCAAGGTACCTTACGACAAGCACGCTGGAGATGGTACACTCGTTTGTGACGCCCGCCTGCTCCACAAGTTTGTCCAGATACTCAAAGTACGCCTTATCAACCGAGTCTTCAGCTTGAGTCATCGTTTTAACAAGTTCGGGGTTAAGCTTTCTCAGCGAGCTTATGCTTACCCTGACCATTTCGAGCACTTTCTCAGCGAGTTTACCGATGTAATCAAAAATCCACTTGTCGCAGTTGATGGTTTTCCCGTTGAAACGCGTTCCGATGAAGGATATGTCCCAGCCATACCTGCCGTAACGTTCAAAATCGTAGGCGACCTTCATGTAGGAGTTTATGATTCTCAAGTCAGAGGCAACTGGCTGATACCTAGCTATCAAGCCGAAAGCTTTCTCCTCAACTTCCACAGTCCTATTTACAAGAATTTCCGCGAGTTCATGAACGTCTTTTGAAACGTCTTTGCCATCGATAAAACCGCCCAGCGATATAGCCAAGGCTTTCTCGGCGACTCCGCCCATCTTGTAAACCAACACGGTTAATTCTTCTAATCCAGCATCCAATAGTCTTTGCATGTTACTCAATTTAACCAAACTTCCCCGTTATGTATTTTTCTGTTAACTCGCTCTGCGGGTTCTCAAACACCCTCGCCGTTTCCCCGAATTCTTCCAGTTTTCCAAGGTACATGAAGGCCGTGTAGTCGGAGACGCGTGCAGCCTGCTGAAGATTATGCGTCACAATAATGACTGTGAACTCTTTCTTGAGTTCAAAAATTGATTCCTCGACCTTGGCTGTGGCGATTGGATCAAGAGCGGAACAAGGCTCATCCATGAGGAGTATTTCAGGCTGCACCGCAAGAGCCCGCGCTATACAAAGCCTCTGCTGCTGCCCGCCTGAAAGAGCAGTTCCAGGCTTCTTCAAGTCGCCCTTGACTTCATCCCACAAGAACGCCATTCGAAGGCTCTTTTCCGCCAGCTCATTAAGCTTCTTTTTGTCTCTTACCCCGTTGAGTTTTAGGCCTGCCACGGCATTGTCGAAAATGGACATAGTGGGAAACGGGTTAGGCTTCTGAAAAACCATGCCGATCCTTCTGCGAATAGCCACTGGGTCCACGTTTGGCGCGTAGATGTTTACTCCGTCCAAGATGACTTCGCCCTCGACTTTTGCGCCTGGCGTCAACTCATGAATTCTGTTTAAACACCTGATTAGGGTGCTTTTTCCGCATCCTGATGGACCCATAACGGCGGTTACTCGGTTTTCAGGGAACCTTAGGTTGATTCCTTTGAGCGCCTGCACCTTGCCGTATATAGCCTTCAAGTCTCTTGTCTCCAGCTTTGCGAGAGACAAATCTTGGCTGTTTTTGCTCAAGTTCAGTCAATCCTCCCGAAGTTTACGTTGCGAGTTATCTTTTGAAATTCTGCCACTGTTTACTCCATCCTTGCCTCTGTTAAGTTTCTTCCTATAACAATTTTAACAAAAAGGTTCAATCCAAGCATTATAAGTATAAGAACCAAAGCTGCGCCCCACGCTTGAGTAACCCAGGTTGCATAAGGGGAAGTAGCGTAATTGTAGATTAGAACGGTCATAGAACCAGTTGGCTGCGTAAACAGATTTGTGATGTAATAAGTGCTTGTCGCTGCCGTAAACAGTAACGGCGCCGTCTCTCCAGTTGCTCTGGCAATCGCCAACACTACACCAGTCAAAAGCCCAGTTTTCCCTGTGCTTATGACGATTCTGAAGATGGTTTTCCATCTTGGAACTCCCAGAGCCATTGAGGCTTCCCTTAACGTGTTAGGAACCAACTTCAGAGATTCATCTGTTGTCCTGGCGACTATCGGCAGCATTATGAAACTTAAAGCGACTGCGCCTGCAAAGGCAGAATAATGTTTCGTGTTCAGTACAATTATGATATAGACGAAAAGCCCTATAACCATCGAAGGGAACCCTGTTAGAACGTCGTTCATGAAACCTGAAATTGTGGATAGCTTAGATGAAGACCATTCTGAGAAAAAGATTCCTGCGCCAACCCCGATTGGCACGGAGATAAGGGCTGCTAAACCAACCATGGTGAAGCTTCCTGCTACGGCGCTGGCTATTCCGCCGCCTGAAAATGTAGGTCCCGTTGGCAAATGGGTTAAGAAATCTATGTTTATCGCTGGTGCTCCCTTTATCGCAACGTCTCCTAATATTAGGATGAGGGGAACAACTGCAAGAAGCACGGCGACAATTATCAAAATAAACATTAACCTATTGACAATTTTTCGCCAAAGCGAAATACCCAGTGGCAAATCAGTTCTTTCCAAAAAAGCGTCCTCCTTCAAATCTTTTTCTGGGTGCCACGGGTCATCCTCCAAAGCAAAAGTCGAGCTAACACATTGATTATTAAGGTGACAGCAAACAGGATCAACGCAACCTCAATAATCGCAGACCGATAAATTCCTGTTGCTTCACCAAACTGGTTCGCAATCAGCGCCGACAAAGTGTAACCAGGTGTAAAAAGACTTGGTGTAATCTTAGCGACATTTCCGATAACCATAACAACCGCCATAGTTTCGCCAACAGCCCGTCCCAAACCAAGAACGAACGCACCAAAAATCCCTGACCGCGCATAGGGTAAGACGCTTTTCTGGGTAACTTCCCAGTCCGTAGCGCCAAGCGAGTACATGGCTTCCCGCTGACTGTTTGGAACAGCACTCAGGACATCCCTTGAAACTGCTGACATCGTTGGGATTATCATTATTGCCAGAATAACTCCTGCGGTGAAAAAACTTGTCTGATAAGGAGTCCCAGCAAATAAGGGGATGAAACCGAGTGAAAGGTGTAAGGGTTTTTCAACGTACGTGTATAAGAGGGGAGCTAAGATAAAGAGCCCCCAGAGACCGTAAATTACGCTTGGCACCGCCGCGAGAAGATCAACCAATGTGCCCAGTGTGTAACCCAGACCTCGATGACTTTTGAGTCTTTCAGAAATAAAGATAGCCACGCCAAGGCTAATTGGGAGTCCGATGAGTATTGCAATGGCTGACGTTAATAAAGTTCCATAAATAAAGGGTAAAGCGCCGTAAATATTGTGAGATGGATCCCAAGTTGACCCAGTTAAAAAGCTGAATCCAAATTCGTTTATTGAGGCGGCTGAACCTGAGAAGAGTTCTACTGCAAGGGCAACAAGAAGAGCTATGACGAAGAAGGCTGCTGCTGCAAGAACTATTTTTACTACTGTATCGCCTCTTACCAGCGTGATATGTACTTCGCCTCCTCAGTTTTTTGTTAATCGCAATACAAAAAAATAAGGAAAAGATTGTTTTTAAATCTAGTTGAGCAGTGGTATTTGAGCGCCAGTTGATTGGTACGTTATCTGGCTAATTGTTGTAGTGTCGATGGCGACGATGTTAGCTGGGAGTGGAGCATAGCCCTCTTTTGTTGCGTACGCTTGGCCTTGGTTTATGACCCATGTTAGGAAGCTTACGAGAGCAGCGCCCTGATTGAAGCTTGTCTGCGATTCGTATACTAGAGCGTAAGTTAAGGTCACAATTGGGTAGATGCCAGTATCTGTTTTGTCATTGAAGATGTTGTCGATTATTGAAACGTTTGACCACACGCCGTTTCCAGCTGGAAGGTTAGTTGCGCCTGCTGCTAGCGAAAGCTGCATGTTTGACACGTTTGCCAAGATGGCGTTGCCCGCGGCGTTTACTACGGCTCCATAGGAGATTAGACTTGGATTCTGGAGTGCGTAAGCTATTTCGAGTGGACCTATTGACCCTGTGTACAATTCAATGTCTTGTGCTACGCCAGCGTTTCCTTTAGCGCCTAAGCCTACTGGCCAGTTTGGAAGCTTGCTCTTTCCAGGTCCATTTGCCCATGCGGTGCTTGCCTGAGACAGATAATCGGTGAAGGCGAACATTGTTCCGCTACCGTCTGACCTGTGGATCACGGTTATTGCTGTAGAGGGCAATTGAGCTGCTAAAGTCGGGTTTAGCTGTTGGAGAGACAAATCATTCCATGTGGTAATTGTTCCTAAGAAAATGTTTGCTAGCACTGTCCCGTTGAAAATGAGCCCGTCCGGACACATTGAACCGTTGACCAGTTTTAGGTTGTATGCTGGTACAACTGCGCTGGCAGATATTGGAATAGTTAATGCTGTTGTGCCTGTAGGGAGCCCCGCGATGTCTGCTGCTTGCAGCGGCATATCTGATTCGCCGAAATCGACAGTTTGACCTTGGAAGGCTGTGATTCCTGCGCCGCTTCCGACTGCATTGTAGTTAACCTGCACTTTGGGTTGGTATTGGTTGTAGGCTATTTGCCAGTCAGCCATTAATGGTTGGACAAGTGTGCCGCCTGCCCCGTTAAGCTGGGTTGCAGGCGATATTGTTGGAACAGGAGTTGGAGCTGGAGTGGGTGTTGGAGCGGCAGTTGGGCCTGCTGTTGGAGCAGCTGTTGGTTTCGCCGTTGGTGCGGCTGTAGGCGCAGCTGTCGGGGTTGGTGTGGGGCTTGAAGCTTGCTTTGAGGCGTTTGATGACATATACGTGTAAGCGAATACGCTACCTATTATGATGGCGATGACGACTACTGCGATAACTATCATGTATGTAGTTTTCATCTTTGTTACCTCTTTTTACAAGCGACAATGTAGAATCTGTTGTTATATCGATTCCCAACATAATTACTATAGACTATATAGACGAGGAAAGAAGCGAAAGAAGCCTGTAAACCCCAAGAAAACACAGCTTAATCGCCAATTTTTTCGGGAAGGAAGTAAGCGGGGCACAGCTCAGCCGAGTTCACCATGCCTTTTCTATGAAAACGGGGTAACCTTCAAAAGAGAGCATGTACCGTCATTGGGACAATGGTACCTATTCTGAACGTTAATTGGCAGAGTCTTCCAGAGGACTATTACCTTAGCGAACGCGATGCTGACGTGTTGACGCTTATAGAAACTGAAGACTTAGCCGTATTCACGTTTGACGGGCTGAAAAGAAGAACAGGCTTGCATCCTGAAACGCTTTCTCGCATCCTTGCCCGACTGGAGCAAGAGGGCATAGTGAAAAAGGAGCATGAAGGCTACAGGGTCACCCCTAAAATAACCAAGCTTAAACTCAGCCGAACACGCCCACGCAACGAAGAGGCTGCGACGCCGCTGATTCAAACTTTTCTTCCGTCAGACTTGATGACGCAGCAGCTTATCTTATCGCTTAAAGGCAAATGGTTCGGACTGCTCCGTTGGCTTGGCATTTCAGAAAATAGTCGAGGAGTGACGTTGAAGTGGGTCACGGAAGACGGCGGAATCCAAGTAGCCGCAAACATTCAGGGAACCGCGCTTAACATCGAAGCGAAATTCTTAACAAGCAACGACTTAAACCTCGCGTTGAAGGCTTCTTACCAGCTTATGGCGAACATCGGCAAGCTTTGCCAAGGCTCACATACAGCGACAGCGAGGAACGTGGCTTACTACGGCGGCTCGAACTTCTTCATGCCCGCTTAATCGCACTGTAGTCTTTTTTTAGCGGAAACCTGCGTTTTGGTTATTCGCCTTTGCACCAAGTCACCTCAACACTAATGTATCCCCATGCCATTGCCAAAAGCACTAGCAGCAAAAAATTATGTGATTAATCGGTGACTAAATAGGGGTAAATTGGGAAAAAGCATTTAAAAAGCAAACATAAGCTATGAACGTCCAAATGGGGTTGGTAGTTGCGCGGGTCTTGGTTGCATAATGGTGGAGCAAGAAACAGAGGAGACAGAGCTAAAGAACTTAAAGCTTGAGAAATTGAAGGCTGAAGTAAGCTTCGATTATCACTCTTCAAGGTTCTTCTCTCTGCTTTTCTTAGCCATCTACATCGTCGCCGTAACCATTTTCTGCATAGAATACAGAATCATACCCGGCCCCGAATTCTTGGTTCTGGGAATTCTCTTCGTCGCCGCTTACAGCAAGCAGACCTGGAGCGCCCTGAAAGATTGGCTGCCGTTCATCACCGTGTTCCTCTCTTACGAGGTCATGTACAGCTTCGTAGGCATCGTCTCGTCAAGTAACCTCCACTCTGGACCGCAGATCATAGACACAAGCCTGTTCGGTCAACCGCTGTCGCTTACGCTTCAGCAGACGGTGAGGTTACCGATTCTTGACTACATGGGAGCCGTCTTCTACGGAATATACTTCTTTGTGCCCACCGTTTTCGCATACGTGGTTTGGAAAAAGAGCCCCAAGAACTACTGGAAGTACACCGTTGCCTTCGGCGTGTTGACTTACAGCGCTTTGATAACGTTTCTTTTCTATCCTGTCGCGCCTCCGTGGTTTCAATACAACTCAGCGTTTAACCCCACATACTCGGGGCCGCAGGTCATAAGGATCCTAACTGGGTCCGTTGACGTTCAACTGCATCTTCCCGTCTACAAGACACTGTTTGATTTTCTAAGCCCCAACCTTTACGCCGCCTTTCCAAGCATGCACTCCGCCATGCCCTGGCTGGTTTTCCTCTTCGCATTCAGAATCTGGAAATGGAAATCCCTTCCGGTGGCGATCATCCCGGTGGGCACATGGTTCAGCGCGGTTTACCTTGGTGAACACTACTTCACGGACGTCGTGGGTGGAATAGTTTACGCCACAGTCGCGTACTTCGCAGTCGTCAAACTCTTGCCGTACGTGTCAGACAGGATCAACTTCCTGCAGAAGCACGTTCCAAAAGAAAAAAAAGCCGAATCATCTACCCCGGTTTCGGGCTAAATCCGTTTTTCGTTCGAAAAACTCGCCGGCACCCCGTAATCTTAGTTTGCCAGTCTCGAAATCTAGTCGTAAAAACGGCTGCTTAGCGTTTAACGCATTGCCCCGTGGCGGCGTCGAAATGGTAGGTTTTGCTGTAGTCGCAGGTTCTGCAGTCGTCTTTTATTTCTTGACCGTACGGGCAACCTTTCAAGTCAGCCATGATTTTTTCACCATGCTTGGAAGGATATCGAAATCTTGCTATTTAAACTGTGCAGATTTTTTGTCGCGTATAGCAGGTTGGACCTATGAAGAGTCGAATTTTATTATGGCGGGCGAAAAATACGTGTTAAGGTCTTGAGTGAGGCTTGTTATTTGGTCGCTGCTTAGGGGACTGTTTGCAAAAAGAACGACTACTTGGTTATCCAAACTTCCAGAGCCAGGGTAACCTGTGACATCCATGTTGAGTGTTGTTTGATCTGAGCCGCTTATTGGTATGGTTGCAAGTTCTGGATATTTCGACACCAAGGGTTGCAGGGCTTGCACGGAGGGAGTACCGATCCCGGCCTGAGCGTTTAAATTTGTAATCTTAAGGTGCCATGAATAAAATGTTAGGTTTGAATCTGGAAAGTTAGTTATACCAGCAGGAACGTAATTCTCGCCTAAATAGGTGAAAACAGCTGTTGGTTTAGAGGAATTAGAAATAACGAAGAAAACTGCCACAACTGCTACGATAATTACTAGCACGATTGCCAAGACAGCTGTAATTTTCTTGTTCATATGGCACCAACTCTGGTTTATTTGGTTCAGCTGCTTTTAATCCCTTCGTAAGCAAACAAGCGTTTTACCAAAGCAGCAACCAAGCAGTTCGCAGAAGCATTACAGCTTTGACCCCGAAAACATGCAATCAAAACGCGCACAAAAGATGCTTAGAGCAAACAAGTAGCCCGGGAGAGACGGGCGCCCAGGCATGAATCTATACGGAATTAGGCCTCGGAATAAAGCTCTTTCCCCCATTTTTTCTTTGTTTCTTTTTTTAGCTAGGAGGCTGAGCTAAGCTTGGTCGAGGAGCAGACCGTTATCGATGTTCAGCCTAAGAACCTAATCTGCAACTTTCGAGCTCCCAACTTGCAGCAATACCAGCGTTGGAAGGCTTACGTTCAATGGGCTAAAGAAAACGGCATGGACGTCTGCCATGTCACACTTAGTCTGATTGATTCTTTTATGAAAGGAACCGAGGGCGCAGCCGAGGTACGTAACGGAAAGCAAGTCATCACTATCCAGCAGAACAACGTTTTTCAGTATCAGGTTTCCAAGCCCAGAAGAGAACCATATGACTTGAGTTGTGTTAAACGAGAGTACCAGAAAACATTTAGTAGTAGCCTTTTTGAGGCATATGTCCTTAACAAAGCAAGAGAGCTAACGAGGGAATTTAGCTACATGGACTTTTTAGAGCTTAAACATGATGCTTTCCGCCGAATTGTACTACGCTTGAAGCGGAAAGGCAAAATTGTGGCTAATCCTCAGCGATCGGTTCCGAGATTTTACTTTTTAGCTGACCGCGTCAGCGACTACTCTTCAGATGGAAGAACAACACAGTAAAACAAATGTTTACATGGGAAATTGCCAATTATTATCCCCACAGGATCTATCGGTGGTTTGCCACATTTGTTATTTTTGTTATGACTGTTATTTCGACTTGAAATGGGTCCTGACACCCTCTTAGCTATCTGGGACAACGCAGAACTTGTGTGGTTTATGGTCTTTGTCTACTAGAATTCGCTTCTCTTTCTCCAGTCGTTTGAGCTCAGCTCTGACAAAACTCTGAGGTTGCCTGATTTTTTCAGCGATACCTTGGACTGTGTTGTTTCCGCTTGCTATCTCTTTTAGCAAAGTTTCTCTGCTGAGTTTTTCAAGCTTTTCTTCTGCAACCCTTCGAATTTCCTTTTCTATGGGCGAGTATATGTGGTATCTTTGGTTGAGATCTTGAAGGTTTTGGGAGAGAGCCATTTCCCAAGGCACACCAGCTGCGGCTGACTGCGCTTGACATTCTCTGCTGATGAGTTTCCAGTCAAGCCCGGATTCTGCAAGGATTCGCATATCATCTAGGTCTGCCTCTCGTTCGGTTATTCCTTTGAATAGGAAGATATCCTCTTTTGATGTAATGAGAACTGTCAAGTGGCTGCCTTTGTAAAGCGGCTTTGCTCTTTGCTTGATCGCTTCTGACAGCGTTAGCGCATTGCAGACTTTGTTGACGAATAAGTCCCAGCGGAAGCCGTCTGTGTTTTCCATTATTGCATTAGTTTGCATTTTACAATAGCTCTTTGTGATGAGAGCCTGAGCGGGCTTGTCGTAACCTGATTTACTTAGCGCAGTGAGCAAACTGTTAAGCTGTTCTGCGTTTGTTAGGATGATGTCGATGTCTTTGGTTGCTTCTTTGAGTCCATAGAATGCCATGGCGCCTCCTCCAATGAGGTAAAGTGTTGCAGGTTGTGTCTTGGTGTCGAGTTTGTCGAATTCTTGTTGGAGGTAGTTTTTGTTAAAGGAGCGCCTTTGCGTCATGCGACCACCCTATAGTCTGTTGCTTTTTCGACGAACTCGTTCCAGGTTGGCAGCATTGAGTCGGCTTGACGTTTGTGAGTTTTTAAGAATTGTTGCATGGAATCGATTTGACTTCTAATGCCGAGTCGCTGGGCTTCACTTAGCAGATATGCCGTGTCCAAGTTGTTCCCGATTTTCTTGAGCAGAAGAAGAGCATAAGTTGTGTACCTCGTGCTGTCTGGCTCTATTAACAAAGTGTGCAGTATAGCGTCTTCTGGCCGGATTTCCTTCTTGTTTTTTGAATAGAGGTAGATTTCGGATTCCGAGAAAAGAGGCAGGTCGTATTCCTGAAATATGGAAGTTGCAGTTTTGAGGAAGCCTTTCGGAGGTCGCTGCACTGTCTTGGGTGCGCGCATCAAAAACTCTCCGTCTTTTTGCCAAAGGATGACTGCGTCTTTTGAGGCGGTGGCTGCTATTTTTCTCAGAAAGAAATCTTGATATTCCATAAGGAATTCGGATAGAGTTTGAAAGCGGGAATTAATGGAGCCGCTTTGAGTGATTATTCCGCGGGTTTTCAAGTTTTTAAGGTGACGCCAAAGAGTGTTTTTGGGAATAGTAACTGCGTGATTTTCAGGTCCGTTCAGAGTTTGAAGCAGGATGTCTATTGCTTTGCCGCTTAGAACATTTTCCCAGTCAATGTGGCTATGGACTGATAAGAGATCGTTAAGCAATATTGCATGTTTTGAATCACTGAAGTAAGTTTGCTTTTTGAATGCATGCTGGGTTGTTTTAATAAGACCTTTTTGTTCAAGCTTCTTTAGGTTGTAGGAGAGAAGTTGTGGTGTCATTGAAAGAGCTTTCTCTATGGAAAATAGTTCGTGATTTCCTTTTGCTATCCCTTTTAGTATGGATAGCTCAGCTTTACTGAAGGTGTATTCGGAGCTTGCAGTTTTCATAGACTTCCATAATATTGAAATGCTATATAAGCCTTTAAATTATATGGTGTGCGAAAAGATTAAGCAGCTGATTACAAGTAAACTAGCTTGCAGCACTTTCCACCGGGCTCTTAATGCTAAACCTATCTTCTATAATTGCCAGACCGCAGAGCAACGGCTTGCACCTTCTATCGATGTGTTATACAGCATTTAATCAGCTCGAGGGTTTCACACTCGGAGAGAAATTCAGCTTGTAGTCCGCCAGATTCCCTGCAAACATTTCTCTTAGTTCTCCGTCATCTTTAAGCCATTCTCCAGCGCCAAGCAGTACCCGGGTCATTTCCGTTCTTTCCCTTATCACTTTCAGTATTCGTTCTTCATAAGTGCCCTTCAAATCAAATAGATAGATTTCGACGGGTTCCTTCTCCCGAAAAGCTAGTGAGTTGATCCTATCGACTCGACCCACCCTTTGCTCCATGGCAGATGGACTCCATTCAAGGTCATAGTGCATGATTCTACGGCAGGAAAGGTGAAGATCGATGCTCTCCCTTCCCTTTTGGCTGCAGATTAAGACGTAAGGAGGCCCCGGAAGGTTGAATGCAAACTGAGTGTGTTCAATGGGTTTGTCTTCTTCCGATTGGTCGCCAGTTATTGTTGCCACATAATCGATGTGCTGACTAGGACCCCATGTTTCACTCCAGTATTTGATTTGAGGTTCTCTTCCAATTAGCTCCTTGTTTAGCTGATTTAGGACCTCGTCGATTCGAGAAGCGTCAAGATCTTTGAAGTAGTATGAAGCGAATCTGGCTCTATCAATATTTCCAGAAAATTCTCGTCTATGCAGTGCCGCTCTAACTTTCACCCATTTCTTTGCGCCATCTTTCTGTTCCCTTTGGAACCTGTCTTTCAGGCGTTTTCTCAACTCACGTATAGTAGCGTTTCTCTCACAGAATACGACAATTTTCTGGAACGAGGTTGGGTTGCTCCTTACGATTCGTTCGATTTCCGATACAGCGAACTCCAACTTTGGGGACTCGTTTCCTGCTGCCTTTGGAGGAAGGAATGCAACTACATCATTAAACTGCCCGCTCTTCTCGTTTGAATGCCGGATAGCACTATATGACGAGCACAGCGTCTCTCGATTGCTTGCTATATGCGGCCTCGCACCCCCTGAGAGCATTTCCATGAATTTGCTTTCCAAGGCGAAAGTGGCGAATGCATGACTTGGCGAAGCCATCAAGTCCTGAGGAACATCTAAAATGTTTAATCTTCGCCTTTCCTTGCCATTCGGCCACTTATCTGGCCAGGTATTTCGAACGAGATATCTGCGAAGTTTGGTCTCTACCTGAGTCTTTAGGTCTGTCGAAGGTGGATCTCTCGTCCTTACAGCCGACCGGAATTCATTCAAGGTTTCCTTAAGTCTCGCAACTTCTGTTCCTTCGTTAATGATCGTCGCGGTATACAAGTCCTTGATTCGTTCGATAAGCTCATCGATGTCCAGTGAGAATGGGGTTGCAGTAACCAGCAGAGCTCTGTGTGCTTTCGAAGATAACACTTCTTGGAGAAAAGCGTGATTCTGTTCTCCGCCGAGTCTATGGGCTTCATCGAGAATCAATAAGTCTGCAGCTGTACCGGCAGGTCTTCGAGTTGAAAGAACCAGCCGTTGCAGATTTCGATATGCTCCGTAAACACTGACCCACTTGCCAGAATTACGATCATAGTTATCAAACCAGAAACGATTCATCTGCTTTCTTGATACAGTTCTTGGGTTTTCAACACCTGTCCCTACGGGAACGTCAACGAGCCTCTGAGCTCTAAATAGCTCTTTCAGAAGACGGCTTCGATTCTTGCCTCGCGGTGCATTCTTAGCATGGGCGAGTTTTTCAAACATATCTCTAACCTCATTGCCAGTTGTGTTTTTCATCGATTCATATGAGACAAAAGAGATCCCGGATTTTATTCGATCCAACCTATCGACTTCTTTCCCTTTTGGGAGGAACGAGTTTTCAACCTGTTTAGACCTCAACAAATCCCAACGCTTCCTCCAGATTTGTGTCATATTGTTGTTGGAAGTGAGAACTAGAACCTTTGTTTCTGGGCCTTTCCTTTTGAAAACCGAAGCGGCAACTGCGAGAGAGACATAGGTCTTTCCCATTCCGACTTCATCAGCTAGTATCGCGCCAGGAACAGCATTCGGCCCATAAAGCCGTTCTAAAATTGCAGCGGCCGTAATTTTCTGTCGGGCAATGTCAGGAGCTTCGACCAATTCATCCAGATTTAGGTTGAGCCAATTCAAATCATGCACTGAAAGAGATTGGCTCATGGCAATTGCTTCCTTAGGACAGGACTAATATCCTTCTTGATTGGTTTCACAATTCTTATCATTGCTCTCCAAGCTTTCTTACGTTTGTCTCGAGAAAGAATGAACTTAGCTATTTCGAACTTCGACCATTCGCGCCAATAAATTTCTGTTGGACTCAGACCGGCAACGTCGGAAGCGGAACTTATGCAGCCCTTTAGAATAGCTTGAACATAGTTGAGCTCAAGTTCTGAGTCTGCATCTTCAATCATAGCCGCGAGATTCGTCAGAGCCTCTCGTAGCGCTACCATACGTTCATGCCAAGGGAAAGTGGAGTCGCTCGTTGAAGATTTGAAAAGGTCAGTTGTTTGGGCCCTTGACAGTTCACTATCCGTGTTTTCGAAATCTCTTTTTCCAGATAGGAGGGCAAGATATTGGTCGAAGGACCATTTTTTTTCCAATGTCGAGTCATCGCATACATCAAATGGACATTCTATGGGAACCCAATCTGCTTCAAAACCAATCTCGACGATCGGATTTCTGGGCAATGTCGCCACTGCCCTTTCTGACCCGAATTTTGGGTCCGACAGATTGATTCCCTGGGCAGGATTGACTTCAGTCCCCGCAAGTGAAACGACAGTGTCTTCGATATTGTGTGGTACAATCCATTTAGGAATTAGTCTCTGAGCTGAAGGCTCGTATCGTATAGACTCTAAAGATATCCAGCGCTTAATTCGTGGTTTTGCTTGTGGTTTGATAAAATTACACTCTTTGAAGCTTACTTCTTTTGCCTTGGGCAAGAAATCCATCGGAAGCGACGGAGATGTATATTTCAATTGCCAAGCCAGTTCAACGTTGCCAGACTGAGTCCACTTTCGTAACATGGCGGCAGTCGTCGCATTCGGAGACCCTCCCAGCATTTGCCAGGTACCCTCTGTGTATACAGCCTGCAGTTTAGCGTGGAGTGGTCTGGAATTCTCTCCGCCTACACGAAAAACTTTGATATGCACCCTATCTTTTAGGCCAGCGAAAGTAGACCAGCTACCAAAAACTCGACCATCCGGTGCTCCCTGCAGATAGATGTTAAGAGAGGCGGTCTTTGAGTAGGAGTGCTCGACTAGATGCGAAAAGTAGCCCTCGTCCTCCTGGTTCGCTTCGTCCTCAGCCTGATCGGTAAAGGGTGCGATAACATGAGCACGCGTCCAAGATCCACTCCAATTCCATTGCTCCCAAATCGAAGCGGTTTCTGAACTTGCAATAATTTGATCATTAATGCGAGGCGGAACATTCCCGAAGTGTTTCTTCGAATACCAAGCTCCAAATTTTGTGCTTGATCCGATACTTCCAAGTGGAAATGCCCAGCGTTCTATCGCATCCGGAAGCACCCAACCATCCCATTCGAAATATGAGAAGACCTCAAGATTCTTCTCCCAGCCACTAGGCGTCAAGTTTCCACTCCCGATGAACAATGCAGTCTTGTAGAGCTTTGAATCCTTGTTACGAAGCATTAGTGCAATTACTTTGGGATGCCATAGGTTAGTCCCTGGATATTTGCAAACATCGTAACCTGCACCCTGACCATGGAAGTTATCTCCATCAACTATGACAGTAACTAGAAAATGTCCCTTCAATTGGCCATGACCGCAAAGAATTCCATCAAGAACTTCGGTTTCAAAAAATGACCTGCGAAAAGTATATGTACAAAACAGTGCAGCTTGGATTCTGCAATCCCCTATGGCTTGCACTATTTCGCTCCCCAGATTACTATAGCGGATTTTACTCACAGCAAATCATTCCGCTTCATCATCCTGACAGCATTCGACCATCGGCAGTCACCGAGGGTGCTTTCGGAACGGCTTCCGTTATACTGATGTGTATACAGCTTACCGTCTGAAAAGCTTAACCATAGATCCGACTCTCCCCTTCGCCTTGCTCTAAACTCTGTTTCATGCCAATCGCAAAGCTCCCGAAGAGTCGGAGGTCGGGAAGCAAAGGCTCGTACTGAATCCCAACGAGTTCCCATTAAATCTTTAGGTGGCAACATCTTGAGTACGGGCCATGAGTCAATGGAAGATTTTCCATCGAATACGACAGAATTGAATACCTTGCGTACTTCATGAGACCATCTGCAGAATTCATGGGCAAATGACGATATTGGGCCGTAGCTTCCAAGCAGAGGAGCAGCATCATTCCACGCCTCTTTCTCGGACCAATTCAACCTCTCCATCGCACAGTATAGCTCCGGCATCTTAAGCTTGAGTCTCTCATGAAACTTTCGCCGGAAGCTCGCAAGATTCGCAGAGCACACCTGCTCGAAAGATACTCGCCACTGACTCCAGTCTCCATTCGAGAGCCTAGGCGGCTTGTTTGCCCCCTCAGTCCAAACTAAGGCAGAATCTGTTAACATAATTCTCTCTCGCTCGACAATATCTAGACTTCTGAAAGGTTGCAAGTGTACGCCCAACAAACCCTGCGAACGTTGGTTATGCAGTACTGGGCGGTAAGGTTTTTTTTGAGGGGCATCTTCCTCGTCTGATTGTCTACGTGACAGTTCGATTCCATCAAAGCTTTTTTCGTCGTGCATTTTTGGGAACTTAGCCCATGTAAGCTTGAGGCATCTCTCCCACGAGAGAAAATTTCTTACAGCGTCTGGATCATTCTTAAAAGGAATCGTAGACCATCTTAGTAGAATTAGTGTCCAGAAAGCGTCTTTGACAGAAATTGTCCTTCCAGTAAGGCAGGGAACAAGTCTATTACTGAGTTCTTCCCTCATTGCGTCGAGTCCTAGCGGATCTGGCGGATTGTTGTTTCGCTCGGGGGTCGTCCAGAATAAATTAGCCAATCGAACACTAGCGGTCATGACTTATTCTTAGCCCTTTTATCTGATTAAACTTGTTCTTCGCTTGCTTCAGCTTCAAGGGCTAGTATTTCTATTTTCGGTCTCTATTAACTTCGGTATGAATTCAATGAAGTCTTCTTTTTGTTGGTAGGCAAGCTTCTCATAGCCGTCTATTAGGTTGTTTATGAGCACTCGGTAGACTCTGGTGACTTCCTTGAGCTTAAACTCAATTATCTCATGCGTGAAAGTGGCGAAGGCGTCTGTTTCTGTTTGGTCGTAGATGTAGATGGTGCCTTGCTTTATTTCGCCATGAATAGACTTGGCATTGTCTGGTATCCAAGCGACAGAGAGCGGAATACCCAACCTATCCAAAATTCCTTGCATCCGCTTGATGACATTTTCTTTTGCCGCGCTATTATCAAATTATCTTTCTTTATTTTCCATGTGGAAATTCTGTTATCAGGGTTTTGAACTCTTTGCATGAGCGTAATTTTCGTTGAGAAAATATCTTTTAACAAAAAATTATTTTTTGTTAATTTTGTTATGATCGCTATTTAGCTGTTTTTCGCAAAAAGTTAGAAAAATCTAAACTTTTCACAATTTAATATGACCATGTTGAGCTTAAAATTGTAAAAACGGCTCAAATTGCGTTCATCAATGGTAAAAGCATTCTAACTTTTCATGGAGCATTTAGTGTTAAACTAGGCTTAACTCATGCGATAAACAGGCTATTACACTGTTATTGCTTGCCACTTCAAGCCTTCAATTGCTTTAGCGCTTATATCGGCGCAGACTGCGAGTTTCACAGTTACTCTGCACTAAAGCTCTATTATGTCATAATCATTTGGGATTATGGTTTCACCCGAAAACCGGCTTGATGCTTCATCGAGTATTTCCTTTTCGGTTCCGTAAAGCAGATGGACAAGAACAAGTCTTTTGGCGCCTGATTTCTGCGCTAAATCAGCAGCCTCTCTAGCGGTAGAATGCTTTGTCAGCTCAGCAAGGCCATGCATTTTCTCGGTGCAAAAAGCTTCATGGATAAGAACATCAACGTCCTCGACCAAATCGCTCAAACCTTCAAAAGGTCGAGTATCCGGAACATATGCAATTGAAAACGAGGGATTTGCCATGTCAATTCGGTATCCGTATGCTGGAACCACATGCTGAAGAGGGATCGGTCGCAAAAGGGCATCTTTGTTTAATTGAATAACCGGTTGCTTTGCGATATCCTGATTGGTTATCTTGGTCATCTTCTCTAATTCGCTCAACTGGTAAGGAAAAAGGGTCTTGGTAATTTGCAATGTTTGGCTGTATACGACGCTATCAGCAAGTACATTGATTATCGAAGGAATTGGCTTTTGAGACACTATAGCTGTCCAAAATGCATGGTAATACAAAGGTACCCCGAAGGTGTGGTCTCCATGAAGATGACTCAGGAATAGATAGTCGATTTTTTCAATCTCGTAGCCGAGCTTTGTCAGCCTAAGTGTAACGCTCCCACAGCACTCAGTTAGCAAACGTAATTTATCTGAAAAATCAATCAAGAAATTGGTGCTTTCTCTATGCAAAGGGAAGGTGTTGGTCCCAATAATTGCAATTTTGGGCAATCTATAACCTCATTTGAGGTTAGAGCTCCTTATATTAAAGGTATTCTCAGGAGTCAAATATGCACTTGAGTTGTTTTAATCTTTCACACCGCAGAAAACCTAACAGTTTCATCCTTGAATTTACTTCTTCTTTCGATGGCAGATTTCTTTGACGGTTTTCTCGGGCAGATTATCGCCAAACGAATCCTTCGGGACGTACTTGATTTTGAAGTATCTCAGAGATTCTTGATAGTGTTCTCTCTCAATCACTCTAATCAAGCGTTCGTATGTCACCTTTCTGCAGATTTCGTTCTCCGAGTTGTTTACGAGAACGAACTTTCGGTCTCCTCCATCCTCTTTATTCAGGTCCATGACTGCATGTCCAGTAGTTCCCGAGCCGGCAAAGAAATCCAAAACTAACGCATGCTTCCCCCCTGCTACCCGAACAAGCTCCTTCACGAGCTTCATAGGCTTCGGAGTCCGAAACATGTCTCTTCTCCCCAGAATCTCCTCGAGCTCGTCCTTGGCGGATGATGTTGTCCCCAGTCCCTTCAGTATCGTTTCCATGTGGGTCGGAGTCTCTGCATACTCTTCACCGCTCCTAGGTGAAGGCATCATCATCGAGCTGAAGTTCGTCTTGTTTTTGTCCTTGAAACAAGCAAAGATGTTCTCATGCACGGTTTTGATGTTGTGAAAGGGCCTTTCCACACGATTCTGATCAAACTTGGGATCAGTCTTGGGCCAAACTAGAACTACCACGTTGGCTTCGCCAAAAATAGTTTGACATAAGAGGAGCAGAGTGCCTGTTTCATGTTCGTCAATATGAATGAACATTACACCATTTTCTGACAAAAGGCCATATGCAGCACGGATTCTCTTGTCCATGAAGCTGAGCCACTTACTATGAACGTATGCGTCGCCAGCGTCTGCATAGTCATAATCATCGTAGTTCAAGGATTCCATCCCTGTATTATATGGGGGGTCGATGTAGATTACGTCTACTTTCCCAGCGTAAGACTTTGATAGATGTCTGAGGGCCGCGAGATTCTCCCCTTCTATCAAGAGGTTTGATCTCTTGCCATTGTTGATCGCCAGTTTCCTCATTTCCGCCAGCTTGATGTCGTTCTTATCCAATAGTTTCTCTATTCCCTCTAAATGCTCTTCGAAGGTAAGGCCGTACCCAGTCTCGACTAATGCCCGTCTCACGTCGTCCAGATAACGCAGTAGAGTAGGATTTCCCGAGGCCTTCTCGACGAACCGCCTCACAGCAGATATATGTCTCAGAAGTTCGTCGTTTCGCCTTCTCGAGACATTTGCGTTACCAGGCGCATGCTTCTTTTTACTCATAGTGTCACCTACGATCTAGTCAGCCTTGTGTGTGACCTCGAAAACGCATGATCTGCGATTGAAACGTTCTTTGGCACTTCCAGGACTGCTAAATTAGGGCAGTTATAAAATGCCCAATCTTCGATTTGAATAACACTTCTAGGGATTTTGGCTTTCTCTAGTCGTACGCAATTGGCGAAGGCTCCTTTTCCTATGAGCGCGACTCTATCAGGGAGGGTGGCGGACCTAAGATTGCCACACCCGAAGAATGCGTTCCGTCCTATTGTTCTAACGGTGCCAGGTATCACGAATTCCTCTTCAGGGTTACGCATTGAGTAGTAAACTAGCTTGGTCTTGGATCTGTTATACAACACTCCGTTTTCATAGACAAAGTTAGGACTATTGTTGGTTAGTGACAGGGATGGACAGTTGGCAAAGGGGTTGTAGCCGATGACCTCAAGGGTGCTGGGAAGGGTCACGTTCGACAGGTTAACACAGCCAAAGAATGAATGCCTCTGAATGGTAGTGACCCCCTCTGGAATGGCGAAGGATTTGGAAGAACTGTTAATTGCAAAATAGAAGATTGACGTCCTATTTTTATCGTACAACGCGTCGTTCTCGAAAACGAAGTAAGGGCTGTTGTTCACCAAACTCAAAGATGGGCAACTTGAGAATGGGTTATTCTCCACTATCGCTACACTGGGTGGAATTGTTATCTTCCGAAGGGCAGAACAACCATGGATTGCATGCTTACCTATGCTGATAATACTATCAGGAATCTCAAAGACGCTAGCGGTGTTACTCATCGAGTAGTATATCAACCGGGTTTTCGTCCGGTCGTATAGCGCCCCATCCTCTAGAATGAAGTCCGGGCTCTCATTCTTTAGGATTAAAGCCGGGCAATTGCTGAATGGATTGTCCCCTATTACTGAAATATGCCGTGGAATAGTTAGGTTGACTAAATTGGTGCAATCGGAGAAGGTCTCACCGCCTAGGTTTGTAACGGTGTCTGGTATTGTTACCTTCATAATTTCAGGGCGGTCCCAGAAAACTCCATTTCTCAGTTTCTTCACGCCTTTCGAAATTGCTACTAGTTTCCCGTTACCGAGATATCTAATCAACTCACCGTTTTCAATCTCAAATTCGGAAGAACCAGAGGTTGCTTTAGCTCGTGTTGTTTTGTCCTGCTGGTTTGTTTTTTCCACAATAATGGGGTGGTAGGCTTCTATCTCTTCCTCGAATAATCCTGTAGTGCTTGAAACTGCTCTGCCTTTCAGAGCGTGGTCGGGTTTTGCGCAATTGCCTGCTGTGAGGGGGAACATTGTGTATCCGTAATCGATCAATCCGGACCTTAGTGTTGATGCATATACACATAGGAATTGGAACTGCTTGTTTTCACTTGCTGGCAGGACAGGCCGGCTCTGGAGTACCTTAACGGCCTCGACTTCTTTGTCATATTCCTTGTCGTCCCATCGTCTACACCTTATTGCAATCAGCCAGTCGTCGGGTTCAGCCTTGATCGCAATATCACACTCATTGGTAAATCCCATATACAGGCTGCTAGGGCGATAACCCTTTAACAATAGCCTGTCAGCACATTCGACGATGACGTAGTTTCTTTGGGTGAACCTTGCGAATGCGATATCACCCAGTCGTATCTTATCCCCGTAATCAATGAGTTCTTTAGCTAGGTCCACCTTGATTGTGTATTGGCCAGGATACCTCTTTTGATATACATTCTGAGAGACTTCGCGGTATCCGAGCTTCCAGAAGTAGTTTAGGGGATTCAGGATGTCTGTCATGTTATGGAGACCTGCTTTGGCTATCTGATTTCAGGATCGGACGCAAGGTTTCCATCATGACTTCCAAAACTCCCTTCGCACTGAGGCTTGTAGTATCTATTGACTTGTACTTCATCGAGTACCTGATTAGGAAGCCTTCCATCTTCTCCTTGGACTCCTTGTAAAGTGCTACCTTTCGGAGGTCAGGGTCGCCCGGGTCTCTCTTTCGAAGCCTCTTCATACCTGCGTCTTCGCTGGCCCAGAGGAGGAAGGTGTAGTCTGGCTTGCCAATTAAGCCGATCAAGCATTGATAGATGGGTTCGGTCTTCTCCCCTCCGCACCAGAAGTAGTTTGACAGCAGATGTCTGTCAGTAATGATGTTCTCTCCGGCGAACTTGTGGTACAAGTATACGTTTCCAAGTCCGTAGAACCATGCTCTTAGGGCATCATCGTCTACCTGCTGATTGATGTAGTCTCTAATCCTGATGTAGTTTGTAAAACCTCCGTCAGGATCAAAGACGTAGTGCAGGGGCTTCTCGACGAATTTGAAGTTCAATTTCTCTGCCAGTTTCTTGGCTGCGGTGGTTTTCCCGACGCCGTCCATTCCCTCTATTGCTATGTGCATCAAATTCCTCCTACCAATCAAGGTGCGAAGTTGGATTAGGCCTTCTATGCGCGACCTCCGCTTTCTTGCCCGCGGTGAAGAAGCTAAGGTCTTCCAGATAGCCTGAAACTCGTCTCACCCGATATATGTCATTGCTGCCGCAACTCGGGCAATTGTCGAAGGTCCCAGTGAGGTTACATTTCAAGCATGTATCTAATGGAAAATTGATTCCGAGGTAGCTGACCCCGTAACTTATGGCAGCCTCGATGGTCTCAATAACCGCCTCGGTATTTTTCAATAATGCGGATGCAAATTCAACATACGAGATACATCCACCATTGCATAGCTCATGGAAGGGGCCTTCGAACCGCAACTTTTCTTTCGGATGTAAACCCGAGTCGACTTTGGTGTGGAAGGAGTTTGTGTAAAATCCCTTTTTAGACGCGTCATTGCCATAAATGTCATTGTCGATGGATGGAAATCTTCCAGAAACAAATTCGGCTGAAGTACCCAACAAGGAGAAGTTTAAGTTGCATTCTTTCCGGTACTTGTCCACCACATCTCTCATATGTCTGGCAATATCTATGGCAATCGCATGGTTTTCCTCGGAGGCGTAGTATTCATGCCCAGTCAGGAGTTCCACCGTTTCTGATAACCCTATGAATCCAATAGCGAGGGTCCCATTTTTGAAGACTTCTTCCAATGAGCCATTCGCAGGGAAGTCGTTTGCCCAGAGTTTGAACCTGAGATTGCAGGGAAAATCATCTGAGTCTAGCCTTAGTAGCCTGTTGTATCTGTCAATTAGGAGGTCTCTAACGATGTCAGCGGTCTTGTCCCATTCCTCCTTGAACATGTGGATCTTTTCAGCGGCATTAATCCCTGGGTATGACTTGTCTATCTCGAGGGCAATTCTCGGAAGGTTGATAGTGGTGAAGGCGATGTTGCCGCGACCTATGGCGGTGTTCTCGCCGAAGAGGTTATGTACGACCCTTGTCCTGCACCCCATGATTGCCAGGTAGTGGGGATTGATGTTTTCATTGGGCTTGGAGTCGCAGAGCAGGTAGGTTGGTATCATCTTCTTGCAGGTTGACTCTACCGAGAGGCGGAACAGGTCAAAGTTGGGATCATCAGGCAAGTAGTTGACACCTTTCTTCACCTTGAAGATAATATTTGGTTTAATGCATTCCATGGATGAGTCTTTGAAATGGTTCAATACTGAAGAGGTCACGAGCCTGGCGACCTTCCCCGTTCCGAGACCTATATTAAGCGAAACATAGTAACCGGTTTCTCCGGCTCTTTCCCTTGCCCGGTTTATCCAGTCAATGAACGCTACAATGGATTCGCTTAGAATCTGAAGGTTAGACTCAGTATCCGTGAGACCTAGTCTGTGGAACAGGGTCTCTACCTCTTCATCAAAGTTTGGAAAACCCATTCCGCCTGATTGTTCATTAGCAAGTTTTGCGATGACATCTTTGAAGTGGTCAAAAATTCCGAATATTCGGCTTGGCTCTGACACGCCATGGAGCCTGTCGAAAGGGAATCCGTTAATTGTGTTGAGCATAAGACAATTGTAGGTTTGCCCGTACGCCTCGATGTTGTGAATGTGTATCTTCCCTTCACGGTGCAAGGTTGAGAACCTTGGGTCTAAGCTATTTAGGACCTCGCGCTTTCTGAGGTCTGCCCCCACCTCAAACACTGCTCCCATGAAAGATTTGCGCCTAGACGCATTATCAAACTTTGTTCCCTTAGACATTCGCGTCCCCCAGCTCAATGAACTTCTGGTTGGAAGAGCCGACGTAGGGAATTGTTGTCGAACGTTTTTCTTGAAGGTATTTTCCCACTTTTATGTGTCTCAAGTATTTCATTATTTCCTTTGGTACCTGCTCGAGCTCGAAACCCGTGTAAAGCGCAATGTCAAAATCTGCAAGATTACGCACTAATTCGAGCACAGCTTGGTATTGTAATAGCGGTTCTCCTCCTGATATTGTGAGTTTCTTGTTAAGCGACTTCGTGCGCAGCTCTTCAATGAGTTGCTCTGTATCAATGGTCTTCCCATTACTGATATCCCATGTAGAAGGGTTGTGGCAACCTCGACAGCTCAACTCGCAGCCTTGAACAAAGAGCACCGTCCTTATTCCCGGACCGTCTACCGTTGAGCCCCTGTAGTCAATCGAGTTAACCACGATCTTCATATATTTCGCTTCTTCTCTAACGAAATTTCGTAAATAGAACTATGGGCACTCTTTGATTAATATCTGATTGTTGTGAAGCCCTGTGTTATTTGAGAAGCATACAAGTTTCGGAAACCCATGCAAAATAAAGGTCAATTTCATCGATTCGTTTTGCAAGATAAGCCTTATTGGGAAAGGCCTTTATCCCGAACAAAGCCACAAATTTTGAGTAGTCACCAAACCACTTAGAGTCTTTGCTAAAAGAATGAATAAGCATCACTGCTGTTGAGGCGCCAAACCGTTTAGCTTCTATAAGAGCGGAGGCTGCGCGATGAGTAAATTGGTAACGCACGTCTTGAAAATCGCGGAAGCGTATCCCAAGAAGACCGCTAAGGAAATCGAGTCGTCTAGTCTTGCCCTTTGAAGGTGTATTCAGCCACTCAGCAATGGTTTCTCCAAAAGGTTCGGATACTTTTCCTTCAACGGCTATAACGGCTAGGCCTTTTTTGAGTCTGGCTAACACAAGAATATCGTTCTGAGAAGGATGCCCACCACCAGGCAGGTATACTTTATGCTCGACAAATCCAGCGAGAAACTGTATCGGAATAAAGGCTTCATTTTCGCATAAAATATTCTCCACTGACTTAGGCAGCCCTTTTGCATTCATCCAGCAATAGGCTAATGTTTTAGCGGAGTATCCATCTTTCCATTGTCTGTCTGGCTCTGCTAGAAATAATTGCCAATCTTCCGGTTTCGAAGTTCTAACAAAGAAGGCCATCCTATGCAACCCAGTGAAATGATAACCAAGGTATTGTGTGAATGAAGGAAATAACGTTATCTGGAAAACACATTGTCTGGATCATACCCAAACCTTTTGAAGGATTCAAGCCTTAGCATCCAGGCAAAATAAAAGTATTCGTCAGCTAAGGCATCGGCAATGGGGTGAATAGCAACCACACCTGCCGATTGAGTGAAATGATCCCCATGCGTTACTGCCCTAACAGAAGACCTACCATTTTCTAGTGCAAACTTGCCGTCATAGATGTGATGAATTGTCCACCCATGGTTAATGTCTCTACGGTTAGGTCGTTCTCCACCAGCAAGTAAATATGACATAATCGCCGGTCCGTTCGTTCTTGTATCGACTAGGATTCCTTTTTCCTTGAACTTTCGAATTAACTCAGGTGAATAAGGAGGGGCCTTATCCTTTGGTCTAACTAGACCTGGAATTAGCAAGATGCCTTCTTTGGCCCATTTTATGTAGTCATCCTTGTTAGACCAAACTTCCAATATTATTTTCCGTTCAGATGGAGTAACTAGATCCAGTTTCTTTTGCAGAAATTCGGTGAATTGCTTTTCACCCATAAAAGAGATAGCCGCGCTTTGGGGTTGCTTTAGTAATTTGGGCTCAGGTTGCTGCATTGGAACCTGCTTTTGGCTGGTTAGACTTTTGCCAAGCATATCCCATCTATCTTTGTATCCCAAGATGAATTGCGATAATTCATGACTAAGGTCGAATGGTTGCCTCCAGGTGTATCTGCTGTTAGCGTATGCAGACGTTTGCCGTTTATTGAAAACAAATGGAAAATTGAAAAAACCATTAGCAGGCACTACGCACGTTGGTCCTCCAGCCTTGGAGTAATCAAAAATTAAACAATAGTAATCCTTCCAAGCCTCGTCCCAACAAACCCAAATTTTGCCGTTCCTGAATTCCCTAGCGACGACTTGAACGATCTTGTCTCCATTAACCCAGTTGGTTTCTCGGTTTCTTTTATAGCCACGAGATAAGAGTTCGCTTTCAATTTTTTGCACTTTTTTGCCTCCTAGTCGCATAAGCATTTGTAGTCGCATTGGGTGCATTCCCATGTGCCTTTTTTGGGCTCAAACGCTGCTGCCTTAATTTTAGCTGCCATATCTGCGATTTCGGCTTGCATAGCATCAATGGCTTGTTTTTCAGGTTCGAAAAACACTTTTTCGTTTGAGCGCAAGAACCAGTTTCCGACCTTCAATGGATTGCCATCCGGATAGATCTCTTTGACGGCAAGCGCGTAAACTAGCATCTGCATGTCCTTTTTGAGTTCATTTAGCGATGGCGCCTTCTTGCTGGTCTTATAATCAACTACGGTGAAGCCGGATCCGTCCTTGTCGATGCGGTCAATTCGTCCTCTTAGTTTAACGTCGCCGATGGATGTTTCAAACCAGCGTTCAATATCTACGATCTCCGTCGTGCTTTTTCCTTGCTCATCCAGAAAAACCTTCAAAATGGCCTTGGCTTCATCGTAATCTCTCTTTTCATCAATCTTTGATTTGTAGCCTTTTGGATCCCAGAATTTGGCTAAAAGATCCAGAGCGACTGCCTCGTTGATGTCTGAACCGTATTTTTGCATCCTGGTTAATTGCTCCGCGATACTGTGAAGCGTGGAACCGAAGTCAAAGTAATATCTGGGCTTTTCAGGAATCTTCATGACATGACGGTACTGGTAGAGCCTGGGGCATTTTTTGTAACCGACAAATTGTGATACGCTAAAAACGTGGTCCTCGGTGACTGTAAACGGTAGCTCTTCACAATGCTCAAGTGTTGAGTAGTCAGGTTCAGCTATCTTTTCTATCAATTCAGTCTTGATGTTGAGGTTCTTATCGGTTGATTTTGCGTAGAGAAGGACATCTTGGATTGCTTCTTTGAATTTGTTGGTTGTGAGATTAGACATTACTTGTCTCATGAGGCGTGTTTGTGTTTCGTCTTCTATTGTGGTTGACTCAGTTGGTATTTCTTGAGAGTCAACTTGGTTAAAGACAATGTTTTCATTGTTCTGATAGTCTATTTCGGATAGGAATCTTGAGGGTTTTGAGTCGGTCTTATTCTCGCCGTACCGTTTGGCATAAGTTACAATCAGCCTCTCTTTTGCTCGGGTAATGGCTACATAGAAGAGCCTTCTCTCTTCTTGGATATGGAGTTCTTTTTCTTCAAATTTGGATTGGATGCCTTTGAGCAGTTCTTTTGGTATGGCGAATTTGTCCCTTTGATAGGTTGTTGGTAGCCTGCGTTCAATAACGTCTGGAATTATCACTACTGGGTATTGCATGCCTTTGACGCCGTGAATAGTGGAGATGACTACGGCTTGTTCCTCGAGGTTCTTTTCTTCGATTTCGAAGTTTGCGGCAAAGGATAGGTAATCAGTGAAGTCTTCGATGTCGTTATTTGGATAAATGCTGTCAAATTCTTCCGCAAACTCGTAAAACTGGTTTAGAAGCTGGATATTTCGGTCATTTTTAAGCGCTATTTCGTACTTATAGAATTCCCTTTCAAAGAGCAAAGTGTGGATTAGATCGAGTGTTCGTAGTCTCTTCTTGGATCCAAGCATGTCAGCGAGAGTGTGTTTGACTTGGAGGAACTTGAATTTGTCAACGTCTATCTCATTTAGGTGGTCGAAGACTTCGTACAGTGAAAGTTCGTTTTGGTCTGCATAGCAACTGAATTTGCAGATATCTATTTGTTTGATGCTGAAGTTTTGGCGGTTTAGGATCCTGACGATTTGGGCGTTGCTTTCCAGCGGGTTACTGATTATTTTGAGGTATGCTGAGACGTCTTTTATTATTGGTTCTTGGAAGAATCCGGTTTCGCCGACAAAATTGAACCGTATTTTTTGTTTTCTGAAGGCTTTTATTATTGGTTCAGCGGTTGCTCTTCGCCTGCACAGAACTGCTATATCTTGCAGGGGATATTTTTTGAGGAGCTCTTTTACTTCTTCAAGAATATAGTTGGCTTGCGAGCTGTCGGTTGGAGTCTCGATGACTTCTACCTTTTCTCCTTCAGGGTTGTTTGTAAAGAGTCTCTTAATTGTTCTTTCGGGGCTATTTTCTATCAGTTTGTTAGCCACAGCTACTATTTTTTTGATGCTACGGTAATTGTGTTCCAGCGCTTTTTCGACGTAGTTGGGGAACATTTTTTTGAATTCTGCAATGTTGGTTAGGTATGCGCCTCGAAAGCGGTAGATGCTCTGATCGTCATCTCCTACTACGGTAATATGGCCGTGCTTGCTAGCGATGAGATAGACAATCTGCAATTGTATGTAATTTGTATCTTGGAATTCGTCAACTATAACAAACCTGAACTTTTCTTGATAGTTTCGCAGAACGAGCGGTTTGTTTTTCAGTAGATTGAGTACTGTGCAGAGCATGTCTCCAAAATCTATCATGTTATTTTGGAGTTTGTAGTCTTCGTAGGCACGATAGATTTTTAGAATATCTTTTAGGTTGTTTAGGTCTTCTTGTGCTTCTTCGTCAAGTGAGGCTTTTTCCTGTTTCCCGATGTAGTGCTGTATATCGTCTGGGCTTATGGCTTCGTCTTTGCATCTTGAGATGAACTTTCGCATTTCTTCCGCTAAGGTGTAAGGTTCATGATTAAATTCCAAATGTTCAATGCCAAATCGGTTAATGTTTTTAGTTAGATAGACCAGTTGAGCGGTGTCTGTGATCACCTTAAAGTTTGCATTAAGTTTAGTGTTTAGAATATTGTCTTGGATGACTTGGTTGCAGAACGAATGAAAAGTGGATATGCTCAGGTCCTCAGAGGTTTCTAGCATACCCATGACCCTTACTTTAAGTTCCTCTGCAGCCTTCTGATTAAATGCCAATGCTAGTATGTTCTCGGGTTCTGCACCCTGTTGGATCAAATAGGCGATTTTGCTAGCAACAGTAAGTGTCTTTCCCGATCCGGCACCTGCAATTATTAGAAGTGGGTTATCAATTTCTCTTACAGCTTCTTTTTGTTGAGGATTTAAGGAGGCAAATATGTCCTCTGTTGTTTCTGGTAATCGAGAGTTTGCTGATTGCATGTCAGTCTTTTAAAAGCGATTCTAAATTTAACTCTTCCCTGAAGACGCTTTTTTCAGGGTTGATTTATCTCGACTATCGCTTCTCAAAAAGTTTCTAATTAGCGTACAAAGTAAATGCCATAGTCCAATTACACTCTGCAAATTAGTCTGTGGCATTGGTTGGTTTTCATTACCTTGACGCCCTTTTTTGCCAGTTCCTTTTTCACGTTACCTTGAAAATCGCTATCCTCTGAAACAAGGATTTTATCAGGAGTTCTTATAGAGACACAAGCGAAACAATTATCCATTTCCTGTAAATTGCCAATTTGGAACCCTATCCCCGGTCTCTTTTTTACTTTATTTCTCAATCTCATATTCATAAACCAAGTTATAAGCGTCTGATTACCATTTAAATGAGGATTGTATTCTCGTTCAACAATTTTTCCTTCGTTATCAACGGCGATAGATTGATTTTGATCATTAAGGATTCGCCAAATTAACTCGCTAGCTTCACTGTTGAAATCACTGCCGTGCTTGGGCGTTGCTAATTCCAAAATATTCGTATCAAGAACCAACATCACCATTTTCGACTTCCTCTGAATGCTTGTTTGTTTGTGCCTTCAGGTGCTGCATGGTTTCTTGCAAGTCAGTTTCAAAAAAACCTGCAGGCCAGTATTCTATGTTTCCGTTTTTATCAAAATCAATTCGCTTGACAATTGTGCCGTTTGAATCTAAAGTAAATTCGTACAAAACAATATCTTCCCTTTTCAATTCGCCTTCTGCAATTCTACGCGCAAATCTTAGCATCATGTGTTCACTGTGAGTCTCTATTACAGAGGTCTTATCGCTTTTGGCTAGATCAATAAATAAATCAGCTAATTCAGCCTGAGCTTTGGGGTGAAGGTGTATTTCTGGCTGTTCGATTAGTAGAAGCGTACCCTTCTTAGCCGTTATTCCTTCTGTAACGATCGGCAGTACTTGTGAAATGCCGAAACCAACGTCTTTTAAGTTATCGTTAGACCCGGTCCGCATGTTTTTAAGTTCAACTTTCCAGATACTCGCTTTGGGAGAAAGTTTTTCAATC
Organism: Bathyarchaeia archaeon; assembly: GCA_049512935.1. Classification (GTDB taxonomy): domain Archaea; phylum Thermoproteota; class Bathyarchaeia; order Bathyarchaeales; family Bathycorpusculaceae; genus Bathycorpusculum. The sequence goes on from JBEKWR010000002.1 coordinate 103,786, forward strand.
GTTATACTCTCTGCCATTTCGAATTTTCTGAACCAGTAATTAATTTTGCGAATATTCTCTTCATACAAGGAATACAAGTAATCTATTGTTTTCTCGCCTCGAAGACCTACGTCTGAGGGTTTCTCGCCTGAAGATATGTAGTACCTTTTGGGATATTCTCTGAGAGGGCCTAAGTATAAGAGAAATTCTTGGAAATATTCTTCGATTGCATTGGGATATCTTCTTAGCCAAAGTTCATTGATCATAACTCCCTTTGTCTCTAAGGGCATAGAAACAGACCACATAAAATGTCTCTGGGTAACGAAAATACGACTTGTTCTAGGCTCTTGTAGACTTTTATCTGACGAAATTTCAATTGGTGTCTTAAGATCTTTATTGAAGAGGCTGACTATAACCTTATTTTCAACATTAATAAGGGAATCTGCCTCATTTCGATTCACTTTCAAATCTTTCAGGAAAATTGTTTCGCTTCTCTCGTCATATTTTACTCGGAAAGTGATTGAATGTGGCAAAAATCTGGAAATTTCAAAGATAGAACTGTTTTCGCTGCTATTTGGTGCCCTAAGGAGTAGGGCAGAAAAGCCTTTTTTTGAAAAAGTAAGCCCTACCTCAATTTCATTCTCTATTTTATGTCCGTAAACAACATCTCGGTAACTGCCTAGTTGAACTAATGGTCCTTCTAAGATTAAGGGAGATTTATCGCTGCGACTACTCAATGTTTGCTTAAGAGTCGTCAACAGAGAAATTAATGAAGATTTGCCGCTGTTATTTGGACCTATTAACAGTGTAATCGGTTTAATCTCAAATTGCGCATCGTGCAGCGATCTGAAATTCTTCACCTTAATACCATTCAGCAAGAGTCATCACCAAACGACTGTTAGCCTTATTGCCTATCAATTTAACAGTAGGTTTGTTTTTAATTGTTTCTATAAAGGAAAAAAAACCAGCTTTCTAAATCGAACAGTGCAAAAAAAGGAAGGTTGTTAAGAAAGGGTTTCTCTAACTGACTTCGATAGCCTTAACTAATGCATCTCGTGCATCAGAATAAAATTGGATAGCAATCTTGGTTGCCAACTCATCAGGCAAGTCAATAAGCTGGCGCCTGCTGGAAATGGGCATCAGTAAACTCGTTGCACCTTTTTCTACTGCTACTTCGGCCATAGAAACCGGATTATTGAGAGGTTCAATCGATCCGCCAAGAGCGATTTCTCCAACAATAACTAGCCCGCCGCGAACGTTTCTCTTCAGTAGGGACGTACAGAGAGCAATTAACGTTGCCACTCCTAGCTTGGCACCTGATTTCGAAAGATCAAAAGCTCTTAGTTGGACGGTGAATTCGTGGTTTCTTGGGTCTTTATCGCCGACTAATTGGACCGATCGAGCGTAGAGGTTTTGTTCTGCATAGCTGACGCTTTCCCGGAATGCGGAAGGTGCGGGTTTGTTGAGGATCTTTACACCTGTTCCTGGTCCCTCATTTACCTCTATTCTGTATAGTCCGGGATGCTCGTCAGCTACGTCGGGGTTTATGGTCCACACTTGCCCTGGCTCCAGAGGGTCTCCACCTATGCTGTTTTCGCTAAGAAGTTCAGGTGTTGAGACAAATTTTTCGATACCGTCTACTCCGAGAACGTAGCTAAAAGCGGTGTTTCTGAATTCTGCTGAGCCTATTCTCTTCTGCTGCTCCTTGACTCGGCGTCTAGACTCCATTGCTATTCTGATAGCCCACTCGAGTTCTTCATCGGGGATTTCTGAGTTAGGTTCTGGATAGAGTAATTTCAGTAATCCGCTGGCAGTTTTATTGACTGCGTTGACATCTCTGGGGCTCAGTGCTCCGCCATATAGTGCTCTGCCTTGGAGTTGAGGGAGTCTGCTTTGGTTTCGCAGCTCGCTCCAGCATTCAGAAAGGAAATCGCTTACTAGCCCAAAGTGATTAGTAAGAAATTCTTTGCCGATTTTTGGCACGTCCCACCCCGGTACATAGGCATGAATGCGATCCATAAATGCGGTATCGTTCCTAATTTCCTCGGGCATAGGACCAAAAAGATGCCCTATTCTTTGCTGATGCTCGACGTCGACCTCGAAATTGCCTACTAGAACTATGCTTCCTGCGGCGCGTATGTTTTCTTTTCCTCTACTGAACTCGCCTGATTCCATGTAGCCTTTCATTATGTTTACGCCGTCTTTTTGGTCAAAAGAGATGCCTGATATTTCGTCGAAGCAGACGACGTCGTATTGGCAGACGAGTCCTCTTTGACCGGTTGAGTTATTAACGAACATTTTGGCCACGGTGGCTTTCCCGCCTGAGATTAAGTGGGCGTACGGTGAGATTTGTTGGAAGAGGTGACTTTTACCGGTGCCTCTTGGTCCCAATTCTACTTGATTGTAGTTTCTTTCTACGAAGGGCACCATTCTTAGAAGTAATGCGTTTTTTGCTCTTTCCTGTAGTGTTGCTGATTCGATTCCTATGCTACGGAGCAAAAAGGCTTTCCACTCTTCTGTTGAGAAATTCTTTCTGGCTTTTGCTAATATGTCAAGTATATCATGTTTTGATAACTGAATCTCCCTAAGATTTGTTACTCCGAAAGGTCTACCTTTGTTTTCTTCAGTGATTGTTGGATCATAGGTTAATGTGATTTCAGCGTAGAAACCTCCAGTAAGCATTCGCTCGTGTTGTCTTACCATTTCATCTGGAATCCGAGCGTCTGTTAATTGGAGGCTTGGCAGGGTTGCTACGTATGAATCGGTTTTGGCATCCAGCCTTGCCGTGATAAGGTCGATAAGTTTTACTTCGCCGTTTTCTCTGGCTCTTGACTTGAATAATTCCTCTTCCCCGGCTTTGACTGTTCGGGATTCTAGCTGACGTTGGACGATCTCTAAGCCTTCGTCGATTTCTTTTTGGTTTATGCTTGCGCAATAGCGTCCTAAGAGGAATTCCACTACGTATGTTGGGACGGGGAATTGGCGGCTAAAAGTGCGAACAAGGTCTTTTCTAACAATGTACCCATCGAGCGAAGATGCGGCTAACTTGTCTATTTGGTCTAATTCGGTCATCTATTTTCTTCCCCGCCAACGAAAGTATCTATTTGGGCTACGAGTTCCCCTTTTTGATTGATAAGTACTATGGTGGAATTGGAACCTTCTAAGTCTTCGTTTTCCACCACGACTGATGCTGTTCCGTTTTCCTTGAGGGGTTGAGTGCGAACCACAATGCTTGATGTTGAGTCACCGGGCTGCGTTCGTATGTCTAAAGAGAGTCCTTCATAGACGCTGTCGGTTGCGATTGTGCATCGCAAACCCTTCCATGCTATATCGGTTATTTCAGGCGCAATGTGGAAAGTATGCGATTCGCTAGGGGAGACTTCGAGTTCCATGATTACGCATTCCTGTAGGCTGATTCCGCCGTGGTCGTATTCTGTTCCGTTACGAAAGCAGCTGATGCCATTGGCTAGGGCAAAGTGTTGGTTAGGATTCCAGTACCATGGATACAACTGTCCATCTGTTACTGCGCCAGGTTTTATGGCGGCGCAGCGGCCCCATTTAGTTGCAGTTTGAGCGCTTGGCAACTCAATTTTTGGTAGATCACCTGGCATGAGGAGCCAACCGTGATCTGTAACTATTTTGACTTTTTTCCATCCAGAATTTAATAATGTGATTACTTGGTCACTTATGTCGGCCAATATTGCGTCAATTTGTTTAACTATTTTCCATCCTCTTTCATGTCCCGCACGGTCGATGTCTCCAAATTCGATCCATCCATTACCGTTGACATCGCCGCTTTGGTTGACGTCGAGAATTTGCCATCCAGCTTCAATCAATAATTTTTTGAGATAGTATGCATTGAGAGGTTGACCGGTATCTGCAACTGATGGTTCAAACGAATTCGCAGCATCCTTTCCAACAATTCTGTTTTTAATTGGAGAAACAGCAGGTTTGCCTGTTGAGGTAACGGTTGGAAGTGGAGCCCAAGCAGGCTTTTCTTTAATTTGGTAGCCACACACTTTTAGCAAGCCAGCGAGCCTTTTTGCCGCATCAAACCGTAAGCCATCTACAAAGAGTATACAGTCCCCGTTTTTATGGTCGCCGTCTTTCTTTTTGTCTGAACGTTGAAGTGGGTAACCATTTTCGTCTATCACTTTTTGAAGGTATCTTGCTGATTCTTCAGCCCAGGGAACGTAGATGGCTCTTATTGATTTGGTTATCACCTCAATATCTTGCTGTTTCTCTACATAGGCCAACGCTCGTAGCACAGCATCATCTGCTTGCCAACCTGTGCTTTGGTATTCTTTCATGAGATCGTCTGCGGAACCCATCACCAGTCTCTTAGCTGTTGTCTCTGCGAGAATAGCCAGGTGTTCCAGTGATTGAGCAAGTGGGGCTTCGCATAACTCTGCCCATATTAGGTTTCGTCTTGACCGGTGTTCTTTTTCAAGTTCCAGGATTTTTTCCCTTGCCTTTAAGGGCGGGTTGTTGTCAATATCGCTCAAGCTTTTTCGGAGATTGTTTTCTTGTGCGTCGTTCCATTGAGGCCATCTATTGTACGTTGTCTTTCCTGGGCTATACCAATCCATGCTTGCTGGCGGCTTGCAGTTCCTAACCCTTTTTGGTATATTGGGGTAACGTTTTGGGGCTTCGCAGAATCTGTCCCATACAGGTTGCCATTGGCTGTCTCGAGATGCCAGCTTTTTAGCGCCTGAAAGTGGGCCATCTTTGTCGGGATTAAAAGTTAGCTTTGATTCGCACATTTCGACAAATGCTTGCCATCTTTTCTCGCCCAAGTTTGTCTTGAAGGAGTCGCCTTGATCAAGCCACTGCAGAACAAGCCGTACGTAATCCCCAGCGTAAATCGAGTTGAAAAAATCTTTATCAAGTCTTTCTCCCTTGAGCGCTTCTATATCCATGTCTAAGAGTGGATCGAGTGCTCGAAGCATGGCGTTCTTGGTGTCATTGTCTTGAGCTACATCTAATCCCAAGCCGCCTTGATCTGATTTGAGAAATGCTAGTACTGTCCAGTCTTTGGAGTTAATTTGTGACCACACAACGCTTCGATATTGGAGTTCTGCAAGAGGCCTTAGCGCTTCTTTGATTTTGTCGGCTCTAAGATCTTGACGCCCTGTTCCAGGTAAATAAATAATGGGAATTCTATCTGTGGGAAGTTGAATTTCATCTGCTTTCCCAGCAATAGCACAGCGTAGCCAGATTGCAGGTCCCGTACGTTTCTCAGGACAGTATTCTCCAAAAACCAGTAATTCAGGCAGCTTGGTCAGAAAAGCTTGAGTTGCATCTTTCCATTGGTTTTCGCTGTCAAGCCATAAGACGCAGGCTGGAACAGTTTGTATATCTGGGTTGTAGTTTGTTGCCGTAGCGTGAATTTTATTTATGAGATAGTCAATAACCTGCATTTATGTTACCCTAAGCTTGATTTATCCTTTTACTGGATGACAATTGGTCCTTTATTTAGTGCTGCCTTAAGTTTTTCTCTGACTTCTTCAAGCCATGACTCGATGTCTTCTTCAGTCTTGAGGGTTCTTCGCGGGATTTTTACGATTTGCGTTTTAGGTTCAAGCTCTTTGGCGGCCAATTCTCGGGCACGTTCGAAGCGTCCTGCAAGTGCATCTATTCGGTCGTTCCATGAGTGGAGAGGATGCTGTTTGAGTTCTTCTATTACGTCTTCTCGTGTTCCGATTGTTATTTCGTCTATTTCTGCTATGTTGGATTTTTCTTTTATTTCCTCTTGTGACGTCTGAGTTAGTTCCTTCCATGATGAGTCTCGTTCTAGCAATTGGTTTTGATTAGTGAATTCGATTGTGTAGCGTTTGTTGTATTGAGTGATTTCTTTTCTTAATGCATCTTCTAATGGTCGGATTAGCGGCGAAATTAGGTCGGGTTCTGCAAGTAATAGCCGGTGTTCTTCAATGGCTGTTGCTTGTTGCTTTGTTGCCTCGGATTCTTTTATGTCGTCGGTATATTGGAGTAACTCCTTGAGGCTTAGCCATGATTCCCACCGTTTTTGTATATTGGCGGCAAGTGCTGTCCACTCGTCGAATTTTTTTGTTAATTCTTCACTGCGGTTATAGATAGCCAGAAGTTGCTCATTGCCTGCGGTCCGTCGAATTTCATCTATTATTAATTTGTCTGGTTGTGCTGGTTTTGGGGGGTCTCCGCCTGCGTTTGTTGCTAGTTCTTCCATTTTCTCGATGAAGCTTTCGGTATTTGCTAGCTCTTCGCCAGGTTTTGTTGCGATGCCCGCATGTTGAAGTAGTTTGCGAATTTGGAGTCGTTGGTCTGTTGTTACTAAGATCGATTCTATTTTGAATGTTGCCTTGCCGATTGCTTTTCGTTCCAGGTCTTTGGGGTCTACTATTTGCCAACGTTCATCTTGGGCCAGAATTAAATTGCATATGAGGAGCACTTGGATTCCGCCATCCACTGCATCTCTGGACCAACCGTACGGCGGGTCTTCGAAGTAGGTACGTATCTCTGTTCCCTTTTTACCCCCTGCAATGTACCCTAAAATAGCTTTGCAAACAGGATTCTTTGCGGGTTCGCCGTCAAAGTGTACAGTTTTAAGTGCATCTGGTGAACCTTGTTTGGCTTTGATATAGACGGCTCCCCATCCAGCGTCATCAGCAGTATCAAATTGGGGATAGAGCCTTTGGAATGATTTCTCAGATGCGTCTAAAATCATTTCTTGCAGATTGCTTCCAGGAATTTCGTTTCCGCCGCCTTGGTAGACTCTGGCTCCAGAGAAGACGTCGTCTAGCAGCTCCTCTATTTTGCTGTCGGCAGTTCTACGTATAGTTTCTATTGCAGCGTAAGCTTCTTTGCCTTCAGGATTGTCGGGCAATCCTTTTTTTTCTATTGTGGCGTTAGCAGCTTTGTAGTCAATTATGTTTTGGCGTAAATCATCCGCTGAGCGTTTGGGAATAAAGATGAAGATAGTTGGCGATTGATCCCTTGCTTGTCTTGCGTCTGCAAGAACTGATGCGTCATCTATGCTCCAACCATCCCGTATCCAGACGTAGACTTTTTTATCACTGTCTGTAGGAAGTTGGGGGTCAAACGTAGGGTGGATTTCTCGTGGGACGTTGGAGTTGCCTTGGTTAATTTGAAGTGTTTTTACTAGTTTAGAGAAGTGACTGCGGATGCGATCATCTCGTTCTGATTCGATGCGGTGGGAACTTTCGTTTATGAGCGCGGCGCGTTGATTTTGGAATTCGTTCGACCATTCAGCGCTTTGGGCAGTTTGGATGCGGTATTCGTCGCGTACCTTGATTATAAGTTCCTTGCAACCATCTAACAATCCAGGAAGTTTGTTTCGTAGAGAGCTGCTTCCTTCATTTAAGTCCTCTACCATTAAATCAGCAATTGTATCTACGTTTGCTTTGATGCCTATTTCGCGATTGCTAGATTCAAGCTTGTTAATGAGAAAGATAAGACCGCATGCACGTGCTAGAAGACGTTTATCTTCTGAGGGATCATTTTTCCAGCTCTTTGTTTTCTCATAAACGTTCCTTGGCAGTACACGGAATTGTTGCATCTTATCTGCGGAGTCAAAATAGAGGTAATCCGCCGGAATTACGTTACCTATTTCCTTGGTTATGTTGCTTTGGATGGCTTTGTGAACCATGCTTAATTGGTTTCGGAGTTGACTGGCAGTTGGATCTAGAACATTGAAGATGCTTTCCCAGAAGCGGCGTCTAACAGGCAAGATTGGGTAGTCTTGGACAAAATAGTTGAAATCCTCTTGTTTGTGGGCAAGAGTTGTCCCTGAGAGGTGACGAGAAATTTCTCCTATGTTGGTTTGCATTATCTTTTTGAGGGGATCAATGGCGCTCGGTTTTTTAGCTAAAATTACTTTGCGAATAACTGCATCTACGTCTGTATCAGATAATTCCACTCTGACGGTGAATCGTCCTTCGAGTTTTCTTAGGTTTGATGTCCCTGTGATGGCTGTTTGCCCCGTGCCTAAGAAAAGCAGCTTTCCTCCAAAGCTCTCGCTGCATGCCTCCACAACTTCTTGAACATCCAAAGACCGTTGTGTGTCTGAACCGATAAACTGTTGGATCTCGTCTAAGGCAACTAGGGTTAGTGGAAACTTGCCGTCTTTATTTAATGCCTGACGAATTGCTTTTACCATTTCCTCGCTGGAAACGTCTTGCACATTGGGGTAGAAATTCTTAAGAATTTCAGCACAGGCGGATTGTGTAGGAAATATATTAGGTTTAGCCTTTACAAGTGCCTTGTGAAGTTCTTCGGCGACGTAGAAATTTGCAAGCTCTTCTTCCCAGTTAAGGCCACTTTGTTCAACAGTATGGCGGACTGTTTCGTAAATTCCTTCGTGTTGGAGCCACATTACAAAGCGGGCAAAGGGATATTTTTCAGGAAGGTTAATCGATTCAAATATAATACTCAGGAGGGCTAAACGTACGCTTCCGCTGGGGCTTGCTTCTAGTGTTCCCGATGCCGCGTGGAGTCCACCGTATCGCTTTGCTTGGGTACTAAGTTCTTTTAAAAGGGTAATAATATTGGTTGGAAGTTGCGCTATGCCACGTGCTGTTGCTCCGTCATCAAAATGCGTATCTACCCACAGGGCTCGAAGCATTTTGACCATGTGTGATTTGCCTGAGCCGAAAAAGCCGCTTATCCAGACGCCGGGCTGCTTTGGTTGTTCTATATTGTTGAGAAATGTCTCAAGGATGTGTTCCAGCCCTCTGGCATATTCTCCCTCGCAAACGAAGGTTTCAAGTTCATTTCTGAGTATCGAATTTGCTTGGTCGTTGACATGTGCCACTCCATCGTTGGCGAGTTTATGAAGGGTTGGATCCCTTAGGTATATTTCTTGGTTTATCATTTTTGAATCCTCGAGTTACTTTGAATCATTTTCTCCTCTGCTGTACGTTTCTCAGATAGGCTTAGATGGTGGTCATTTATGCGGTCACCCGCATGTCCACCATACGATGGACCTAGTTTAAACCATGGTGCGGATTCTACATCTCTACCCCTATCTTTATCCCAAGTAATATTAGGTTTATTACGTAGCACGCCTGCGCCTTTCTTTCCGTCTGGCATAGTCACGAACGGTCGAATGTTTACTCTTACACCGTCGTTTAAGTCAGGAGTCCAGCCGATAGGTTGCTGTTCAATGGGTTTCCACCGCACAAAAATGTCGTAAGGCTTTTCGCCTTTAAGAATAAGTTCCAAGCGTTTCTTCAGCCCTTCGGCGGCGTCTAATTTTGTTTCCGCTCCATCTACACCGCGAGCCTTCTCTTGTCTCTGTTGGCTAATCCAGTCGCCCAAGTAATTATAGATTAAAGTTTCCAACAGCTTGTAGTCCAATTTGTGATAGTTCACAAGAGCCGCAAAGCCATCATTTAGGCCATCCCAAACATGCCAGATGAACGGTCGATCATGGAATAGCCTACAATGTTGAATGAAGAACTTGTCTCTTAACCAAGATTCTAATGTCTTACCCGTATGGTCCGCTTGAGCTAGCAACTCCGCTTTTTTGGCTGGTGACCACTCAGCACCAAAAGCAGCTGCGAGAAGGTTTTCCAAACGATCTTCAGCTTTCTGTTCTCCCCTTATGGATGGAATACACACAACACCGTTCACATCAGCAAAGGACAGCAAGGCATTTGTCTTCTTTAACCATGAGTTCGTTTCGCTCGAAAGCTCCATTTTGCAATTAAGTTCGCCAGGCCATCGATAACCTAGCAGGCGAGCTATTGCAATATGTAAATGATGTTGCCCTTTAGCTGGATTTCCGTGGAAGACCCATTGAGTTGGATCTTCAGAATATGGTTTAGGCAATCCCATCGGATATTTTTCCTTAGCGATTGCTCTCCAGCATTCTATATCAAATGGTATTAACTTTAAGTATTCATTATCAACGCTCAGTTTTTGATTCACTTTTCGTACATCCTGTTCAAAACTACCGCTCGAACAGTAACTCCAAATCGATTCTAAATCTTCGGGATTATTTGGGATTAGGATTGCCGCATTATCGTCAAACAACTCTCCTGTATAAATTGTTGCAGATAAGCCAGCGACCCGACTGACAGAAACGCCTCTTTTACCCCAAGCGGTATTTCCTCTAATCCATGCGCTGATGTTGCCGTCTAGCCTTTCCTTAACATATTTTACGAATTCGCCCGCACCATCTTGCCAAAAAAGAATGCCTTCCATACCAGAAAACATGTTCGTTTCACTAACAGAAGTACGAAAATTAACCCAGCCATTGGCAAGCTTTGGCTGTTCCCAGAAGTATTGGATGAATCGGGCTGAATCTCCAGTACAAACGCCTTTACTCGTTGTCAGATAATTGCTCAGCAATTTGCCAGCGCTTAATTCTATACGAGAAATGATGCTTTTAGGATTATGCAACTGTTTTAATTGTGAGAGCGTAAGTATTGAAGCATCCGCTAGTCTTGATGCTTTCAACTTTGAACCGGTTAATGTAGATACATCAATTCCTGTAAAGCTTGTATTGCTTTGTGGTGGCGATTTCCCGATCACTAGAAGTATAGCCTTCACAACTTCGCCGGATATTGAATCAAAAGCACCAGGACCTAGCCACGTAATTGATTTCCAAGTATTTCTTGACAGTAGGCGTTCTCGAAGCTTTGTGTAGCTTGACAGAAACAACCAATTTTGAGGAAGAACGATGCTTACATTCCCATCATGAGAACAATAATCAAGACATCGAGCAAGAAATACGGTCGCTAGGTCATTGTCAGCATAGTCGTAGTTTTTCCTTCCATACTCCAGAAGCTTCTCAGATTGCTTGCCCGCTCCGAGATATGGCACGTTTGTAATTATCCACTGATATTTCATGGCAAGTAGTTGAAAGGCTTTCTCCATCCCGTAGACATTTATGCCAATGTTGTTTTCGTAATTCTTTTGCTCATCAAGCTTTGTTTTAATAATTTTTACGATTTTTTCCCAATCATTGGCAAATAGACTACCTTTTTCAAAAGATATCATAGGATTGAGTAAGCTACCCAATATTGGCGCGTCTTTAAACAAGGAATAAAGCCTGTCTAAATGTGATCTTAAGTCAGGGTCATCTTCGGCTAGGGTCAACCATTCTTCTCTTTTAATGTTGACTGATTGACCGCACCATGCAATCTGCAACTCAGGTAACTCTCTGTAACCACCTGCATCTGGATATTTCCATGCCGTTAGTGCCAAAGCAAAGGCAGAAAGCTCAACGCAACGCTGATCTATTTCTAGCCCATACAAATTCTCTTGCAAGACTGCATCACAGGCTTTTCTGGCAGAAAGCCCTTCAAGTTCCATTCGCATAGGAACAAGCATTAGAAGCGCGGATACTAAAAAGTGACCTGATCCACAGCACGGATCAAGAGCTTTAAGTTCGCTCAAGAGTTTAGGCCATTCGTCAAAAGTTCCAGCCGTAGGCGCCCATAACCCGTCTTTTTTTACAAAACGCAAATATTCTAAGGGAACGCCTGGCAATGAGGCCTTAAGCCTCAGCTCTTCTTCACTTTTTGCGGCTGTCAAGTCGTCCTTTCTTAGCCTGTGAAATGCCCACCAGGCACCCAGAGCATTATCCAGCAAATAATTTACCATGTAGGGTTCAGTGAAGAGTTGAGTTACTGCAGGCAACTCACGAGAACCGATTTTCAACTCTGATGCGTTCACTTCATCTTTTTGCTTGGCTTGCCAAAACTGGTATACCCAACCAAGAGAATCAGACGCAGTGAAAACCTCAACAGGCAACGCATCTAGCAGTTGCTCTAACTCTTGCTGACGCTCAGGAGGTAAGGATAATTGAAATACAGGTGAATTATGCCTAAATATCTGTGGAAGCATCCGTGCTGCATAGCGGGCTGCGAGTTCCCAGCCGTTCTTTGCTCCTTCTTTGGCTGCCAGGTCCTCGCATTCTTCAAGTGTTATGGGAACCGGATTGGCTGGGTCAGGATACATCAGGAGATTATTTTCGGCTAGAAATCGGGCAAAAAGCATTCGGTGCCAGTGCTCATAAGCGACTTCCTCGATAAGTCGTTCCATTGTCTGAGTTTTTTCGCCGTTAAGCGAATCGCCCAATTGGCGACCGTGAACTCTAAGTTTGCGTCTTAACTCACGCTCTTCTTCTGTTAGGTGGGGGAAAGGGTTGGCTTCTCCAACACCTAACTGCTCTAACTTGTCTTTAGCGGCTTTTTCAGCGACTCCTCGTGCTTCTCGCACGGTTCTTTCAAGCTGATTCCTCAATGCTTTATCTAACGGTTTCATGAATACAAATCCTTATCAGCTGTAATGGGAAAGGCAAGGTAATTCCAGCCATCATACGCATTAAATAAACGGTAATTATTATGCTCATCATAGGTTCCGGGGAAAAAAACCAGTAACCTTCCTTCAAAAGCAGGCGCCAATGCATTAACAACTTCTTTCACTTTTAAAAATCCGAAAAGTGAACCAACACCCTTCAAAGCAACAACCGTATTTCTATTTATTTTGTGAGCTTTAAGAAAGCAATCAAACTCTTTCTTAATAAATTCAAGATACTGGGGCAAGAGAGCCGAAAGAAACTCGGGGTTCTTAAAATAACTCTTCTTGTAACGTTGATTTGCAAGCCACACTGCAAAAGTGTCAGTTAGGTCAAAGACAGCCCATTCATGTCCAGCTTGTTTAGTTACAATTTCGAACTCATCAATCTTGGCTCTAAGCTGAAGTTCATCATCCTCTTTATAAACGCAAAAAATAACGCGTTGAGGGGCAGCGACATCTTCCCAAGGTAGAGCAATATGAACATTGTACTTTTCAATAAGTCGCTTAATTCTGTTCATGAATCCACTCCCTTTCTTGTGCGGTTAACAAATTTGGAAACTGAACCTCCATAACCTTTCCTATGCGCTTAAAGTTAATCCAGCCTCGACGTGAAGCATCTTCCGCCAACTCCACCGCACGTGCAGATGAGCAATCCAGCAACTTTGCGAATTCTGTTGTGAAGAGAGCTTCGCCCCGTACACCGCAAAGATAACCTAAGAAAAGGGCGTATGCAGTGGACCCCACCGTGGCTTTTGCTTTGGTTCGAATCTTGTTTTCTTTTTCGATTAGGTGTCCTGATTTTGTCCAGGTAGCGCTAAGGTTTCTAACAACCGATCTAAGCGAAACTTCAGTGAAACGGTTTGGGTTGTCTCGGTTAATGTATTCTTCGAGTTTTTCCTTGTGAAAGGTTTCTCCTTCTGCTAGCGGTAGAATCACAGGGGCGCTCATTCTTACCAAACCATCACGCGCATAAGCAGAAAGCAAAGCCAAGAGTGGTCGTCCAGCAACGTCTCGGTCCCAAAAATACCTCAGAGCCCTAAACGTGGTGATTGATGGGTCTAAACCATAAAGAAAACCAAGATGCATGCTTGTGATTTTTCTGGTTTTTTCAGAGCGTTTGCCTAAGCAGTTCTCTTCCACAATAGCCTTAAGATAATCACTCTTGACGGAATTAGGATTGATCACGCACGATAACAAAGCTTGAAGGTCGTCAAGCATCATTGAACGTGCCGCATGCGTGTTTCCTTTTTCCAGGCGAAAGCCGAAACGAGACAAGATATCACTGTTAAGGTTGGGGTTTTCCATGCTTCACGAGCCTCTATTCCCCCTGCGTCTCGTTAACAGGGCGATCGGAATGCTGCCATCAACGTTACTGCAGGAGAGTTTTGATACTGTATGCTGAGTTTCTTATTTAGAACTTGCTATTTATAGGTAAATCAGGAGAACCTGAATTGCCAAAGGATATTAGGAAACTACGACTAACTTAGGTCTGCGACAAGCCTTACACCTTAGTGAGAGCGATGAATAAAGAAGAAGCGAGAGCAATTGTTCGTGCAAACTTGAAGGGCAAGAAAAAGAAGGAAGCACCGCTACTTGTTATTGCTGAAGCGGTCAGATTACTGGTGTCCGACCGAGAGTTTGGATCAACCACTAAACTTGCAGACAGCTTTAGTGTGAAAAGACCGACGATAGAATCTTTTGATAAAATGAATGATCAACCCGTTGAAGTAAAGAAACTTATTAAGGAAGGTAAAATCGGTATTGACAACAATCCTAAATTAGCAAGCATCGTTGATGTGCAAAGACGAATCGCGGTAGCTTATACCATAGCAGGCCTAAGAACAAGGGATGCACGGGAAATAATAGCTAAATGCAAGAAGGACTGCAATCTTGAACCTGAAGAGTGCAAGAAAGCCATTATTAATGTTAAACCGCCAAAGAAACCGATAAAATCACTGGCAATACCTTTAGAACCAGAGGAACATTCTAAATTTTTTGAAGCATCGAAAAAAGCTGGTCTCAGCCCAAAAGAGGCAGGTAAACAAGCTATCGCTGAATGGGTTAAAGAGCAAGAAAAAAGCAGCTGACTCTTAGATTAAGCACTCACTGCTACAGAGTCTTTTGACGTAGACATCGGGTAGGGTCTCTTTCTTCTCAAGTTTTTCCTGCAAAGTTCCGAGCGTCCATTTCATTAGCCGCTGTTTAGGGAAATGCTTTGAATTCTCTTCTAGCTCTTTTGCCTTCATAAACAGGTCCTTATGTTTTTCGTAAATCTCGGTCCATCTCGATAAAGAATTGAACGGACAGAAGAAACAGCCGCTTCTCACAGGCATTGAGAAATCGAAGTCTGAGAGCAAGATTATGTCCATGCACTCTTGGCGTGCAATCTGCTTCTCAACTAGAGGGAAGACATTCTTAACGTAGGGTACTCCGCTTTCCTTCATGCGGTCTCTTTCTTCATAGGCTATGCCAAGATACTGGTTTACGGGAACGCCAAAAGACCGATAGTGCGAATAGATGGGCGTTATCTTGTAGTCACGTGTGGACCAGCGCCAAATCTGTGAGGGTATGACTTTTCGGCGCTTGCAAGTATCATACAGCGTCCCATTCTTAGACCTAACAACCGTCAACGGTACACCGTGTTTGCTTAAGTAAGAATCAACTGTCTTCAAGTGCTCATAGGTCTCAGGCACCTCGGCGCCCGTGTCGGCGAAAATAACCTCGTCTAAAGGGTACTCCTTCTCAACGAGCATAATCATAAGAGCCGTCGAATTTAGTCCTGCACCGAAACTAAGAACATACTTCTCATCAGGCTTTCGTTCAAGCATTACTGCCACCGCTTGCAGGACACTATCCTGCGCATGCAGGACATTATGGATTGTCCTGCAATAAAAAATTTTCTAGCCTACCGCTTGAAAAGTTGCCTTTAGCTGATAAGAATTGGGCGGTTATAGAAAAAAATTATGTCTTGGGTATGGTAAAGCCAAGTTTGCCCTCATGATAATACATGAATGTAGTTTTCTTGCAGTTGGAACACGGATAGGCTTTAACTTGATAGTAGCCTTTTCTGAAAGGCCATTCTTTCGAAGGCTTGTTAGGTAATTCAGAGCCACATCTTGGACACTTCAAGGCAATTCACCAAGCCTATGTTTTAGCATAAGAAGGATATAAATTAAGGCACTCTTTCTTTTGCCTGCTCAGCCACCGAAGGTTCGTTCCCCTTATTGACGGATCAGATCCATTTGCTCTTTCGTCAAGAGATTCGGAAATTGAGCTTCCATTACATCCTCTAACCGCTTAAAAGAAAGCCATCCCCGAGATGACGCATTTTCCGCCAGAGCAATGCAATCATTCACTGGCGAGTCGAGCAAGTGCATGAACTCAGTTGAAAATAATTGCTTTCCACGACTTCCCAATAAGTAACCAAGAAAAAGGGCGTATGAAACAGAACCCTCTGTAGCTACAGCCCTCGAACGAGTCCTTCCTGCTCTCTGTATATGGCCAGACCGAATCAGACTTCCACAAACATTTCTAACCAATCCACCCAGGCAGAACTCGCTCAATCGACCGGCTGCTTCCTTATCAAGAAACTCTTTGAAAGCCGTTCGATCAATAACTTCCCCTTCCTTAAGTGATAAAATGTACGGGACGCTCATTCGAAGCAAGCCATCCCGCGAATATGCACTGAGCAATGCTAACAAAGGTTGGCTGCTGACGCCTCGTGTCCAGAAATATCTAAGAGCTTGAAAGGTAGCAACAGATGGGTCGAGTGAATAAAGAGTCATTAAATGCCTTGCTGAAAGCTCCCGATTTTTCTGTGACCTCTTCCCCAAGCAATTATTCTCTATAATTACCGTTACATAATCTCCTTTCTGAGCGTCTGGAGATGGAACGCACGAAAGTAGCGTCTGGAGTTCTTCAAGCATTATTGTTCGACCGATGTGTACGCCGCTCGGGCCCAAGCGGAACCCTAGCTTTCTAAGAACTGATTTACTAGCTGTGGTTTGATTATGTTCTGCAAGCTCACTTAACACGTTAGCAGCCCCCTGTTAAGTTTTTAGGCGATCCAAACTTAAGCTTTGTTCTTTTTTCCAGCATGCTAAGAGTGGAAAGACTCGAACAACTAAAAGTGAGGCAAACTCTGCTAAACAACAATTTATAAACCGACAGCACCAACAAAACACATGGACACTAGGTGAAAGATTGGATGCATTTTCCGTCTTGCTTACAATCTTTATTGTTTCCGTACTCTTCGTAGGAGCGCTGATTGCCATTGCAATCTTTTCTGCATTGTTCAGAAAAAAAGAATCGCGGCCGACTTACAGCTCAACAAATCAAGAACCTTCATCTCCGACCAATCAAGCCGCGAGCGACATAATTGAGGATAGTGAGGGGGACGGTTTGATGCTCTTTGACGACCCTATGTTTCCTCCAGAATTCAATGATGAGGAAGAGGACGACTTTTGATGGAGAAGACTGAAATTTTGTTTGAAGAAGAACCAGACGACGAAAAGGGGGATTGGCCAGTTCCAGATGAACCTGATAACCCCGAGAATGAGCCCTAAGCCTTAATGGCTTTTTTATAAGATCATTGAATCAAATATTTGCTATTAGAAAGGCGCAGTGTTTTTTGTTGAAATGCCGATATTGAAGAGTTCTCTTTTTTCTCCATTTTTTATTGCGTAGAACTTCATTTCAAACCCTTCCGCGAGCGGAAACCGGCTTTGTGGGGGAAAAATCATACTGGGAAAACCATCAACCGTCGGATTATCAAGATCCAAAATGTAATCTAATTGTCGAGCAGTCTGCGGATGTGATTCTCGCCGCCCATGGCTCGCCAGCAGCCGATGTACGCTCTTGGCTGCAATTCTAAGGTCTTGTTTGAGAAGCCGAAGCTCTTCATTGACAGTTAACCCTTTATAACGCTGCTCAAACTCTCTCCTCCGCGCATCCGCAACCTGCATAATTTCCCTGTTGACTTGACCCTTAACGTAGGATCGTGTCTTATCCCAATCACGCTTAACAGTCCTTGTTGAAACACCAAGCTCATCGGCGATCTGCTTCTGCGTAAAACCCTTCTCAGCCAAAACCCTCACCTGACGTCTACGCTCCCTTTCCCGTTTATACTGCACTACACTCTTAGTATAGGCCGAAACCCTGCGATAAGACGCCTCTTTCACCTTAGAATGCTCCTTCTTTGTGCTGAAATGCTCATTTTCTTCCAGCTGAAAACCCCCATTTTCGCCTATTTCGCGAAAAGGCTCATTTTCCAAAGCTTTCTCCGCAACAATATCCTCCATTTCTGGCAATTTTTCACCATTAGTGGACAAATTTTACGCTCACTTCCAACATTATTTTGAATTTTAACAGAGCAATTTTTCTAAATTTTGTCACCCTCTGAATTATCATCTTTTCCCTCAAACCTATCGCACTTCTGCATGCACTTTACTTCAACTTGCTGAAATCACCTCATCTTCAACAGCAACCTTGAAAGAGTCTGCAGTCAAACCACAGAATACACAGAATACTTTATATTTTAAGATTACGCATAACTACCCAACGGAAAGAGGAGTATAAAATGCCAAAAAACGTAACAATTTACCTTTCCGACGAAATAGCCGGAAAAATGGAAAAATACCCTGAAGTGAACTGGTCCGAAATCTGCCGAAAAGCAGTAGTAGAATACATAGATACCCGCAGCCAAATAGACATAGCATCAATACTTGAAAAGCTTAAAGCCGAAAGCAATGAAGCCTACAAGCAAGGCCAGATACTATTCTATCAGATAGCGCCAAAAATGTCTCTGAAAGAATTTGACATATGGTATCCACGAGTGAGCGCAACTATTTTGGAAGGCGGTGAAGGCGGTTTGCTTGGTGATTCACCTTCGCTTTCCCCAGAAGCCGCAACATATCAAGCTAAAAAAGGTATGGCACATATGATGGGCAGTTTTTGCCGAGACAACAGCATAACTTACCCCTCAGACGCTTCTGACGCTTTCTGGGAAGGCGCCATAGCCGCATTCATGAACGTCTACACCAAAATAAAACCGAAAAAGAATTGACTACAACAATGCAGCAATATCAAAGCTTCCAAAACTTTTCTTGGGACAATAAAAAAGCGATAGGAGGCACCTAAAAGATTGCAATTGAAACGACTGGTTGTGGGCAAAGGAAAAACATCTAGACCTGGCGAAGCAGATGAATGGGTAAAAAACTACTTTGAGATTGAAGCGTCTGTCGAAAATCCAGCTGAGCTTGAAGCCGCAAAAGCAAACCTCAGCGGACTTATCGATGGATGGCTTTCCACACATAAACCAGTCCCAAGGGAAACGCCGAAAAAGACTCAACTAATATCGCAAGATCTTGAAAAGCTGCCGTGGAAAACCTACAATTCAAAAGAAGACTGCAAACCTAACGAGGCAGGCTGGATCTTCACAAACACGCCTGGGGCAGAAGCTCTCTCAGAATTAATTAAAAAACAAGACAAAGAACCCGTTATCCAAATAGGCGATTGCAACTTCACCGTAAGATTCAGCGGCGCGGAAAAACAATTCATCGGAAGAGCACCAGTAAAAACCCAAACTTAACCAAGAACGTGAGGCAACATAGTGACTCCTCTTACTTTTTCCTTGGGTTCGCCTGTTTATATCCGCTATAAAGACCACGTTCTCTTCAAAAACATTCAGCAACCCATGGAAGAAGCAATGGAGAGGGAAACCATCGGCTGGCTATCAAGAGAAAACGGCGAAATAATTCTCGTCGAGCACGACCGAACAATGCCAAATGCTGAACTCTGCAGCGGTCAAAGCAACGGACTAATTATTTTAAAGAGCTGCATCATAGAAATCCGCAAGCTACCACTACAAGAAAGTTCAAAGTGGCACTTAAATTCTCAAGAAACTACAGATAAAGCAGAGTATGCGCTTCAGCCAAAGAAGCGAAAAACTCCAAAAAGAAACAGGACGGGAGCAAAAAAATGAAAACCGTAACCATAACGGAGAGCTCCCGAGGCACCAAACTGCAAAAACCACTAACTCTCACCTTGCCTGAAGCAGAGACAGCCGCAGACAAAAAGCTCCAACAATACATAATCGACGCATTACTAACCAAAATGCCAAGCCTCGTAACCTTAACCTTCCAAAACACCACAACCATAGAACTAGCAAAACACCTCTTACGTCACAGAACAGGCAGCCCAGCCACCCTCTACCAATACATCTACGGCGTCCACCGCTTCAGTCTCTGGACAAACACCCAACCCGACCAACTTGTCAAAGCCTGCCAAGATCAAGACGGAGACCCAAAACCAAAAGCTCTTTCGCAGACTAGCCGCATGCTAGATGACTTCGTCGCCAACCTGCAAGCCGAAAACTTGGCACCAGGAACCGTAAGCAATCACGTTAAGGGCGTCAAAGCATTATTCCGCTGCAACGGACTAAAACTTGAACTTCCTTACAATCTGAGTAAAAGAAGCGTCTACGAAGATAGAGCACCAACACCTGAAGAGCTACAAAAAATGCTCGACTTAGCCGATCTACGCGAACGAGTAATAATATCGCTACTGGCGTTAGGCGGATTTCGCATCGGCACTCTATCCAAGCTACAGTATCGCCATGTCAGACGCGACCTAGAAAAAGGCATAATCCCAATCCACGTGCATGTTGAATCAGAGATAACCAAGGGCAAATACCACGACTACGACACATTCCTGGGACTGGAAGCAGCCGAATATCTCAAAGCCTACTTGGACTTACGAAAACAAGGCAGCCCAACAGGGCGAAAACAACCAGAAATTATCCACGACAACTCACCATTAATACGCGATGGACAAAGCAACCTTGCCAAACCAATAACAACAGGCAGAATTCACTCAGTTGTCCACAACCTCTACGTCAAAGCAGGATTAGTAACCAGCAACCCTCGAGGAAGACGCTACGACCTAAGAGCCCACAGCATTCGCAAATACTTCCGGACACAGCTAGCCGCACTTAGCATTCAAACCGATTACATCGAATACATGATGGGACACACAATCAGCACCTATCACGACATACGCATGAAAGGCATAGAATACCTCCGCGGCGTATACATCTCCTCAGGCCTAAGCATAAAACCAAAAACTCGCCTAAACAAACTTGAAGCCCTCAAAGAAATGATTCGCGCATGGGGACTCAACCCTGACCAAGTGATGTCCAGAGAAGCATTAGCGCAATCCAATGTAACCGTCATAGACCGAGCCCAACTAGAACAAACTCAACTGACACAATTAACAGCTGTTTTAAAGCAGCAGATGATCAAAGAAATATACGAGAGTCAAGGTCAAAAAAGTATGAATTCACGCCTGGGACAAAGTAGCCCGGGAGAGATTCGAACTCCCTTAGGGGCAGTTTTCAGGCGATTTATTAATTTCAGTCATTTCTATAATCTCATTGGTAGACGTGGTGGCAATTTGGGATTAAAAGGCTTCTCAACCACAATAAGAGCTTCAAGATTCCAGAACAGGACACAATAGAAAAAGTAAGTAGAGGCATTAATCAACGAAGAAGCTCTCTTGTTCGCTAAATATCTGAGGAACAGAAAGAGAGAATGGATTCCAAGAGTTAATATTGTGCGCACGCGCTAAAATAGGGCTGTTCTAACGTTCTATTAACACATTCTCGATAGATTATGGCTAATTTAGCTTATTGAGCCTTAAGAAAGCTTAAATATTACTTCAGACTATTACTTGTCAGCAGTTCCAGTTTTGCCTTGAGGCAGATGGATGAAAATTGTCCGAATTGGACAAGACAGATCTATTAATGGGACTGGGGTTAAGCCCTAATCAAGCAAAAGTTTATCAAACCATACTTAAATTAGGCAACGTTCCAGTTGGTATGATAGCGAAATCTTCTTCGGTAAGGCGAGAAGATGTATACAAGGTTTTGCCAGCACTTGAAAAGATGGGTCTAGTAGAAAAGTTACTCGGCAAACCAGCCATGATTCGGGCTACTCCTGTTGCCGGTGCTTTGGCTTCTTTAATAGTTGATGAAAAAGTCAAATCTGATGAAAGAATAGCCTCAATGAAAGCGAAATTTCAAGTCCTATCTAAGTCGATGTGGGTACAGCCTATTGTTTTGGGTGAAGAAGAAAGTCGATATGCTCTAATACCAGAAGGTAAAGCAGTACTCGCTAAAATAAACAGTTTAATTGCCAGCTCTAAAATTAATGTTTTCTGGATTGATACCCAGAAAGAAATCTCGCATGTCACATCTCTTCTTGTCGCTGAAATCAAAAAAGCAATTCATAACAGAGTGGAAGTTAAAGTGATTATTGAAGATTTCAAACTTGATGAATCCCAAACGAAAGACGTACAACACACCATAAACATCGAGTCTGTTAGTATTAGGTTTCACCATCAACCCCTGAACCGGTTCGCAGTTTTTGATGGCAGAGAAGCCATGATTTCAACCACCAATAGAAAGAGTACGGCTGAAGAAACTTCAGCATTGTGGACAACCGACACCAACCTTATCGGCGTGCTGAAAGGATACTTTGAGACTGCGTGGAGTGAATCCGAAGAATTAAAAACAAATCAATAAACAACTAAAGTAACCTATCGATAACAAACTTGGGAAAGTTACGCTTTAAATCGTTCAAACAATTCAACTTCTCGCAAAGTAGGCCAAACATCAAATCGCCAAAAAAGTACACTGTGTTTTTGTTTGAAGAAACAAGTTTGTTTTCCCAATAATTTATAGGTGACATCTGTGAGGATTAACAATATTCTTTGTGTTCATTCTGGTTAAGTTCATTCTTTGCTTTGGTTAAAGGGATTTCACTTCTAATTTTCACAGTTGGAATCACTTGGTTCAGTTCTTTGAAGTACCTGATCAAGTACAAGCCACGCTCAGTAATCGCGTAAACAATTCTATCCCGCTCAACATACTTCGCTTCAACTGCACCTTGTGTAATCAGAAAATCAAAATAATTCTTCAGTACGTTGCAGTTGAGGTTAGCCTTTTGCATTACGTGAGTTATCTTTAAAGGACCATGACTAGCTAATGTCTCAAGAATGCTCAAACACGTTTCCAGTTTGGATCGTCTCAAATTTAGATTTTCCCTTTTCGAAGTTAAATTACTGTTTTAATGTTTTACCGCATATTTGCTATTGTTCTGCCTCATAAAGGCGGGTCGACCAGTTAATGTATCCTTCGAGAGTAAACGCGCATGAATGCTCATCGCGCCTCTATCAGAATCAAGAAACTAAGTATCGTTTTGTTGGGTCATTTTTATCAGTGTAAGTTGGCTTAGCAGTTGATTGATTTTGCCAGAGGTGACTGCCCTCTTCTGAGTGTTTCTTTCTTTTTTTCTGTGTTCGGCAACATGAGTCTTGATGGCACGATTCATAGCCTGTAAATCTGGCACCACCAGTATTTCGGCTCCGCATTCGCAACTAATGATTGGCAAACCTTCCTTCAAGCGCCCATCCACTTCAGCGGATTTGCCTTCTAGAATGTTAGCAATTCCTATTTCTTCTGTTGGCAACAATTTCTGAATTCTCTTAACTCTACTTCCACTACGCATCTAAACTCGAAAATCTCCGTTCACTTTCTTAATGGCTAACTATATTCAAGTAAATTCTTTTTATGGTCATGTCTGTATAACCCTCCATCTACAAGGTTAAAATGTCTTCAGATGTACTTGTTTAGCTAAAACTGCCAGTCGATTTGCACATAAAAGTCCCTGATCTGATAGATGTTGGATTTTAGAAGAATCATGTGCAGAAGCCTAAGTCTAAAAAAGCACTTCCAACAGAATAATCGTTCTGTTCAGTTGGATCCTCCCAATGAAGGCTCCAGCCAATCCACCAGAGAAAGACGGCTATTGGCATTAAAAGGAAAACGCGTGCCCTTCTTCTCCGATGTCGAGGCTGGATGCATATTGCGTTTTTATTCATACCTCATAAGGTATAGGGGTTTTTCTGCCTCTTTTCGTCTTTTTTGCTGAGGAATATTCTTTGCGTTATTGATGCTAATAGCCATTTTCGAGGTCTCCTGTCTTAGTCCTTCTTGAATGATGAAGTAGAATTCATCGTCGTTTAGGAGTTTTTCATATTTCTTGTCTTGAGAACTCGCTTTCTCACCTCCCGTGGAAATAAACTGTGCTCTCCTTAGACGCTATTCTTTGTTGCATTTCGGAAAGATTTTTTGAAACTTCCTCCATGCGACTACTCTCAAGCTAGCGAATCTTGCTTTTAGGGGGGAAGGAGGACAGATAGAGGCGGTCATAACTGTTTTAGCAAGATTCGCTGCTTACCATGAACATTGATTTAAATTATATATTAATACTATGAATTTGAAATTCATGTTTTTGGCTAACAATGAAACTGGTGCCCCAAAACCAATTACTTGACAATGCAAAATTAAATACGGTCATATTGTCAACAAAAGACCAAGAAAGCCGTTTTACAATAACCAAGTTTTTGCATTTGAAATGTGCATTTTTAAATATTATTATCAGATAATAAATGTAATTTTCTAATATTCCATGAGTTAATTCATTATGCCTATAAGCTTGTATCACCACTATAGTGCATGGAGAAGCGTGCACTAACCCCGTGAATAGAAGTGCGTTGTTAAGAAAAATGCGCGTCAAAAAAAAGATAATGTATGAGAAGATCTAAACTGGAAATACATGTGGATATCCTGAAGACCTTGGCTCACTGGGGTCCGTTGAAACTGACGCGCGTCATGTACAAGGCTAACGTTAACTGCAGCGTGCTGAAGGTGTACCTTGACTTCTTGACCAAGCAGGGGCTGGTTGAAGAGAAAATCATTAGAAAAGAAAGATTAGTCTATGCGATCACGCAACGCGGCGTGACAGTGCTCAAGTATTTCAGAGAGCTCAAAGAAGCACTTCCCATAGTTGAAGAAACAGGAAACAAAGCATCCCATCCGTTCTAAAGCGCCAATTCTAGCGCGCGCCTTTTTTTCTTGCTGAACTCCTTTATTTTCGCTTATTTCAGAAAAATGTTCGTTTTCCAAGCTTTTCCTTCCTGCATTTCTTCTTTTTGAGCGGAAAAATCTGCCAAAAGAGAAAAATTTAGCGCTCACCACGACGTGAGTCTGGACGGGCCAAAAACTTTGCCTTCAGGGTTCTCCTTAAACGTCCGTTGTTAACCCAAAACTAGGTCTCCAAATATAGCCTTTTCCCCGTTTTGGCAACACGGCGAGACAGAAATCTGCTGGTCAAACGAAGACGCCTTGAATAGGAGGTTGCTGCGAAACCCTAAAAGCACAGTTTAACACAGTAGTATTGAAGAATCTGGGCAAGAAGCCTAAATCCGCGGCTTTCAACGACGGAAACAAGCATGAATAAGCATATTTTAGACACATCGGTGGCAGTTTCCTACGGTTTAAACCCAAAACTGGAGGTGCACTATGTTAGATGAGGCCTTGTAGGTTTTGCGGAAAACTAGTTCCTCTTGAACAATACGTGTGCCCACACTGTGGAGCAGCCAAACCGCATGGATGCGTCTGCCATGAACGCATCAAATAAGCGTGGACGCCGAGGGCAATTACTCGGAGGCGGAAAGACGCCTAAAAAGAAGATTCTGTTCGTTTGCACCTACGCGAAAGCTCGAAGCGCCACTGCCGAAGAGATGTTCAACGGTGTAGGGGGAATCGAAGCTAAATCCGCTGGCACAGCAAAGGATTATCCGAACTGCGTAACTAAGGAACTGATGGATTGGGCTGAAGTAATTTTAGTCATGGAAGAGATACACAGGCAGTACTTGATTGAAGTTGATGGTTCATCAGCGCACAAAATTTTGGTACTGGATATACCAGACTTGTTTGGCAGAAACCAACCTGAATTAATACAGCTCCTCCATGAGAAAGCCCAACCCATCTTAAAATACTAAACATCGATTAGGCGTGGATTCATAGACGTTTTTGTGGTCAAGTTGTAACCGGAAAAGTGCAACGTAGTAGCCCGGGAGAGACTCGAACTCTCGTCAAGGGCTCCAGAGGCCCCTATGCTTGACCGCTACACCACCGGGCTTCGCGCACAACACAAACATCGTTCACGATATTTAACTTTAATGTTGCGATGCGCCGCCGTTGTTTTTCTTCGCTTCCCTGACGCAGTAGCATTCTTGGCTGACCCTGTTGTAGCTTTCGCAGTGCCACAGCGTCTCAACTATGGGGTCCTTGTTTTGGGCGTAGCGGGTTGAACAGAAAACTTTGGTTGGGTAATCGTAACTGTTGTGGCTGTCACAGTTGCCGCAGTACTTTTCGTCGTTTTCCGCCATGTTTTTCAGCTTCCTTTCCCTGCTGGTTTTTCAAACTGCAAGAACGGCGTCCGCTTGAAGCCTTCGCCCAGCCGTTCAGTCACGGAGGCAACCAGGAACGGGAAAACCATAAGCGCTTCGCCGATGACCATCACGTGGTCTGCTTCACCCTTCATTTTTCCCCAACTCACCGTCTCCTCCAACGTTGAACCCGACAAGCCGCCCGTTTCAGGCCTATCCAGGGTGATGACGATGCCGTAGTCTAAGCCTTTCTTGGATGCCAGGGCGGATGACTGGATTGTGTTGCGTGGCACTCCGCCGCCGATGACTATCATCCCGTTCTTGGGTGATTTGGCGCAGATTCCGCAGATGGTCGGCACATCCTTGAAAGCGTCTAACTGCAGCACGGGCTTTGGCTTTTCCTGTGCGGCGTGGAGCCAGTGGATGAAGCCGAATTCTGAGTCGCGTACGGCTGGGAGGAATATGGGCACGTTTTTTTCGTAAGCCGCTCGAAGGATGGAGTTTTTGTCGGAGAGGCGCTTGCCTATTTCCCAGCTGAACTCGTTAGAAGCTAAGCTTTCCCCTTTTCGTTCGCGGGCGATGTCATCGTAAATTTCAGACATTTTGACGTCTAGTCGAACGTAATCTTCCTCTGGAACAAGGATATCGTAGATTCGGAAAAGATGGTACTTGTAGAGTTCCGCGTCGTTTACTGCCAAGTTTCCCTTGTAATGATGCCCACCCAAGGCTTCGATGGCGTCGTGAACCATGCATGCGCCCGTGCTTACAATCACGTCGACAAGCCTTTTTCTCACCAAATCCGTGATTAGCGTGCGCATTCCCGCGGGAACCACGGCGCCTGAAAGCGCCAAGAAAACCGTGCAGTCTTTGTCTTTGAGCATTTTCTCGTAGATGTCGCACGCCGTCGATAATCTGCCCGCGCCAAGAGAACCTGACTTCTTGTATTGCTGCATCAGTTGGTCAACGGTTTGGGCGCCGCCTATTTTTATGTGCTCAACAGGGTTTTGCAGGTAGTCTTTTCTTTCCATACGAGCTGCGCCTGACCGTTTTTGTTTGATGGATAATGGAGTGCCTTTTTCATATTTAAAGTTGAATCAAATCGGGGAAAAAATTGCTGACTCAAAATTCGCGGTTACTGAGCCTTTCCTGGACCTCTTTTAGCCTTTGCTCTGAAAGGTAATATTTCCCGTTGACTTCAATGAAGATTCCGCTCCTGCCAAGCCGTCTCTGCATTGCCTCTTTAAACCGTGGCGGAAGCCCCAGTTCCTCCGCTGACATGGCTTTTTCAGGGCTGATGGCGCCTTTTTCCTTGAATTTTGCAATTAAGGCGGTAATTTGTTTGCGGATTTCTTCTCTATTTCTAAACATGGGTTACCACGCCGTTCAGGTTACTTTTTTAAAAGCGCCAGAATGCCGCCTATGACGCCGAGGATCAAGCCGATGAGCCAGCCGCTGCCGACAAAGATGCTGAGCACTGAGAAGATTAAGACGATTACGGCACCCGTGGCTTCCATTCTGGTCCAAATAAGGTAGGCGCCGACAATGATTACTACTCCGAATGCCACAGCTATTCCACCAAGCACATTCAATGCGACAGCCGCTAGGAATCTGTGCCTGACCACGTCTGAACCAGCGAACGCTAAAACATCGCCTACCGCGATTCTGACTAGTCCTCTCAGTAGAACCAGTATGCCACCCGCCAAGGAAAACGCAAAGGCGAGACTCGCCCGCTTAGTTGTAGGTTGCTGAGTGTTTGTTTGCTGCAAAATGCTCTTTCTCCGAAAAATGGCTTAAGCAAGCGCTAATTTAAACCTTCCCAAAACGGCTTTACTGAGCGTTCATTTTGGTTATAAAACGATTGCTTTATCGGGCGTCCATGCCGTTCAATCGCAGAATTTTCCTTCTCTGGAGCTATGGCGGGCGGGGAGGGATTTGAACCCTCGACCCCCAACTTAGGAGGCTGCTGCTCTATCCATGCTGTTTAGAAAAACAAAACCCGCGAGAAACTGAGCCTGCTGCCGGGAAAACCGCTCCGCCCATAACCGACAATGCCGTCAACATGGGGTCAACATTGAAAGTCGCAATCCGCCCATCCCAAAGTCGCAACGTTCAATCAGCCTCAAGCCCTAAACCCAAAAAGCAACAGGGAACGCAAACTGCCAAGGCCGAAAGTCGCAACTTTCACCAAGGCAAAAGTCGCAACTTAAAAATTAAAACCAAACAAAAAACCCGCAAAAACCCCGAAAACAGCGAAAACCAACTGGTTTTGGACAAAAAATATAATACGTTGGATTCAGAGAGAGCTTTTGAGGTTGAAATGAATTATGCCAGTGGTTCAGGTTTCAGTTTGGGAAGGGATGAGCCCTGAGAACAAGAAGAAAATGGTCGAGGGAATAACCAGAGTGTTCGAGGACATGGGAATCCCGAAAGACGCCGTAACCGTCATCATTTACGAAGCGCCCAAAAGCAATTGGGCAACAGGCGGAAGATTGCACTCGGAAATTCACGCGAACCGCTAACCCGCAAAACACTAACCGCGAGGACACACACTATGTCGCAGAAAAAAATCAAGCTCAAAGCAAACGTAAGCAGCGAAAACCCCGCAGCCGTAAAACCCGTTTTGGAACGGATAATCGCCGCAAACGGCAGCATAAAAGCAACAGCAGACGGATTTGAAGTCACGGCGGAACTCAAAGGCGAAAGCGCCAAAGACCTCAACCGCACGCTACTTTCTGAACTTCGCAGGGCAGAAAAGAAAACGAGGCTACGCTCCGAATGGACAGTTGACGGCACAACCGAGAAGTACTTTGACTACGTGCTCAAACAAACACGCAAAGCCGTTTGAAAGGCTAAACGCCCGTTTTTCCCCGCTTATTCTTTAGGCAGGTAAACGCAGTAGGGCTCTTCCTGCAAGTAATCCTTGTTTATCCGATAACGCCCAGTTCACGACTAATGTCTGCAAATGAAACGCGGCAGTTAAGCTGCGGTTTAAGAGTCACACCTTGAGGCTTACCCAAGAAAACTCTACCGAACAAACAGTTAGAAAAGCAAGAAATTAACCGTTTGCTTCCAGCCGCCAAGGGCAGTTCTGCGAAGGCTTTTAAAGCTAAACCGCTTGACTCTGGTTTAGGGACGACATGCGCACACGCTTAGCAATTTTAAGTCTTATTCTCATTCTCTCACTAACCCTTACTTTTCCAAGCAACCATATTGCGGTGGCTGCCAGCACTTCCAGCCAGATCGCTTATGGAGCAAATTTAGCTCAGATGCGCCCACCAATTGACGATTACGCATTCGCTTTTGACGCAAGCATTCCGCCACAGTACGGCGTTAACTGGCTTAGAGAAGCAGCGTTTGTGGATCCAGTTCACGCGGCGAATTTCACACAGTTGTATAATCAGTACGCCCCGTACGGGTACAATTGGGAGCTTAGGCTTGACATTTTAGCCGTAACTGACCTCTATGGAACAAACTGGACCCTGCCACAGTGGGACACGTATGTCACCACCGTAGTTCATGATTTCCCGAACGTTCATGTTTGGGAGGTTGGAAATGAAGTTTTAAGCGGACAAACTCAGTACAACACGGGTTACCTTGCAAGCGGGAACCTTTCGCTTGCCTACTTCAACATTCTGAAGGACGCCTACACGATAGTGAAGCAGCATGACTCTTCAGACACGGTCATAGCTTTTGGTGGTCAAGACATTTTTGTCCCAACCGAGTTAGCGGCTTACAATTCAGGAAACTTCCAAGATGCCTCGTATCAGCTTGCAGCGCAGGTGTGGGCAGACGGAGGCGCAAAATACTGTGACGCTATTTCACTGCATTGTTACGGAGACAACACAGGCGGAGCATGGTTACCAAACGAAACCGTCACCTACAACGGAGTAACCTCGACGCTTACGCTTCAGCAAATATGGAACAGCTACATCAACGAGTACGAACAGCTAACAGGCAAGCCAATTTGGTTCACTGAAACGGGAGAACCCATCGACACTCCGCCAAACGACTCGACACCGCCAGTAATCAGCAATTCACTGCAAAAACAGGCGGCGTTCCTAACCCAAACCTTCACGTTCCTCTCAAGCTTCTCGTTCACCAAAGCAATCTTCTGGTTCAAACTCGTCGGACTCTCACAGTACTACGACAACAGCGGTAACTTCCTCTTCACTTTGGACGATGGACTCTTCAACCAAGACGGAACAGCAAGACCCGCCACTGAAGCCTTCCAAAGCTTCGCACAGCCCACGGCAGTCTCCTCTCCAACTCCAACTGCGCCGTCGAACACATCAACCCCAACGCCATCCCCGTCCTTCTCCGCATCTCCCACGAGTTCACCTTCGCCAACAAACACGATCCCAGAATTCCAAAACTCCGTTTTAATAACCACATTGTTTGCCTCGGTAACACTGCTCCTTTTCTTTAAACACGCGAAGAAAGTCAAAAGCGGGGTTTCATTGAACCATTAACCTTCAAAAGCTCTTCAAAAGCTAAAAAGAGAATTTGAAATAAAGAGACTTTCGCGGTCTTGCTTCAGAAAAGTTATTACCTTCAAAACTTACCTAGTTGCGATTAAGGAAAAAGGATGGTTACAACTTCGAGCGCCTCTCAGCCGCGGGATGAAGAAAAAATCGTCAAAGTTGGACTGATTCAAACTGCTGCTTCAGACGACATAGCTGATAACATGAGAATGACCGTTGAAAAAATTGAGGAAGCAGCAGGGAAGGGCGCTCAAATCGTCTGTCTGCAAGAGCTTTACAGAACAAAGTATTTTCCCCAAGCAGAAAAACAGGACTTCAGCAGCCTAGCGGAAACAGTTCCTGGCGAATCCACGAGGACTTTCTCCGCGTTGGCTAAGAAGAACAAGATAGTTATAATTGCGCCTATTTTTGAGAAGGCTTCAAACGGGAAATACTACAATTCAGCCGTCGTAATCGATGCAGACGGGAAAACCTTGGGTGTCTACCGCAAGGTGCATGTGCCTCATGACCCCCTGTTTTACGAAAAAAACTATTTTGAAGCGGGCGACACAGGCTACTGCGTCGTCAAAACCCGTTATGCCCGCGTTGGAGTGCTTATCTGTTATGACCAATGGTTTCCTGAACCCGCAAGAATCAACGCCCTGATGGGTGCAGAAATCATCTTTTACCCCACAGCGATCGGCTACGTCAAAGGCGAAAGCCTATCAGACGGCGACTGGAAAGACGCTTGGAAAACGGTGCAACGCGCCCACGCCATAGCGAACGGCGTCCATGTTGCCGCCGTGAATCGGGTGGGTGAGGAGGGGCAACTTCAGTTTTGGGGTGGCTCATTCGTGTGTGACTCCTTCGGCGTGATGCTTAAAGAGGCAAGCTGCACGAAAGAGGAAACGTTGGTTGTTGATGTGGATCTTGCAAAGAACAAGAGGATCCAGGAAGGCTGGGGATTCCTTCGAAATCGGCGACCTGACAATTACAGGGCGCTTGTGGAGGGCACCTGAGTCGATGGCGACTGGCGAGTCGGTTGTGAGCAGGACGCCGCGGGAACTTGGCTACTGCATGCCTGCAGAGTGGTCTAAGCATGAGGCGATATGGCTGGCGTGGCCGCACGACCCAACCACTTTCCTTTCAGGGGTTGAGAAAGTGGAGGAGACTTACGTTCAAATTGTGAAGCTAATCCACCGCGACGAATACGTCAACCTCTTCGTCAAAGACCAAGCCATGAAGCAGAAGGCAACAGGGCTGTTTGAGAAGAGCGGCGTGGATTTGAAGAAAATACGTTTCTTCATGTTTGACTACGCCGACGTATGGTTCAGAGACTACGGCCCGATCTTTGTCCTAGGCAAAGATTGCGAGTTAGCGATGGTTCACTGGATTTTCAACTCGTGGGGAGAAAAATACGAAGAACTCCTCAAAGACAAGCAGATTCCTCAGATAATAAACGACGAAATGCACTTGAAATGTTTTGAGCCAGGCATCGTTCTTGAAGGAGGCTCCATAGACGTTAACGGGAAAGGAACCCTCCTCACCACGGAGCAGTGCCTCTTAAACAAGAACAGGAATTCTTACCTGAAGAAAGAGGAAATCGAGAAGTTCCTGAAAGACTATTTGGGTGTCACCTGCATCGTCTGGTTGAAGAACGGCATCGCTGGAGACGACACCGACGGGCACGTTGACGACCTCGCGCGGTTCGTTAACCCGACAACAGTCGTGTGCGCTTATGATGATGGAGACGAGGAGAACAGTGAGGCGTTGAGAAAGAATTACGAGCTGCTTTGCCAATCAACCGACCAAGACGGGAGGAAACTTGGGGTTGTCAAGCTGCCCATGCCTGGAAACGTAGCCTACGACGGAAAAAGGCTGCCTGCAAGCTACACGAACTTTTACATCGGCAACCGCACAGTTCTTGTTCCAACCTTTGAAAGCAAGAACGACAAAGTCGCAATATCCATTCTTAAGCGACTTTTCCCGAGACGGAAGGTCGTCGGAGTAAACTGTGTTGACTTGATATGCGGGTTCGGCGCGATCCACTGCATCACGCAACAACAGCCTTCAAGCGATCAAGATTGCTCCGATTAAGTTGAAAGCGTTGACCTGAATTGCAAGAGGCGGCCCTGTCGGGGTGGCAGAACTCAATAAAGCAGTGATGGCTAAGAAAAGCGCTCTTGCGAACCGCCTTTAAGGTTTAAATGAAAAATCAATGTGGGCTAGCTTAAAGCAAGCGGTGCACGAAAAGTTTGGTTCTAATTTCAACGCGAATGGAGGCAAGTCAGGTGGCTGCGGTGTCTCGGGCAAACGTCGATGTGTACGTTCTGGGGAGCGGCCATTTCTCCGTTAGTGGCCCAGGTACTGTTTCTAGTCTCTTCACACCTGGAATTCTTGTTATGCGATCGCCCGTTTCAAGCATGTCTTGAACGTTTTTGACCATAAGCATCGCGCATATGTTAAAGTCTCCATTGCATTTCATGAGGTAGAAAACGTCTGGGGTTGGAAATATCTCGCGAATTATAGTGTCTACCTCGTATTGGGGCAGGATTCTTAGGTAAAAATTAGCTAAAGCTGAATATCCTATCTTAAACGGGTTAACTTGAATTCTGGACATTATGACGCTTTCTTCATTCAGTTTTTGGCATCTTCTTGCCACCGTATCAATTGAAACGCCTAATTGTTCCGCCATAGTTCTGAAGGAGAGTCTGCTGTCCTTTGCCAAAGCGCTTATGAGGTGTAAGTCGATCTCATCGGCGTCAAATACACGATTGTCAACCGATTTTTTGTTTGCGTCCACTGGTTGAATAGGAAGAAGAGTCAAGTTTTCTGGAATAAACCACACGTCAGTCCAAATTGAGGAGCTTATTTCTTCTATGCATAACTTCCTTCTTAAATCGTCTTTTATTTTACCTAACTCGCTTATGGTTTTAAGAGCAACCACTGCCCTCAAGCTGTAGCGGGAGGCGCTTAAGAAAGGCCCGAAAACTTCGGGTACGTTGGCTTCGATGTATTTGCTATCTTGTTCTAGTTGGGACGGCTCAACATCCAGCAGAAGCGTCCCAACGGCGTCATATCCTAATCTCTTGAAATTTATCTGAACTGTGGCACCGGTGATCACGCCTTCATACTTCATTTTCCTGTAGCGGCTCCAAACTGCATTTTTGGAGATGCCTAATTCTTTTCCGATTTCCGCAAAATTTCTCCGGGCATTCTCGAACAAAAGACCAATTATCTTTGTGTCAATTTCGTCTCTGGCCCAAGATTGTGTTTCCGCCATTACACCCCTCTTAGAATAAAATATTGGAACCTTCGATTTGCTTTTAAGTTTTGCTCAAAATTCTATGCAGAATCAGAAATGCGGTATTGTCACAAATCAACCGACTTTAGCATTAATTTTTTACGATATTATTGGGCACATACATAAGTTATTTAAGGCAAGACAAAATAAAAAAAAGGAGCGGACAAAAAGAAGCGTTAAGCTTCTTCAACCCTAAGAATGAAATCAGGAGTTAGTCCTTTAAAATCCGGTGAGAAAACGTGGGGGGCTGAGAAGGCTTTGGCGATTGAGTGCCAAATGTTCACTCATCGAAGGCGTATGCTATTCTCCTTAAGCTTTCAGAGCCTCAGCAAACCCTTACTTCCACCAAAAGACGAACGCCATGATCTGTTTTCAGAAGCCTCGATGAAGCTGCTTCAATGGGAAATAATGACCTGAAAAGTCTGAATCAAGATTTAAGGTACGTCGCCCGAAACAATCTGGTTGTCCGAGTCAAACGCAAGTGACAGCCCACGAATTGCGGACTACGTTTTGTCAGAATTCAAAAATCGCCCCGTAGATTTCGACTCTTAATTAATGGAAATCAAGTGTTTAGCGGTAGACAATAGTAAAAAAAATGGAAATGGGGCTTGCTAATTTTGATATGCTTTGGGTAGTCTAAAGCTTTGAGAGCTTTGTTTGTGGCTTGCGTTTGTAGTAGATTATGAATCCTGCTGCACATGCTGCTAAGGCGGCGATCGCTCCATAGGCTGATTCTGGAAGCACATATATTGATCCTGCGACGCTGACACTGTATGACTTGGCTAAGTCTAGAGTTGGACTTGTTCCGATTATGTCTTGGGTACCTGACTGGCCTGATTGGCCAGTGAGGTCTAAGAACTCTGGCCACACGGTTTGGGTGCTGGCTGTGACGGTGATTATTGAGTGGCTCGGTGCATTCGAAGGGACTGTAACGCTGAATGCAGTTTGTCCATTAACGTCTGTATAGGCTTTCGTCGGGCTAACATATGTTGAGTCTAATGGCGTAGACGAGCCTTGAAGCGTCGCGCTAAAATCGATTTGGACGTTTTGCCGTGCTGGAGTGAGTTGCACTTGGAAAGTTACTTTTTCACCTGGAGTTGCCGGTATAGGGGATGCTGGGCTTGTGCTGGGCGATAATGTCAATGTGCTGCTTTCCGGGTACGCTACATTCATGCCAGCGACTTCGGTTGCCAATGAGGTTCCTGCAGAAATAATTGAGGGACCCAAGTCAAAATCAGAATATTCCGGATCGGCTAGTGTGCCTGCGGTGGGGTATTGTCCGTAGAGTTCCCAGATTGCAACTTGATCAACTTCTGCGCTAGTGCCGTCTGTCGGAGCATACCAACTCAGAATGTAGCTGATTGCGTCAAATGCCGAATTGGCTGGCGCTGCGGATTCGTCTGCTGTGTAGGTTCCGCCAATGTCGATTGTGCCGCCAGGCGTTAAACAGTATGCTTCTCCTGAGTATTGTGTGCCATGGCTATTTGTTATTGTGATTGGAAATGCTCCAATATAATAGCTACCTACTTGGACGGCCAAATTTGGAGATCCTATGTATACGGAAACTGTTTGGGCATAAACGGTTGCACTTATCGCTGCAAGCATTAGGACTATTACTAATATTGCCAATATTGCACTTTTCTTCACAGTATAATTCTCCCTCTCTTATGTTTTCTAAATGAGTTGTATACTTTTGTCTGCTCACCTGATTTAAACCAGTATATAAAAGAATGCCTTGCTTTCTAGAAAACTATGTTGCGGTTGCCATAAGCTAAGATGCTCCCGCATGCGATTTCCAAATGTTGTAGGGGCACTGATTGAGAAAGCGTCCAAGAAAGTTCAGCTATGCGGGGAAGCGGGTCCGGTGGGATTTGAACCCACGACTTTCAGCTTAGAAGGCTGACGCGCTATCCGTACTGCGCCACGGACCCACTTTGCAACAATGAAACCCCTGTTCCCATTTTAAGCTTTTTCTTCAAGACCGAAAAGAAAATCTGAGCCTTGAAAGATTTCGATGCGGCTTGAAGGGGGAGCGAGCTTTTAATATTTAGACCCTGTTTAGCCTTTCTTATGCGAATAAAAAAGACTGTTATCGGAAGCTTTCCCAGATCAAGCAGACCCTTAGCTGTGGCTCTTAAAGAAGTAGTTGACTTGCAGCTGCATTATGGCGTTGATTTGATTACCGACGGCGAGCAGCGAAGCAACATGATTCAGTACTTTAACCAGATTCCGGGAACCGAAGTAGCGGGCAGCAGCTTGAGAATCGCTGGAAAAATCAAGCCCTTAAAAGCCGAGTTGTTAGACGAGTTTTACAAAATCAAGGATTACCGAACTATTCAATCAATCCTCAAAAGCAGGGGGAAAGAGAACACAAAAACGAAAATCACAATTACGGGTCCCATAACCCTTGGCACCATCGTTGCCTCAACAGACATCAACAGCACAGCGGAGCATTACAACTTGGACGATGAGGAAACGCTGTTCTCCGACTTCTCCGACGCGCTCCTGCCCATAGTTGAAAAAGCGTTGAGCCTGGGGGCTTACGTGCAGATCGACGAGCCCCAACTTTCCACCGGGCAGGTAACCCTTAAGACCGCCAAGAAAATTCTCAAAAATTTTACGTCACGTCTCCCAGCAAACGCCATTAAAGAGGAAAAAGTCAGCTGCCACGTATGCGGGTCAATAAAAAGCGTGGCTGGACTCTACGATGTGCTGCTGGGTTTGGATATTCCAATTTTAAGCTTTGGCTTCAGCGGAGACACTGAAAGGGAGAATTTCGACGTTGTTTCCAAGGCTTCGTTGCAGTCGCACGGCAAGAAGCTTGGGGCAGGCTTCATCTCAAACGTAACTGTCGAGGAAGACCGCGCCGTTTTGGAGAGGCTTAACAGGATCGTGGGGCTTGTGGGAGTAGAAAACATCAGGTACCTTCACCCTGACTGCGGCTTCGGCTTGACGCGGCTTGAAAAAGTCAAGTTGATCCTGAAGAAAATGCAGAAGATAGGCGACGCCGTCAACTGAAAGCCGATGACCTCGCCCTCAGCGCCAAATATCAGGGGGAAGCGTACAAGAGACAAGTTTTTGCTTCGGTTAGGAGTTTTTTGGCTAAAAAAGTTAAACGGGGGAAAACAGGTATCAATGGGTTTATACCTGAAAAATTAGCCGAATTCATGTTTTCTGCACGGAAAAGCAAAACTTTCAGCGCCTGATTTGAGCCCTAAACCAAAAAAGCAACCAAAAACAAGCCCCTGAACAAAACCGCCTACCGAGGGAGGGGGTCTACTATTTACATCAAAATTCCATTGTAAAAATGGAGCCTCAGCGCCTCGCACCCGCCTGGGCTCAAGCCTTTTCGTAGCCCACCCGAAGCTTTTCCACCTCAGCCTTATCGGGAACAGCCACGGTTAAAGATTTGCCCAGCGCTTCTCTGCCATAGCACACTTTGACTTCGCCTGTTTCCGCGTCAGAGTAGAAAGCAGTTAACTTTGCGGCTAACTCGACGGCGGCCTTGGTTTTCGATCCCTGCAGAAGGGTTACTGGACCCACAATGTCAGGCGACTCAAAATAGTAGTCGCTGGGCGATTTTTGTTCGGTTAAGAACTTGTTTTCTGCCTCGTTTCTTCCCACGATTATCTTGTTTGCGCCCACTCTGAAGTGCCTGCCAACCCTGAGCAGGGCGATGTCAACCATTGAGACGCGTTTCTTGTGGATGAACAGGTCTCTTAGCTTCTTCGCGTACTCCTCGCACGTCAAGAGGCAGCCCCCTGCTGGCGACGGGTAACACGTGATCCCAAACTCCTTCGCAACCTGGAACTGAGGCTTCCGCGACCTGCCCGAAATGCTCAGAAGCCGTGCCCTGTCAACCAAACCCGCCTTTTCAGCAGCCGTTTCAGGCAGCAACTTTGCGGACAGCGGCCTCAAAAGTTTACCCTTCAACCCAGACTCCACCTCGATGATGCGCAACGCAGGAGCATGCTGCGACTTAGGCCTTTCGCCCAAAACCTCACCTGTGAAAATGAAGTCAGCTCCGATTTCCCGTGCGTACTTTTTGGCTTTCTTAATCATGAATATTTTGCAGTCAATGCAGGGGTTCATGTTTTTGCCGTAGCCGAACTTTGGGTTGCGAAGCATCTGCAAGTAATCCCCTTCGACGCACAACACCTTAAGAGGAACCTTCAACTGCCCCGCGGCTTTAACCGCCTCGCTTACTCCGTCTTTGGTCGCAGTGCCGAAAGGAGTCTTAACGTTGAAAGCAACCACTTCGATACCTTGCCGCCGAATAAGCTCCATGGCAAGGATGCTGTCTAACCCGCCTGAAAGCAAACCTAAAGCCTTAACACGCACAATACATCGCCAATAGCATTCTTCGGCACAGATAATAATTTAGCGATGCCAAAGCCAAGAAAACGCCAGAAAAAAGCAAACAAACACGAAAAACATGGTTTCAAGCGCTCCTCAAACAAACGGCTTACAGTTCACTATGTTAATGGCTTTTAGCGTCTGCATGTATGCTTTGTTAAGGGAACTTCGCTTGCTCGCGCCTAACTTCAGAAAATTTTAAAAACCTATATGAGGATAAACCAATTGAACCCACGCTTGCCTGTTAGTGATCTGCTGTGGATATCAGCGTGTTTATTCCAGTTTACAAAGAATCGAATCAGTTAGCGGGCATGCTAAACGAGCTGAGTTCGCAGAACGTAACTAAAGAAATCTTCGTAACCGTGGACGAGCCCACTGAAGAGTTTTCTGGAGAGATAAAACAGCTAAAGAAAGAAAACGTCAAAATCATTGTTAACGCGGAACGAAAGGGAAAAGCAAACGTGTTAAACGACGCCGTCAAATTGTCTTCGGGACAAGTGCTTCTTTTCTTAGACTCCGACGTCCAAATCACCTCCGACCCCGACTTCCTGAGAAAAATCATCATGGAAATGCAAATGACAGATGTGCTTGACATCAAAAAGAGGGTTAAAAAAGAGAAATCATTCCTTTCAAAAATGGCTTATTACGAGTACTTCACTTACAACGTTAGCGCCTGGCTGTCTTCAACTTACATGAAGCAATGCCCCGCCATAAACGGCGCCGCCTTCGCCATCAAACGGGAAACCTTCGAGAAAGTCGGCGGCTTCCACAAGGTCGTCGCTGAAGACATCGATCTCGCCACAAGAACTTTCCTGCAAGACAGCCGCTGCGCCTACACAGCCGACGTTGAAGTGAAAAACGTAGTTTACAGTGAATGGAGCAAATGGTTCAAGCAGCGACAAAGATGGGCAATAGGCCAAGCGCTGTGGACAGTTGCGTGGTACCGTGAGCTTGCGAAAAAATTCGCCAAGAAACCGCAGGTTTTTCTGCCCGGACTCTTTTTCCTCTACCCTTCCATCGCAATTTTCGTTGCAAGCGCGATGGTGCCGAGTTATTGGATGTACAGTTCACTGTTATTTTTTTCATTCTTCCTGTCGGTAAAATTCAACATTATGCTCCCCGTTTTTCTTGTTTCCCTTTCCACTGCAAACTTGCTAAAAATCGGGGTCATTTCGCTCGCAGGGTTCACGTTAACCGGGCTCACTTTTTACGGTTTATCAAGAAAACTCGGATTCAAAGAAATGAAACTGCACGAATTCTTCGTCTACTACTTCTTCTACTCAACCGTTTGGATCGTGCTGCAAGTTGTTGGCTTCGTCCAAGTGATTGCTTTACGCAAAAAAGCTGGACCAGGCTGGAAAACATAGCAACTTAGTTGACTCCTCAGACAACGGTTTTTTTCAGGACGAAAAATGAAGCTGAGAAGAAAATCAGTCCAAAACCTATAAGCGCTAAAAAAGACAACCATGGAAAAAGCTGTCCCAAAGCAGCCGCCCGTAAACATTCGCTTGAATGTGTAAGCGGCAAGCAATAAAGCGCAATCTTTACTGCTTCAGGGACTTGTGTCAGAGAGAAGAAAGTGCCGCATAGAAAAGTCATCGGCAAGATGACCAAAGTGTTGAAGGTGCTCATGTGTACATGATTATTGAATAATGAAGCGACGAGGACACCGAACAAGGCAAACACAAAACAGGACAAAAACAGGGTTAACGCAAAAACGGGACTAACAATTAACGTCGGCAACAGGATAAGCCCAACGACCAGTATAGCGACGGAGCTAATTAAGCCCCGAACTACACCTATCAATGACTTGCCTATAACCAAGGAATACAGGCTCACCGGCGAAATCAAGAACTCATCAAAGCTCTTGTAAAAAAGCCGATCCACTTGAAGTTTTTGTGCAGAACCATTAAAACTGGAAGAAAAAGCTGTTAGAGCAACGATTCCTGGAATTACGAACGCAAGATAGCTCACCCCGCCAAAACTAATCCCTCTGCCTAGTCCATAGCCAAAAGCTACCAGATACAAAAGAGGCTGAATGAGGCTGGTGGCAAGAGTTGAGCGCCAGTGGCGACTTAGGTTCCGTAAATCTACCCACAGAATGGAATAAATGTCTTTTAAAGAATCTAACATTCAGGGTCACACAGCCCTCTCGCCAGTCTGCTCCACAAAAACATCCTCCAAGTTTGAATCACGGATAACTATGGATTTGATGTTAGGCGGCAATTTCTCAACATAACATGTAGCTGCGGCTCTATCGGCAAAAAACTGGTAAAGCGTCTCTTTATTGTCTACAAGCGTCTCAACAACTATTGGCCCCAACTTGTTTCGCAATTCTTGAGGCGTTCCAACAGCAATCAACTTGCCGTGATGCATTATACCGACGCGCCCACATAAAGCCTCAGCCTCTTCAATGTAATGGGTCGTAAGAAATATCGTGGTACCGTCGGAGTTTAGACGACGAACCAAACTCCAGAGTTTACGCCGAGATTGGGCATCTAGACCCACGGTTGGTTCATCTAAAAACAGGACTTTAGGTTCATGTAAAAGACTGCAGATTATTGCCGCTCTCTTTTTCATTCCACCTGAAAGCGTATCCACCATTTTATCGGCGTACTCTTTGAGTTCAACGTAATCAAGCAGTTCCGCTATGCGGAGCTTGCGATCTGAAGAACTCAAGCGGTGGAGCCGCGCATGAAACTCCATGTTTTCGCGCACAGTCAAGTCTCTATCTAAAGTCAGATGCTGCTGCACTACACCAATGATCCGCTTAACTTTGTCGGCGTCTTCTGTGACGTCGAAACCTCCAACCGATGCGGAACCAGAAGTTGGATGAGTCAATGTGGTCAAGACACGGATGGTTGTGGTTTTGCCTGCTCCGTTAGGTCCTAAAAAACCGAAAATTTCTCCGCTGTGTACTCTTAAATCGAGGTCATGTACGGCTTGCACGGTACCGTAGTTTTTGTTTAGCTTTTCAGTTACTATCGATTCTTCCATCAACAAGAAGTTGCCTTCTACTTGTCATGTTTCTCTAAAGCCAAAGTAACCGCACTCTTGGTTGCAAAAGCAATCAACTCGCTCATCTTAGTATGACCGCTAGTTACATGCAACGGCTTACCCATCTTTCCGGAAACGATAACCATATTATCAGTACCTGTGCCAGTTGCCTGATATCGGGGTGCATAGGTGCTTCTAACATCCAAATCCTGAAACGCGGCGGTCTTTGCCTCCGTGGCTGTTATTATGGCTCTTGCCATCGCCGCTTCGCTCAAGGTAGCATTGGTTAAAAGGATCAAGTTAACAGTGCCAATGGAGCCCACGTGTCCATCCCTCTCCACGTATCTTGTCACATCAACGCCCGCCCGCATCGCATTCTCCTTCGCCCCAGCAGTAGCCAAACAGCAAACTTTAAACTCTTCATAGGATTGCTCACAAACAGCCAAGTCATCCATGTCGACTGCAGTGATCAAGAAACTTATTTCCTTCGGGTCTATTCCTAAGGCCAAAGGCAAATTTCTTTTAAATTCATCAAGGTTTTTCATCATGTAATCTTCCAGTGTGGGAGGCGTGTAGGTGTTGGCAACATAGGGCACCTCATTGTAACCGTCCAACGTTGAAAGGACACGGCATTTCTCATCAAAGGAGACAAGCAAAGTGTTGACTTTCGACTCTCTGAAGAGGTAGTAAATTATCTTAGCATGCATTTTATCCAACGATGTTTTTATTTTTCTTTCGCTTAGTTTTTCGCTGATTTCTTTCATCCCATCCTCTCTCTGCTGATAGCTTGCTTTTTCTTCCATTAGCTTGCTTGTACTTAAGTTAAGCTATTTCTATCATGTATTAGAGTTTCAACATGAATCAGCCCACTTGAAGAAATCAGAGTTCGCTGCATTTGAGCGCTCCCATACCTGGAGCCATTGAAAAACTTGTCAAGATAAAAGCTAGCTTCTGGACTTGCGAACCTAATCAGCTGAGCCATGGTGCAGTGCCTTTTTATTTCCGAAAAAGGATAAAGCGCGCGCTTAAAACTTTCCCATGGACCTTTTTTCTCATCTTTCGTTTCTGGCTCTGCTCAATATGGCTGTATGGTAAATTACGCGTTGGTCAGTCGGCAACTGTTGAACGTGACTATTTGTTTGCATTTGAATGGGAAAATTTATGGGAATTGGCTTCTAGTTTCGGGTACGCGTCGGATTGCCCTATAATTCAGAAAGTTTCTTATAGCGGGTTGGATTATCCACCCTAACATGAGGGGATAATAGGATGGTAAATAGAAACATCATTTACATTGCGACCGTAATAATCATCGTAATAATAGTTTCAGGCGCATTCATCTACGCCGATTATAAAACTACAAATCAAAACGGCAAGACAGGCATTACTATAACCGACGACGAAAACTACAATACCACTCTGGCTGCTATTCCACAAAGAATTGTGTCATTGGCTCCCAGCTGCACCCAAATTCTATTCGCAATAGGAGAGGGAAGCAAAGTTGTAGGTGTCACAAGCGCTGACGATTACCCATACAATTTTGCAGCATGGGCGGCGGCTGGCAACATGACAATTGACGGAGACTACGGAAACCCAAACATGGAGGCTATTGCAGGGCTTCGTCCCGATTTGATAGTTACAGACAGTATTAATGACCCCAAGCTTCCAAGCATGAGAAGCCTTGAATACAACGTGATAGAACTAAACCCATCTACAGTCGAAGGAATCTACAAAGATATAGCATTAATGGGGAAAGCGACAGGGGCCACCACTGAGGCGAATACAGTAATCCAAAACTTGACAAGCACAATTAATTCGATAGCGACAAAAATCGCTAATGCGCACGTGACTCCGCTGAAGGTCTTTTACGAAGTTTGGACCCCGCCACTTATTACCGCTGGCTATACGACCTGGATCAACGATGTCATAAGCAAGGCTGGCGGTGTCAACATCTTCAGTAACTCAAGCGACACCACAGCGTACCCGACAGTTTCCTCTGAAGCCGTTGTTGCACTCAATCCAGACGCGATATTCCTACCCACAGAAATGGGACAAGCCCCGTTCTATGGAAGCGTCAACGATGTGAAGGCAACGCCAGGGTGGAATACAATCAGTGCAGTGCAAAACAACAAAATCTTCGTCGTCAACGGAGATGTCTTCGCAGAACCTGGCCCCAGAGTTGCTGACTGCGTCTATGCTATCGCATCCGACTTGTATCCACAGCTTTTCAATTCCACCTCCTAATTTTTTTGTCGTGAAATATGATGAGTGCAGAGGGTAGCTACGTCAAGCGTTCGTCGCGATGGAAAGTAATCTTAGCCGCATTAGTGTTAGCTCTCGTTTTGACCTTAATAGTGTCTCTTAACATAGGTTACGCTTCTTACATATCCTTCTCGCAAATCTTGGCCATATTAGGCAAGCAGATTCCGTTCCTGAGCGGCTCAATAAATTCAGCCTCAATATCGCCATCCGATCAAGCTATAATTTTGCTAATTCGTTTTCCGCGTGTGCTCGCTGCCGCT
The DNA here is from genome assembly GCA_049512935.1 of Bathyarchaeia archaeon. GTDB lineage: Archaea > Thermoproteota > Bathyarchaeia > Bathyarchaeales > Bathycorpusculaceae > Bathycorpusculum. Next base: position 147,003 of record JBEKWR010000002.1, read on the forward strand.
TTAGTCGGAGCAGGACTGGCCGCGGCGGGTGTCATTTATCAGGGTGTTTTCAGGAATCCCATGGCTGACTCGTACCTGCTGGGTGCCTCAGCGGGCGCGTCAGTGGGTTACGCCATCGCTATCTTGTATGTTTCGACTGCCTTTACAATTGTGGGTCTAGGAATAGCGCAGGCTTTCGCGTTTATGTTTGCCTTGTTAGCCGTGTTCTTGGTGCTTTTTGTTGCGAGGGTTGGCAATAGAATTCCAGTCACCAACCTGCTACTCACAGGCTTAGTCTTCAACATCTTCTTTCTAGCTTTGTTCTCAATTATGGAAGTTCACGCTGGTCACGCTCTCAGCGGGTTAGTTGGTTTTACCCTAGGCGGATTCTCCGACATTGTTTGGCTGCAGGTCTGGGCTGTATTTCCTTTCGTAATTGCTGGCATAGCCATAACGTTCTTCTTTACCCGCGACCTAAACATGCTCTCCATGGGCGACGAAACCGCGCAGCATCTGGGGGTGAACACGGAGAAAGTGCGCCAGATGCTGCTCATTATCGCGTCTCTGATGACGGCGGCGTGTGTTGCAATCAGCGGCGTCATAGGTTTCGTAGGCTTAATTGTTCCCCACATGACCCGGCTGGCTATTGGACCTGACCACAGAATCCTCCTTCCCGCCTCAGCAATCGTCGGAGCCATGTTCTTAGTGATTTGCGACGCATTTACAAGAGTCGCTACAGGAGCATCTGAGCTGCCTGTCGGGGTCATAACCGCCCTCGTCGGCACGCCGGTCTTCATCTACCTGATTAGGAGGAGAAGAACAGCCTATTCGCTTTGAGGAGACAGAAAAACATGGTTTCACTGAATATCGATGGGGTCGAATGCCGTTACGGCTCAATCAAAATCTTAGAGGACGTGAGCCTATCGGTGAAGGCAGGTGACTTCGTGGGGATTTTGGGACCCAACGGCTCCGGCAAAACCACGCTTCTTAGAAGCATAAGCCGAACGCTCAAACCGTATAAGGGCGCTATCATGCTAAACGACAAGGACCTTTACTCTCTTAAAAACATAGAAGTGGCAAAGCAGATGGCTGTGGTTCCACAGGACAACTCAATCAGTTTCAGCTTCACCGCGTTGGAGGTTGTTTTGATGGGGCGCAATCCGCACATGGAGCGGTTCCAGATGGAAACTGAAAAGGACATGGCTATCGCCCGAAAAGTCATGAATTTGACAAATACGTGGCATCTGGCATCGAGACCTGTGAACGAACTCAGCGGCGGAGAGCGGCAACGTGTAATTATTGCCCGGGCCTTGGCGCAGGAACCTAAAGTTCTGCTCTTGGACGAGCCCCTCACATACCTCGATATCATCAACCAGTTAGAAGTCATGGATTTAATCAAGTCGCTCTGCGTGGCTGATGGAATAATAGCCATGGCTGTCGTCCATGACCTTAATCTTGCAGCTCGATACTGCAACAACGCTTTACTTCTTAAAAACGGGAAAGTCTACGCCGCGGGAACTATAGATACGGTGTTGACTAGCGAAAACATAAAAAACGTCTTCAGAGTAGACGCTTTAGTGAGGAAAAACGCTGTCACCAACTCCCTCTATGTCACCCCGCTGTCACCTCAGAAAGCTTCGACTCCGAGAAACTGTTCAATTCACATAGTCAGCGGGGCAGGAACAGGAACCGTGCTGATGAAGGCTCTCCAAGAAGAAGGCTACACCATAACAGCCGGCGTTCTTAACGTTTTAGACACCGACTTCGAAACCGCGGAATTTCTGAATATACCCGTAGTTAGTGAAGCGCCATTTTCCCCAATAACCGAAAAAAGCTGCATGGCAAACTTTGACATGATGACCAAGGCAGGATTTATCGTCATAACCTCGGTTCCATTCGGCTACGGAAACCTTTCCAATCTGGAATCGGCGCTTGCAGCTGTCAAACTGGGAGTCCAAACCTACGTTATCGAAGAAGAACCTATAGAAAACCGCGACTTCACAAGCGGCAAAGCAGCAGCCTTAATGGAAGAGCTGAGGAAACATGGTGCCGTCTTCATCAAACATGCCTCCGAGCTGCCGACGCTGGTCAACGCAAACCATGATTTGATGGAACTGCAGAAAAACGGGCAGAAAGAAATTCCAGGTCACACAAAAAACGTCACCAAAGAAATTATACAACCTACAAAATGTAAGGAGCAAACCTGAGTGCCCTCAAAAACAAACCCTGAGCTAACATTTGGCGTGGAGAAACACGGCAGAAGGCTGGATCATTTCATCTGGTCATGCACAAGGGCTTACCCTGTTAAGCACGCTTTTTCTCTCGGCGACGGAAAACCATTACCGAACGAGTTGACAACTGCGGAAGCTAAGGTTATGCTTAAGAAAGTGGCGGATTTCGGAGCCGACAACCTGTTCATTTCCGGCGCTGGCTGGACTGGAGAACCTCTGATGCGTAAAGATTTCTTGGAGCTGATTCGTTATGTCGCAGAGTTGGAGCTGGCGCCTTACGTGAAGGTCACTGGCTGGCATTTCAATCGCAAAGTCGCGGAGGAGTTGGCTGAGGCGAAATGCAAAGCTATAGTTTGCTTCGCGGGGCTCAAGGAAACTGATGCTAAACTGCGTGGGGAAGATGCGTTTGATGAAAGCTTAGCCGCGGCGAAATTGTGTAAAGAGTTCGGAATTCCTTTTGCTGTAAGCGTCATAAACACAAAGTACGTTGCCAACCAAGTTTCTGCTTTAGTCGAGTTTGCCATTGATTTAGGCGCTCGCAGTTTCCATTTGGCTTCACTGATTCCTCAGCCTATAGACGTTGAGAACCAGCTTAAGGTGCTTGGTCCGCTCGAGTCTACACCCCAGGAAAAGGAAACTCAGCTCGAAGAAATTTATGAACTAAACAAAAAAGTAAGAGATAGAATCCTTATAGTTCCTTACGAAATGTTCAATAACCGTCTTTTGAAAACGAAGGAACCGCAAAGAGAATTGCGCAGCACCTGCAGCATGTGCGACAACCTGGTCAAAAACGAGTGGCTGGAGATTTTAGAGGACGGAAAAGCATACGCTTGCGCCCCTCTCGGCTTAGAGTTTGGCGACATAAGAACAGACAGCATTCAACAAATCATGGATCGCATGCGTGTATCCGACAAAATTAAGACGCTGGCAGACCGATCCAACCTCAAAGGCAAATGCGGCATCTGCCAATTCAAAACTATCTGTGGCGGCTGCCGAGCCCGAGCTTACATCTACTCGAAAGACCCGTTAAACCAGGACCCGGCGTGCGTTTATCAGCCGAAAAAAGCAACGTTCGAGGGCAACTGAATTTCGCTAAGTAGGTCAGAACAATGACACAAGATGAAAACAGAAAATCGCTTGAGTTCCTAAGAAACCGAGCGTTAGATTTAGGCGCCGTTGACGCAAAAATAATTCCCGCCGAAAAAATCGTGGTAGCAGACCGCGTTGTTTTCAAATGCCGTCTGGGCTGCGAAAAATATGGAAAAACATTGGCTTGCCCCCCTTACGCGCCGACCCCCAGTGAGTTTCGAAAAATCGTCAGTGAATACCACCACGCGTTGTTCATGAAATTCAACTCGCATGCTGAAGGCAATTCAGAACTCATAAAATACCTTGCAAAAGCCGATGACCCGTCTGTTCCCCCAGAGATGAAGGCGAAAGTGGAAGTTTTCTGGTCCGCATGGAAAGATGACATGAAACATTTGCTTGAAACAGTTTTAGAACTCGAAAAAGCAGCGGCTGAAAAAGGGTATCTTCTTGCCGTAGGATTAGTTTCAGGATCATGTCAACTATGCGAAAAATGCAACGTTCAGAATGGGATATGCGTGCATCCCGCTAAGAGACGATTCTCCGAAGAGGGAGTGGGAGTCGACGTGAAGGCAACTGCCGAAAACGCTGGCGTAAAATTTACTTTGCCTTTCAATAAAAACCCTGAAACCTTTGCCCTGCTCTTGATAGATTAGGCAAATGTTGCGCTGGGTTTCCTCGGAAGGAATTTTGGAAATTAGAGATTTTCTGGTCCGCACGCTGGTTTATCGGCCACTGAAGCAAAAACTTGCTCAGCAAACTCATCTTGCTCTTCGTTCCCGCTGACCGCGCGCTGACATTTTAGCTGACCAAAAATTTTCAAAAAATTTTTCGTTCGCTATAAATTGAAAGTTAAAAAAAAGCCATTTGGCAGGTCTTAATCTTTCTTCATCGCTTCTACCTTTAGCTCTTTAGGCATAAGCTCGATAGCGTACCTCAAAGCTGTTCGAGGCATGTCGGCTTTGTTTTTAACAACATACTCGAACACTTCTTTTTGGTGTCTCCTGCTTTCCTCTTTCAACAGCCACCCATAACCCTTCTGCACCATATCATCCTCATCAGCCAACAGCACGTCGCAGATTTCAAAGGCATCTCGCAGGAAACAGCCTTTTTTTGCTGGAACAATAAGCGACACAGCAGCGGCACGTCTAAGCCAACGGTTCCCGCTTTTAGCCCAACTCTTAACTTCGCCAAGAACCTGCGGGTACTTCTGGATTAAGTCGCCGACTGTGTGGTTGCAGAAACCGTCGCATTTAGCCCAATTATCAATGTAGTTTTCAATCCACGCTTTGAAGGTTGCCAAATCAGCTGGTTCAAGGTTGCAAACGTAGTTGGGCAGCCAGAAGGCAACTATGAACGCTTCCTCTGTATAGTCTGAACGGTAAAGCTCCTCGCAAAGATTGAAAATCGCTTGCTTGCTTAGGGTTTGTACTTGCTTCCAGTATTTTTTAGCTATTTTCCCGACAGTTGGTGTTTTCACACCGTAATATTTTACCTGCTCTTTGAAAAAGCGTTGAAAGGTTTTTTGAGTTTGCGGGTCAGTGTTAGCTTGCAAATCTTGTCTTATCTGTTCGAGGATAGTGTTCATGGCTGTAAAACGGTATTTTGTTAATAATAGCTTTTCGTAAAACTTGAAACAAAATTACAATTAAAAGTGGAAGAAGCCTTAGCGGCTAATATTCTTCCATTTGGTAGAGGTTAAGGTCGATGTTGAGGGTTTTTTCTGGCGTGTGTGCTTCTTCCAAGTCATAGAGGTTGTGCGTGGCTTTCTCCAGACTGCTTGTTATTTCAGGAGCCATTTCGGATTTAGCCATCCCAACTTTCATTTTAGTCTTGGGCTTGCGGACTACGTGGGAAGTGCCTATTACCATGGAGTTGTCGATCATTTTTGGGACAACTTCAACTTTAACGTCTTCAATCATTAACGTGTTCTTGAGGGCTTCGTCGTGTAATGCGTGTTTAGTCAACGCCTTTTCGCCTCCAAACCTCGGCACTGATTAGGTCGCGGATGGCTACCCTGATGGCTTCGGCGCGGTTAGGATAGAACCGCTCGTCAACCAGCTGATCCAAAGCTTTTATATATGTTTCAGGCAGATACAGAGTGATTAGTTTCATTAGTTTATCTCTCCCAATTTGTGATTGAACAAACAGACAGAGTCTCGCAACCTATACATGTATATAATATGCTGTAAACATGCCTATAACATGTTCATGCCACAGCATATAAGCATTTGAAAGACCATGCTGCAGCTATCTGTCAATTTCCACTCAGGAACCTTTAAGTTTTTATTCTTTGTTGAAATAACTAACATGCTGGTGTACATGCTTATTGCAGGTTTTCCTTAAGAATTTCGGCTGCTCAGGAAACATCGCTGACGGCGAAGTCTTAGCTGGCTGCCTACAACAGGCTGGCTTCCAACTCGTTGCCTCAGAAGCCGAGGCTGACGTTTTAATCTACAACACCTGCGCGGTGAAAGGACCAACGGAAAACCGAATCATAGACGCCATGAAACATGCGCCGGCAGCCAAAAAACTTGTCGTTGCAGGTTGCCTGCCCAAAATAAGTTTTGAACGGCTGCTTAGGGAGGTACGCTTTGATGGTGCAGTCGGTCCCGCGGTTGGCGCGGAAATAGTCGACGTGGTTAAGCGTGTTGCGGCAGGCGAAAAAGTCGTCGAGTTAGACGAGTTGAACGTGAAGCCGGAGCTTGATTTGCCGAGAGTCAGGTCTAACCCTGTTGTGAGCGTTGTCCCGATAAATTATGGTTGCTTGGGCTCTTGCGCCTACTGCTGCGTTGTCTTCGCAAGGGGACACCTGAGAAGCTACAGCATCAAAGAAGTCGTTGACCGAGTGAAAGCCGACGTTGCAGGTGGCATGAAGGAGTTTTGGGTGACCTCTCAGGATACCGCATGCTACGGAAGGGATCAGCACAGCAACCTCGCGGAGCTACTGCAGACGCTGGGCGACTTGCCTGGCGATTTTCGAGTTCGCGTAGGCATGATGACCCCAAACATGGTAACTGACATGCAGGATGAGCTGATTGATGCTTTCAAAAGCGATAAAGTCTTCAAGTTTCTGCATTTGCCCGTGCAGAGCGGCGATGACGAAACTTTGAGGCGCATGCGCAGGTTTTACACGGCAGCCGAATTCGTGGGCGTTGTTGAGGCGTTTAGGGCGCAGTTTCCTCAGTTGACGCTTGCCACCGACGTCATCGTTGGGTTCCCAGGCGAAACAGAGCAGGCTTTCCAGAACACTCTCGAACTCTTAGAGGAAGTCAAACCTGACATCGTCAACGTTTCCAAGTTCTTTGCTAGACCCAAAACTTCAGCGTGGCGGATGCAGGATGGCTTGGTTGCAAAAGAGGAGATTAAGCGCAGAAGCGCCGTTGCGGCGGAGTTGGCTAAGCGGATTTCTCTAGAGCGGAACCTGCGTTGGGTAGGCTGGGCTGGGGAAGTGCTAATCGATGAGAAAGGAAAAGTTGAGGGTTCATGGATGGGACGCAACTTCGCCTACAAACCCGTCGTCGTAGAGAACAAAGATTACTTGCTGGGTAAAAAATTACAGGTCAAGGTTGTGGAGGCCTCGGTTACTTATCTCAAGGGCATAGTCGCCCTAAACTAACGTGTTAAAAAGCAGCTTGAATCGAGTTAAGGGCTTAACGAAGACTGCTTCGTAATCTGAGCTTTAGCTATTATAAGAATTTTTATATGTGCGCTCATCCCTTAAACAGTTGGGAATTGCATGCGAGACTTCGACGTAGTTCTCTTGGAAGATGAAACGGGCGGGTACGTAGCTATAGTGCCTGCTCTGCCTGGATGTCATACGCAAGGCGACACGTTAGCGGAAGTTATGGAAAACGTGAAAGAAGCTATTGACCTTTATTGGGAAACGTTAACTGCGCAAGAGAAGAAGGATTTGCTGAAAGAAAAATTCGTTGGCATACAAAAAGTGAAAGCGCTTGCCTAAAATTCCGCCGATAAATTCTTTGAAGTTAATAAAAATTCTGGAGCACGAGGGCTTCAAAGTTATCCGTCAGAAAGGCTCACACGTTATCCTGATTAACCAGGAAAAAACAAGAATAGTAGTTCCATTGCATCCTGGAAAAGATATTAAGCCTGGACTTTACAGAGCAATACTACGGGAAGCGGGGATAAATCGCGAAAAATTCCTTAAACTTTTGAGGGAGAAATAAACATGCAAACAAACATTTGTTTTTTTAACACGTTAACCCGCAAAAAGGAAGCTTTTGAGCCGTTGGAAACTGGAAAAGTGAAGATGTACACTTGCGGCCCCACGGTTTATGATTATGCGCACATCGGGAATTTTCGGGCTTTCCTTTTTGAAGATTTGCTTAAACGTTGGCTTGTCTACCGCGGGTTTGAGGTTACGCACGTGATGAACCTGACTGACGTGGATGACAAGACGATTAAGGGCAGTCAGAAGCAGGGTTTGCCTCTTAGGCAGTTCACCGACTTTTACGTCAAGGCGTTCTTTGAAGACATCAAGGCGCTGAACATTCAGCCAGCCGACGTTTACCCGAGAGCCACCGACCATGTTCCCGAAATGGTTGCGTTAATCAAGACTTTGATGGCTAAGGGCTACGCTTACCGAGGCGAAGACGGCTCAATCTACTACGCCGTGTGCAAGTTCCCAGAGTATGGGAAACTCTCAAAAATCAAGACTGACGAGCTTAAGGCGGGCGCGCGGGTTTGCCAAGACGAGTACACCAAAGAGGAGGCTCAGGACTTCGCTTTGTGGAAGGCTTGGACGCCTGAAGACGGCGATGCTTACTGGGAAACTGAGCTTGGAAAGGGCAGGCCAGGCTGGCACATAGAGTGCTCGGCGATGTCGATGAAGTACCTGGGCGAAACCTTTGACATTCACTGCGGCGGCGTAGACAACATGTTCCCGCACCATGAGAACGAGATTGCGCAGAGCGAGGCGGCTACGGGCAAAAAATTTGTCAACTACTGGTTGCACAATGAGCATTTGCAGGTTGAAGGCAAAAAAATGTCCAAGCGGTTCGGAAACTTCTACACGCTCCGAGACCTCTTAGCGAAAGGGTATGACCCGATTGCAATTCGGTACCTGCTGATGTCCACGCATTATCGGCAGCAGTTCAACTTCACGTTTGACGGGTTAGAATCTGCGAAAGGAGCCGTGGATAGGCTGCGGAATTTTGTTCGGCGCCTGCACGAGATTGAAGGCGTCAAAGACAGCAAGGGAACAGTCGCCACGTTAACAGCTAAGCTGGAAGCATGCTTCGGCGGGTCAATGGACATGGACCTTGACATTGGGACGGCACTCGCTTCACTTTTCGATTTCGTTCGGGAAATAAACAACTTGCTTGACGCCAACATGGTTAGCAAGCAGGAGGCGGCTGACGTCGGCGGGTTAATGATGCGGTTAGACGAGGTTTTAGGCGTTATCGGCAAAGTAGAAGTATCCCATCATTATGATAGGCATATTACCGAAAGTTTGACCTTAACTTACCGCATCGAAGCTGAAGAAGTCTTGCCGCCAGACATTGATGTATTGGTGCAGAAGCGTGAGGAAGCCCGAAAAGCCAAGAATTGGAAAGAAGCTGACGCAATAAGAGCGCAACTTAAGGCGATGGGTATCGTGCTTGAGGACACGGCGCAAGGCGTAAGGTGGCACAAGGAAAAAGCCTAAGCGATTTTGCCCTTGAAAACCCACTCTTTGGTCGCATACTTCTCTTTGCACAAACGCTCGGCAAGCTCCACTTCGTCAGAAGTCAACTCACCTGGTTCCAGCTTGACGTTCAAAACCGACCTGAAACCCTCAGCCAAAACGTCCGCAACCCTTTCAGGCGCAACAGAGTGCCCTAACTCGTTTTCTACACTGGTGATTTTGCGTTTGGCGATGTCTGCGGCTTGGGTACAGCTTGCGTTTTTCAGTTTCAGCAGCGTGAACATTTTGGGCAAATCGACGCTTCGCAGAACCGTGCCATGCTGGAGAACGACGCCGCGGGTTATGGCTTGGCTGCTTCCCGAGATTTTCTTGCCCTTAACCGTCATGTTGGGGCAGTTTTTGGCGTCGCCCGTGCTAAAGTCGGCTGCTATTCCGAGAAGCCTTAGCGCTCCTTTTATGGCTTCGTAGATTTTCGCGTAAACAACAGTTATGTCTCCGGTGCCGAACGCTTCGGTTTTGGCGGTTACGCTGTAGGTAACTTCGCCCTCATAGTCGTGATAAACGGTGCCGCCGCCGCTCATCCGCCTGACCACATCGACGCCCAGCCGCCTGCAAGCGTCAAGGTAAACTTCGGCTTCAGGGTTCTGGTTCTTGCCAACGCTCACGGCGGAGGGCTGCCAACGGTAAAAACGCAGGGTGTTCGGCACCTGTTCTTCGATTCGGGCAGTCAGGATTGCCTCGTCAATCGCCATGTTCATGAATGCGTTGCTAGTTTGCAACGATATTAACCGCCAGATATCCATGATCTTCGAAGCCTTTCTTGAATGAAATTGCGTTTTGCCTAAAAACCTTGTGCGAACAGTAAAGATTTTGATGGAGATAAATTCATATTCAAGCTTAGATTAAGGTATGGCGAGGGTTACTGCATGGTTGCTCGTAAATTCACCGTTTTGCTTGAACCTGCCGAGGAAGGCGGTTTCGTCGTAAAGTGCGTAGAGCTTCCAGTTGCAAGTCAAGGGGAAAACAAGAAAGAAGCCTTAAGCAACATCAAGGAAGCCATCGAGGGTTATCTTGAGGTTAAAGCTGAGCTTCTTGACCGTAAAACTAAGGGTGAAAAGGCTGAAGTAATTGTCGAAGCTCCCTCTGCTCTCATGGCGTGAAGTCGTCAAAGCTCTAAGAAAAGCTGGCTTCCAAATAGAGCGACAAAGAGGCAGCCATTTAATTCTTGTCAAAGATGAATTAATAGTACCTGTTCCTAAGCAGAAACAACTGAAGAGAGGGCTGCTTATGGCAATTATAGAAGAGGCTGGTTTAACAAAGGAAGAATTCCAAAAGCTTCTAAAATAGGCTGACAGCACCACAGATAAAGGCTTAAAACCTGAACTTGCATTTTAAAGGGCAAGAGGCAAAGTAATTGAAGGTTATCTGTGGTCCAGCGTCTAAAGAGCTTGCTGAGCGGGTTTCAGCGTTAACTGGCTTTGGAAACGTTCCCGTATCACCTAAGATTTTTCCAGACGGGGAATCTTACGTCCGATTGGAAGGCAATGTGCAGGGCGAAAACGTTGCGATTGTGCAAACCACGTGCCCTCCTGCTCAGGATGGGCGGCTTTTCCAGTTGGCGTTCATGGCTGACGCGGCAAAGCGCGGCGGCGCCAAGAAAGTCACGGCTGTTGTGCCGTATTTGGCTTATGCTCGTCAGGACAAGATGTTCCTTGCAGGCGAAGGCATCAGCGTTGAAACCGTGGCGCGAATGCTCAAAGCCGCGGGAATCGACGAGCTCTTAACCGTTAACATTCACTCGGAACCCGCTCTCAAGCAGTTTCCGTTTCCAGCCAAAACCCTAAGCGCAATACCGCTGCTCGCCGAGCATTTTGTGCAAAAGGGCTACGGGGGCGCGTTCGCTCTTTCCCCCGACAAGGGCGCCATGTACATTGCCGCACAGGCGCAGAAGGTTTTAGGCGGCGAAGCTGGACACCTGGACAAGCACCGTGACCGATACACGGGGCAAACAGTGCAGACGGCTGAGGGCTTAAACGTAAAGGGTCAAACCGTCATAATCTTCGACGACATCATCAGCACAGGCGGCACCATCGTGGGGGCAGCAAAAATCCTCCGTGAACAAGGAGCCAAACACGTTTTCTGCGCTTGCGTGCACGGCTTGCTCATCGGCGACGCTGAAAAACGCATTCTTGACGCGGGCGTCGAGGAAATCGTGGGCACCGACAGCGTACCGGGAAGCGTCAGCAAGGTTTCGTTGGCGCCGCTACTCAGCCAGGAACTTAAGGCGCAAAACTAGTGGCAAAAATCTTTTTTCTCTTGTCAGGCGAAAGCGAGTCGCTTCCCGCAGCGGAAGTTAAGGCGATACTGGAAGCCGAAGGCTACGGCTACGAGAACCCCCAAGTTTTGGACCAGACCCTGCGTTTGGAAGCAGAGGTTGGCTGCGTCAAGGCTGTGCAGGTGCGAGCCGCTTTTACCAGGCTGTGCGCCCTTGAGGTTTTCACTTCAGAAGCGACAGAAACCGCCGCCATCGAAGCCGCGAGCAACGCCGACCTCCAAGCCGTCCTGAAAGCGGGCGAAAGCTTTTCGGTGCGGATTAACCGCATAAAAAACTACGCTGACCAAGCCATCAACACCATGCGGCTGGAGGGCAAACTGGGCAAAGCGATACTTACGAGTGCTCCCGAAGCCAAAGTAAACTTGAAGTGCCCAGACAAAACCTTCATCGGCATAGTCACCGAGGAAAAACTTGTCTTCGGCTTAAAACTCACTGAAATCCAGAGCCGAACCTTCTCCGAGCGCAGACCACGCAAAAAACCCTTCTTCCACCCGTCAGCCATGCCTTCTAAGCTTGCCCGCTGCATGGTGAATCTGGCGCATGCGAAAGCGGAGAGCCTTCTGCTTGACCCGTTCTGCGGCACAGGAACTTCGCTTATTGAAGCCACCTACATCGGCTGCCACGCGGTGGGCGTTGATGCCCAGAAACGAATGATTATGGGAACAAGAAAAAACCTGCATTTCTTCAACATCGCTGCCGAAGGACTGGTTCTAGCTGACGCCCGCCAACTACCCCTCACAAAGGTTGACTGCGTGGTCACCGACCCGCCGTATGGCCGCTCATCAAGCACTCTCAAGTCGACAACTAAGCAACTGGTGAAAGAAGTCTTGGCTTCAACGCATGGCCTGCTGGGGGTGGGGCAACGGATTTGTATTGCTTCTCCTAAAACATTAAACATTAAAGCGTTAGGCGTCGCCTTGGGCTACAGGCATGTAGAATCCCACTTCGCCTACGTGCACAGAACCTTAACAAGGGAAATCGCAGTGTTCGAAAAGGTGCAAAACAAGTGAGTCTCCGCGTGGTCTTCCTGGGAACAAGCGGCAGCGTGCCAACATTGAAGCGGAGCTTGCCGTCAGTGGTTATCGACTGCCCACGCCAACTCTGGATGTTTGACTGTGGAGAAAACACTCAGCGGCAGATGATGCAGTCAAAAGTAAGCTTCCACAAAAAACTAAAAGTCTTCCTGACCCACCTGCACGGCGACCACGTACTCGGGTTGCCCGGCGTTTTGCAGACGATGGCGCTGATGGACCGCAAAGAACCCGTACAGGTTTACGGACCAGTGGGAATCAAGGATTTTCTTGTCTGCACCAAAGAAACACTCAATTTCGGCTTAACCTTCCCAGTGGAAATCAACGAAATCCTAAGCGAAGGCACCCTCGTGGACGAGGAACACTACAGCCTCGTCGCAGCCAAGTCAAACCACGCCGTTGAAAGCTACGCTTACGCTTTTGTTGAAAAGCCGCGTCCGGGAAGGTTCTACCCGAAAAAAGCCCAAGCGCTCGGGATTCCAGTCGGCGAAATGTGGTCAAAGCTTCAAAGCGGCAACACAATAAAGCTTCCAGACGGCAAAGTTGTGAAACCAAGCGATGTGATGGGTCCACCTCGGTCGGGACGCAAAATCGTCTACACGGGCGACACGGGACCTTTCGACGGGTTTGCCGAGTTTGCGGCTGACGCTGACCTAGTGATTCACGAGAGCACCTTTGACGATACCTTGGCGGAGAAAGCCGCGTTGGATGGTCATTCGACTCCTAGCCAAGCTGCGGCGGATGCGAAGGCGGCTGGGGCTAAGCAACTGGTTTTGACACATATCAGCGCAAGGTACCCTGACGCCACGCTGCTGCTTGAGCAGGCAAAAAAGGTCTTTGCCAACACGTTGGTGGCTGAGGATTTCATGGAGCTTGAGCTTCCTCTAAAGGAAAGCTAGCCTATGAGTTGCTGCAGTTTCCGAACTGTGTCGGGAACGTTTGTTATGGATTCGATGATTATGGTTTTGTCGTAACCCATTTTGGTTATGGTTTCCTGGAACCAGTCGTAGTCAATTTTGCCTTTGCCTATGCCAAGGTGCTGGTCGTCTGAGCCGTCGTTGTCGCTGGCGTGGATATGCACGATTTTGTCGGCTAGCAGGTTGAAGAACGGCTGTATTTGTCCTTCGAGGTTGGCGTGGCCAAGGTCAAAGGCGATTCCTATTGGAAGGTTGGTTTCTCGGTAGAAACGGGCGAATTCTTCAGGTTTGCTCATGAAAAAGTAGTATTTCGCTGGAAGGTTCTCCAAAGCCGCGTTTAAGCCATACTCTTCCGACGTCTTGTAGAGTTCTTGGAGGCTCAGACAGTTTTGTTTCCAGTCTGCCCCCGGGTAAAATTGGCTTATGCCTGTTTTTGAGCCTGGATGGAAAACCCAGATTTTAGCGTCCATTTCGTTCGCGTAAGCCATGGATTGCCTGAGCCGCTTCATCGAGGCTGCCAAGATGGTTTTGGATGGCGAGGCGATGTTGATGTCGGCGAAGGGCGCGTGCAGGGAGTACTGCAGGTCGTAGGATTTGGCTGCTTCTTTGAGGGCTTGGACGCGTTTCTTGTCAAGTTCATGGGTGCCGTCGTCAACGATTTCGATGTAACGGGTTCCCATTGTGCCTAAGCGTTTAACCATCCGATTGAACGGCTCGCCCAGGCAGTAGAGCATTGAAACCCCAACTTTAGCCTTAGACATACTTTTAACCTCAAGTTTTCAACGGAATAATTGCTCCGTTAAGAGGTAGAACTGCTTAAAAACTTAATCCAAGCAATCGGTCAAAAGATTCAGGGAAACAGTTTCCTTCCCCACTGCCTTTGGCTGTAAGCGGCTGCCCGGGTGGTTTTGTACTGTACGTCTCTGACGCCGAGCGCTATTTCCGCGAATTCCTTAATGGTCGTGTGCTGAAAATCCCATGTTGGGGCGCCGTAGCGAAGGCCGCTGCACATTGCGTCGCCGTAAACGTAGAATCGTAACCCGCGGTAGTCGTAGGCTGCCTGGTTTGGTTCGCCGTATTTCGGTTCGGTGAGCACTTTAAAGGGCCAGATTTTGCAGGCTTCAGGCTTCATGTTCTGGAGTCCGCAGTAGTAGTTGTTTGCGTCGTTGCAGAGGAAAGCGCAGCTGCCGTCGTCTACCCGCTTGATGAAGAAGCGGTCTAAACCTGAAATGGTGGTTTCAACACCGAAGGTTTTCGTGAGCCGCAGCCACTCGGGGAAGCTTAAGACCACGCTGTAGAGTTTGCAGCAGTAGCCGCATGCTTTGCAGTGCCAGTCAGCTATGTTTCGCCACGGAACAAACTGCATTTGTAAGTTACACTCTAATAAGCTCAGGAAGTGGGTGTCTAAAAATGTTTTTCCCGTGGGCAACGGCGTTTTGCGAAAAAGCTATGGCTTTCGGTAAAGGTAGATCGTGTGTGACGGGTAGCCTAGCTGCGGGTTTTCAACGAAGTTCTCAACCTTCTCAGGGCGCCAACCGATGATCTCGTAGTCATGCGACACAACCCGTGCGCCCTTCTTGAGGTCGCTGTCGAGTTTCGGCCTGATTTTCTCGTTTGCACTCGTCGTCAAGTACAGGTAAACCACGTCGGCTTCGGTCAGGTTAACGTTGAACATGTCACCGTTCACGATGGTTACCCTGTCTTCCAAGCCGTTCTCATGGATTATTCCCAAGGCTTTCTTCGCCAAGTCCTCGCGAAGCTCGACGCCGACGCCTCGGGCGCCGAAGGTTTTTGCGGCCATAATTACGGTTCTTCCGTCGCCTGAGCCCAGGTCGAACAAGACTTCGCCAGCTTTCAAGTCAGCCAGCTTAAGCATGTACTCTACAACGGTGTTTGGGCTTGGAACAAAAGGCGCGATAAACATGTTTTGGGTTTCACCTGTTCAAGAAATTTTTTGTTTTCATGCCACGTACCCGTCCTTCTTCGGGAGCGGTCTTCTTGCCTCGCCGCATTTTACGCAGCTTTGAGCGCACAGTTCAAGGTATTTTTCTTCGTCCGCGGAGCCGATTGCGTTTGACGCTTTCAGGCAGAGTTCGCTTGGTTCACTGCAGCCTTCTTCTTTGCATAGTTTTGAAATGAACTGGCAAACTTCTCTTACATCGCTGGGCTCCAGAACGGCTCTGTTGGTGCGCACGAGCAGGCAGAGTTCCCGCGCCATGACGCATGTTTTCACGTATTTGATGCGTTCAAGAACTTCGTTGCGTAAATTCTTACGGCTTATTTCCACGCTTTTATTCCCCTTTGTGTCAGTATGGGCAATGTAACCAAAATGAAGAGTCTTTACACTTAAATAGTTGCTGTTACTCAACGTTAAGAACCAAGATTTTTTCTGAAACACAAAACATTCTTCTTGCAGCCTACTGCGTCATCGAAAACAACATGATTCTTCAAAGCCATTGTTGTTGATGTTGTTGTTGATGATACAAAGCTTTTCCACCAGAAAACCAAGAGGTCCAAGGGAGCGCAGCAGCTACTTCTCACCAATGATTTCACAGGTGCATCTTTCAAAATCTCTTGCTCAGCGACTTACGTTCGGCTTCCATGACTAACTCGTAGAAACGGTCTGAAAGCTTCGGCTCCTTAGCAAGAACATCAGCTACGTCAGCCGTGTAAACTCGCCTGGCGCTCAAGGCGACCGCCGCCGCCTTGCCGTACTTTTCAATCAACTCTGCGGTCTGCCTCGCCCGCAACTGCAGTTTCTCCTCGTCCTTCGCCAAGCGCCCCTTCTTCTCAATCAGCGGCAAAGCCTTCTCCTCCTCGACTTTCAGCAAACCCAACGCGTAGGAGCCGCAGCGAGGGCATTTCGGTTTGTCAGGCAGGTCTTTGATGCGGATGGTTTCCATGTAGTCCCAGCAGTTTGTGCACACGAAGTTGCCTGTCTCGTTCAGCAGTCTGGCTTTAGCCGCGGCAATGAGCACTGCACGCATCTTCTCAGGCGGGATAAGGTCAGTTTTCATGCTTACCCGTTCGATTCCGACTCGAGCAACAGGAGTCGCGTTGCCGCCTGTCTCAACAAACTGCAGGCTTACTTCTCCACTGCGAATCCTGCCAAGCGCGTTTACAAGCCCGTCTGCGTCGAGGTCCTTGCTGAAAACTTCTTTCAAGCCTTCCTCGTAAATCAGGGTGCCCTCGAAGCTTGATATCAGCTTCTGGATGCTGACGTTGCTGAAGTCAGCCCACTTCTTCAACGCGCCAAAACGCCTCGCAACCTGAATCACACGGCGCTTGAACAAACCCGTCTTCACGGTTGACCGTGTAAGCGTGGCTTTAACTGCTTGGTCGCTCATGCTTTTCAATTCGTCGAAGACTTCCAAGAGCCTCTGGGCGCTCATGCTGCCCATGGTTTGGACAAAAATTCGGTAAGGGTCATGCTGAACAACGATGCCGCGTCCGAGCTTGTCAGACAGGACTTCCCCCAAGAACTGTGCCAACGCGCGGTTAATCAAAGAGCCAAAGTTAGAGTGCAGGATAACGAATTCGCCCCAATCCTCAACGACAATCCGCCGTGGCGTAGGAACCGCGAAGCCAGAGTTCACCTGCTCCACCGTCTCCGCTAAGGCACGGGAAATCGTCTCTTTGTCCGCTGGGTAACGTTCGCATAGAAGAACACTTACCTCTTCTGGCGAAAGTCCCGCATGCATTTTTTCCTCGACGAAGCCGCGGATCTCCGCCAGTTCCTGCGCTATCTCGTAGGGCACGGGGATTTCTTCGCCGATCCAGCTCGGAATTGAGCCCGTCGGGTCGTCAACTGGGCGCACGTAAACCTTGTCTTCCGTGGCGTGCATGATTTGCCATGGGCTTCCGCGTATGATGAATTTTGTTCCAGGCTTGCCGTATTCTGCCATGAACGCTTCGTCCAGGACGCCGATTGATGTGTCGGTTGATTCGTCGATGACGAGGAACTGTTTTTCCTCAGGAATCATTGACAAGTTGTCGAAGTAGTACTCGAACAGAGCCTTGGACCGCTGAGGCTTAAGCGCAACCTGGTCTTCAAAGCTGACCCAGGCTAACCGTGGAAAACGCTCATGCATGTACTTGAAGGCTTTGCTGACGTCTTCCAAAGTCAGGTTCTGGAAGGGCGCCGCGTTCCGCGCTAACTCTAAAACCTCGTTGAATTCTAGTCGCCTGGTCTTGAGCATTAACCCTGCGATCTGATGGACCAGAACATCGTAGGGCTTGTCGGGTATTTCAACGGGCTCCAACTGTTCGTTGAGGGCTCTGCGGGCGATGGCTAAGGCTTCAAGCGTGTCGTCTGAGTCCATGCCTATGATTACGCCTTCGGCGACCTGACCGTAAGTGTGTCCTGCACGCCCGACCCGCTGGATAAGACGGGTAACCTGTCTCGGGCTCATGTACTGGATGACGAGGTCTATGCGTCCCACGTCGATGCCGAGTTCGAGGCTGCTGGTCGCGATTAAACCCTTGAGTTCGCCGCGTTTCAAGCCTGTCTCCGCCGTTATCCTCGACAGCTTAGCCAACGAGCCATGGTGGATCGATATGGGAAAGTCGATGTCCCAGACTTTGAAGCGTGACGCTAAAACCTCGGATATCGAGCGCGTGTTGGTGAAGAGCAGCACGGATTTGCGTCTGCTCATGTAGTCGCGGATGATGCGCAGTCTAGCGGCGACTTCGGGGTGCGTGTAGATTTTGGCTGCGAACCTCACGTCTTCCTCGGTTGGCTTGGGGTAGATCACTTGAAGCTTTACCATTTTGGCGACGGGGACGCGAATGATTTCGACTGGGCGCTTGGTGCCGACGAGGAACTGGGCGACTTTGTCTGGGCTGCCGATGGTGGCGGATAAACCGATCATCTGGAAGCCTTTCCCAATCAGGTTTCTCACCCGCTCCAGCGCCAGGGAAAGTTGGCTTCCCCGTTTGCTGTCGGCTAACTCGTGGACTTCGTCGATGATTACCCACCTTAGGCTTTGCAGGTGCTGCCGCAGAATCCAGCCTGAAAGTATGGCTTGCAGCGTTTCAGGGGTTGTTATGAGGATGTCGGGTGGGCTTCGGGACTGTCGCATCCGCTCTTTGGTTTCGGTGTCTCCGTGGCGAACTGCGAGTTTAATGTCTAGGCTATTGCACCACCACTGGAGGCGTTCAAGAAGGTCCCTGTTCAGGGCACGAAGCGGCGTGATGTACAGGACTTTTATGCCTGGAGTTTTAGGCTCCCGAAGAAGCATACTTAACACGGGCAAAAAAGCGGCTTCCGTTTTTCCCGTGGCTGTGGGCGAAATGAGCAGCACGTTTTTGCCTTCGAGTATTTTCGGGATGGTTTTCTCTTGGGGCTCGGTCGGTTTAGAGAATCCTTTCTGTTCAACGAGCCTGCGCACTGGCTTTACCAGCATGTCGAAAGCGTTTTCAGAAGTTGCCTGCAATAACTTTGGAGCCTCAGGTGATAAGCAGGAGCCGAGTATTTAAAAAATGTTGTAGCCTCTGACGCATCGGACCTGTTTTTAGCGTGTTTGAGCAGGGCTTTTTTGACTGTTTGAATTTGGGTTCGAAAACAATTTCTGCTCAGGTGAATGTTTTTTGGGTTTTGTCATGAATTGGAAAAACTTTAAAAGCAAAATCCATTGACGCTTACTATGTAAGCCGTTTGTGGCTTACTGGATGGAGCGAAAATGACCCTCAGCCTCGGGTACCTAACGCCCAAGCAGAAAACCATCTGGGACCTCAAAAGCCGCGGACTCCAAGAAGCCCACATCGCAAGAAAACTAAACGTCACCCGGCAAACCGTCCACAAAGCAATAGACATAGCCAACCTGAAAATCGGCGAAGCCCTAGAGGAAACGGCAAAAATCAACAAGATTGAAACCCAAAGAATCGACCCGGACAAAGGCTACCTCCTCGGCTACAGCAGCCACTTCAAAACCCAAGCGTTCATCACCTTCTCAGCCAAAAACGGCGTCCAAGTCTGGTACAAACACGAAGGCGACTGCGAAAAATGCAGCCAACTCGAAACGTGCAGAGAGGCTTTGCTGGCGGAAGCCAAAGACCGCAACTTCCTGCTTCTGGACGACACGAGCAAGATTTCGCCATCCAAACTCGCAGAAGCCCTAATATCAAAAATAACAGGTGAATAAACATGGGTTTGCGACAACGGTTTAGAGCTTTTAAGAATTGGTGTCCTCAACCGCCTAACCCAGTCAGTTCAAAACTTAAACGGTACTCTGCGCCGCCAAACTATCTGGACAAGCAGGTTAGAAATAAGTGGGGTTACTTGCCCGTAGCTGAAGGATGTTTTCTAATCTTTGCGGCAATAGCCATATTGATGCTTGAATTACAAACCAACAATAGCAATTACTCCAATTACACCGTTTTTTACAAATTTTGGATTCCAATTATTTCTCTCTGTCTCATTGCAGGCGCGTTTTCTGTGGTCATCGGAGTAGCATACTTAAGAAGAATCAGAAACAGATGGAGTTACGCCTCAATAACTGCCGGGTTCAGCTTAATCGCCATTGAAGCGTATAAGTTGGCTGCTACTTTAGAGGGCACATACGAACAGTTTGGAATAGGCTGGAGCGATTTCCAACAAAATTGGGCACCTTACTTCTTTTCTGGCTTAATGGCAGCGTGTTTTCTAATAGTCTTAGGAATAATCCTTGGTTTAAAAGTCAGAAACAAACTTGGCTATGTCACAATAACTGGCGGGTTAGCCGTAATGCTTGTTGGAGCATCCATACTAGCCGCGAATTTAGCTACCAGCCTCAATTACTATCCCCCGAACTACTACTTCAGTTTACAGGTAGCTTGGAACACATCAATTTCCGATTTTCTAATAGTCGGCGCGTTAATTGTAGCCGTCGGAATAGTGTACTTAGCGAGAGACAGAAACAGAAAGCTGTTCTCAGCCTCAAAGGACATTTCTCAGCCAATTTCAGGTGAATGAAATGGGAATGCACAAACGATTTAGTGATTTTAGGGATTGGTGCCCGCAACCGCCTGAGGGGTAGAATTGTCCAAGAAAAATAAAGAAACAATCTTTCGGTTTTTTACCAGCCGTGCTTAATCGTTGCTGCGGTTTGAGGATGCTTGTTTTTCTTTTCTTTTTTCGCCTTATTGAACCTGTTGATTTCAACCACGCAGCCTTTTACGTTGACCCAGTGCGTCAGGTTCAGCCCTTTGCTGCTGACAAACTTGTTTACCATCCGCTGCAACTCGAAGGTTGAAACTTCCGCTCCTTTTAACGCCAAACCATACTGGTCTATGGAGGAATTCAATTTGTAGTGCTTGTTCAGAAAGTTGGCGAGGCTCTCTTTCTCGTCGTCCAAATCGTTCACATCAACTCTAACGGGGCTCTTGGACATTGAATGGTCCTCTCTCAATTTGTAATGGCTAATGTCCATCTATAAAAAACTACCGACATAGCATCCCACACTAACATTTTTCGGAGCCAAAACCCTGAACGATTCGATGCACCGTCAACTTTAACTTATAAGGCACGTCAAATCTAAGACACAGCGAAAGGTGACGTCGGTGAAGAAAACCAAGATTTTATGCACGGTTGGACCCGCAAGCTTTTCCAAGCAAGTTATCGAAAAAATGTTTCATGCAGGAATGAACGGCGTCAGAATAAACACTGCTTATGGAGACCTCGCCCAGTACCAGTCGGTGATTGAAACCGTTCGCGAAGTCGCAGACATCCCAGTGATGGTTGACGTCAAAGGACCCGAAATCAGAATCAGGGCACGCCAACCGAAAACCCTCGGCAAAGGAGAAATCTTGGAAGTCGGCTTTAACGGTGAACCCGTCTGTTTTAATCATGACTTGTACGGTGAAATGGCTGTCGGCGACTTGGTCCTGATTGACAACGCAAAAATCCGATCGCATGTGGTTGAAAAAGCTGATGGTAAACTGCGGTTAAAAGTGGTAAACGGCGGCACGATAGAAGACGGAAAAGGAGTCAACATACCTAACAAGCACCTCACGGTGCCGACCCTCTGTGAACGTGACTTGGAAATCCTAAAGCTATGCAAAAAGCTTGATGTTGAATACGTCGCGCTTTCGTTCACGAGAAACGCCAAAGACGTGGAAAACCTTTCTCAAACGCACAAGTTTGAAGGCGGGGTGGTGGCGAAGATTGAGAACTCTGAGGGCGTTGCGAACGCCGAAGAAATCTTGGAAGCCGCTGGCGGGATAATGGTTGCAAGAGGAGACATGGGAATCGAGATTGAACCCGAAAAGGTTCCTCTTATCCAGAAGTCCCTCATAAAACTGTGCAACCAGAAAGGCAAGCTTGTTGTAACGGCTACTGAGATGCTTGAATCGATGATTCATCAGCCCTGCCCAACAAGAGCCGAAGTAAGCGACGTTGCAAACGCGATTCTAGACGGGTCCGACGCAGTAATGCTTTCAGGCGAAACCGCGATGGGCGAGTACCCTGTGGAAGCCGTTAGGATGATGACTCGGATAGCGAACGAAACTGAGAAAGCCGTGAAAAGCAACGTTGAAGACTCCGCCTACGTTAACATTTCTGACACGATAAGCAGGGCGATTCAGCGGATTTGCCTTAGCATGCCTGTCCACAAAGTCGTAACCTTGACCAGGTCAGGCTACACGGCGCGGATGATAGCTCGCTTTAAGGTAGCGCAGCCGATAATTGCCGTGACCACTGATGTGATGGTGAAGAGGCAGCTGGAACTCATTTTCGGCGTTGAACCAGTCCTGATAAACTACCTTGAGGAGAAAGATCGAATTGCTTATGTCGGCAACGAACTTTGCGCTATGGGTCGGATGGGCGAGAAAGAAACGGTTTTGTTTACGGCGGGTGTGAGGACAACAATGAAGCATGCAAGCAACTCGATTGAAATTCACAAGGTGGAGGATCTCAAGGAGTTTTCTTCTTCCTGAAAGCGGCGCGTCTCAGGTTGGCTGCCACGGCTTAGCTCATAAATCGGAATTGACTGGATCATTGGGCTTAGCCAAGGAAGGAACCGCACGTTTAGACAAAAACCTGTCTAAACGCGACGTTTAACTGTGAAATATCCATTCGAAAACAATGGAAAGTTTTTTATTCTTTCGTGCGAAAGCATGGAAGCGGTAATACGGAGGAAAATGAAATGGCTAAATGTCCAAAATGCGGAACTGAAGTAGCTAAGCCAAAGAAAACGTGGAAAATGGCGGGTCGTCCAGATAAAGCTGGAAAACGCATGCAACTCGAAATCGGACTTTACGAGTGCCCGAAATGCAGCAAAGTCTTCCGCGAAGTTTTAAGCAAAAAGAAAATTTAATTCTGCAACCATTGATAGTTGCATTACCCGTCCTCTTTTATTTTTTCTTTATTTTGAAAGGTAACTTTAAAGCGTAGAAGCCAATATTGAAAAGGAACACGTACCGTGGCGGAGGCAAGAAAGGCTTGAGCAGTCTGAAACAGTGGTGGAAAAACGATTACTTCAAAACTGTCGTCGCTGTGGTGCTGATTGTCGCAGTTGTTCTGGGTTTCCTGTTCGGGTTGCAGATGCTCCTCCACACGCCTTATCCCGCGTTGACTGTTGAAAGCGGCAGCATGAGCATCCCCTACGACGGCGCCGACAACCTTTTGTTAAGCTTGCAGCATCCGTTTGGACGCACGTTAAGCATAGGCGACATCATCTTCGTGCAGGGAGTAAACCCTAAAGATTTAAACACCAACTACCCGAACAGCGACATCATCGTTTTCCACAACCCATACGACCCGAGCATGCTTATCGTACACCGAATCATAGCCGTCCACGACGTTAACGGCACACTGTACTTCGAAACCAAAGGCGACGGCAACGGGAATCCTTGGCCGCAAACGCCGACTTCAGGCTTTGACGAGTGGGACGCCACTAACCCGCCGGGAGTTCCAGCGAGCGATGTTGTGGGCAAGGTGGTTATGCGTATTCCATGGTTCGGCTGGGTGACGCTTTTCATGAAGAATAGCCCATGGGGTTTGCCGGTGGTTATCGCGATTATCATGTTGCTTGTAATTGTTGAATTCGTCGTTCCCCTCCTGAGAGAGAAAAAACCTGAACAACAGAATCAGAGTCAACAGCAGCCACAGATGTCTTTATAAAGCCAGTTTTTGATAATGGAAGATTAAGGGCGGTTAAAAAAGAGGGAATCTATTGCCGAAAGTTAAAGCCACAATAAGCGTAGAAAACGTCGTCGCTTCTGCAACGCTGAACCAGAAAGTCGACTTAAACGCAGTCGTCAAAGGCTACCCAGGAGTTGAATATCGCCCCGAACAGTTCCCAGGCTTAGTTTTCCGTTTGAAACGCCCAAAAACTGCCACGTTGATTTTTAGTTCTGGAAAGATGGTTTGCACAGGCGCCAAATCGGAGAAGGAAGCACGCAGCGCAGTTATGAAGGTTGTTAAGGAGCTTAAGAAGGGCGGCATCATAATCATAAGCAAGCCTGAACTTAAGATACAGAACATTGTGGCTTCAGGCGGACTCGGCGGCATGATTGACTTGGAGAAGGCTGCTTACACGCTTGGGCACGCAATGTACGAGCCAGAGCAGTTTCCAGGCTTGATTTACCGAATGGCAGAGCCGAAAGTCGTGATTCTTCTTTTCGCCAGCGGAAAACTCGTCTGCACCGGCGCCAAAAAAGAGGAAGACGTCTACGTCGCCGTGGAAAAATTGCATGCGCTGCTTGAAGAAACCAGCCTGATATTCTACGAGTAAAAATGGGTGTTTACTGTTTTTTTACCTGTTTCTGGATTATTTTTAGGCTCTCCTCATCCATGACGCCTGAATCGTACAGCACGTTTGCTATCTCACTGATTTTCAGCACCGAATGAAGCTTGATTCCGCTTTTTTCAAGCTGCCCGCCCGCGCCTTCTTCACGATCAAGGAACACAACAGCGTCAGTTACAACCCCTCCTTCAGCTCGGACGGCGTCAGCGGCTTTTTTAAGCGTTAACCCAGTTGTGACCAAGTCGTCGATCAACAGAACCCTCTCTCCCGTCACCAGGACGCCTTCAACCCGTCGTTCCCTGCCGCGGAGGCGAACGCCCTTGCGCAGGTAGAGGAAGGGTTTTTTGAGGTTGTAGGCAACTTGAGACGCAAAAATGATGCCTGTTAAGGGTACACCGGCTATTCGGTCAAAGTTTTTCACGCCGATCTGGCTGCTGATGAACTGGTCGCTGAAGTCGCAGATTTCTCGGAAGGCATCTGGGAAACTTGGGATCACGCGCAGGTTAACGTAGTAGGGGCTTGCTTTTCCACTTGAAAGCTTGAAAACCCCGAATTGTATCGCGTCAAGCTTGAAAAGTATGTTTGCCATTTCATCTTTCTTTTCTTGAGCCTTTTTAACTGTCAAGTTTTTTCACTTCCCTTTTCGAAACCTGATAAATCTTGTTTTGTTCAGGAACCAAGCACAATGTTCTAGGCAGCTCCTTCTTAATTATCTTAGCGAACTCAGTTTGGCTTGCCGCGGACGCCGTGTGATAAGGAACCGCAAGCCCTGGCTTAGTTAACCGCGCTATTTCGAAGCCTGTCTGCGGCGTAGCGCTTGGAGCAATGCCGACCGTGCAGAAGACCACATCGAACTTTTCTTTCAAACCCATGGCTACCAGCTCTGGAAAGGGCAAGCTGTCTGCGGTGTGGTACACTTTGACGCCGTCTTCGCTGGTTATGATGTAGGTTACGGGCGCCTCGGCGGGGTGGTTGCACTTCTCCGTTTTGACTGAGACTTCGCCGATTTTGGTTTCTGCGCCTGGCTTTGTTTCCTGCAGTTTATCAACAGGCACGACATTGCGGAGTTTTCTGGCTGAGGCTAAGTCAGCTATGATTGGGCAACCGTTTTCTTTCTGTACTTCCGCTATCAGCCGCGGGTCAAGGTGGTCGTAGTGCTCATGCGTTATGAGAATCGCGTCCACGTTTACGAGACTTTTAGCCTTGACGTCAACAGGGTCGACGACGAGCGTTTTGCTCGGGGTCTTCAAAAGCACTCCAGCGTACTGATTAAGCCAAGTGAATAGTACGGTGTTTTTCTCGGGTGTTCTTTGGATTGGCACGGCTTGATTCCTCAGAATGATTATGTAAGAGGCGTTTTAAAGAAGGTTGCGTTAACCAACCGTTGGGTCGAAGCGTTGACCATGCGGAAAAAGCAAATTCCTATTCGTTTCTGAACCTTTGCCTGTACAAGTCGTAGTCTGGCAGGATGCGCTCGTAGTCTTTGCACATCAGCGGCGAGGAAATTATGAAGTCGGCTGAGGCTCGGTTGCAAGCTATGGGAATGTTCCACAGGGCGGCTACCCGAAGGAGCGCTTTAACGTCAGGGTCATGAGGAAGCTGCTCCAACGGGTCCCAGAAGAAGATGAGGAAGTTGATTTCGCCCTCCGCGATGCGTGCCCCAATCTGCTGGTCGCCGCCTAAGGGTCCGCTTTCGAGAACCGTGATTTTTAAGCCCAGCTCCTTCTCGATGAGTTTGCCAGTTGTTCCCGTGGCGTAAAGCACATGCTGCCTCAGCGTGTCAACGTTGTATTTTGCCCACTCCAGCATGTCTTCTTTCTTGTTGTCGTGAGCGATAAGCGCAATCTTCTTTTTAGCCGATATCACAGCTGTTTTTACCATGGCTCTATGTTCTCCTGATGGCTTCAGCATGAAAAGAATGCTTAATAATTGTTCCGTTGTTCGACGGGATGGTTGAAGCTGCGTTTTCGGAATAAAGGTTATGTAGTTAACCAGCGGCTAGGAAATAAGCGGGGAGAACTCAGCAGTGGGGTCGCTGAAGAGTTTAGGAGAAGGCTTTCTAGCTGCCACAGGCTTAATCTGGAGCTTTAACATAGCGGCGCTCTTCAGAAGCGGCGACGCTTGGCTTGCCACGCTCTACCTGCTGATTCTGACCATCCCAGTCTCAACCCTGCTGTACCTTAAATTGAAAAACAAGAAATCGCAAGCTACCCTTGAAGGCTGGGAGAAATGGAGAAGCCTGCTTTTCTCGGTTCAGGGAGCCGCCTTAGCCTTCTGGGCTTTTGACATCGTCACGACGTTCTACGCCATCAACGTCACGGGTTTAGCTGTGGAGTTGAACCCGCTTGGCTGGCCGCTTGGAATTTTAGGCGCGTTCGCGTACTATGGGCCCACTATGGTTTTCTCGTATGTTCTTCTGTTCAAAATTAAAGAGGGCGTCGCTTTCTACGGCGCAGTGCCGTTGGCGCTGGTGACTCTTGGCATGGGCGCCATGAACCTTTTGGCTGGTGCACAAAACTTCCAGGTGTTCGTTGACACCGCCGCCCTGGCAGTTGGGGTACGCTTTGGACTGCTGGCGGTTGTCGGCACGGTCTGCTTGATAGTTCCTTTTGCCTTGAAAAAAACAGTAACTCAGCCCAAACCACTTTGCCCTAACGTGTAAAGACTGACGTTCAGAAAAAAGGTTTCAGGCGCTCAAGAACTTCGATAAGTTGGTGACGGATTGACCATCCACGGCGTCGCGAACTGTTTTCGCCGTGTAGCCCTTGAAGCTTAACAGGTTGGCGGCTGAAGCGTAGAGCAGAAGCAGATACTTCTTGACGTCGGCGTGCACGCCTTTCCCGATCAACTGCTCCGCCAGCACCCGCCGATGGTAACGTTTGTTTTCTGAATCCGTAAAGACGAAAGCCAAGTTGTCGCCCGCGTGGACTTCAACGCCCTGTTTAACCAGCTGCTCCGCCGCTATCACCTGGCTCACATGCTGCCTGTAATGCTTCGGGTTCTTTGACATGCGCTTGGTTACGATTAAGTTCCAAACTGGAACCTCGCCGCGGACCAGTTTTTCCCGATAAGCCTTCACCACCCGCAGTGCATCAGGGATTCTCTGCGTAAACTCTGCCGCGTTGCTGGCGGGGGCTAAGGCGCTGATCATTTCCATCTGAAGATCGTAGATGAACCGTGGCGTATCGCTTCGGCGCACCTCTAAGCCTCTGACCTTAAGCTTGCCATTGTCCATGACTCCGTAATAGCGGTTTAAGACGCCGACGCGTGGGTGCATGGTGGAAGGCAAGAAAACAATCCATTTGTAGTGACCCCCAAAATTTATTTGAACCCCCACCTCGTCAGTTATCAGCCTGCAGACGCGCTGGTACTCATCCATGGTAGCGTTTTCCTTTTTAAGCCACAGCGAATCCACGATGCCGTGAACAACCTCGAACCCTTCAGCCTCGGCGATGTGCGTTGCTTTAAGGAAGGCTTCTCGGGCGAAAGCGCAGACGCCGATGTGCCCGTCAACCGACCCGAACTTCGCGTTTTTAAACCCCAAGTAGCCGAAGCACGTGACCAGCACCCATTTCAACGCTGTCTGACGTTTATCGTATACTTGTTTGAGTTCCCGATCAGAAGTTTCGTCCCTTAAACGCTTGTAAGTGAGCCGTTTGGTTAACGCCAGCTTCACTGTTTTCGGAACCATGCCGACGCGTTTCGTGCAGATGTGGTAGTTCAAGTCGGGAATCCTGACGGGCGAGTCGGGGCAGCATTTGCAAAGCACCGTTTCGGCTGAAATGTTGTACTTCGCCATTAAGCTCGGGTACATCGAAGAGAAATCCACTTCCCCGATCGAATCATGCAGCCCCATGCGCGGCTCAAAAACTAAACCTCCGCGGTCGCCTACAAGCAGGTCAAGGGCTGATTTGAAGGCTTCAGGAATCTTCTTGTTCCGTGGCAGCAGAATGTCATCTTGCATGGCTTGATAGTACTGGATGGAAGACATGCTTGACCCGATTGAGAACCGCGCCGCCGTATGCAACGGAACCCTGCAGGTCCGCGCTATTTCAAATAAGCCGTCGAAGCCTGATTCCCTCATGATGAACGTGTTGTTTTCGTCAATGTGGATTCTGCCGTACAGCCGAACCGTGCCTGCCCTGTAAAACGTGTGCCCGTACGAAAAGAAGGTTTGACCCGACGCGGTTTTCCGATTGAAAGGCTTGCGGTCCCTGCTTAAAATGAACCCGTCTACAACGCCGTTTGCGGTTGCCCTGTGAATCAGGTAAGGAAAAAGGTACGAGTCGCCTGACTGGGTTAAAACTATGTCGGGGTCTAACTTGTTTACCGCGTAGACAAGCTGCATCAGCTTGGTCGCTTCGTCGCCGTAATCAATCACAAGCTCGTCTTCACCGTCCTGCGTCAGGGTGATGCTGCGGATTTCATCATCGAAATCGGCGACGACGCCCGTTTTAGCAACATCCACCTCAAGCTTTGCCACTCGCAACGGCGGAATCGCGTAGTCTATGCTTTCAACCGAGTCCAAAAGCGTGTAATCCAACCCTGACGGTCCATACTTAACTTCTAAGAAGGCAAGCGGGAACAAGCGGCGGCTGAAAATGTACGAGCGGTCGTCATGAATGTCGCAGTTGTGAAGTTCATAACGCAGGTAATCGCCCATCCGCAAGATTTCAAGCGTTAACCCGCGGATCTGCCTGCAATCCTTCACAGTTATCTCAAGCACCGTGGATTTTTCCGCGTCCGTGGCTTGAGCGTACTTCTGCACGAACCGCAATGACGCGATTTTCTGGTTGTTGTACAGTCGGCTGATTAACGTTTCCAACTCGTCCTTTTTGCCTGAAACGCAGATGCACGGCTGGAACTTGTCGGTTAAGCGGATTCTTTCGCCTTTCTCAGTTATTACCCAGACAGCAACTTTGCCGAAGTCGGAGGGGTAAACGTCAAGCAGCCAGCCTCTAACTGCCCGCGTGTCCGCCAGCTGCATCTAAAGCCTTCTCTAAACGCTTAATCTGCTTCTGCTGCGACACCAAAATCGAGAGAACCATCGGCTCGAAAAGCACGGGTTGAGTAGCGTTGCTTCCAGCTGAAGCGTAGTTTCGGCAGGCATCCATCAAAGCTTCGAAGGCTTCCCTGTCCTCGGTCCGTAGCGCTTTCGCAAAGCCGCTCCACCTGCGGATTTCATCCTCAATCGCCATGCGGTAGGATTCAACCGTCTTGCCCATCAGGCAGACACCTCTTTGAAAACGGATTCTTTCGTGTTCATTCTCTTACTTCTCCCCATTGCTGAAGGGCAGAAAAAAAGCTGTTTAAACATTTAAACCATCAACTCAAACGACATTGCAGAGCAGTAGAGGGTAAACTGAAAGTGAAAGAGAGGCTGAAAATGAAGAAAAACAATCAGTTTAACGAAAAACAAGCAATGGCTAGTTTGATAGCCGTTTTGTCATGACGTAGGCGTTTTCGCCGTCTGAGTAGTACCCGTTTAAGGTTCGGGTTATTTCAAAGCCGAGCTTCTTGTACAGCGAAATAGCCGCGTCGTTGGTGACTCTGACTTCGAGGAAGCACTGTTTAGCCCTGTAGTATTGCATGCCCTCAAGCGCCCTAGTGATGAGTGCCTTGGCGACTCCTTTGCGCCTGTAATTAGGCATAACCGCTATGGACACCACGTGCCCCTTCTTTATCAAGCCGCCGAAACCGTAGTTTGACAAGCCGACCTCGATGCGGCACATGATGTAACCCGCCAGTTCCCCGTTTTCTTCAGCAACAATGAAGGCTTCGGGAAAACGCTGGTGCAAATCAACGAAGAAGAAGTCAGTGTAATTTTCAGGCAAACACACACGGTTTACCTGCATAACATTCTGCAAGTCATCGGGAACGAATTTGCGAAGATTGAAAGTCTGCTGCATTCTTCCGCCTTATCTTAAAGGAGATTTCAACGTTTAAACTTAAAGGTTGCGCTTTAAACAACCGATAACCACATTTTTGACTGCAAAAGCAGAACCGCCTAAGCCTTTGTTTCTTCAGGAGCCTTAAACACTGGCAACGTGTAGCTGCCCTGAGGCATCGCCCAAACCCTGGAGGCTGACCCCGCAATCTTGAACGCTTCGTCCAAAGCGTCGTTCACCGCCCTCGCCGTCTTCAGCTTGAATATGCTTGTCGCGTAATAGTCAGGCAGGGAGGAAACAAGGATGATCTGGTGGTTTTGCAGGGCTTTGAGGAGGTAGTAAGCCTTGTGCCCGCCCAAGACAAAGTTGCGTTTGATTTCGCGTTCAACGTTTTTCAGGTCGCCGAGGCGGCTCATCCAATCGTAGAACACTTGATTCCCGTACCCTTCGGAGCACTCAGCCAGCAAGATTACTACGCCTCCGCGCTTCACCGCGTCTAGACAGTTGTCGAGCCCCTTGTAAGCCTGATAAAGGTTCATGTCCGCTGGGTAGCCGCCTGCGCTTACCACAATGATGTCTGCCCGCCGATCAATCGTCACACGGTACATTTCATCCACCAGCTTCACTGCTTCCATGAACGCCTGCTCCAAGTCTCCCGCAAAGGCTTTCACGACTTCACCCTTCTTGTTCTCAACCACGTTCACGATAAAGTCAACCTTCGCAAGCCGCGCAGCCTCAGTCATGTCGCGGTCCACGGGATTGTTTTCCAAGTTTCCCGTCCTCGCCTCGGCGCTAAGCAGCATCGAGTGGTTTTGCTTGATGCTTTCTTCGCCGCTCACCGCGGGCAAAAGGCTTTTTCTTCCCCCGCCGTAACCCGCATAATAATGAAAACCCACATCACCTAAAAGCACCTTCACGTCCGCCTCAGCGAAAACTCTGTTAACAAACACCTTGTTGCCATGAGTCTTAGTCGTGCCGATGCTCACCAAATCCGCCGCTCGACAATCATGACTGATAGCCTTCACCCGCTTCAACGCTTCCTCACCAATCAGCGCCGCGGCTTCCTCAGGCTTAACCGCGCGGTGAGTCCCGCAGCCGAAGATAACCGTCACGTTCTCGTCTTTAACGCCTGCCAGGTTCAACTCAGCCAACACGGGCAACAGCATCACTTTACTTGGCGCTTTGCGAGTCCCGTCATCGACAACGATGGCTACTTTGCTTTCGGAGCTGGCAATCTCGCATAGACGCTTTGAACCGACGGGAATGGGCTCTTTTAACGCCCGCTCAACTTCAGCTTTGGCGTCTGGAGCGCCTTGGCGGTCGGCAGGCTCAATCGTGCCTAAAAGGTTTCTTGCTGGAACTCGAACGCAAACGTCAGTTTTTCCGTAGGGAAGCCAAACATCAACCATGACGGGTCACGTGTTGGAATGTATCTCGACGTAAGAAGCTATTAAGCCTTATCAAAAAGGGTTCTGGTGCTTCTTTGGGTCATAGAAAGAAGTGGTGCGTGACGGGTGATTTTCTTCTGGGTGGTGCATATCGGGTCACAGAACCATAAGATAAATCAAAACGCCTGTTTCGATAATCAGAGCAATTGTAAGTGCGATAAGGGTTCTGTGAAGTTCTTGGTACTTGAGTTTTGTTTTTTGTGGTTTTTGGTTCATGTGAAAATTCGGTAACTGAAGCAGTTAATCATGTATACAATTAATTAACTACCTCCAACAAAAAGAGAGCCAAAGCAGGCGTTAAAAATTTGAGCATAGAACAATGGCTAGAAAATAATACTGTACAAGCAAGAAGAATCTTGGCAAAACGCTTGCTTGCCAAACTATCGAGAATAACTGTAGCCACGATATTTGATGAGGAATGTGCTGATTGTACACAACAGGCAAAATTGAAAGATTGTTTCATTCCCTTTTTGTCCGACACTGAAAGGATTAAGTTATGTCTAAAACTTTTCTTATTAGGTGTTGTTTATAGTGCTTTACAACCAACTGGTTTCGCTGGTTTAATTACTGCTGAAGTATTTGCAACAATAGAAGGTTTGCATGCTGAGTTTATCAAATGGACACAAGAAAATTGCCCAATTGACAAAAAAGTGGAAGCGGAAAAAGCAGGTGCTTACGTAGCTTGAGAAGCCTTTGCTTTTTCCGATAGGTCTTTTGTCACAACTATTACATGGCTACCAAATTTAGTAATGTGATAAACATCGTCATGTTTTGTAGCCAATTTATGCGCTTGCAAGTCGCGTAAATCTCTGCTCAACGTTTGCGGGTGTATGCCCAAACTCTTTTCTAATTCGTTGAACTTTTGAGGTTTCTTTTCCAAGCTTTCAAGTACTTGCATATGCGTAGGGTTGCCTAAGGTTTTGAACATGTCGGATACGGCAAGGTCGATGCCCTTTGCTGCTGCCTTGGAGTTCTTTTCTAACCAATCTAAACTCATATTCTTCGCCTCCCGAAATACGAGCACTCACATAGTTGTGAGTATCACCTTAAAAAGCTTTGTGGGTAGCAATCCCCAACAATATGCCTGCCCAACAGAGATACGCACTACCGAATTTCGCCTTTTTTAGGCTTTACCAGGTTCTGTCACTGCTTGCATTTTGAATTAGGGTTAACCACTTGTTCTTTCCCTCAATCATTATTCCCCAAGCCTCAGAAGGGGTTTTGCCGTCTAAGGCTTCATGCGGTTTCTGTTAGGCGTATATAGATGTCCCAAATAGGCTTCCCAAGCAGTTTTCCGTCTTCTCGCCAACGAGTTTCCAACCAGCAAAACTACAATTCAAGCCCTAAACCAAAAAAGCAGTCCAAAACAAGCCCTGACTGGAACCCGATTACCTACAGGGGTCTCTACTATTTGTGGCAAAATTCAACCACAAAAAGCGCCACCCATCAACGCAAGCGAGAGGGGAGGGGGTCTAGTATTTGTGACCAAAAACCATCACAAATATGGGTCTTTGCTAAATGGATTTATTAGTGTTTCACTGCAACATAGGTATTAAATCGGGAAAAGGAATCTTTCCTACTGAGGAACCAAACGTGCGGTCACGTATGAGCGTGTTCAAAGACGAGTCTAAGCTTGACATAAACTACGTTCCGCAGAGGCTGCCTCACAGGGAAACCGAACAGCGACTGCTGACGGAGTTCTTCAGCTTCATCACCCGCTGCCCAGAACGAATGGCACAGCGAGTAATCATAACAGGCGACGTGGGAACAGGCAAAACCGTCCTCGCCCAACACTTCGGCGCCGCCATCACCTCAGAAGCCAACCGCAGAGGCATAAAGTTCCGCTACGTACACGTTAACTGCCGAGAGTTCCGCGGCAGCCTACTCCCAACAATCCACCGCGCCATCACCGCCTTCCGCCCCACGTACCCGTCCCGAGGCTACTCAGAAGAGGAAGTTCTCGCGACTCTTCTGCAGGTTTTAGACGAAGAAAACGTCTCCGTGATACTGACGCTTGACGAGTTCGACAGCTTAATCGAAAACGAAGGCTCAGACGCCGTGTACAAGCTGACAAGACTGCAGGAGACGCGGCAGGGCAAACCTCAGCGCATCTCATTCATCTTCATCATGCGCAACCTGAAAGCCATAGAGCAGCTTGACGAAAGCTCACGAAGCACCATGCAACGCAGCATCATCAACCTGGAACGCTACGGCAAAACACAGCTAATCGACATCCTAAGCGACCGCGTAGCCATGGCGTTTGAACCTGGAACCATAGAAGAAGACGTCGTCACCCTAATCGCCGAGTTAGCGTTTAAGGAAACGGGGAACGCCCGCTTCGGAATCGAGCTGCTGTGGCGCGCGGGAAAATACGCTGACGCAAACGACGCCGAAACAGTTGAGCCTGAATGCGTCCGACTGGCAGTCTCCAGCATCATCCCGAGCGTTCGACGCAGCGATTTAGCCTCTCTGGGGCTGCACGAGAAACTGTTTCTGCTCGCAGTTGCACGCTTCTTCAAAGAGAACGAGCAGGCCTACGCCTCGCTGTCCGAGATTGAAAAGGCTTACGCAGTGGTCTGCGAAGAAGCAGAAGAG
>JBEKWR010000003.1:0-175024 GCA_049512935.1 Bathyarchaeia archaeon
GAAGCGGGTGAAGGATTTCTCAACGTTAACGGTTTAGTTTTCAAGAAGAACGGCGAGGTCGTCAGGAATCCTCCCAGCGAGTTTATCGATGACTTGGATTCTGTTCCGTACCCTGCTTGGCATCTGATGTCAATTGAGAAGTACATCGCGTCGGGGCAGGCGCATGGGAGCCAGAGAAGAAAACGTTACTTCCCGATGGTTACCAGCCGCGGATGCCCTGGCAGATGCGTTTTCTGCTCAATCCACGCGGTTTGGGGGCATCGGTGGCGGGCTCGAAGTCCAGAGAACGTTGTAGGCGAAATCGAAACGCTTGTTTCCAAGTATGGGATTCGCGAAATTCATTTTGAAGATGACAACCTGACCTTGTCTAAGCAGAGGATGATGCGGATTTGCGAATTGATTCTTGAGCGCGGCTTGGATATTACTTGGCTGACTCCGAACGGCGTGGCAGTCAACACTTTGGACTTTGGTTTGCTTGAAAAAATGAGGAAATCCGGGTGCTATCAGTTAAGCTTCGGGATCGAGTCGGGGGATCCCAGTGTCCTTAAGAATATTATTCATAAACCTTTGAACCTAGACAGGGTTAAACAGATCGTGGATTGCTCAAAGAGGCTTGGAATCTGGACGCACGGCTTTTTCGTTATCGGTTTCCCAGGGGAATCCGCTGAGAGTATTCGGAGAACCATTAACTTTGCCAAGGAAGCGGACTTTGACAGCGCCAACTTTTTTATCGCTGCGCCTTACCCGGGAACACCGCTGTACTCTCTTGCGGCTTCTGAAGGTTTAATACGGGACGATTTTGATTTTTCAAAGCTTCGAACAATGGACGCCTCAATCGATACTGGATGCTTTAAGGCGAAAGACTTGGTTGTCCTGCAAAAGAGAGCCTACCTTGAATTCATAAATCACAGGGTAAAAAAGGAGTTTCTGAACGGCTATTTCGTGATACGGCTGTTAAGAAATCGTTCTCCTGATGACCTGTCATTTTTCATGCAGAAAATCAAACAGCGCGTTATACCCACCATCGGGCTTGACACGTCAAAGTAGAAGACTGCATTTTTCAAATTCACTTTGAAAGCAATGGACGGTTAAATCACAAGTCAAAAGGTAAATCGGGGCGCTTTAAGTTTTTACGCGGTTTGTCCGAACCAAGATGCGGTTCTCTTTAGACCCTTCGTTCAAAGTTCAAGTTAGGTTTCTGTTTCAACAGTTCTTCTAAAGTAGCGATTACTTTAAAGTGCCGGCTTTACGGTTCCCAACTTAAAAGATGGAAGCAAAGGAGTTTTATAATCGCCCGTTGCGTGGTTAACTTGGCCAACAAACCTTTTAGTGGAAGCCTATCAGTTCCTTTCGTGCCTTCCAGAAGTCCTTGAACCATTCATCTTGGAGAATTGAATCACGAATCTCATCAGCCACTGCTGGTCCCATGCTGCTTAGAAGCTGAGCTTGAACCATTTGGTCAATCTCGTCATCTTCAACCTTTCCATTTTCTGGTTCTTGCCCCGCCTTTTTTACCTCAACGCTTGCTTTCTTGCTTAAACTTTTCTTACCTGCTTTCTTTGCGATTTCTGCCTCTAAATCTGCAACCTTCTTTTCCAAAGCATGAATCTCGTCTTCTTCAGAAGTGTCTGCATGCGTTATCTGCTTTTCTAGTTCCTCCAGTGGATTCACGAAATCCTCGTATGTCATTTTCTTTGGCGCTGATTCGCCCGGTGCAGAGTTCTCTACGTCTTGCGTCTTCTGTGAAGACGCGTCCTGCTGACTATTAAGTTCCGACAAAGCTTTCACCTCCGTTTTCAAAGTCTTTTGTTTTCAGGTTCTTGCAGCCTTTAACGCTTAGAACCCACATCTTTCACTTGCCTGTGACAAATGACCAAGATACGTTACGAGTTCCCACTAGATGGGGGCGTTCTAACCAAACCTCATCACAGTTCGCAAAAATAACACTATCCCACTCTAATTATGGTCAAACAAAAGCGGGCAACTTCAAAAATCAAACCATTCAGACAATCAATACTTCCAAAAAACCTAATATCCTCACACACCACTCGACGGCGGCGACAATAACCCACCAACTGCCAAAGACTTATTTAGACTTTTGTGACATCAACCACTCAAACTCTCCCAAACCAACCTGCCAAACTAAACACGAAAAAATAACTAACCTTTCTCACAAACGGACCACAATCAAGCTCAATAGTCGTCTTTACTCGTTAGGACGCATAGCTTGTGACAAATATGGGAATATCTTGATTTCAAAACTCAAAAACTTCTCAGAAGTTTGCGGTAATTTGGTATGTCGCGCAACTCTTGGATAGGAACGAATCCTCTTCCTGTGACCCAATATTGAGGTGACGGAGCTTCGCTGCCGAAGATTCGATACCATTGCATCTTTGTTTCTTCAGGCCATCTAATTTCAGTTAAAGTAATCTCTGCAGGAACTAAATCTGGGTAATTTTTGGCAATCATTTCTGCATTTCTTAACATGGTCGCTGAAGCCTTACTTATTGCATCGTTTGACAATGCTTCTAATTTGGGGTTTTGCTCATATCGTTCTTTCCAGCTAAGCCAACCTGCTAAGTTGATTACTTCCTTTGCTTCTCTTTCGACATTTTCTTGAGGTTCTTTCCATCCTGTCTCAGGAGCAAGCGCATAAAGAATGGACTTTGTAATTTCTGGATGTTTACCCGCTCGGCATGCGACTTCCTTCACTGTTGGCTCTCTGAAAAATCTTAATTCACATCTCAATTCTTCTAGCGCTTTTTTGACGTTTTCCATTTCAGCTTTTGTATAACGAGCGGGACTTTCGTTAATTGCAGGAGGACCAAACTCTGTTAAACCATAAATGACTGTGCGATCAGGAAAGACGTGTTTTTTGATTTGATTGCTTCGATAAGCTTTGCGTATGACAGTTCTAGCCTGTCTTTCCGATATTCTTCTTTTCTCGGCTATCATCTTGGCAAAATCTGTTGCCCCTATCCACTTGCCGTGCTTAAGTAGGACTTCATGAGCGGAAGTTTCATCCATAGTTTACCATTTCACAAAACGCCTATCATTCAATTCACAATTTATAACTTTCTGAGGCTTCGGGCAATGAAAAAGAAATCAACCCTTAAGGTTCCTGACGCTTATCTGCCGCTGGTTGAAGACCTTCGTGTTCTTAAAAGTGACAAAAATAACCCTAATAATATGACAATAGCACAGAAGGATCAGGTTTGGCTTAGCCTTCAGAAGTACGGTTGGACCTACCCTATTATAACTAACAAGGAAGGCGTTTTTGCTGATGGTGAACAACGAGCTGAAGTCTGCAAGGACCATGGCGAATTTTTCGCTCCTGTTCTTAGATTGCCTGTTTCTGATGTTGATAGGAGAATGCTTCGGCAGATTCTTAACAAGCTTAGGGGCAAGCATAGCAAGGAGCTTGATGGCGCTGAGTACATGCGCATCATAGAGGCTGGCGAGAAAAACTGCCTAAAAACCTTGTTAGAATCCATCGGTGAGAAACTTCCAGAAGAACTCGACGGAGAGGGCGAAGGCGCGGGCGTTATACCTGGTAGTTACGAGCTTATCATAGAATGCAAAGACGAGGCACAGCAACAGTATTTTTTCGATAAACTCAAGGC
This sequence comes from Bathyarchaeia archaeon, assembly GCA_049512935.1. GTDB lineage: Archaea > Thermoproteota > Bathyarchaeia > Bathyarchaeales > Bathycorpusculaceae > Bathycorpusculum. The sequence goes on from JBEKWR010000003.1 coordinate 3,624, forward strand.
TGAAGGCTACAGAGTCCGAGTCCTGAATCTTTAGGCGGCTGAACAGTTTGGATTTTGATTTTGTTAATAGTTGGCGTGAACCAGAAAGCTTTCGGGCGCAAAGCGTTGTTGGCAGTTTCACTCTGAACGATGTTAAACTGCAGAAGCGTTTCAAAGGTTCAATGCCGATAGAAGAACACGAATGGCAGATCGGCATTATTGTTGGGCGCAGCGGCTCAGGCAAATCAAGCATAGCAAAACAGCTCTTCCCAGACGCATACATCACTGGCTTTGAGTACACTCACCAATGCATCTTGGACGACTTGGCTGAAGATATAGAAACAAGTGAAATAACGCGCTTGCTCTGTAGCGTCGGGTTTGCTAGCCCTCCAGACTGGCTTAAAGCTTACAGCTGTCTTAGCCAAGGGGAGAAGATGCGCGTCGACATCGCTCGCGCTCTTAGTCTGCACAAGAAACTTGTCGTCTTTGATGAGTTCACGTCGGTCGTGGATCGAGAGGTTGCCAAGATCGCTTCATACGCAATTAGCAAGGCAATTAAGCGTCAAAAAGACAGGAAATTCATAGCCGTAACCTGCCATTACGACGTGGTTGACTGGCTGGATCCTGACTGGGTTTTTTGCACTGACACAATGGAATTTGACCGAAAAAAAGAACTCGGCCGTCCGTTGAACTCAAGGTTTATCGGTGCGGCGCTTCTATGTGGAAAATGTTTCGGCAGTATCACTATTTGAATGGGAAACTTGGAGCAGGCGTCAGATGCTATGTTGCCTTTTACCAAGAAAGGCCTGTAGCCTTTATTGCGGTTGCACATGTGCATATGAGAGGGCACTTTTTCCGTGTTAGCCGTTTGGTGGTGTCGCCTGACTATCAGGGCATAGGCATTGGAAAACGTTTGCTAAACTTTATCGCTGAACTCTATACTTCTCAGATGAATTTACCCTTTTTTCTGGTAACGAGCAATCCTCAACTCATCCGTGGAAACTTACGGAACTGGAGAGTAAAGCGTGTTGGCCATGTCAGCAGCCAGGGAGGAGAGGACAATCGGTTAAATCGAGGGCTAGCCAAGTCGATCAGTAGGGGGCGTCTCACTGTATCTCTTCAATATGTACCTCAGAAACGACCCTGTCAAACCAAAGACAATTCTTCAAAGGCACCGGATTATGAATGACAAAACGCTTGATAGACGATTGGATTTGTTGAGGCTTGAAGGAAACGGTTTGCAGCCTTCAGAAATTGTAAAAGAGCTAAGCGCGAAGTATGCAGTTACTCAGCGTGCAGTTTACGCGGACTTTGAAACTAGAAGTAGCTGGCAGCCTTTTTTGCAGGAGATGAAGGAGGCGCTGCTGAAGGTTCGTAATAGGCATGAGCAGCTGTATCGAAAAGCTATAGTTGCATATATGCAAGCTAAGTCTGACCGTGCGCGGATAGCTGCTTTGAATCTTTTGCGCCAAATAAACTTTGATCTCGCTGAATTGACTGGCGCCAAATCTCAAAAGCCTTCCGAGCCTGAAGAAAGTGTTATCAAATGGGAGGACCCCAAAGAATGCAAAAAACAATACTGATACAATACAAGCCTCATCCCGGGCAACTTGATTTTCATATGTCTTGCGCAAGATTTAGGGTACTTAACTGTGGTCGTCGCTGGGGTAAAACGATTGCAGGCGCTAACGAGTTCATAAGACAAATATGGAAACAAGGCAAGGACATTGTGGGCTTTGCTGTTGCACCGACGTATTGGCACACTCAGCGGCAATGGAGTGAATTCTTCAACTTTTGTCCTCCTGAGCTTATAGTGAGTATTCATCGCGCTGATCGGCATGTTATCCTCAAGGGTGACCGCGATGTCTGGTTTAAGAGTGCAGAGAATCCTGATTCACTAAGGAGTCAAGGCGTGAAGGTTCTCTGGGTTGATGAGGGTGCGCAGATTGCTGAGGAAGCTTGGACTCTTGCGCTTAGACCCGCACTTATGGATGGGAAAGGAATAGCTTTTTTTACGGGTACGCCAAGAGGGCATAACTGGTATTTTGGGCTATGGACCCGCGGGCAAGACCCGTCTCAAACTGATTACAAGAGCTGGAGTTTCCCAAGCGCCAGTAACCCGTATTTGGATCCAGCGGAGATTGTGGCTTTCGCTAGAGATATGCCAGAGCTGGCTTACCGTCAAGAGGTTCTTGCTGAGTTTCTTGAGGATGTTGGCAGTGTTTTCCGAGGTGTTGACCGCATAGTCAAAGGGAGCTTTCAACCTTTTTCAAAACACAAACAGTATGTTATGGGTGCTGACCTCGCGAAGCTCGAAGACTTCACGGTGCTTTGCGTTTTAGACGTGGCCGGACACCTCTGCGCTTTCGACAGGTTCAGCCAGGTAGACTGGGTTTTGCAGCGTAAACGCATAGTTCAACTTGCCCAGCGATATGATGCTCGTTTGCTTATTGACAGCTCAGGTGTCGGTGACCCAATCTGCGACGATCTTCACCGCGAAAATATCCGAGTAGAAGGGTACAAGTTCACGAACGCAACAAAAAAAGACCTGATCGAAAACTTAAGCATAATGATTGAGAATCAGCAGCTGACGTTACCGCAGGTTCCCGAGTTGATTAATGAGCTTAAAATGTACGGTTACAAGACTACGCCAAGTGGAAATGTGCAGTATGGGGCGCCCGAAGGCTACCACGATGACTGCGTTGTAGCTTTAGCGTTGGCTGCTTGGCAACTAAAACGAACTCCACCTCCAGGCACGGGCGCTTTCTTTATCCCCCATTTAATTTCTAAAATGACATTTCGTTTGACATAAGAAAAAGCAAGAACTAACGTCCTACTCTCTCCCCTATTTATAGCGCTCTGGCACCCAACGGCAAGAGTCTCTTCCATTAAAAAACAGTTTTCTTACGGAAACACCACGACCTGCAAAAGCCAAAATAAACCTGTGGCTCATGAATGTTGCAAGAACCAAGCCACAGTTCTCTTTAGTCCTTCCTCTAAGTTTACGTTTGGCTTCCATTCAGCAAGCCGCAGCAGTTTAGATGTGTCGGGGCAGCGTCTTTTCGGGTCATCTTTAGGCAACGGATGGAATTCTATGGTTGACTTGGTTTTTGTTGCTTCTTGAACTTTCTTTGCCAACTCTAGAATGGTGGTTTCTTCTATGCTGCCCACGTTGACGACTTCGCCCTTGGCTTTCGGGCTAGCCATCAGCAGCATTAACGCCGTTACCGTATCGGTTATGTAGCAGAAGGACCGCGTTTGCCTTCCGTCGCCGTAAACCGTTATGGGTTGATTAGTCAACGCCTGTGAAATAAACCGGGACATGACCCTTCCGTACAAGCCGTCTTCCCGCAAGCGGGGACCGTAAGTGTTGAAGATTCTTGGAATCCTCACGTCCAGCCCATAATGTGCGCTGTAGGCGACAAGCAGAGCCTCGGCAAAACGTTTGCCCTCATCATAACAGGACCTGGGTCCGATCGGGTTGACTTTTCCCCAGTAACTCTCAGGGGTGGGAATGATCTCTGTGTCGCCGTAAACTTCCGAGGTTGAAGCAAACAACAGAGCGGCGTCGTTTTTTCTTGCCAGCTCCGCCATGGCGAAGGTTCCTGCCGCGCTGGTCTGCAGGGTCTCAATGGGGTGCGCTTGGTAATCGTCGGGCGATGCGTGGGCTGCCAAGTGGAAGATGAAATCAAACTTTTTCTTGTCGTCGAACGTGCAAACGTCTGACTTCACAAATTCAAACAGCGAGTTTTTAGTCAAGTGGTCAATGTTTTTGTTTCTTCCAGTCGACAAGTCGTCTACGGCGGTCACTTGGGCGCCTGACTCAACCAGCACGTCGCAGAGCCAACTGCCGATAAATCCTGCGCCGCCAGTCACGAGTGCTCTTTTTCCTGCGAAATCAGCTCGCCTAACGACGCTTCTTATCTTTTCAAGATCTTCCCTGATTATGTTGTTGATCATGGGTTTGGTACCTTGCAGAATTGTTTGTGTGACAGCTCTAAAGCTTGCCAGTACCTTTCAGGGCTTCCGATGTCCAAGTGAGAGTAACTGTTGTCAAGCCTGACGGCGATGACCTTTAAGCCCCAGTCGATGAGTTTCTGGATGGCGTCGGTAAGCTGGATTTCACCGTTTTTTCCAGGCTTAGTTATTTCCAAGGCTTCAAAAATTACAGGTTGAAAGGCGTACATCGCCATGACTGCCCAGCGTGTCTTAGGCTTCTCAGGTTTCTCAACCACGGACTTCACATTGATTATTCCAGACTCCACCTCGCCACCTTCAACAATCCCGTACTGAGTGGGATTCTCAATCTCCAAAACCAGAAATGCAGCGTCCGCTTTGAACTGTTCGAAAGCTGCAAGAAGCTTCTTTAAGTAATCCATCTCTTTCGAAATTACGCAGCTGTCACCTGCGTGGACTAGGCAGCTTTCGTTTTCAACGAAGGGTTGAGCCAACAAGACCGCGTTGCCGAATCCTTTCGGTTCAGGCTGGTTAACCCACATCGCCGTCGAAGAATCAAGCTTTCCGTAAAACCTCTCCAGGTCAGATGCTGGTCCATTTTTCCCTGAGCTTTCAAGTGCCTTGATGCATTGCTCGTCAGGGGTGAAATGGTCCTCTATTCCGCGTTTGCCTCTGCCGACAACGTAGCAAAACTCGCGCATCCCAGCGTCGAAAAGCTGCTCAAAAACCAGTTGCACAACTGGCTTCACCACCATATCGCCGTGCGGTGTCTTAGTGAAGATGGGCAGCATTTCTTTGGGCTGTTCTTTGGTTGCCGGAAAAAGCCGTGTGCCCAAGCCGGCTGCTGGAATAATGACCTTTTTAATCATCAAGGAGAACCTTGGCTTTCTTTTCTATGTCAAGCCATATATATCTAATATGATTAATTAATCCAAATTATTATTCAAGTTTGGTGCTAAGTGTTTGCGTAAGCAGCCGAAAATATCAGTTATAGGTGCAGGTTACGTGGGCTTATGCACGGCGGTTGGGTTTTCAAGCAAAGGCTATCATGTCACTGTCTCAGAAGTAGATGCGGATAAAGCAGGAAAAATCAATCTGGGAATACCGCCTTTCTATGAGCCTGGGCTTCAGGAGAAGCTTGCGGCGGGCGTTAGAGACGGCTATCTGAAATGTTTCGTTAACCAAACGTGTAAAGTTGTGCTTGGGTCTGACTTGACTTTTGTGACGGTTGGGACTCCGAGCAGAACGGACGGCAGTGTGGACCTCTCGTACGTGGAATCAGTGGCGCATGAGGTTGGCGCGGCGCTGAGGCAAAGAAGCAGTTTCCACGTTGTTGTAATCAAAAGCACAGTTATACCTGGGACAACTCAGAACACTGTGAAACCTGTTCTTGAAAAAGAATCAGGCAAGATTTGTGGTGAACAGTTCGGTTTGTGCATGAACCCAGAGTTTCTTCGTCAAGGCTCGGCTTTTCAAGACACCGTGAACGCTGACCGAGTCGTTATAGGCTCTTATGATAAACGGTCAGGCGACATTCTGGAGGACCTGTACAGGGACTTTTACAGCCCTCAGCTGCCCCCGATAATCAGAACTTCCCTTTCCACGGCGGAACTCATAAAGTACGCGAGCAACGCCATGCTAGCCACGAAAATCAGCTTCATCAACACGATAGCCAACATTTGCGAAAAAATTCCAGGCGCAGACGTCAAAGAGGTTGCTGCAGCCATAGGTTTGGACAAACGCATCGGACCCCACTTTCTGGACGCGGGCTTAGGCTACGGGGGCTCATGCTTCCCCAAAGACGTGCAAGCCCTCATTGCCTGCTCAAAAACTTTAGGCTACACCCCTGAGCTTTTGGATTCGGTCGAAAACGTAAACCGTGCGCAACCCCTTAAAGCCGTGGAGTTCTGCAAGCAGCAGCTCGGCAGCTTGGGCGGCAAAAGAGTTGCGATTTTGGGTTTGTCATTCAAGCCTGACACGGACGATATGAGGGAAGCCCGGGCTATACCCATCATAGACGAGTTGCTAAGAGAAGGGGCAAGCGTCGCCGCTTATGATCCTGTTGCTGCGTCGTCTGCGAAAACCGTTTTTGGGAGCAAAATCCGCTATGCCCGTTCGGCGCTTGATTGCATTAAAGACGCGGATTGCGCGATAGTTGTGACTGAATGGCGCGAGTTCCAGGAGTTAACCCCTGAAGATTTCGCGGAGAACATGAGGCAGCCTATACTCATAGATGGACGACGCATTTACAGCCCTGAAAAGTACAGCAAGAAACTCAAGTTCGCAGCCATAGGACTAGGCAAGTAACAAAACAATAATGTTTCAGAGCCGAGTTGAATGCACAAAAAATTTTAGCTGAAAAACTCATCGAAAAATCCCCGCCATATTATGGTGTAAACCCGCCAAAATTGGTTAAAACGCTGCGAATACGCGCGGTTTTCACGTTGAATTCCTTCACAAACTTGACGCCTAAAGACCGTTTCCGCGGAGTTTTTAGCGGTTTCAAGCCCGTTTCATGCTTCTTATCGTTGAAAAATCACGAGTTTTTGAAGGGTTAGCTTCAAAATTTTGCCGCGAAAATTGAAGAGGCGGTCTTCCGTGACTGTGAATTCAAATTGTTGAACCAAAAGTGATAAACGCAACCGAAACCACTCAACAGTTTAACTTTACTGTTCAAGATTAAGACTTAGGAAGAGATGCATGAGCAAAGCTACTGAGATGGCGAAGGTTTCGGCGAGAGGCGGCTTTAATCTTATGTGGGGCTTAGCTGCTTCTACGGTCATCTCTTCCATAGGCATCATAGTCATAACTTACATTTTGGGGGCGCAAAACTACGGTTTATACTCGATTGCCCTCGTTGGACCGACGTTGATTGCCACGTTCCGCGACTGGGGTGTTAACTCAGCCATGGTAAAGTACTCCGCGCAGTACAACGTTGAGGACAAAGCCAAAATAAGAGGAATCCTTTTCTCAGGGATAGTTTTCGAGATCGCGTTAGGCTTATCGCTTACCCTTGTTTCGTTTGCTCTTTCTCCCTTTATTGCCTCTAGCCTGCATCGTCCAGCGATGGTGCCGTTGATTCAAATCGCTTCTTTCTACATCTTGGCGGGTGCGTTGGTGAACTCTGCCACCGCCGCGTTCACTGGACTGGAAATAATGCACCTCTACAGTTTCATGCTGATAATTCAGTCAACAGTTAAGACTGCGCTGATAATTTTGCTCGTGCTGCTTGGCTTCGGGACTCTTGGAGCCATAACAGGTTACTCGGGCGCCTCGCTGATCGCTGGGTTGGCTGGTGTTTTTTTAGTCTGGGGCCTTTACAGGGGGCTGCCTAAATCATCCCGCAGCAGAACGGAAGTTTTTTCGACAATTAAAGTCATGTTACGTTACGGCGTGCCAGTTTCAATTGGCAACATACTTTCCGGATTCCTGTCGGTGTTCTACAGCTTCGTTCTGGCAATCTATGTTTCAAACAATGCTTTGATTGGAAACTACAACTTGGCGGTGAACTTCTCTATTTTAATTACTTTCTTCGCTACGCCGGTCACAACCATGATGTTTCCTGCGTTCTCAAAGCTGGACTTCAGGAAGGATCATGACACTCTTAAGAACGTCTTCCAATACTCGGTGAAGTACGCCTCGCTTGTCGTCGTGCCAGTCACCGCCTTGGTTATTACTCTTGCGGCGCCTGGTATTAGAACTATTTATCAAAACAGTTATGCCGAGGCGCCGTTGTATTTGGCTTTGCTTTCAGTGACTTATCTTTACACTGCGTTGGGAAATTTGAGTATAAACAACTTGCTGAACGGGCAAGGTTTCACTAAGATTAGCATGTACCTTTCTCTTATTACATGCGCAATTGGTTTCCCAGTTGGTTTCCTGCTAATTTCTCACTTCGGCGTTGTGGGGTTGATTGTGACGACGTTAACTGTCGGCTTGCCGAGTTTGTATGCAAGTTTGGCTATCATTAAAAGGAGGTTTAGAGTTTCGGTGGATTGGGTGTCCTCCGCTAAAATTTTGTTTTCGTCAGCCATAGCCTCCATTCTGACGTACTTTATAATCTCGGAAGTTCCCCTAACCGTGTTGAGGTTGGATGTTTGGAAGATCGCTTTGCATGTTTCAGTTGCGTTGCAGCAGTTGATTGTCGGGTTGATCGCTTTTGTGATAATTTTTATTCTGGCGGCTGTTGCTACTCGTACACTCGATAAAGCCGATGTGTTTTCTCTTCAGCAAATTTCTGATGCGCTTGGACCTCTTCGTCGGCCTTTACGTTTTCTGTTTAAAGTGATTGCAAAATTAATGGGCGGGTAATGATTCGGCGAATTGATAGGGGTTGGTTTTGGCGGCGGTGTTTAACGTAAGCTTTAAGTGGAAAAAACGGGTCATAGTTTAAACCATAATTGAGTTGGGATGTTCATGAAGGCGCTTGTCCTCAGCGGCGGCAAAGGCACCAGGCTTAGGCCCTTAACCTTCACCTGCGCTAAGCAGCTTATTCCAGTGGCTAACAAGCCTATTTTAGGGTACGTTCTTGACCAGGTGGCGGCGACCTCGATAAGAAAGGTGGGCGTTATCACCGCGCGTGAGACGGGGCAGTACGTTAAAGATTACGTCAGCGACGGTTCAGCTTGGAATCTTTCCGTTACTTATATTCCTCAGGAACCGCTTGGTTTAGCGCATGCTGTTAAGACTGCCGGGCGGTTTTTGGGGCAAGACTCTTTTGTCATGTGCTTGGGCGACAACCTTACGGGTCAGGGTTTAAACTCGTTTATCAAGAAGTTTAAAAGTGAGCATCTTGACGCGCTCATCATTCTAAAGTACGTTGATAACCCCTCCAGTTTTGGCATTGCTCAGCTTGATGAAAAAGGATGCATCGTTAAGCTTGTCGAGAAGCCTAAGACGCCGATGGGAAATCTTGCCATCATCGGCACGTACCTGTTCAGCGGCAAGGTTCATCAGGCTATTGAGAGAATTAAGCCTTCTTGGCGGGGCGAGTTAGAAATTACCGATGCCATTCAAGAAATGATAAACCTGGGCTTCAGGGTCAAGGCTGAAATCTTGAACTCATGGTGGTTGGACACGGGCAAGAAGGATGATATTTTGTCGGCGAACGCGAAGGTGCTTGACGAGTACATCACGCTTGACGTGAAGGGAGAAGTGGTTAACAGTTCGATAGACGGCAGAGTTAAGGTTGAACCTGAAGCTAAGATCGTGAACAGCACTGTCAGGGGGCCATGCGTTATTGGCAAGAACGTGTCGATTGAAAACTCCTTCATTGGACCTTACACGAGCATTGGTAACGGGTCGGTAATCGTTGACTCTAACGTTGAATACTGCGTCATACAAGAGAACGTCACGGTCAGAGGCATAGTGCGCCTGGAGGAAAGCTTAATCGGAAAAAACGCCAAGGTCACAAGGAACCAGCGGAACGGAACCATAAAATTGCATGTTGGCGACTTCTCGGAACTGGAGGTTTAACCCGAAAACATAACAACTATTATAAACATTGTTATGAGAATTAGTGTCAAGGGAGCGCTGTAATGTTACAAGGGGTAAGGGTTAAGCCAGTAAGTAGGTTGCCTGATGAACGCGGCTTTTTCTCTGAGGTTATGCGTAAGGATTGGAAAGACCTGTTCGGGGAAGACGCTGTTGCTCAAGCGAATCTTTCATCGACTTATCCAGGAGTCATTCGAGCGTGGCATCGCCATCTCAGGGGGCAGACAGATTATTTTCTATTGCTTAAAGGCGCGATAAAAATCTGCGCTTTCGACGACAAAACCCAAGAGCTCAACGAAGTTGTCTCAAACGCTTTAAACCTGCAGCTTGTGCGCGTGCCTGGCAGCTACTGGCACGGTTTCAAGGCGCTCGGTGACGAATCTGCCATGCTGCTTTACTTTACAACCAACCTGTATGACCCTGCCAACCCTGATGAGGAACGCAGGCCGTGGAATGACTCGTCGCTTGTTCCTAAAATAATAAACGGCAAGAAAGACGATGTGCGTGTCGGTAAAACGTGGGACTGGAATCTCCCAGCTCACAGGTGATTAACCATGAGATTGTTAGTTACTGGCGGTTTAGGGTTTATCGGTAGCAATTTTTGTAGGCTCATACTTGAGAAGTATCCTGACTACGAAGTGATCAACGTTGATAAGATGGGCATAGGCGCTAACCCGGCTAACCTTCACGGCGTTGAAAACGACAAGAGGTACACGTTCATTAAGGGTGATGTCTGCAATCCGCAGCTGATTAACAGGCTGATCCATCAGGTTGACGCCATCGTTAACTTCGCGGCGGAGACGCATGTGGACAGAAGCATCGCTGACCCCAACGTGTTTCTGCAGAACAATACGGTCGGCACCTTCACGGTTTTAGAAGCCATACGCAGGCACAGTCATAAAGTGAGGCTTTTGCAGGTGTCCACTGACGAGGTTTACGGTGAAGCGCTTGAAGGATCATTCACGGAGCATGAACCGCCTAAACCGTCTAATCCTTACTCCGCTTCCAAAGCCGCCGCTGACATGTTTGTCCTCTCATACCATAAAACTTACAATTTGAACGTAACCGTTACGCGGTGTACAAACAACTTCGGTCCATACCAGCTGCCTGAGAAGCTCATTCCGAAAACCATTATCCGCGCGCTGAGGGATCTCCCGATACCGATCTACGGGTCTGGGCAAAACGTTCGAGACTGGATTTACGTGCAGGATCATTGTGAAGCCATCGCGACGGTTCTTGAGAAAGGCGTGGCAGGCGAAGTTTACAACATTTCAGCTGGAAACGAAATTCCCAACTTGGAGATCGCGAAGAAAATCATTGCTTTGCTGAATAAGCCTGAAAGTTTGATAGGTTTCGTGGAGGACCGTCCGGGGCACGATACAAGGTACAGTTTGGATTCTACGAAGATAAGAACCAGTTTGAGTTGGCAGCCGAAGTGCAGTTTTGAAGAGTCGTTGCAGTCCACTGTGAAGTGGTATCTTGAGAACGAGCACTGGTGGGCGCCGTTTGCCAACGACGTGATTCTTCACCCTACACCTTGGAAACTCGGCGATATGCATTGAAGCTTTTAATCACTGGCGCCAGCGGCCTTTACGGTTCGAAACTGGCAAAAACGGCGATTGAAAAGAACGTTGAAGTTTTTTCGTGCGATGTTCAAGAGTCGCTGGTCTGCGGGAACTTCGTCAAGTTTGACGTTTCAAACAAAGAACAGGTTGCCGAAGCGTTCAAGCGGGTTAAGCCCGACGTTGTAATCCACGCCGCCACCCTTACCGACGTTGACAAGTGCGAGTTGAACAAGGAGTTTGCCTGGAAAATCAACGTTGAAGGCACCAGAAACATCGTTGAATCAGCCAGAAACGCGGGTTCTTTTCTGATGTACATTTCAACCGACTACGTTTTTAACGGCGAAAAAGGCATGTACACCGAGCAGGATAATCCTGACCCGATAAACTATTACGGGTTAACCAAGCTCAAAGCTGAGGAACTGGTCAAGGCTTCAGGTGAGTACTTCATCGCCCGGCCAAGCGTCATCTACGGTTCGACTCCCGCCCTTGGAAAAGTCAACTTTGCCCTTTGGCTAATCGAAACCCTCCGCAAAGGCGAACGCGTCAAGATTGTTACCGACCAGTGGAACACGCCTACGCTGAACACGAGTCTGGCTGAAATGACGCTGGAGGCTGCGATGCGCAGTCTAACTGGAACTTTCCACTTGTGCGGCGCCACGCGGGTCAGCCGATTGGAGTTCGCGCAGCTAATCGCTGAAACCTTTGGCTTAGACAAGAGGCTTATTGATCCCGTCTTGTCTTCTCAATTCAGTTGGCCTGCTAAGCGGCCGATGGATTCCTCGCTTGACACCACAAAGGCTCAGCAGACGCTGAAAAACCAGCCGCTTGAGATTTATGAAGCGCTGAAACGTTTGAAACTTGAACTTACGGGGAACAGTTGATTAAAGGCGCAAATGTTATGTTCAAGTCCCCAAATCATCTTGTTGTTTGTGAAGGCTAAATGAAGCAGACCAGCATCAAGCAAATTGCGAGACAGCGAATCAAAGTGTTGTTCGATGAAGCAAAGAGCATCAGCAAAAGTGAACCCAAATTAGCCGCGCAGTACGTTAAAACAGCCCGCAGGATCGCCATGGCTGCAAGGATCCGCCTGCCCGTTGACTTTCGCCGTGAAACATGCAAAAGCTGCAACGCCTTGCTTGTGCAGGGTTACAACTGCAGGGTAAGGGTAAAGCAGAAAAGGGAGCCTCACGTGGTAATAACCTGCTTAAACTGCGGCAACCAAACCCGCATAATGTTAAGAAAGAGAATGGAGCAAGAGCATATTGAGCACCAAAATAAAGACACGAATGAAACAACATGTTAGGCACGTTTTAAAGGACGAAAACCCCACCATCTGGGTCGGCAAAGAAGGCTTAACCCCGCAGTGCACAGGTGAGATTGAAAAGCAACTGCAGAAAAACAAGATGGTCAAAGTCAGAATTTTACCCGCCGCCCTTCAGGCTGAAAACACGGCGCAGTCAATAGCATGTAAAGCCGCAGAGGCAACCAGCGCCGCTCTGGTGGAAGTCAGAGGTCACGTGTTCATTCTTTTCAGAAAACGCAAAACCGCAGAAACTGCTGAATAGATTTTGCAAGCGCATTCCCAGCGGCAAATTCTTGACTCCACAGAGATTTTCTTGTTTTCAGGTAAGTTTTGATTCACCGAGTTTTTCATAATTTAACTGTCGGGATGCTGGATCGGCATTGCGATAAAACTTCATTTCTTCGGCTGAAGGAGTGTAAAAAAACTGTTCAAAGCATACTTGCTAAACTAGGTCGATTCGGGGCCGCCCGCAACTTACTCCTTAAGAAGCCTTCCAAGCAAGGCTGCAACATCGCTTGGCTTCTCCGCAACGTTCACGCCAACGCTTTGGAACGCCTCGATTTTGCTCTGCGCCGTTCCTTGGCTGCCCGCTATTATCGCTCCCGCATGACCCATCCTCTTGCCGCTCGGCGCAAACCGCCCCGCCACGTAAGCCACAACAGGCTTAGGATAACGCGTCTCAGCTATGTACTGCGCCGCTAACTCTTCCATGTTGCCGCCGATTTCCCCGATCAAAGCAACAACCTTCGTCTTCGAGTCAGCCTTGAACAGTTCTAAGGCTTCGATGAAGTTAAAGCCGACAATTGGGTCGCCGCCGACGCCAACGCAGGTTGACTGCCCCAAACCGTAGGCTGTAAGCGCAGCGGCAATCTCGTAGGTTAATGTGCCGCTTCTGGAAACCAGCCCAACGCTGCCTTGCGCGAAAACATCAGCTGGCATTATTCCAAGTTTGCATTCTCCAGGCGTTATGACTCCGGGCGTGTTTGGACCGATGATGGTAACTTGCGTTTGAGCCGCCTCAGCCAAAACGTTTACTGCGTCTCTCACTGGCAGATGCTCCGTGACTACGACAACCGTTTTGATTCTGTTGGCGACAGCTTCCGAAACCGCGTCCTTGGCAAAAGGCGCAGGCACAAAAACTATCGTGGCATTAGGCGAAAACCTCTCCACCGTTTCACTAACCGTGTCAAAAACGGGCAATCCGCTGACGAACGTGCCGCCTTTGCCAGGAACCACTCCCGCTACGATTTTGGTGCCGTAATCCAGCATCAACTTGGTCTGTAGGCTGCCTTGCTTCCCAGTAGCGCCTTGAACAATCGCCCTTGTGCCAGAATCGACAAGTATTCCCATTACCGTTTCGCCTCCGCTGCAAACGCGACTGCCTGCTTCGCCGCTTCCTCCATGTTCTCCAAAACGCTTACTCCAGCATCCGCAAGAATCCTTTGCCCCTCCCGCTGGTTTGTGCCGAGGAGCCTGACAACCAACGGCTTCTTAACCTTGACGTTTTTGGCGGCTTCAACTATGCCAAGTGCAACCTCGTCGCAACGCGTTATCCCCCCAAGAACGTTGACTAGCACCGCCTTAGTGTCAGGGTCAGCCAAAACGATTTCTAAAGCCGTCTTAATAGCCTCCATGCCTGCCCCGCCTCCCATATCCAAAAAGTCCGCTGGCTTGCCCCCGAAAAGATTCAGTAAATCAAGCGTAGCCATAACCAAACCCGCTCCGTTGCCCACGACGCCGATGTCGCCATCCAGCTTAACAAAAGCCAGATTGTTCTTTTTAGCCAAAGCCTCCTGCGGCGAGAGTTCCTGCGCTTCTTCTTTTTCGTACTCGGGATGCCTAAACAACGCGTTGTCGTCGATTACTATTCGCGCGTCGGCAGCCACAAAACTTCCACTCTCCGTTTCCGCTAAAGGATTGATCTCAGCGGTTTCAGCGTCACTTTCAACGCATGCAAAGTAAAGTTTCTGAATGACGCCTGACAATTCCAAGAGTTGACTGCCGCTGTAGCCTAACTTTTTCGCCACGGCTAAAGCGTCAAAAGAACGCATGCCTGCTTGGTAATCAACCATGGTTCTGATTATGGCTTCAGGCGTTTTCTCCGCTACCTCCTCGATTTCCATGCCTCCCATTGCAGAGGCTAAGGCAACGTAGCTGCGGTTAGAACGGTCAACCGTGAAGCCGACGTACAATTCATTCCTGATTGATAGTTTCTCCTCGATTAACACTTGATTAACTGGCAACCTCTTCACTTGTGCACCGAGAAGTTTGGCTGCTGCTTCTTCCGCCTCAAAGGCTGACATGGCAGGCATGATTCCCCCAGCCTTCCCTCTCCCTCCCGCTGGAACCTGCGCCTTAACCATGTAAGGCGGCTTCAGATTACTCAACGCAAGCGCTGTCTGCTTAGAATCATCGATCACCACGCCCTTTGGAATCGGGATACCATACCTGAGGAACACTTGCTTGGCTTCATTCTCGATTAAATTCAAAACTATCACTAAGTAGTCTGTAACCGTGACATAAGAATTTTTTTTCGCCAGTGCCTCTGCAGATTGGAAAAAGGCACGAAAGGAAATTGCGGCTGATGAAAAAATGAAGAGCGAACTCGTCGAGCAGCTGAAAGCACTGATTTAACGCTTTTCTTTTCGCCTCAAAAACGCTCTTTTTTATGCATCCACTGGTCTAAAGAACAGAATTGCGCTGCGAGGTGATTGATAAAATCAGGGAAAAACGAAAAGACAGAAAAACAGACGCGACCAATATTAATCGTGATGACTGAAACCTTGGGATTAAACTGTTTCTTTTCTGGAAAGACAATTCTAATCGATGCTTCAGGATGGGGCGACCTATTACTGGGGGTTGTGATAGGCGCGCTTAAGCCTCCAAACCCAATGCTGCTGGAACGCAGAATTCCCACAGCGTCCTTTCAGCCGCCGAACTTTGGCAACAAGAAATATTTGGATGACGCGGTGAGGATTGCCGATGAAATCGTCGAGGTCATGCAGCCTGACAGTGAAACTTGTTTCAAGGTTTCTTCAGAATACGTTTTGTCCCACGTAGTTGAGCACTTGCAAAACAGAGGGTTCACGGTTCAAAAGGTTGAATCTATCCTTGAACTTAAGCAAATGACTGAAAGCGCTTATGTCAGGTGGTGCGTTGAAAAGGGCGTGCCAAAAGAAATGCTTCAAGACAAGAGACGCTTCTGGAGCTTTCTGGAGTGGGTCGCCGAGAGACCAAACTTGAGGGAAAGCCTTGTGAAAACTGGTTGGGCAAGTTGGGAAAAGAAGTGGCGAGAGGAAATTTTCAAGAAATCTTTAAACCTGCACAGCTAAGTGCTTCGCAAAAAACAAAAAATGGGTTTTCGGAATTGTGATTCCGCAAGCTTGGAGGGTTCAAATCTGGTCCGAGTGATTCCAGAGAGTAAACTGGCTCTTTATTTGTCGTACCAGTAGATAGAGAATTTCGAAGCGCAGGTTGGATTCTTGCTTCGTACCCGGGGCGGGATTCTCTGGGCTTTTTGTTGTAGAACTTGTGCGGAGAGGGATGTTTCTTTGATTCGTGCGATTAAGGTTTTTCACTTATTTTTATTGCATATAATTCTGAGAATAGAGCGGTGAATGCCGATAGGAAACTTATCGCCATAGCCAATGAAAAATAGTTATCGCTGTTGTAAAGAGCGGGGATTGAAAAGATTTCTAAGAAAATTACGCCGTTTGCGATTGCGCTAATTATGAATATGACTGCTAGAACCGACAGCTTTAGGGCGAGCGAGTTTCTTGTCCTGAAGCTAAACCAAATAATTGCAATGGCAAAAGCAAGAATTAGCACGCCATTAATTATGTGTGCCAAAACTTCGAGCCCGCCCGAGTAAACAAAGAATTTGAACGGAGCGTCAAGGGGGACATTTACGAATAAATTATTCCACATCCCGAAGCCGAACTGGACAAACAAGAGAAAAAGTTCAGCAATTATCAGCTTGCCTAAAACACCAAAACTCATAACTATGGAGCAGTGGGCGACCTAAAAAAACCTTGCTGAATCGCTTAATATGCTATCTATCAAGCACATGACAACATGGATGCGTCCGTTGAAATTCCTCTATTCTGACGGTTGCAAAAGTTTTTTTAGAAACGATAAAATTGGAGTTAAATAGAGAAATACTACCGTTTGAGCTTTAATATTGTCAAGAGGTTTGTTGTTGACTACGTCAAGAAAGACCTGCGGATGGCTATGCTCATGACCTGCTGTGACTCGCTTGAAGAGGTCAGCCGCGAAATCCTGTTTTTAGACGAAAAGGAAGGGAAATTGAAGTGATGTACGAATTTGACGTTGTAATCGTCGGCGCAGGCATCGCGGGGTTAACCGCTGCCCTTACCGCTTCAGAATCCTGCAACGTAGCTGTAATCAGCAAAGTCTACGCTTCCCGCAGCCACAGCGGCGCAGCCCAGGGCGGCATTGCAGCGGCGCTTGGCAACGAGGAGGAAGACCGCTGGGAATGGCACATGTTCGACACCGTGAAAGGCGGCGACTACTTGGTAGACCAGGATATCGCTGAAATTTTGGCTCGGGAAGCGCCAGCAAGAGTGATTGAGCTGGAGCATCTTGGCGTGCCCTTCAGCCGCAACCGTGAAGGCAAGATTGAGCAGCGTCGATTCGGTGGGCACACAAGAAATTTCGGCGAGGCACCTGTAAAGCGGGCGTGTTACGCTTCAGACAGGACGGGGCGTGTAATTATGGATACGCTCTACGATTACTGCTTGGTTCGGGGAGTAAAAATCTTCAACGAAGTCTTCGTCACCTCGCTTCTAAAGGCTAAAGGGCGATGCTGCGGCGTCGCAGGGTACGAGTTGGCGAACGGTGAACCAGTGGTTTTTCATGCGAAAGCCGTTTTGTTGGCTACAGGCGGGTGCGGCAGAATCTTCAAAACCACGTCGATGTCTTTTGCAGCAACGGGCGACGGGTTTGCCTTGGCTTTTGACGCGCAGGTTCCGCTTGAGGACATGGAGTTTGTCCAGTTTCACCCCACGGGAATCCACGGCTTAGGCATCTTGGTCAGCGAAGCGGCGAGGGCTGAAGGCGGCGTGCTAAGAAACGGCAAGGGCGAGCGGTTCATGGAGCGTTACGCGCCGACGCTGAAGGACCTTGCGCCAAGAGACATCATTTCCCGAGCAATCTTAACCGAGGTTGCCGCGGGCAGAGGCATCGAAGGCTCCGACTACGTGTACTTGGATTTGACGCACTTGGGAAAGGAGAAGTTGCAGCTGAAGCTCTCCGAGGTTACCTCGTTCGTGAAGACCTACCTGGGCATCGACGCGTCTGAATCGCCGATTCCCGTAGCGCCGACCTGCCACTACATGATGGGCGGAATCCCGACCGACGCACAAGCACACGTTTTGGCTGACGAAAAATCCGCGGTTGTTCCAGGGTTGTACGCTGCAGGCGAATGCGCATGCGTAAGCGTTCATGGCGCAAACAGGCTAGGAACAAACTCGCTGGTTGACCTCGTCGTCTTCGGAAAAAGGGCAGGCCTAGACATCGTCGACTACGTAAGCAAGAACCCGCCGACTCCGCTTCCCGCCGATGCGGCGCAGCTGGTTTCTTCCAGAATCGATGGGCTGCTGGCTTCTGCTGGAGGCGAACGGGTCGCGGTGATTCGTGAGGAGATGCAGAAAGTCATGACTCTGCTGTGCAGTGTTTTCCGCGACAAAAACGGGTTGACGCAGGCCCTAAGCGGGATCCGCGCGCTTCAGGGCAGGCTGGCTAGCGTTGGCTTAAGCTACAGGGGTAAACGTTTCAACTATGAACTTGAAGAAGCGTTGGAACTGACTAACATGCTGAACCTGTCCGAAGTCATCGTGTACTCTGCTCTTCAACGTGAAGAAAGCCGCGGAGCCCACTTCCGCAACGATTTCCCCGAACGCAACGACGCAGAATGGCTTAAGCACACCATGATTTTCCACGCCGCACAAAGGCTTGAGGCGCGGTACAAACCCGTCGTCGTCACCCGTTTTGAACCTAAAGCGAGGAAGTACTAGCATGAACGTGAAACTGAAAATCTTCCGCTTCGACCCCAAAGTCGACAAAGAACCCCACTACGACACCTTCGAGGTCGACGCCAAACCCACCGACAGGCTGCTTGACTGCCTCAACAAGGTCCGCTGGACAATCGATGGCGGCTTAGCTTACCGCATGAGCTGCGCACACGGCATCTGCGGCTCCGACGGAATGACGATCAACGGGGTTTCAGCGTTGGCATGCCAGAAACTGGTCAGGGACTACCCAGCCGACAAGGAAATCCTCATTGACCCCTTAAGCGTTTTTAGAGTCGTCAAGGACTTGGTCGTGGACATGGAGCCATTTTTTGCTACAGAAAAATCTGTTCATCCAGCCGACGGCATAACCTTAACCGAGACTGAAGAAGGCAAGGAACACCAGCAAACGGTCGAGCAGCGGTCACAGTTTGACGATGACATCAAATGCATCATGTGCGCCTGCTGCGTCTCCGCCTGCCCAGTCAGCCAAATAGAAGACCCAGCCTACGTGGGTCCAGCCGCCATCGTAAGGGCGCACAGGTACATTTTTGACAGCCGCATCAAAGACATGCTTGAGCGCTTGCAGATCATGGATAAGCCGCACGGTGCGTTTAGCTGCAAAACATATTACAGGTGCACCCTTGTTTGCCCCAAGTCCATTCAAGTGACCAAGCACATCTTGGAAGTTAGAAAACAAATCCTACATGAACTGCGAACAAAAAACCACGTTCCACCTAAATGAATCTTGGCTTCCAAAGCGGGCTATGCCCCTCAGGGATCTGCTCGCTTTTTTCACGGCAAGTAAATTCCCGCTTTGGCGAAAACGTTTATAAAAACCCTTAAAGACTCACCCTTCACTCAAGTGAGTAAGCATGAGCAACTCTCAAACCCTTGAAAAACCAGCCAAGCAACAAAAAACTAAGACAGTGGCTTGCATCCGCTGCGGCGTGTGCATGCGCTCCTGTCCGCACAACCTGAGCCCAGTGCTGATCAAGGAGGCTTTTGACAAGAACCAGAAGGAAAAGCTGAAGCGGCTTAGGGTGGACCTGTGCGAGGGCTGCGGAAACTGCACTTACGTGTGCCCTTCGAGAATCGACCTCAGGGCTTCCGTGCTCAGAGCCAAGGCATCGGTGCGTTAAGAGACAGTTCAAAAACTCTTGCGCTAAAAAATATTTCTACCCTGAATACATTTTAACATAGTAGTTTTGAATTTCTTCTTTTCTGAGCAATCGTTTGGCAAAGTCGCCTCGAAAATTCATGCTTATGAACGTTGAGGGTTTAAACCTGATAATATTTATATTTGGCGTCACTGTTTTACTGCAAGGAAAAACAAAGGATTAGAGCAATCTTGACCACTCCTCACGATGTTCCAGCTTCAAAATTCATCGATCGTTTAGCCAAGTATCTTAGGGAAAACGTTGATGAGGTTCAGCCTCTTCCATGGGCAGCCTTCGCTAAAACAGGCAATCACGTTGAGAAGCAGCCACAGAACCCGAACTGGTGGTACACTCGGAGCGCGTCTGTGCTTCGTAAAGTTTACATCCACGGTCCGATCGGGTTGGAGAAGCTGCGTGCTGATTACGGCGGAAGAAAGAATAACGGCGTTAAGAAGAATCATGTAGTTAAGGCAGGCGGAAGTAACATTCGCAAGATTCTTCAGCAGCTTGAAAGCGCTGGTTTGGTTCAAACCACTAAGCCTTCTGGCAGAGTGATGACTCCTAAGGGTCGCAAACTGCTTCAAGAAGTCGCTGGAGACTTGAACAAAGAGTTGGTTAAGAGCATCCCTGAGCTCAAGAAGTATCAAGGCGAATAGCAACAATGTCGGATGACGAGCTTGACCAAATCCGCAAAAGAAAACTGTCATCTTTGCAGCACCGAATGAGTGACGAGCAAAGGCAATCTCAAGAAGAAGCGCAGTATGAAGCGCAAAAGCAGGCGTTGCTGAACAAGATATTGGCGCCTGAGGCGCGACAAAGGCTAAATAACCTGAAGATGGTTAAGCCAGAGTTTGCAGATCAAATTGAAATGCAGCTGATTCAGATGGCGCAGACAGGCAAGTTGCCCATCCCGTTGAGTGACGCTCAGCTCAAGCAGATATTAATTCAGCTTCAGTCACGGAAGCGAGAAACAACGATTAGAAGGATATGAAAGTATGGCGCGTGTTAAACCCACAGCGAAAAAGCTTCGGCTAGCTAAGGCTAGCAAAATGTCATCGTCTGTTCCCACATGGGTTATTGCCCGAACTGACGGTAAGGTTAGAAATAACCCTAAGCAAAGGCGCAAGTGGCGAACTAGGAAAATAAAGGCTTAGGAGACGTTAGAAGCAGATGGTAACTGAAGAAAAAGAACAACAGCAAACCGTTACAGAAGAAGAGATGCCTCCGATTTCCGAAGAGGAAACCGTTAAGGAAGAGGTTCCTGTTGAGGTTCCTGCGGAAGAGAAGCCGATGGAGCTTCCTCCGGAAGAGATCCCAGCGGAGGAGGCTAAGGCTGAGCGGAAGAAGAAAGAGGAAGAGGAAATTGTTGAAGAGAGAACTTACACTATTCCTCTGTCAAGAGCTCTGATTAGGCCGCCGAAGAAGCGCTCTCCAAGAGCGATGGAGATGATAAAGATTTTCATTACCAAGCACATGAAGCTGGAGATGAAGGTTTCCGAGGAAGAGGAAGAAGAGGAGCTGCCTCAACTCATAATAAGCAAGGAAGTTAACGAGAAAATCTGGAGCAGAGGCATAGAGAAGCCGCCGCGGAAAATCAGGGTTCGCGCAGCCAAAGACAAAGACGGAAACGTAACAGTTTACTTGGCTGAAGCAGCATAAGCAATTTTTTTTCCTAATCCCCGCGCCGCCTTACTCATTATTAAAAAACACTTTTCGATAATTCTATCACCATTTTAGGTTAATTCATTTGCGCAACATGGTCAGAAAATAAAAGGAAATGCGCGTACGTATTTGCCATGCGACATGACAATGTCAAATCCAAACTGCCCTAACTAAGAAAAGTTATATACCTTTCTTAGGTACTGAGTGCTTAGTTAACGAATAATGTACTTCTGAAAAACACAATTGTGACCATAATGTCTGAGCCAGCAAGCACCGATTCGGAGCGGAACAAGATTGCTCCTGCAAAACATTGGTCAAGCAAAAATAACAGGCATAACGACGTAGAACGGGGCAAATTTCTTCTTGAGCTCTATCAGAAAGCCTTGCTTTTGTCCGAGAAGGAACTTTATGACTATTTCTTAGATAACGCAGTAAGTCTTACTGGGAGCACGATTGGTTTTTTCCATTTTGTTTCAGACGATCAAAAATCTATCAACCTGACAGCTTGGAACGGTGAAGCACTCAAAAACTGCGTCGCTAATTACAGCACCCATTACCCCATCGAATTAGCTGGGAACTGGGTTGACTGCCTTCGACTTAGGCATCCCGTCATTTACAACGACTTTCCGAAATCTCCTAACCAAAAGGGATTCCCGGCGGGTCACGTTTTGGTTAAGCGTTTCATGAGTATTCCTGTATTTGAGAGTGGCAAGGCTAAGATAATTTTTGGTGTAGGCAATAAAATCGACCCCTACACTGAAGATGATGCTATTCAACTTCAACTCATAGCGAATGAGTTGCTCAAAATCTACAAGCAACGCGAAGCGGAATATTCACTGCGCGAGTCTGAAAAAAAGTACCGTTCTTTATTTGAGAACATGTTGGACGGGTTTGTTTTTTGCCAAATGATAGTTGATGAACAGAATGAGCCAGTGGATTGGGTCTATCTTGAAATTAATGATGCCTTCGAACGGATAACTGGTCTGAAAAGAGAAACTTTAGTTGGAAAAAGAGTTATGGAAGCGACACCTAGAATAAAATCAGCCAATCCTGAGTTGTTTGAAATCTACCGCAGAGTTGCGCTCACCGGCAAGGAAGAGAGATTTGAAATATTTTACAAGCCTTTAAGCCTATGGCTATCCGTTTCCGTGTACTGCCCGATGAAAGGGTATGTTGCAGCTGTATTAGAGGATGTTACCGAGCACAAGAAGGGTGACGAGGAGCTTTGGAAGGCGAAAAATGATTGGGAACGCACTTTTGACAGTGTTCCAGATTTCATAGCTATCGTTGATAATCAATATCGTATTGTTCGAGCTAATCGAGCGATGGCGCAGCAGCTAGGCGTCACGCCGGAACAAGCTGTTGGGCTCTTCTGCTATCGATGTGTTCATGGGTTAGAGAGTGCACCTGATTTTTGTCCACATGCGCAAACCGTGAAAGACGAAAAAGAGCATACGGCTGAAGTGCATGAGCCCCGCCTCGGAGGAGACTTCTTAGTGACAACGACTCCTCTAAGAAACGCAAATGGGAACATGATTGGGTCAGTGCATGTAGCCCGAAACATCACGGAACGCAAGAAAGCTGAAGAAGCACTGAAAGAAAACGAAAAAAGACTAAACAGAAGCCAAGAGATTGCGCATCTTGGCAGTTGGGAACTTGATCTGTTAACAGACAAACTTACTTGGTCTGATGAGGTGTACAGAATTTTTGGTTTGAAACCACAAGAGTTCGGCGCTACTTATGAAGCATTTTTGCAAGCGGTGCATTCGGATGACCGTAAAGCTGTTGACGACGCATATTCTGGCTCTTTGCGTGAGGGCAGGGACTCTTATGAAATTGAACATCGAGTGGTGAGAGAATCAACCGGCGAAATTCGTATCGTTCACGAAAAATGTGTGCACGTTAGGGATGAAACTGGCAAAATTACTCGCTCAATCGGCATGGTGCAGGACATTACTGAACGAAGAATTATGGAAGCTAAGCTTGAAGCATACAGTGAGCACTTGGAGAATTTGGTTGAAGAAAGAACTAGGCAGCTTAAAGATTCTGAACGCCTGGCTGCAATTGGTGCCACAGCAGGGATGGTTGGACACGACATCCGTAACCCGTTGCAGGCGATAACTGGCGATGTTTACTTGGTCAAGACAGAGTTGGCTTCGCTTCCTGACAGCGATGAGAAAAAGAACTCTTTGGATAGTCTGCAGGAAATTGAAAAGAATATCGACTACATTAACAAGATTGTTACGGATCTCCAGGACTTCGCTAAACCTCTTAATCCTTGCGTTGAAGAAGCCGACTTAAAACTCATAATCACTGAATTATTAGCAAAGAACAATTTGCCAGAGAATGTTGAGGTAAACGTTAAAGTGGAGACGGAAGTTAGAAAAGTTGTCTCTGACCCCGATTACATAAACCGTATCCTATACAATTTGGTCACCAATGCAGTTCAAGCCATGCCAAAAGGCGGAAACCTAACGATACATGCCTATAAAGACAATAAAGCAAATGACGTAGTCTTGACTGTTGAGGACACAGGCGTAGGCGTTCCAGAAAAAGTGAAAGATAAATTGTTCACGCCAATGTTTACGACAAAATCAAAAGGCCAAGGATTTGGTTTAGCCGTAGTTAAACGAATGACAGAGGCGTTAGGTGGAACTGTAACGTTTGAAAGCCGAGTTGGAGTCGGCACCACATTCACAATAAAAATCCCTGTGAAAAAACAGTAACCCCTTTCTTAAACAAATAGGTAAGTATGGGTACCCATACTAAGTATGGGGGGGCATACTTAAGAATTTTTTTTCTTATGCGCCCCTCTTTAAGTTCACTAGCGGTTCACTCTTAGCTGCGAATTTCTTAACTGTGAGGGCAAAAATAGCGTTAAGTCGGATTTAGCCGCGCGCTAACATTGAGGCAAGGCGCAAAAAACAATCAGGGGAGCGACTTACTCATGTTAGCAGCCACACCCGCCTAACAAGTTGTCTCTTAACTGTTGCTTCCTTCTGATACTGTAAACTTATCTGTCATGGCTGACTCTCTTCTTACGACCAAAAAATTCATTTGAAAAATCGTCTGCTTGATGAGATTAGTAATTATCGTTAAAGGAATTACGTGAACTTGACTCGGTTTCAATACTGTTACTTTTTGAGAACTCTTCGAGCTGGTCAAGAATTTCCTTTTGGAGTTTCTGGCACTTTTCAAAATAAGATTTCATCTCAGAGCTTAACTGAGGCTTTTCCATCAATAGGGCTTTTGAAACGCTTGAATATAGTTTGTCTAAATCACCCTGAAGCCCACCCCGATAGTTAAGGTCAAGCCCCATATACTCGGCAAAATCGCGTTCACTACAGTTTGAAATCTGCCTATTAGCTACTTCAGATATTTGTGTCCATCTCTTGTAAAATTCATCATACGCCAAAAGGTATGCGTCGATTTTAAGTGGTAATCCTCTCGGATAAAGTGAAAGGCGAATGAATTTCCCATATTTTTCCAAATCTAACCTTAATTTTCTCGTTTCGGTCTTTTCCAAAAAGCGTTTTTCGCTAGGTGAGAACTCCACCGTCAGCCCTGAGAGAATATGCCTTTGTACGTATCCAAGTTTCTTAAAAAGCGAACTTCTCAGTCTTTCCCAAACTAGCAAAATTACAACTATAGACGATGTGAGACTTGAAACCGCTGTCAAAATCGCTGATGCATCGAAACTATTGTGGTAAAGGTAGATAGTAACTCCGAAAACTGTGACTATGAAAAGAGAGGGCAAAACGAAAACTAACATAGTCAGTTTATTACTAACAGGCATCATGGATTCTCTACCTCTTTGAAGAAGCATTATGAGAGTCAGTATTATTTTTCTTTTGAGGTAGATACGGTTTGAGTTATTCAGGTCAAAGAGGCTCTAGTTATGGTAGTCAGATTAGACGGGCTAGAATGGTTCAGGCTAGGCGAACCCCTCACGCTAAAGAGATTGATTCAGGTTTGAAAGCGCCAATAGCTAAGAATGTGGAACAGTGGTTGTCAGCGCCTAACCGTTATGACTTACCCGATGTTGACATGAACAAACCGAAAGAAGCGGAAAAGAAGCGAGAACCCGACAAACCCTTTGAGCCGAAGCCATTAACGCACAGCGAAATCCAGCGGAGATTAGCCTATCATAAGGTAATGGGAACAACCCATTAACTTCTATTTTTTTTTATGTCTATGCTAAGTATAAACAAAGAGCAAGACTGTTATTATCGCCATTATTACAGTCAAGACAATTACTTCTTTTCGTTGGTTGAACCTAAAAGTTGAAGCAAACCAAATGTTGCATAGACACACCAATGAACCCGTCAGAGCCAGCACTTTGAAGAAACTGTTTGGCAACATTTTCTCAAGAAACGGCAAAAAAACGTAATTTGCGAACACTGTGATTACTATGTTTTCAAGTATGAATGCAAGGAAAAGTAAGTAAAAACCTTTGAAATGATAATCGCCTCTTATTGTTCCATGTGCAGTACCCATTTTGACTATTGAACCTGAAAGCATAATGGCAATCAAAATTATGTCGAACACAGCAAAAACGTCAACAAACAAAGTCATTCCAATCACTCATTTTTCTATTGATTAACTATGAAAACTGAAAGTTTTGTAATAGCCACTGTCATAATCAGTTTAATTACTCTCCTTAGTTCAGCGATGTATTTTTCACAATTTCTAAAATATGTCGGAACTGCCGATTTAATGCTCATGTCCTTTGGGATTGGAGTGTGGGTTAACTCGATTCGTCATCCCTCTAAATCTCTGAAATTTTGAGCTGTTTTTTCGATTTTCGCCTTAATTTTAGTTTCCCATTCTTCTTGCGTCATGATTCCCTTTTCTTCCAGAACCTCAACAAGTGACGTTAGCATGTGGTCTAAGACATCGATTTCTTGCGCTAGTTCCTTTGCGGTTTCTTTCTTGATTTTTTCGGTCATGGCTCTTCCTTCTTTGCTAAGTAGCCTTTTTCGCTTAAGAAACTTATCACCATAGTTCTGATAACTTCGCTGTCGCTTTCCCCTAATTGACCTTTAAGATTGTGAATTTGGGTGTAAATTCCGTCTGGAAGGCTAACTAAGACTTTCTTCATTGAGCATACACCTCGACAATTCGCTTTGACATGTCTTTCTCTTTCTCGGTTTCCTCTTTCGTTGCTTCTTTGATAAGTGTGTTCCAATCATTCTTGAGTGCGATTCCAGCGGCTTGAGCTGGAGTCATTTTAAGGGTTTGGTGTTTTCGCACATAGTTGTAGTGGATAACCCAGCCGTCTAAGAGTGTGTTGACTGCTTCCATGTCCTTCAAGCCTCTAGCTGGCTTCAACCTGTCTTTGAGTGTGCTATGCAGTCTTTCAACGGCGTTTTGGTTGTGGACATTTCGGATACCGACGCTTCTAATTAGTTCAGGTCTGCCTTCTTTCTTCATGGTTCGCCAAAGTTTGTTGTAGGCATCAACGTAAGCTGGAAGTCCGTCGCAATAGATTGAAACAGGTTTTCTTTTGGTTAGTTTGACGCTTTCGTTGAAAACTGCCATTGCATCCTCGGTAGTGCGTGAACCGCTTAAGTGGCTTCCAACTATCATTTTGGTCTGTTCGTCAATCATTTCCCAGAACCATTTTTGAACCCCTTTGCACTTTATCGCCGTTTCGTCAATGTGGTATATGCCTAACACTTGAGGGCTGAGGGTTTCAACGAATTTTGTGACTAAGACGGAATACTTCATTAACCATTTCCAGACAGCCGTTTGGCTAACGCTGACACCATACAGTTTCTCAATTTGGGTTTGGATTTTTCTAACGCTTAAGCCTTCATAGTACATGTCGATGCTTGAACTAATTATGCGTGATTGAGTTCTCATTTTTGGAAAGTCTGAGCCTTCCGTGAATCTGTGACCACAATCTTTGCATTTAAAGATTGGTTCGCCTTTCGCTGAGCCGTTTTTGACGATTTTTTCTGAGCCACAGTATTTGCAGTTCATAGCTTATCACACACTTATCAATATCCTATAAGATAGTGATAAGTATTTAAGACTTGTGGAAAATGGCTTAGTTTTATAAACTAAAACAGCCGTCTAAACATGAGAGAACAATTATGTTTCAAAGTACAAAAGGAAAACGTGTCAAATATACTAGAGGAAAAATCGTTCACAAAGGCAAAGTTGTGGATGATTTTTGGGTATATGAACGGGAAGGAAAAAGAGAATTTGTAGATTTAATTCAACATATAAAATGGGATGACGACGGTACTTTTGGAATCAGAATAAGCTATTATGTGAAA
The DNA here is from genome assembly GCA_049512935.1 of Bathyarchaeia archaeon. GTDB lineage: Archaea > Thermoproteota > Bathyarchaeia > Bathyarchaeales > Bathycorpusculaceae > Bathycorpusculum. The sequence continues at coordinate 31,056 of JBEKWR010000003.1, forward strand.
GGGAGTGGGTCTGAGGAAAAATGGCGATTTGCGAATAGACCTCTTTCCATAAGTTATGAGGCGCTTGAAGAATTGCTAAACAAAGCACGAAAGAAGGATTGGTTCCCGAAAAGTTAGAGCATGACAGATAAGTTTACAGTATCCTTCCTTCTCAATACCATGTTAGGGCTATGAAGAATATAAGATGATGTTGTTTCAGCTTGAAGCAACAATCGCTATGTTACGGAAAAGGCTTCATCGGTTGGTTCTAAACCTATTACGATAGGATTAAACCTAAAAAAAGCTAATACGCGACTTTAAACTGGCTGCCGCAGCCGTCGCATGTGTAAGCGGCGACGTAAAAGAAAGAGTTTTCTATCTTCTTGACAGGGGAATCGATAGTTTTTCCGCAGCTTGGGCACTTAACCGCTTCAACTGAACTCTTGAAAATGAATCACCTAATCCTTAAAAAAATACATATTCTGCGCAGGCGATAAAACATGTGTGCGTGCAAAGTTGTAACGACAATTCCTTAGCTGCTCGGTTTTATCTCAACCAATTCCAGCGGCTTGAATGGGGGAAACATTCCACACTTAAAAAAAGCTGCCTCTCCTAAACCCGTTAGCACCACATCCAAACGCCAAATCAATAAATCAACCCAAAACAAGCCCTGACTGGAACCCGCCTACCCTAAGAGGGGGTTAGTATTTACATCAAAAAACCAAGGTAAATATGGGTTCACAAGACGGGGGAGGGGGGTCTAGTATTTGTGACCAAAAACCACCACAAAAATGGTGCCCGAAAAAGCAAACCCGCACAAACCAATAAACCCCAAAAACCGCAGGGAAAATGCCGAGAACACCGCAATCTAAAATAGGGCGTGTGCATGAAACATCGAGACTGGAAGTCTTCGATAGGAGAAATTCGTTCTTGACTGTTTACTTATCCAGCATCGTCGGAAGCGCAAGCATAGGCGTCTACTCGCTGGCAACCGAGAACATAGTGATAATTCCGCGGATGGTTCCTAAGGAAAAAGCTCAAGAAGTCGCCGATTGGCTAAACGCCAAACTCGTCTACACATCCATCGGCGGCTCAGTGCTGGCGGGCGCACTGGCATGCGCAAACTCAAACGGGATGCTGCTTCCCAGCTACGCCCGAGACGAAGAACTGGCAGACATCAAAACAGCCTTCAAAGGCAACATCACAATAATGGAAACCAAAAAGACGGCTTACGGCAACTTGGTCTTAGCCAACGACAAAGGGGCGGTGATTGATCCACGCATCAAAACACCTGACATAAAAAAAATCAGCGAAACCCTCGGCGTCGAAGTTGTGCCCACTGAGATAGCTGGCTTACCGTACGTTGGCTCTTTAGCCGTGGCAACCAACAAAGGCGTGCTTGCTCACCCGCTGCTGAAGGATGAGGAACGACGGGTTTTGGAAGACGTTTTTAAGGTTCCAGTTGACGTTGGCACAGTTAACTGCGGCGTCCCATATGTTGGGACAGGTTTGATTGCTAACTCACACGCTGCAGTGGCTGGCTCCATGACGACGGGACCCGAGATGTTCATAATCGAGCATGCCTTAGGAACCCTATGAGATGAAACGCGAGAAATTGCCTAAGCTTTAGCCTTGTTCCTTGTGTCTCCGAAATTGAACAGCCTCTATTCATAGCGCGGTTTTTCCGTGAAACGTTTATTATTGGGAATGCGCTGGATGATGTGCGGAAAGATGAAAAATGAAGGCTTTCAGAGTTACCGGCGAAATCAACAAGCCGAATTTAGCAACTCCATTCGTAAAGGAAGTGTTAGCTGACAAAGGTGAACATGCGGTGGAGAAGGTTTACGCGGAGATAGGCAGTAAGCACCGCGTTAAAAGGTGTCACATCAAAATCAGCGACGTTAAAGAAATCAGCGCTGACGAGATTGCGAATCCCATTCTTAAGAAGATAGTTATGGAGCTGTAGGAGAATAAGCGTTTGGCGCAAGCGGATAAGTCAGAGGAAGAGCTTCGAAAGCTCAGCGTTGAGATGCGGTATCTGGAGCAGACCGCGGATACCCTGCAGCAGCGCATCAGCATGGTGAACGCCGCTATAACGGATTTAACTTATGCCAACATGACTTTGGATGGAATCGAAAAGGAAAAGGAAAATGCTGAGCTTCTGGTTCCCATCGGCGGGAACTCTTACGTTAAGGCTAAAATTGCCGACACAAACAAGGTCATCGTCGGAATGGGCGCAGGCGTTTCCGTGGAGAAAACCTTGCCTGAAGCCAGAGTGACCCTTAAAGAGCGGCTGGATGATTTGGAAAAAACCATGAATGTGGCTCAGCAGCAGTTTGCCCAAGTTGCGGAGAGGATTAACTCGGGCAGAGGCAGGCTAGAAACTCTGCTCTCGTCAGCTAGAGAAGGGAAACCTTGAAGCGATGTTTGAGAAACTCAAGTCGGGTTTTAAAGGCTTAGTCAACAAGGTAACCACGACAGAGTTTAAACCAGAAAACTTAACACCCATCTTATCAGACTTCAAGATGAGCCTGTGCCAGAACGACGTTGCTTTTCCAGTCGCCGACAAAATCGGCGACGACCTTGAAAAACGCTTGGTCGGAGTCCAAGTGAAACGTCTGGATGACCGGAAAAAAATCGTTGAGGAAAACCTGAGGCAGGTTCTTTTGGAAGTCATGCTAACCAACGTCAGGCTTGACCTGCTGAAGCTGGCTGAGGAGAAACGCAAGAAAAACGAGCCGTTTGTCCTGATGTTCGTGGGCATCAACGGCACGGGAAAAACCACTACCATCGCCAAGGTGGCGAAGTTCTTTAACGACAAACGGTACACTGTTGTTCTTGCAGGCGCAGACACTTACCGCGCTGGCTCAATAGAGCAGTTGGAGGAGCACGCCAAACGTTTAGGAATGCGCATAATCAAGAGCAACTACGGCGGCGACCCTGCGGCGGTCGCATACGACGCTGTCAACCATGCTAAGGCTCACGGAATCAACGTCGTCTTAATCGACACGGCAGGCAGAATGCAGACTAACCAGAACCTGATGAACGAACTCATCAAAGTCAAACGCGTCGTCTGTCCCGACTTAACAATTTTAACCGTGGATTCACTTATTGGCAACGACGCGGTTATGCAGGCGGAGGAATTCAACAAGGCTGTCGGGATTGACGCTACAATTTTGACGAAGGTGGATGCTGACGTAAAAGGCGGCTCAGCGCTCAGCGTAACGTACGTTACTCAGAAGCCGATACTCTTCATTGGCGTAGGCCAAACGTACAAGGATTTGGAGTTGTTCAACCCTGAGAAATTCGTTAACATGATGCTTAGGTAACGCTTATGGCTCTTCCATTTCGATCAGTTCGAAACGGATTTTGCTCGGGTAAATCCAGTAGGCTTTGATGAAGTCCTCAATGCTTTGGTCGATGTCTACGGCTTCAAAGAAGTTGATGAAGTCCGCCTCAACGCCCTCTATGTTCTTCGCCGTGTACACTCTTAAATCAACCAAATATTCCTTGTCAACGCCTAGCTCGCGCATCGAAATCATGTCTGGCACTTCAACAGCGAACATCAAGTTGGTTAAAACGTCTAAAACAGCAACCTTACGGACGGCTTCATTTTTTGTTTTCACAGCAATTAACCTTTTTTCAAAAACCCTGAAGTTCCAGCCACTTTCAATGTCTAAAGAAGCTGACATAAACTCACAGTTGAACTATTAGATGCTTTCACCTTAAAAAACTTGAAGAAACCCCACTATTTAGTTTCTATAGATTATTTGTGAAACTATTAAGAGCCTAAAAAAAGATTGTTTGTTTGCCGAAGAACAATGCGTAGCCAATCGGGAAAACCAAAGCTTCGGCGAATCAGCGTTTAGCAAGCACCCCAGTAATCCCCAAGAGGAATTCCCAATCTTGCCCACCCGCTTGTTGAACGTTAGATTCGCTGAGCTAATCGCTTTTGGCTGATTGCTGATTTTCAGGTCTAGAAATCGTGGCGGGCTATTTTGTTCGTTTCCATTTGGAGGGGTCGCTTAGGTTTTGAACTGGCGAATCGTCAGTGTAGCCCAAGGCTGTTTGGGTTTTTTGCTTGTATTTTTCCTCTGAGACTTTGGCTTTGCTTTCTTTGGCACTAAGCTCCACGCTTTCCTCAAGCTTGCGTATTGTCCTGCCGATCCTGCGTTGACCCTTCGTTACCGTGCATCTTCCCATTTTTGGTCAAATGGTAACTAAACAGTTAAAGTTAAAAAACCCTTCCACACTAGTCTTGGATGGTGAAGCTTTTTATGAAAACAAAAGTCAGAACTATAAAACAAAAAGTGGTTATTCCCGCTTCTCCCAAAGAAGTTTACGACGCATACGTTGACCCGAAGAAACACGGCAAATTTACAGGAAGCAAAGCCACAGGCAAAGCGGTGGTGGGTGGCAAATTCACTGCTTGGGACGGATACATCTTTGGGAAGTACCTTGAGCTTGAAGATGGAAAACGTGTGGTTCAAGAGTGGACATCCACCGATTTCCCAGAAGGCAATGGTCCTTCAAGGTTAGAGTTATGTTTCAATAAGGTGCCTGAGGGAACAGAGCTTGTCATGGTGCACTCGGACGTTCCAGAAGAGCAAGCAGATGAAACTGCCGAGGGCTGGACAGAGTGGTACTGGAACCCGCTGAAGGAGTATTTCAGCAGCCAACCTAAAACGAAGACAAAGCCTTCTTGAAGAGAAAACGGCAATTAATGCGGATTCGAGGACGGAAGCGTCGGCAAGCAACCGAAAAGCACCCCGCTAAGGCTTGACGCTGAAAAAGAGTTTTAAATGTGAATAGCCAAAGGTTTGGTTGGGTGCTCCTGTGACTAACGCGTTGTACCTTGTTGACAGTTACCTTAAAGAAGCCGACGCAAAAGTGGTCTCAGTCAAAGACGGCAAATACGTGGTTTTAGACCGAACAATCTTCTACCCGAATGGGGGCGGACAACCGTTTGACTGTGGAAAAATCGTTAGGGCTGGTGAAGATTTTGGCGTGGTCTACGTCGGCAAGTTTTCAGGAGAGATTTCCCACGAAGTCGACCATGTGGGTCTCCAACCAGGCGACAAGGTTCACTTGGTTTTGAACTGGGATAGAAGATACAAGCTTATGCGCAGCCACACTGCCGCCCATGTTGTTGCTTCACTGCTCAATCAGGGCACAGGTGCTCTTATCACGGGCAACCAGCTTGACGTGGAACATATTCGATTTGACTTCAGCTTGGAAACGTTTGACCGACAAGTCTTGGAAGAATACCTGAAGAAGGCTAACAAGCTATTCGGCACCGACGTGCCTGTGAAATGGTATGAATTGCCCAGAGAGGAGGCGATGAAGATTCCCGGCGTTGTCAAGATGGCAGGCGCGTTTCCACCAGACATTCCATTGCTAAGAATCGTGGAAATCGTGGGCGTCGACAAACAAGCAGATGGAGGCACGCACGTTAGAAACCTAAGGGAAGTCGGGCAAGTTCAGCTTTTAAAGACAGAAAACAAGGGAAAGAACAACAGGCGCATCTACTTTAAGCTGAACTAAAAATTAAAAAAAAGAAAAAGCCTTAGATTTGAATTTCTAAGGTGATACTTCGTCGAGTCTTTTGTTGGCTGTTTTCGGTCCGAACTGGGCGATGATTGCGGAGATTATCTGGAACATCGATATAATCACGAACAGTATGAGAATCGACTCAACCGAGCCAGATTTCAGAGTTGTAAGTAATGCTCCGACTATTATGAGTCCGATGCCTCCGCCTAGATGTCCCAAGCCGTCTGCCATCGCGAATCCAGTTGCTCTTGCACGCGTCGGGAAGCTTTCAGTGACCCACGTGTAAGTTATCGGAACAAAGAAGTCCATGCCGATGAAGATTAGCAATGCGCCTATGGATGCGAGTGCCAGGTTGCTGACGCCGAAGGCGATTAGTATGCCGCCTACGAATGTGATGGCCGCGGAAATGGGTAGCCACCTTTTTCGTTCCATTTTGTCTCCGAGGAAAGAAGCCATGACACCTGCCACGACGAATCCGAAGATGCCTAGCGCGACGACCATGCCGTTTTCGGGGAAGCCAAATCCTGCGCCTGCAAGAATCGATGACAGGCCTGCCGCGTTAATGTAGACGGTCATGTATCCGAAGAACCACACGAAAAACAGCAGGATTGTTCGGTTGCGGTACATTTTGTTTTTGAGTATTTCCGTGTATGGAACTGGCTGTGGCTTCTGAACGATTGGAATTGACTCGGGTAAGGGTGGCAGCTCTTCCATAGATTCCAAGGCGCGTGCTTCCATTTCCGACACAATTCTGTCGGCTTCTTTGGGACGACCATGCGTTATGAGCCAACGCGTTGACTCGGGCAAACCAAACCTGAGTAGCACGCCTACCAGCGCGAGGACGCCGCCTATCCCGTACATTACTCGCCAGCCGTTTGTGGCTAAGAATGTTCCAGCGTTCGCAAGCGCAAATGGAAGACCGTTGGGAAACGCGGTGGCCGGCGTAGTTAATATGAGGCCAACCCAAACCGCTAGAACGGTTCCGATTCCGGCTAGGACGAATAGGAAGGATGTGTATTTTGCTCTGCCGTTCTTAGGAGCTACTTCATTAATGTACGAGTTGACGATGGCGAGGTCAGCACCAACACCTATGCCAGTAACGAATCTTGCCAGAGCGAATTCCCAATAATTTGTGACGACCGCGTTGAAAAGGGAGCCAATTCCCGTTATCAAAAGAGTTACTATTAGCATTTCTCTTCTTCCGAACCTGTCGGAAAATGGGCTGAGCGCCAAAGCGCCGATCACGTAGCCGATGAGATTCAAAAGAACAACTAACCCCTCAAGGCTTGTCACTGCTGAAGAAGTAGGCGACGTCACCCAGCCAAGCGTCATGGCGGTCTGAATGAAAGACACGTTGATGTTGAAAATATCGAAGAAGATAAAGATGTATCCTATTCCCAGTATGCCCATGAAAAGGTAAGAGAGCGCCCAGATGGGAATCCTGTCTTGCCGCGCGATTATTTTTGCGCCGTCTATTTCTTCTTGAGTAGGCGCATTAGGCAATGCGTCAGCCATTTAGCTTGCCCCTCCAGACGATGCGGTTAGGCGATTCTTGTTCGAAAGTAGCGGAAAAGCAACCTGTTGGGCTAAGCCATCCCTGCTCGGATAGTTTATTTGATACAACATGATTCCAAAATTATTGTATTAATCAATATATAAGATTAACCCATTGACAGGTGTCTAGGCTAGACAGCGCATGATTAATTCGAGCGAGATTTAGCAGCTGGGCTGATTTTCTTGAATTTGCCATCGACGTAGAATTCACGGTTTTTAGATCCAGCCTTTTCTTCGGAAGACGCTGATCAGCCCTACTGCAATGCTGATCATCACCGCAATCATGACCCAGAACCCGTCTATGCTGTTGCTTCCAGGCAGGAAGAATCCGCGTCCAAAGTCGGTTCCGTAAATGCCCGCTATCAACGTTAGCGGTAGAAATATGGCTGAAATGATGGTGAGTACCCTGATTATGTTGTTGGTTGTCAACGTTTGAGCGTTAATGATGATGTCGACGATGTCTTGGATTTCTTCACGGTGAGTATCTACAACCTCGATCAGCGAGATTATTCTGTCGTATAGGTCTTCAAAGCGCGGCAGGGTGACGCTTGAAACAATGGCAAACTCGCCCCTCGCAGCTCTTCCCACAACCTCGCGGAGCGGCCCAATTGACTGCCTAAGAGCTAACACTTGCTCTCTCGACTTAGCAACTTCCAACCCGAGAGACCTGTTGGAATCCTTTGGTCTTTGCCTAAAGCGGCTTCCAGCTTCCTGGCTTAAACCCACAAGTTTTTCATGAACCAAGTCGGAAACCAAGAAGCACTCGTTCAGAATTAAATCCAGAAAGATGTAAAGTAAAATGTCAGTGGAAGGCGTTAGAGAAAGGGCAAAGTAGCCGTGGGTGCTGATTTTCTTGTAGATTTCGCAGGTTATGTTAGAATGCCCCTTGTGAACCGAGACCATCCACCTGTCGCTGACCATTAAGGCAACCCATTTTGCTTTTGTTTCTGTAATGAATTGTTCGCTGCTGGGGAAACTGACAAAACAAGAGACGCGGTCTTCAATTTCCTCTATCTTTGATCGTAAGCCAGCTTCATCGAAGTCCTTTAGGTTGAAGTTTTCCAACGGAAAGTAACCTTTTAACTGTGCGATTTCAGCTTCGGTAGGGTCTTCAGCGTCAACCCAGAGGATAGAGTCTTCGCTGATTCTACTGGGCAGGGTTTCCAAGTTGTCTGAGCGCCATTGCCCGCCTTCGAACTTCCTAAGCTGAGTGACGGTTAACACTTTTCGTCTGTTGCTCCGTTTAATATTCTGGGGAACTTGTTTCTAAACTTATTCAGTGCTGTCCGCTTATTTTAAGAAATTGCCACGGTTCCAACCCGGCTTGACATCTTCACCTTGTGAACACCTATGGGCGGCATCAAAGATTTTGAAAGCCACCGATGTGTTCATCCCAGTTAAAATGAAGAGAGAAATTAGATTTGGGTTTGTTTTGGGAAAAATGGGTTAAGTAGGAGCGGTAGGGTTTATCTGTTAAGTGAGGATTAGCATGGCAGGAATCGGAACTGGAGGCAAGTAGGGCTGGCTGGCAAAGCTAATGAAATCGCTAAGGTTTCTGCAAGGGGTGGTTTTCACCTCTTCTGGGGCATTGTCTTATCGACCGTTGTCTTAGCGGTCGGCATGATTGTTTTAGCCAGAATCCTTCAGCCGCAGCAGTACGGTTTGTACACGATTGCGTTGGCAGCGCCAAACTTGATTGGCACGTTCCGCGATTGGGCCATGAACTCAGCCATGATCAAGTACTCTGCGCAGTACAGCGCTGAGGAAAAACCAGAGCGGGTGCGAAGCATTCTCATGGCAGGTTTAATTTTTGAGCTAATTTTAGGTCTGACGCTTACTTTTGTGTCGTTTCTGCTTTCAGGTTTCATTGCGGAAGACATTTTTAAGAGACCCATAACCGCCTTGATTCAAATATCGTCAATCAGCATATTGGCGAATGCTTTCCTGAACGCCGCTACAGCGACTTTTACAGGCAGAGAACAGATGAAACCCAACAGCTTCACGCTCGTGTTGGGCGCTCTGTTTCGCTCGATTTTATGTCCAGTGCTCGTGTACGTGGGTTTCGGCGTTTCAGGCGCCGTTGTAGGTTACGCGGCGGGCAGTCTTGGCGGAGGCTTAGTTGGTTTCATCTTAATGATGGCTATCTATCGAAGCCTAAGGCAGAAGCCGGGTTTGGCGGAAAACTTGAAAATTTGGGAAACTATGAAGTTCATGTTCCGATATGCCCTGCCTCTGTCTTTCTCCAGCATCTTCAACAGTTTCCTCATTCAGTTTTACAATTTTATAATAGCCATCTACGCCTCAAACTTCCTCATAGGCAACTACGCTGTGGCTAACAACTTCACCGTTCTGCTCACTTTTTTTGCGACGCCCATAACAACCATGCTTTTTCCCGCCTTCTCAAAGCTGGACGCTCAACATGACAGAGAGACGTTGCAGATTATTTTTAAAAGTTCAATAAAGTATTCTTCGCTGCTTGTGATTCCTCCAACCGTGGCTGTAATGGCTTTGGCTCACCCCTTGGTTTCCGCTCTGTTCGGCGACAAGTACGCGTCCGCTCCCATGTTTCTTGCCCTGCTCGCCATCAATTATCTGTTTACTGCTTTCGGACAGTTAAGCACGCTGAACCTTATCAGCGGTCAAGGGAAAACGAGGTTTTACTTTGAGCTCTTTGTCATTAACACGGCGTGGGGGATTGTCTTGGCGGTTCTGCTTGTTCCAACCTTCGGTGTGGTGGGGCTGATTATAACAACTATTTTCGACGGGGTTCCAGGGCTCGCCATATCCCTTGAGTGGATCAAGAGGAATTACGGCGCGAGCGTGGATTGGGTTTCCTCAGCGAAGATACTGTTTTCCTCTTCCATGTCGGGAGTAGTAACGTATGTCTTCCTTTCATTCGTGAGTTTAAGCAGTTGGCCCAAGTTAATACTTGGAGTTATAGTCTTTTTCGTGCTGCTGTTTTTAAGCCTGGTCTCTACCCGAACGTTTAGAAAACCCGACGTCGACAACCTCCGAACCATGACCAGCGGCTTGGGCCCGATAAGCGGCATAATCAACAAGGTTCTAGACGCTGTGGAAAGACTCGTGAACATATTGCTCTCAATTGCTTAGCTCGGAGGTCAAGGACTTTTGGCAAAATGGTTTCTGCTGGTTCCGTTAGAATTGCATCTGGTCAAATGGTGTTTCGAAGTTTTGTCACTGAATTATTGTTACCTGTACTGGTGCTGTTTGAAATCCGTAAGTTGGGCTGCTTTCGCCGACGATGAAGTATGTTCCCGGTGGCACTTGTGTGGCTTCTGTTGACGTTGAGATGTTGCTTGTCTGCGGCCAAACGTATGTTGCGGTTACGTTTTCACCGGGCTTTAGAGAAATTAATGTGACAAACTGGGGGAAGGCTTTGCCGATGGACCATATGTAGATGATGCTGTTTGAATCATTGTAGACAAGGAAGTTAAAGTCCATTCCGGTATGCGTGAAGCTTACGGTCTGATCGCTGACGTTCGTAATAGTCAACGTCACGTTAACTGGTTCCCCAACGTTGTAGACGGTTTTTTCAAGAGACAAAGTGAGCTCAAGGCTTTCGTTGCCAGTTTTCGTTGGCGCGGGGGTCGAGGTGGGAGTCTGCGTTGGAACAGGAGACGGCGAATTTGTGGCTGTTGGAATCGGCGTTATAGGCGACGGACTTGTCTCCGACAAGTTTTCGGGAACGTTTGATTCTACTGTCCTGCTTGGCTGGAGCTTTGTTAACGCGAAACCTAAAGCGACACCGCTTAGTATAACGATCACGACTGCAATTGCCAGAAGCTTCAATTTATTAGGTGCCATTACAGGTCAACCTTGCTTCCGACAAATCATATGTTTCTCTTGGTTCATAACTCTTTTCTTTAGAACATACCGCTGAGGCTGGCAATTGAACCCATATGTGACCGCTCTGCAGGCTATCTATTGTGCTTACCTCTGGCTATTCACAAGCGCACCGCTGGAGAGAGTTTCAACGCCCATGTTTTCTGCAGCTTTAGCAAAATTTGTTGTCGTCGGTGACCAAGGTTTTGTTGTTTTTCTTTGCCTCTGCAAGGTAAGCAGAGTCATAAAATGTCAAGTTAAATTTGTGCGCTGTGTCCAGTATTTCGTTTCCTTTTTCATTACTCAGCAGGGCTACCTGCATGCGTGCATCTGACAGAGAAAGCACTAGTTTTTTCCGTGGCACAGAGGGGTAAGAACCTTGGTGAGTTGCTCGTATTTTGGGATCTTACCTTCGATGGTTTCAAACCTACATCTTTCCTTCCCGTCTTGGAAGACAAGTATGAAAGGCGTTTGCAGTCCGTTCAGTTTGGCGTTTCCGATGTACTTCTTCAGCTGGGCGTTTCTTTCTTGCAGGACTGCCTCGCAGATCTCCACCTCGGGAAACTGCTTATGCACTTGGGGGAGGACATTTTCCTTAAAATCGGCGCAGTGGGAGCAACTTCTGAGGGTTACGACAAGGAGTGCGATTTTTTTCTGGTTGATGAATGCATCGTAATTCGCACTTGTTATTTGCTTAAGCTCCATACTCTTATTCGCTTCGAGGGGGTTATTTAGACTATTCGTTCACTAAGAGAGTTTCTACCGCTTTGTGCTAAGGAGATATGGAGTTGGGGATGGGCTTTTGAGTTGAGGTGCGATTCCCTTCCCCGCTTAGGGTACAAAGAAGCGGCTTGCATTTTCATTACATTCGGCACCCCAGATCGATAATCCTGTTTATAGAATAAGCCTCAGACTTAGTGCTGGCGTACACTTCGTTGGCAATCAACATGTCAAGAAAAGATTTAGATAGCAGTATTCAGTTAGCGCATTTGTGAAACGAAAGAAGGGGTAAATTGCTCAGTAAGGTTAGTTTCACAAAATTGATAATTGAAGTCTTCCCCATCTTCATCATTCTAATTGGAGTTGCATTCGTTTCATTTTCACTGGGGCCATATCAAACTTATGACACGCAACTGGAATTCGAAGCTGCGTCAAACGTGGTTAAAATGGGTATTCCCTTTGTGAAGGGTTTTGGTACAGTGATTGATCAGCCGCCGTTAGGATTCTACATTGAAGGGTTATTCTTTAGAATTTTTGGTTTGTCAATTAACACAGGTGTAACCTTAGTGACTCTTTTTGGGCTTGGATCTGTTGCCTTAGTATATATGATTGGAAAGCAATTGTACGGCAAAGCAACAGGACTTCTCGCAGCCGCTCTTTTCGGTTTGAACCCGTGGCAACTTGTTCTCTCAAGAAGCTTCCTTATTGATTCTCAATGCCTTTTCTTCAGCCTGCTCTGTTTGTACGTGGGCATTTTTGCTATCAACAGAAGTTCAGTTAAGCTCAGTTTGGTTGCAGGAGTGGTTTTTGCCGCTGCTATCCTAACAAAGTTTTTTGCTGCTTTCGTACTCATCCCACTGCTCTTATTCTACATTTATTCACGACCGAAAAAAACAAAGCAGATACTTGGCCAATTAGCGGCATTTTCAATACCAGCGTTCGTGTCTGCGCTTTTCTGGTATCAAATTTTCCTTGGTCGTTCGCTGCTTTCAATTTTTAATAACAATAATATCGTCGTAATTCCCGCAAGTACTCACGTGGTTCCTTCTCCGTTTTTTGTAATCAATTTTCTTGTACATTATGGGGTGGGATGGTACTTTCTGGTTGCAACAGTTTTCTCCTTGATTTTGGTTCTGTCGCTTAAAAATTATTTTTCTAAAGTAATTATTGTTGATTTAGTATGCGTGGCGACAATTGCTTTTATTTTAAGCGTTAATGTTGTTATGGGCGCAGTTTTCAAGCTTAATGTGCCATATTTTAGCGCCATTAAATATGATTACCAAGCTTTGCCATTTCTTGTTTTATTAGTAGCGTCGTTAACAACAAAGAGCCTCGCAGCGTTTAGAGCAGCAAAATCAACTGTGCATCTGAAAAAACTTATGTTTTATTTGGCTGCTATAGCAGCGGTGATACTGCTTGCTGCATCGTTGATTTCAAGCATGTTTTACACAAATGCGGTTTCCACACTCAGTTACCTGCAGTACAGAGTGGAGCCGCAAGTTAATTACGGATATGCACTCTCGACCCCTAACCCGTTAACGGCTAGCAGCCCGTTAATGGCGCTTCAATATTTGGGCTTCGCAGTTGCGTTATCTGGACTTTTGTTTGGACTATTTTGCGTGACTAGGCATAAGATTCGGTGGTTATTCAAGCGAGAAAACGCTCAAAAGGCTTAATCTATATTTTAAAATAAGTTACTCAGCGGCAGACCTTAACCCTTGAAAAGTCATAGTCACCGCTCTCTCTAAAATCCAAGCGTAAGCATGACCAGAGCACGTAATGAAAAACTAAGGCACCAAAGCTGGACTATGAAGCTGGGGGGAATGGGAATTGAACCCATAACCGTCAAGGATGCGAGTCTATTTAATGTCGTCTAACGTGGAAACGTTTGCCACTGTTGTTATTTTTTTGATTAGCCGCAGGTCTTCCGTTATCAGTTTTAGTTCTTTTGCCTTAGCAAAATAAACGTATGAAGCGTCATAAAAAGTAATTTTTAGCTTGATTGCAGTATCTAATATTTCCTCTTCGCTGTCGGTTATTTCTATTACATTCATTATGTTTAAGGTGTGCTTGATTGACTTTGCCAGCATTTTTGCTTCTTGCTCTGAAACCTTTGCTTGTAAGGCATAATCTTTCCATATGATGTTTCCCAGTTCGTATCTCGCTAGTTCTAATGTGTAGTTTCCAGTCAAAAAATCAATTTTGTTTTCTTTAATTGCTCTAAATATGGCTGATGAATCAAAAAGACACTTCATCGGCTATCACGGTCTTCTCTTATGCTTTTCACTACATCTTCAACGCTGATTTTCTCAAGTATCGGCTTTAGCCTCTCTATCTCTTCTTTTAGCTCTTCTACCTCTCTTTTTTTCACTTCATCTTCAAGGGCTTTTCGCAGAATCTTAGACGGCTTGATTTTGAACTTCTGAATTTTTTCTTTGAGTTGCTTGGGGATTTTTGTAGAAACTGTACATTGCTGCACCATTATTCTCACCACAAATTACTACTTTAAAGTAAGATAAAACAGTTTCCGTAATATGCATAGAAAAAAAGTAACGTATGGAGCTGGGGATGGGAATTGAAACAGGTTTTTTTATGCCTTCTATAGATTAGCAAACCCGCGCTTATGCCAATAACTAATGCCGCCGTTAAAGCAATAGCCGTGATTACTGGAGTTAAAACTAGTTTGGCTAACGGGCGCAAGATGCACGATTATTTTTATTTAACCGCTTGCATTAGAGCATGCTGCCTGTGAAGATAAACACGTCAGTCGGAGAAAGGATTGGTAGTCCTATCGATGATGTCAGTTAACGAATTCTGAGGCACACGAAAACAATAAACAAAGAGCGCCTTGACTTGATCAGCAATTCACAGAAAATTGAAAGCCGAATGAATCAGATTCTCTGTGAGAAACTCGGTTAAGAATGTTGTATAAACTGGTAATGCCATGGATGGTCCAATCCTCGAATTCTCTTAATAAATGTCTCAGAAGTGCATTCCCCTAATATGCTGTCTAAGTTAGAGTTGAAACTCGATGTTTGCAGACGTTGGAGCTGGGGATGGGAATTGAACCCATATATAACAGCTCTGCAGACGCTACAATAAAACAAGAGAGATTAGCATATACGCAGGTGTTAACAACAAATATCCCAGAGCTCGGATGAACATGAAACCCGTACGGCAAGTTTATCTTGATACAAATATTTACTGTCGCCCGCTGGATGATCAAAAAGATAGACGCATCAATGCCGAAACCCAAGCCTTGCTGAAAATTGTTGATGCGAATGAAAAAGGAGAAATAGCGATAATAAGCTCGGAATATGTGAAGTTTGAAATCGAGAAAGTAAAATACCCGCTAAAAAGGAAAAATATCCGAGGCTTCGAGAAAATCCTAAGCAAAGCCAACGTAACTAGCAGTAAAAGACTAATCACACTAGCCAAAGAAATCAACGCGAAATGCAACCTCAATTCCTTAGACGCCCTCCACTTGGCAGCAGCCTGCACAGGCAAAGCAAATTTTTTTCTAACCTGCGATGATGAAATTTTAAACGACAGAAATTGTATTGAAACATTAGTGGCAAATAAAGGGTATGAGTTAAAAGTTAGGAATCCAATAAATTATATAAGAGAACATGAGGAAGAGTGACATAAGAATGACTACGTCGCATATAGCCACTGTGGAAGTCCCCTTTGAAGCCCTAGCCAAAGAGCTTGGAACAAAAAGAGCAATAGAGTTCATCAGCGAAATAAAAGAGTGCTATGGCGACTCTGTTGTTGAATTAAGAAAAGCCACCGAAACACTTACCATTGAACAAATAGAAGAAGAAATAAAAAAATCTAAAAAAGCAAAAATCGATAATTTTGAAAAAGAGTAACTTACCACTTTAAATTTTGTTGTTAGTAGTCAAGAAATTTTTAGCGAATTTCTGACCTCTTACTTCCAATTTCCTGCCCTAAAAACGCTCTGTACAAATAAAATTTTAATTGCTTTATTATTTATGTTCAATGAAGCATTCCTCAGCAAAACGTTTGTCACGCAAAAAATGAAAGCTGCCCAAAGAGTTTGAAGCTCCAAACTTTATGCAGTGGAGCTGGGGATGGGAATTGAACCCATATATAACAGCTCTGCAGGCTGTCGCCTGAACCATTCGGCCACCCCAGCATCCTAAGTCTAGGATTTTGTCTCACATAAAAGTATTGTTGGCTTGGTTCGGTTTTTTGTTGTTAACGCTAACTTGCTTTTAGCATGGGTTGCTATTTCTTGAACGCTAACCCTGAGAAGAGCGCCACCATCTTTTCTCCGCTCTTCACCGTGACCTGGTAGAGACCCGTCGTTTTTCCGTCGGAAACCCGCGTTGCCTCCGCCACTAAAACGTCGCCTTCAACCGACGGTCTCAAGTAGTTGATGCTTACCTGTACCGCGACTGCGACGTTGTCGCCGTAGTTGCATGCGTGTGCGAAGGCGTAGTCCGCCAGCGAGAAGACTGCGCCGCCGTGCGTGAAGCCAAGCGCGTTGGTGTGGTTTTTCTCAACTTTCATGCATACCCGTGCGTAGCCGTCTCTGGATTCTTCAAGGTGAATGCCGAGTGCTTCTGCAAAATGGTCTTTTCCCTTCATGCCTGTGCGCCCATGAACCGTGCATATAGCGCGTTACTCTAAATAAAACTAGCTGTGCACACGGCGGCTGCCTCCCTGTTCCCAGACGTGCCTATCCAAGAAAAACGCGCTTGGACGCCTGTATTTGGGTCCTGCAGATGCGCCCAAAAGGCGTTTTGTGCAGAATTGCCCGTTTTTCCTTGAAGAGTCAGCTGCAAAAAACCATGAATTAAGCCCTAAAGCTAAAAAGCAGTCTGAAACAAGCCCTGATTGTACGAGAAAGTGGAGGGAAACAGGTATCAATGGGTTTATACCTGAAAAATTGGCTGAAAGTTTGTTTTTCGCGTCGGAGAACACGGATTTGATCTGCTTGGTTTAGGCTCTAAACCAAAAAAGCAACATGAATCAAGCCCTGACCTACCAGATAGGGAGGGGGGAGGGGGTCTAGTATTTGTGACCAAAAACCAACACAAAAAAGACGTATGTTGACTCTCAGCTTAATTAAACCCATTATTGCGACCCTATAGGGTAGGCTACTATTTGTGACAAAATTCCATCACAAAAAGCGCTTCAACCACCGGCATCCTACGACAAAACCGCAGCCCAAATCAGCCTTGCAGGACGCTGTCTCTGCCCTGCTGGAAGGCTTTGAGGTTTATGTTGATGTATTTTTCTTTAAGCCTGCCCGCGATGGCCCTCTGAAACGACTCCGCATTAACAGGAACCTCGGGAAGGGCAGAGAGCGCGCCGAGCAGAACGGTGTTCACCACAAGCGGGTTCCCAAGCTTTGCAGCTATGCCTGCCCCGTCAACCTCATGAACCCTCGCCTTATCCCTCAGAATCTGCATCAACTCCCCCATCTTCTTAGGCCTCACAGCTGAGCCGACAACGCACGGCGGAATATACTTCGTGTTCACAACAACATCGCCGCCTCGCCTAAGCATCGGCAGCGCCCTCGCCGTCTCAAGAACCTCAAAACCCACCAGAACATCCGCCCGCCCAGCCTCAATCAGCGGCGACTCAACCTTATCACCGATCCTCGCGTAAGCCACGATCGAACCGCCCCGCTGAGCCATCCCGTGAACTTCAGCCTTGGCAACGTCGAAACCGTCCAGTATCGCCGCTTCACAGTAGATGTCGCTTAGGACCACGACTCCCTGTCCGCCGACACCGCTGAAAACCATGTCAAGCCGCCTCACTTCTCCCGCCTCCTTATCGCTTGGGAGGGACAGACGACGTCGCAGACGCCGCATCCACTGCACAATGTCGCATCAACCTCAACATGACCGCTAGCCTTAGAAATGGCTGGGCAACCGAACGCTTTGATGCAGACCTCGCAATCGTTACATTTCTCCGTGACCTCTCTCGGCTCGCCCCTCTCAATCAGAAGCGGGCAAGGCCTCTTCGAAATAACAACTGAAGGACCCCTGTAATCAAAAATCTTCCTAAGAGCAGCGATCGTGCCCTCAACGTCATACGGGTCAACAACCTCAACCCTGTCTATCCCAAGACCCCTAGCAACATCCTCAAGCTTCAAAATCTTAGAATCCAAGCCCATAGCCGTCTTCCCCGACCCAGGCGTCGGCTGATGCCCAGTCATCGCCACTGTGCTGTTATCCAGAATGACCACGCACACGTCAGCCCTGTTGTACACGATGTTCATCAGCCCAGGCATTCCCGCATGGAAAAACGTTGAGTCCCCGATAACCGCGAACACTTTATCCTTCACGCCAGCATGAACCATCCCCGCAGCCTGCGAAATCCCCGCCCCCATGCACAGGCAGGTTTGAACCGCGTTGACAGGCGGCAGAACACCCAGCGTGTAGCAACCGATGTCGCCCGTCACGATCTTGTCGCTTGAATTCCCCGCCAAGCTCAAAGCTCCCTCAGGGCAGAAACCGACACATTTCGGGTCACCACCGCACATGTCGCAAATCATGGCTTTATGCGTGCCAGGATTCACCGTGATTGCCCCGTACTCGCAGGCTTCAATGCACCAAGGGCAACCCTTGCACTTCTCATCGTCAACCAGCAGCGCACCAGTTTCAGGTGATCGCCCTATTGCTTTTTCAGGACAAGCCTTGATGCACGCGGCGTCAACGCAGGCTTTGCAAGTTATCGCCGTGTTGAAAGTCTGACCGATCCTCACCGACCGTATTCGAGATTTAAGCGGGTTGAAGACTCTCTCTTTCTCAAAAGAGCAAGCGTACTCGCAGATGCTGCAGCCCACGCATTTATCGTTGTCACAGCTAACATGCTGATTAACCATGTTCAACGCATAGTAAAACGCCCTGTGGGGACAGCCTGGACAAAGCGTCGGCGGCCTCGGCTGCAAATCCAAAACCTCCGGTGCCTCCGCCTTGTCAGCCAATCTTAAACTTGCGAAGGCTTGGCGTACTTTATCGGGCGTTAACTCGCCAATTTCCTCCAAACCCAGCTCGTTCTTTCCCAGGAACTGCAAACCTAACCCGCGGATGTTCTCCTCCAAATAAGGCCTCAGCTCCTCAACTACTATGAGCTTCTTAACTTTGAGCGCAAATCTTTCAACAATTTCCTTAGGAAAAGGATAAACAAGACCCAGCTTCAACCAAGAAAACTTTTTCGTATCAAGCACCGATCGAGCATAGTAGTAACCAACACCGCTTCCTACAATTCCAATCTCGCTCGCATTGTCTTCAATCACGTTAAACTTCGAATGATTGACAAGCGTCTTTGCCTCTGCCATCTTTACCTCCAAAACTCTACGCTGCCGAATAGCGTTTGCCGGCACCATCACCCATTTTGAACCTTGCTTATCAAAATCGGCCTTGCGACTCAAGTTGTGCATCCGCCCGAGTTTCACCCTGGCTTTCCCATGAGCCACCCGCGTCGTCAAACGCAATATGACCGGCAAGTGCAGTTTTTCACTTAATTCAAACGCCTCTCTAGCCATATCCAAGGCTTCCTGAGGGTTACCTGCATCCAGCAAAGGCAACTTCGAATGAACCGCAAAGTATCTTGTATCCTGCTCATTTTGGCTGCTATGCAATGACGGGTCGTCGCACACGGCGATAACCATTCCACCCTCGATGCCCGTGTACGCCAACGTCATAGCAGCGTCAGCAGCAACATTTAACCCAACATGCTTCATA
The DNA here is from genome assembly GCA_049512935.1 of Bathyarchaeia archaeon. Taxonomy (GTDB): domain Archaea; phylum Thermoproteota; class Bathyarchaeia; order Bathyarchaeales; family Bathycorpusculaceae; genus Bathycorpusculum. The sequence goes on from JBEKWR010000003.1 coordinate 50,426, forward strand.
GAAACAATAGAGCGAACCCCCGCCATCGAAGCACCCGCAGCCACCTCCGTCGCAACAACCTCGTTGGTGCTCCATTCGGCGTAAACGCCAAATTCTTTTGAAACCTCGGCGAGCGTTTCCAAAATTTCAGTGGCAGGTGTTCCAGGGTAGGAAGCTGCGACCTTGACGGTTGCTTCAATCGCGCCTCGCGCCACTGCCTCATCGCCGTTAAGCAAAGCAAAGAAGCCTGGCTTATCTGCCGCAATTTTGGAAGTCATAGGTTTTGTCCTTTACATTTTGCCCTTGCGTAAGTCCAGTACTCTTTTCGCTTTTCCTTCGGTTCTCGGAAGCTCGCCCGGTTTAACGATTTCTACGTCGGCATTTATGCCCGTTACGATTTGGATTTGTTTTCCTATTCCCTTTTTCAGCGCTTCCTTGTCCATTTTCGGGTCCTTGGCGGCTTTCTCAGACAATTCAACCTTGACCGCAAACGTGTCTAATGCTCCTGGTCTATCGACCACAATCAGGTATTGAGTAGCAAGCTCCGAGAAGCACATGACCGCAAATTCCACCTGTGATGGGAACACGTTTACTCCGCGAATAATCAGCATGTCGTCTGATCTGCCGTGAATCCGCATCATTCTGGCATGGGTACGTCCGCAGGCGCATTTTTCCGTTTCTATTTTGGAGATGTCGCGGGTTCTGTACCTCAGCATCGGAAGCCCCATCTTCGTTAAGCCTGTGAATACTAATTCGCCTTCTTCGCCTGCAGGCAAAACCTCGCCTGTTTCAGAGTCGATTGTTTCAACGATGAAATGGTCTTCCCAAACGTGCAGTCCCTTATGCTCTGGGCATTCGACGGCGACTCCTGGACCGCAAAGCTCGGTTAACCCGTAAACGTCAAAAGCCTTAATCCCTAAATCCGCCTCTATTCTTTCCCGAATCTTGTCAGACCATGGTTCCGCCCCAAACATCCCTATTTTGAGTTTAAGGTCTTTTCTTGGGTCAACACCTTCCTGAACCATGGTTTCCCCAAGATAAACCGCGAAACTTGGAGTGCAAGCCAGAATCGTCACGCCTAAATCCTTCATGAGCTTGATTTGTCGCTGGGTCATTCCGCCGCTTGCTGGTACAATTTTGGCTCCGACTTTTTGGGCGCCGTAATGGAAACCGAAGCCGCCTGTGAATAAGCCGTAGCCGTATGCGATGTGTATTGTGTCTTGTTGTCTTCCGCCTGCGGTGTAGATTGATCGTGCCATAAGCTCTTGCCAAACGTCGATGTCATGCTGGGTGTAGGCTCCGACTATCGGGTTCCCAGTTGTGCCGCTTGAGGCGTGAATCTCCACGATTTCGTCGGGTTTGGCGGCAAGCATCCCGAAGGGGTAATTCTCTTTCAAATCATTCTTGACGGTGAACGGGATCTTTTTGAGGTCGTTGAGTGTGCGGATGGTTTCGGGTTTTACGTTTGCAGCGTCAAGTTTCTTCTTGTAAAACGCGCTGTTCTCGTAACAATGCTTTACCATTGTTTTCAACAATTTGAGTTGAAGGTTTTTCAGTTCTTTTTGAGGCATTGTTTCGATTTTTTGGTTCCAGTATGTTCCGTCTGCCATTATGCAAACCCCTTTTTCTGGGTTCTTTGAGTACACCATTTCGTTTGACTATTAGATAAAAGTTCCCCAGTTTCCTCGGTTGAAACGAATCTGCTGCATGAAGGAAAAGCTTCCGAAAAGGCGGTTTTTTCCGTTTTTTTGGCGTGAATAATTTTTTAAGTTGCGACTTTTGCTACGGGAAAGTTGCGACTTTCCGCCCCAGTTCTTTGTGTTTCGGGTTGCTTTTTTGGTTTGGAGCTTGAAGGCGTTTGAGCGTTGCGACTTTGGGATGGGCGGGTTGCGACTTTCAATGTTGACCCAATGTTGACGGCATTGTCGGATATGGGCGCGGCGGGTTTTCCCGGCGGCAAGTTTCAGAATGTTACCTGCAATTCATAATTAATATAAATATTGTAACCGCTAATACAGCAAAGGCAAGGTTAGGATGGCTATGAGCATTCAACAGATGATGCCCCAGTGTCCAGTGTGCGGTTCATCCAGCGGGTTTGAGCTTTCAGGGATGGTTGGAAAATTCGCGAAGTGCCCTCAGTGCCAGAGCAAATGGAAAATCCACACGGAAAAAGAGAAAATAATCGGCTTAACACTTCATGAACTGCCCAAAAACGGCTTTGCGCTCTACAAGGTTGAATCCACAAGCACGCCGCTGTTCCTTCAGATCGGCAAACCCATAGCCATAGGCTTCTGGCAAAACCTCAAGCTGGACGGCAAAATCGACTGGGACTTCATGTCAAAGTTGGTGGATCCAGCCATCTTAAACTGCGTGATACTTGACAAGGCGGAACTCGTCCTAAACAATTGGACGGGCACCCGCTTGATGCCAAACGACAAACGCTACGGTCCCGCAAGAAGTCAACCATACATCTTACAAAACGGCGAGCTTCTGCTAACCAGTCGCAGGCTTATCTGGCTGGAAAGGCGGCAAATAGGCGTGTGGAAGCCGCAAATCAACTACCAAGTCGCCGTCGACATGCCGCTTGAAACCGTGAAAAGCGTGTCAGCGGAAATGGGGGACAGCGGAGACTGGGAGAAGATGAGAAAGGTTTCGATTGTAAGTGATGAGGGCGAAAAAACGTTCAACCTGCAAAACGCCTTCCAAGAGCTGGTTAGGCCGATGGTTGAAAACGCCATTAAACAGCGCAGAGACGAGATGGAGGCAGAGAAGAAACGCGACAAGGTTCATGTGATGCTGGACTTCTCTTTTCTTAAGTCAGTCATGGAGAAGGGCGGCATGGTGATGCAGGTGCTCAAGTGCCCCGAATGCGGAGCCACAGTTGACTTCCCCAAGAGCGGCAACCAAACCGTTTGCACCCACTGCGGAAAAACCATCTACGCCCAAGACGTCTTCGAAAAAATAAAAGGGCTAATTTAGCAGCTGCCGATGAAATAATGCGGTGAGCAAGAAAATTGGTTCTTAAGGTCGGGCGGAACGGAAGATTCTCCGTTTTATGAGTCTGTATTGGCGTTGCAGAGTCAACGTGAAGGGTATAGGTTGACCTAGAGGCTGGCAGCGCCCGTTTACGATTGCTTTAATTATCGCGTCAACCGATGGCTCACAATCTACTGCCGTGTAGCCGTAACCGATTGTTGGACCGTAGTGCGCGTCAGTTCCGCCTACACAGGGCAGGTTGAGCTTCTGCGCTATTTCCGTTGCCTTGCGTTTGCAACGGTTAAACGGGAAAGCATTAGCATTCAGCGTTTCCACGGCGTCAAATTTTGCTTCTTCAACGTGGCTTTTTAAGCTGCCTTTAAACCAAGCGTAAGGGTGAACTGCAACGGCGATTCCTCCTGCCGCATGGATTCGCTCAACCGTTTCCTTGGCGCTCAAGCCCCGGGGAATTAGCTCTTTAAGGTTTAATGCGACAATATGGCCGTCTCCGCTGGAAACCTCCATGCCTGGAATAATCAGAAAATCAGCTTCCTTGGCAATTTTCAGGCTGCCTTCAATCTGGTTATGATCTGTCACGGCGACAGCAGTTAAACCGCGTTTTTTGGCGTAGTAAACGAGGTCTTTGGGGGTTATCAGGGAATCTTTTGAGTAGTTGCTGTGAACGTGAAGGTCAGCGTTTACTTGCATGGGTTTAGCCTCACTTATTTCGGCTGACTCGCCAGTTTCTTTCGAACCTCAGACAACTGTTCTTCCAGCTTTGACTCATCAGCGTCTATTTTGTGGAACAAGGGTTTAGGTTTGGCTATTTTGTGTCCAGCTTCAATGGGTTTTGAGGCTTCACTCCAGCTGCTTTTGCTTACGTTTCCGGGAAGGTTGAGTGTTTGCCAAAGTTGCTCTGCCGTATCCGGGATAAATGGCGCTGAAACAACTGCGGCGGCTTTAACCACTTGGGCGGCAACGTAAAAGATGGTTCCAGCCTTTTCCCTGTCGGTTTTCATCAGGTTCCATGGTTCCTTATCGTTGAGGTACTGGTTTCCGATTCGGCTTATCGCGATAAGCGTGTTTGCTGCGGATAGGAGTTTTGAGGCTTCGATTTCTTGGGCGGCGGCATCCACTTTTTCCCCGATTGCCTGCAGAATTGCCTGGTCGTCTTTGTCAAGCTTTGTCGGCGCTGGGACTGTGGAGTCGAATTTTGAGGCGATGAAGCTTAGGGTTCGGTGGATGAAGTTGCCGAAGGTGTCGTTTAGGTCGGCGTTGATTTTGTCGGTGAAGGCGCCCCACGTGAAGTTAGTGTCTTTGCTTTCGGGTCTTGTGGCGATGAGGAAGAAGCGCCAGTAATCAACTGGAAACATGTCTAAGGCTTCGTCTATCCAGATGCCTACGCGCTGGCTTTTTGACGCTTTTTGCCCTTTGAACTGGAGGAACTCGGTGGCGGAGACGTTCCACGGCAGGTTGTAGTCTTCGCCTGAAGCCAGCAGCAGCGCGGGGAGGATTATCGTGTGGAAGGGGATGTTGTCTTTGCCGACGAAGTACAGGGTTTTGGCTTGCTTGTCGAACCAGAACTCCCGCCATTTCTCAGGCTGCCCCAGACGTTGGCATTGTTCGATTGTCGCTGAGATGTAGCCTAAGACCGCGTCGACCCAGACGTAGATTGTTTTGCCTTCCGCCCCCTTGAACGGCGCGGGTATGCCCCATTCGACGTCGCGGGTGACGGCTCGGGGTTTCAAGCCTTCGCGTATCCAGTTCAGGCTGAAGGTTTTGACGTTGCTTGGAAGCTGCTGGTTGCCCTGCAGGTACTCTGTGAGGGGTTTGGCAAGTTTCGAGAGGTCGATGTACCAGTGCTTGGTGGTTTTCACGGTTGGCTTGTTCTTGCAGATAACGCAGTACGGGTCCACAAGCATGGTTGGCTCCAGCAGCCTGCCGCACATGTCGCATTGGTCGCCGCGGGCTTTTTCGCAGCCGCAGTATGGGCATTTGCCTTCCACGAAGCGGTCAGGCAGGAAGCGCTGGTCATGCTCGCAGTAGAGCATCTGGGTTTCCTGCTCGAAGATGTACCCGTTTTTTTGGATTTCAAGCAGGGTCTTCTGAACGAACTCCTTGTGCACGGGGCTCTCTGTGCTTGTGTAATTGTCAAACGACGCGTTCCAGCGGCGGAACAGCTCGGCGACGCGGGCGTGGTTGCGGTCGGTCAGCTCCTTGGGCGTGATGCCCTGCCTTATGGCTTCAACCTCTATGGGTGTGCCGTGCGTGTCGGAGCCGCTGACCATCAGCACATCGTCGCCTTTTAGCCTGTAGTAGCGGGCTGTAACGTCAGCGGAAAGGATTGACCCGACGAGGTTGCCAAGGTGTGGCGTCACGTTGATGTACGGCCAAGCCGAAGTAACTAAGACGTTCTGGGGCAAATCATATCACAACAAACCGTTTAGACGCGTCCCTAATTAAAATTGCTAACCCTTAAGCAACGGCGGGTCAGGAGAGAGAACGCTTTAAAATCGTTAACAAAAACGGCTGCTGCGAAATTGACGATAATCATTAGTAGCGGTGGACCGCTGTGGTTTGACGTCTAGACTCCGCCTGTCGCTTCAAACCCTACGCTCTTACCCGCATCCCCTTGAGCGCACGGCGTCCAAACTTAGGTTGCTCTCTCCCGAGCCTAGCCGGGTTCGCCTGGTGAACAATGAAACAGCTCCCCTACGGAAGCTGCCCACAGACCGCCAGCCCCAAAGGACGGATAGTCAATGTTTCGGAAAGGAAGATCCAAGCGGCCTTTTACGCCTCATCCACAGGTGTCAGCCCGTCGTATAGAGGGTTTACGGTTTCAATGGACCCCTACCCCACCGCCTAAGATCCACCGCCGAAGGGTTAATGGCGCATGATGATGTTTAAAAGTTTCGCAGTGGAGGGCTGGTTTTGGCGGGTGCTGGCGGGGTGGATTTTGGTTTTTTGTGTTTTGGGTTGTTTTTTTGGTTTGGGGTTTGAGGTGTTGGTGGGTTGCGACCCAATACGACCCATTTCGACCCATTTCGACCCTTAGCGACCCTGCGCGACCCAAGCCGTCTTTTTCCGACTCTAAACGCTTAAGTGCCTGGGCGGCAGCAACAGTCTATATGCCGCTGACTGAGAAAGTGACTTTTACAGCGCCTCTTCAAAGCGGCCGCAAAGTTCAGGTTCCCAAGCTGATTCGATGGCGCTTCAAAATGGACAGCAGCCAAGCGCTCAAAGTCGGCGTGAACTTTCTGGACCTGCACAAAGGCTGGCAGTTCTTCTACGCAAAAATCCGCAGCGACGGACGCCTAACCATCCCCAAACTCGTGCTCAACCTTTACGGGAACGAAGGGGCAAGCCTGACAGGCTACGTGCTGGAAATAACGCTTGAACCCGCATAAACTGTGATGCGATAACATGAAAAGCGATCATTATTGGGTGCGCTGTTCAAAATTGCCGAATTATTTAAGAGCAAAAAGGTTCACCAAAAGGTTATGAAAACCCTTACTTGCATCCATGCTGCGAGCATGTCGGCTAACATCGGCGGGCAGTTTAATGGTGAGGTGAAAGAATGAAGTACGGAACAACAAGGAATTTGAAAGTTGTCTGTATCTTTCTATCCCTCTTCTTCCTGTTCTGTGCTTTCGCGTTAACTCAGCCAGTTCGAGCTATGGCGGTGACGGCGACGGTAGCCGTCGGAAGCGAGCCGTACGGTGTTGCTGTAACTCCCAACGGTGCATATGCATATGTGACAAATATTAACGGCGGTTCGGTCTCGGTGATGAGCACTTCTTCGAATACGGTGACGGCGACGATAACCGTTGGAGAGGGTCCGTGCGGTGTGGCTGTAACTCCTAATGGTGCATATGTTTACGTCACAAATAACGTCGCGGATTCGGTGTCGGTTATCAGCACTTCTTCTAACAATGTGACAGCGACGATAACCGTGGGGAGCCTGCCTTACGATGTGGCTTTTACGCCTAACGGCGAATACGCCTATGTCACAAATAGCGGCGGTAATTCGGTTTCGGTGATAAACACTTCTTCGAACACTGTGACGACGAATGTAACCGTTGGAAACTCTCCTCAGGATGTAGCTATAACGCCCAACGGAGCATACGCCTACGTTACAAATAATGTTCCCCACGGAACGGTCTCAGTGATTAGCACGTCTTCTAACACTGTGATTGCAACAGTACCTGTTGGAAATAATCCTTACGGTGTTGCCATAACGCCCAGCGGCGCCTACGCCTATGTAACAAATAACCTCGGCGAATCGGTTTCGGTGATAAACACCTCTTCTAACACCGTGACGGCAACAGTTCCCGTTGGAAGCTATCCTGAGAGTGTGGCTATTACACCTGACGGCACATATGCCTACGTTGCAAACTACGCCAGCAGTACGGTCTCGGTGATAAACACAGCTACAAACACGGTGACAGCGACTGTAACCGTTGGCAAAAGTCCTTACGTTGGAAGTGCCCCCGAGGGCGTGGCTGTAACGCCTAACGGCGCCTCTGCCTACGTTACAGTTGCAGGCAACGATTCAGTCTCGGTAATAAGCACGGCTACGAAAACGGGCTTTAGTTTAGTCGACTGGACCTTATTGATAATTGTTATCGCCATAGCGCTATTCCTCATAATCCTATCGTGGTACAGACGCCTCAAGAAAAAGACTCAACAAACCCAAACAACGTAAAAGTATAATCAGCCATTCCCTTTTTTAACTCACACGATTCCCTTTAAAGCCCCACGGAGAAAACTGGAAAAGAGATATGAGCTTCGCTGAGGGTTTTAGTAGATCTAATCCATTTCCAGTTTCTGTTTTCCACACTCTCAACTAAGGTTAGGAATGTGTAGTGCTCTTCAAAGCCAGAGCTGTTTGGGGTTGTGCTTTTTTGGTTTAGTGCTTGCTGCTTTTGCAGTTTTGAACCAGGCTGGCCATTGAAACTGTGAGCTGCTTAGTCAACGGCAAGTTTTTAATTGCTACCCAATCAAATAGGCTTGAAGGCTCCAGAGTTGCCCGTCCGCATCATAATCGTTGGTCCACCCCATTCAGGCAAAAGCACTCTCGCAGAAAACCTAGCAAAGGCAATGCTGAAGCTTGGCGTCGACGCCTACGCCGAAGACTTGGATTTAGCAAGCCCCACACTTGACTTCATACGGGGCAAAGTGGGGTGGGAGCGGCGGCTAACCGCGAAGAAGCCGTGGACCATGGATTTAGCTAAAGAGGCGGCATCCATCTTCCTGAAAGCTTCAGAAAAACACACGGTTGTCATCGGCGACGCTCCTGGAAAAATATCCGCTGAATCAGAGGAAATCGCGAAAGCCGCAACACATGGCATAATTCTCTGTCGAGAGGACTCAACGGCTGAAATCGCAAAATGGAGGGAGCTACTCACAAAGCTTGGGGTGGAAACCGTTTGCGTTGCTGTCTCAAAAATCAGCGGCGACGGCAACGTGAAATCCAACGGGTTAATTGAGGCAACCCTTGCTGGCTTAGACAGAAAGACCCGAGATGACCCCGCCATCACCAGCCTTGCTCTGCTGCTTAAAGGAAAACTTGGCGTCTAATGCTTGAGTTCTTCTACCGCTAACTTTACTTGGTCCAGGTCATTTTCCCGATTGTCAAGCCTAACAGTAATTGTGAAATCCAGTTTTCTTCCCGTCTCAGCAAGCACCTCAACAGCTTCCGCATTATCTTTTAACCCATGTCTCGTAGGCGCCTTAAAGACGCCCAGGGAATCCAAATCGCCTTCTGCATCAATGTAGGCGTCCAAGTGCTGGCTCTTCAGCTTTCCTGCGGCTTTAACCAGTCTCTCATAATCTAATTTTGAGTTGATGTCGGTGAAGCGGCGGGAAACAGTTACGTACGCTGGCTCCAGACCCTGCGTTGACTGAGTGCAACCTAACGTAAGGCTGCCTAAAACCGCGTTTAGTACCCGAATGCCCCCAACAACTTTGTCGTACTCGACTTCCAGACTTTTTTTTGCAAACTCCTGTATGCCCTCACAGGTGAAGTTGAAGAGGTTCTTGGTTAAAACGGCTACGAGGTTTCCTTTTTGGTCTACTTCTAACTCAAAATTGACTTTTTCGCCGGGCTTGAAGTATTTGCTGGGCAAATAGAGGATCGGCGAGTTTCCTCCTTTGCTGATGCAACGTTCTTCTTTCTGGATTATTGAAGCTGTTTTCGCCATTTTGCTCAAACTCCCACACTACCACAATTCACTACTCATCAAGTAGTGATATTTAACTGTTTAGCACCCTCTTAAAGATTGTCGCCACAAGATAATCATCTTGGTATTCTGCAGAAATAATGTGCATGAAAATGCAAGTTGAAAATCATCCAACTGTCCTACAATCTACTGTTCTTACTCTTGGCTTCCATAGTTGCAAGCCGTCTGCCCCAGCAAACAATGTTCGTTCTTTCTATGGTATCGGTGGGTAAGATAATGTATGTGTTAATTGAAAGATTAAAACGTACATTTCATTTGGATTACAAGCCTGCATTTTGAGACATCACTTACGCAAAGCTATAATATTGTGTATAATACACCTTATTGGGCTGATTGAACTTGGAAAAAAAGGTTGATAGTACAGATTTATGTCCTTACTGCGGAAAAAAACTATGTAACAGTAAATGGTTTTGCCCACACTGCGGGAAAAAAATATCTTAACTCTGTAAGTTATCGACCTTTAAAATTTAGTCCAACCGAACATAAGAATTAGAAAAAATTAGACCTTTTGAAGAAGATAAAGAACAAACGTTAACGCCAGCCTTGAACACCCAGCGCACACTCATTTCTTTTCTGCTGATAGCTATCACTTTTCTTGCTCTTTCAAAATGGCTTGAATAGATTTTTTTAACGGCGAAATATCTTGAGTAGCTGCTTTCCAAAGTGTTTCTACATCTAGTCCGAAGTAGGCATGGATTAGTTTGTCGCGCATTCCAGCCATCTGCTTCCATGGGAGCTCTTTATATTTTGTCTTTATTCTTTCAGGGATATTCTTGGATGCTTCACCGATTATTTCGATACTTCTTACTACAGCATTCATTGTTTTTCTATCTTTGGCAAATTCTTCGTATGTCATTTTGCCAACAAAGCATTCGATATCATCTATTGCATCCAAAATGTCTTGTAAGTAATCCCTGTAGTCACGAATTTTCATACCATAATAACTTCCTTGAGGATTTGCTCGCCAATGTGAGGCTTAAGTGCTTTCTTTGATACCAAGTCAACTTTGACACCTAAAAGCTTAGATAGGTACATTTCAAGATCCATAAATTCAAACAAGCCGATTGGTTCTTCAAACTCTACCAGTACATCCACATCGCTTTTCCGTTTTTGCTCCCCACGAACATAAGAACCAAAAACTCCGATAGTTTTCACTTTGAAGTTCTTTCTCAATTCTGCCTTATGCTGTGAAAGCTTGAGTTTAATGTCTTCAACATTTTGCATACTTCAAACACCGAGAACTTTACATTTAAGGCTTTTCAAAAGCACTTGCCTAGTCTCGGGAAAGAACAATCTTATTCACGGTTTTTCTTATGTCGCTCAATGTTGTTGGCGGCATCCAGAATTTTTTGGGCTTGCTTTGGGTTCAAACTAAACTTCACTTTTATTCTCCGTAGTTTTCCTTCATGTACTCTTTGATGCTTCCTGCATTCCAGTTGAATGAAACGCCCTTCAGCTCAAGTAACTCCAAAAACTCGCGAAGGGAAATACCCAAAATCTCTGCCCCTCGTCCCGAACTTATCTTGCCCTTCTCGTAGAGGCGTACGACACGCTCTTGCAACCCATCTTCTATGAACTCTCTGAACAAAGTTGAGCGATCTACGTTTTCAAGTGCCCTAACAGCCTCTACCCTGCGCAGGTTACGCTTTGATAAGCGAAAGGTGACAACTGTGCTTTTTTCTTCTTTGCTCATCCTTTGTTACTCAGCATCAGAGAATAAATGTGACACATAAAAAGTTACGGCAACACTAACCCAAGAAACAGATTTGACCCTTTTTAGCTATTTCGGGACAATGCGGCGGGCGATGAGGTAAACATAAAAAGCAGCAGATGTGTTGGAGTTACTAGCGGGGATGAGTTATTTGACGAACGTTCAAGCAAGCACATGGGAACCTGAGAAAAGAACAGAGCCAGAAGCCCGAACTGAACCAGCCCCAAGATCGGAGCCAGCCGCCAGAACTGAAACAGAACCTAGGACCGAAACTGAGCCAAGGACAGAAGTAGCTGCTAGAACGGAACCAGCGAACAATGAGGTAAAATCAGTCAAGTGCCCTTCTTGCGGTCATCTTTTGGTATTTTCAAAGGGACCTGGGAAGCTAAGTCTCAGATGCACAAAATGTGGAAAAGACTTCCAAGTAGAGTAGATCGCGCGATTCTTTCAGCAAAACATCAATTTACTGCTTTGCCGCATTCTTGAGTTCCAACGCCGTTGACCGCAACTCTTTCAAGAGAACGTCAATGTTTTCTCGGCGTTTCTTGATTATGTTGATGAAAGCGCTCCCAACGATGACACCGTCCGCTCCTGCCTCAACGATGCGTTTTACGTGCTCTGGTTTGGAGATTCCGAACCCGACCGCCAACGGAATCTTGCCAGACGTGAAAGGCAGAACCCGTTTGACAAGTTGAATGGTTGAGTCTTCTATGGCTGCTTGTGCCCCAGTGACTCCGAAATGCGAAACGAGATACAGAAACCCTGAAGAACAATCAACTATGCGTGCCAGCCGCTCGTTTGAGGTGGAAGGCGCGGCTAAGAAAATTGTGTCTACACCAAATTTTCTTGCGGTTTTCTTGTAATCTGCTGCTTCTTCCACGGGCAAATCGGGAACTATGACACCGTCAACCACGCAGTTACTGGCTGACTCGAAAAACTTTTCAAGCCCCATCCTGAAAACGGGATTATAGTAAGTCATTATTACAATGGGCACGTTTTGGCTTTGCCGAATCTCCTTAGCGATTTGCAGCACTTTAGCGGGTGTTGTTCCAGCGCTTAGGGCGCGCACGCCTGCGGCTTGAATTGTTGGTCCGTCAGCGATGGGGTCAGAAAAAGGCAATCCCACCTCTAAAATGTCTACGCCTCCCTTAATCAGGGCGTCAGCGATTTTAGGTGTTAGTTCGGGTTTTGGGTCTCCCGCCATAATGTAGCCGACGAGCGCCCCGCTGCCTTGAGCTTTGGTTCTTTGGAATGCTTCAGTTATCGCGGTCATATTTTCACGCCTATGTAATCCGCTATTGTTTCCACGTCTTTGTCTCCCCTTCCCGAAAGGGTCACGACGATTGACTGGGTCTTCTTCATCTTCGGCGCAAGCTTCATGGCGTATGCCACCGCATGAGCGGATTCCAAGGCAGGCAGGATTCCTTCCTCTTTGCTTAGGGCGAGGAAAGCGTCTACTGCCTCCTTGTCTGTGGCTGAAACGTACTGTGCCCGCTTCAGAGTTTTGAGGAAGGAGTGTTCGGGTCCAACGCCCGGGTAATCTAACCCAGCGGAGATGCTGCTTGTGTTCAGGATTTGCCCGTTGCTGTCCTGCAACACGTAGGTTAACATGCCGTGGAAGACCCCTTCCGCGCCTGCGCCAAGCGACGCCGCGTGTTTGCCCGACTCTAAGCCTTCGCCCGCCGCTTCCACACCGTAAAACGCAACTTCAGCGTCGTCCTCGAACGGGAAGAACGTGCCAATCGCGTTACTTCCGCCGCCCACGCAGGCAACCAGCGCGTCAGGAAGCCACCCCTCCTTCTGCTGGAACTGCAGTTTGACCTCTACGCCGATTACGCTCTGGAAGTCCCGAACGATCATCGGGTAAGGATGCGGTCCGACGACGCTGCCGATCAGGTAGTACGTGTTTTCAAGGTTGGTTACCCAGTCGCGGAACGCTTCGTTGATCGAGTCTTTGAGCGTTTTTGAGCCTGTTTCGACGGGGTGCACTTCGGCGCCGAGGAGTTTCATGCGGAAAACGTTCAGCCGCTGCCGCTCGCAGTCCTCCGTTCCCATGTAAACCTCAGCCTTCAAACCTAACGCTGCGCACGCAATCGCGGTTGCTACGCCGTGCTGTCCCGCCCCTGTTTCAGCGATCACTCGGGTCTTGCCCATTCGCTTGGCGAGTAGCGCCTGTCCGATGGTGTTGTTGATTTTGTGTGCTCCGCCGTGGGCGAGGTCTTCCCGTTTAAGGTAGATTTTGGCGCCGCCCAGCCTGCGCGTCAAGTTCTCGGCGAGGTAGAGCGGGGTTGGTCTGCCTACGAATTCGAAGAGGTAATCGTCCAGCTGTTTCTGGAAGGCAGGGTCTTTTCTGGCTTGCGTGTAAGCTTCTTCCAACTCGTTGATCGCGGTCATCAGGACTTCGGGAACGAAGCGTCCGCCGTACTTGCCGTATTTGCCGTCGACAGGGTAGCTGCTCAGTTTCATTTTGCGTTCACGAACTCCCTGACCGCTTCTTCAACGTTGCCGCTCTGCATGAGGGCGGAACCGATGAGGAACGCCTTTGCGCCGCTTTCACGGAGGAACCGCACGTCCATAGCCGTTTTTATTCCGCTTTCACTCACGACCACTTTGCCCTTCGGATTGTTTCTTGACAGGATTTCTTTGGTCACGTTCAAATCCACCTTTAAGGTTCCAAGGTTACGGTTGTTTATCCCGATCAAGTCAGCTTCAGACTTCACCGCTTCGCGGAACTCGGCTTCGGTGTGGGTTTCAAGCAGAACCTCAAGACCCAGCACGTGGGCGCCAGCCACCATTTCGTCAAGGGTTTTTTCAGTGTAACCCCTGTCAAAGAGCGTTTTAATCAGCAGAACCGCGTCGGCGCCCATTTTTTTTGCGGCGTAAACCTGCACGGGGCTAAGCACGATGTCTTTCATGATGACGGGAACATCCACCGCTTCTCGAGCCGCCGCTAAAGCCTCCAGTGAACCGTTGAACTGTTTCGGCTCAGTCAACACGGACACGGCTACTGCCCCGCCCCTCTGCATTTCCCGCGCAACCTCCCCCGCGTTAACGTTTTCACGTATGACGCCTGCCGATGGAGAAGCCGATTTAATTTCGCCAATGATTGCCGCGGCTTTGCACTCTAAGATTGCCTTGCGCAGGCTGAGGCGCTTGCTCTCCGCTGCTTTTGCCGCTTCGTAGTATTCGCTTTCGATGGTTATTTGCGCGACGCGCGCCAAAACGTCAAAGTAGTCACTCATACTTGGCTTCCAACTCCTCAAGCTTCGCTAGGCTTCCGCCTGAAGCCGCAACCAACGCTTTAAGCTTCCCATACGCCGCCCCGCTTTCGATTGATTCACGGGCTAACTCCATGCCCCCCAAGAAATCCTCCGCTTTCCCGCCAACGATTATTCCCGCGGCGCTGTTGACGAGCACAAACTCGGTTTTCAGGTCATCAACCGCAAGGTTGCCGCTCAGAATTCTGAAGAAGGTTTCAACGCCTTCATCAACGGTTGCCACTTTCAAGTCGGCGACTCGTGCGCGCTTAACTCCAAAGTCGCTGGGCGCGGCTTCGAACTCCACGACTTCGCCGTCCTTTAGCCACGCAATCAGGGTCTTTCCAACGGTTGAAACCTCGTCTAACCCATCTAAGCCGTGGACAACCATGGCTTCCTCGCAGCCCAGCCGACGCAGCGCATAAGCCAGCGGGGCGGTTAGTTTGGGGTCGTAGACGCCGAGCAGCTGCGCGTTGGCTGACGCGGGGTTGGTTAACGGTCCGAGGACGTTGAATACGGTGCGTATGCCTATTTCCCGTCTGGTTTCAGCTGCGAACTTCATTGCTGGGTGGAACGATGGCGCAAACATGAAGCCTACCCCGACCTTCTCAATCATGCACTTAACCGCCTCAGGCTCCAGATACAGGTTGAAACCGAGTTTTTCCAGCACATCCGCGCTTCCACTCTTGCTGGTCACCGACCTGTTCCCGTGCTTGGCAACCGCGACGCCTGCTCCCGCGACGACGAAGGCGGCTGCCGTGCTCACGTTGAAGGTTTTTATTTTGTCTCCGCCTGTCCCGCACGTGTCAACGAGGCGACCTTTCACGTGGGGGTGAATTTGGCTGCTGTGCTCGCGCATTACCGCGGCGAAGGCGATAAGCTCCTCGACTGCTTCGCCCTTCATTCTCAGCGCGGTCAGGAAAGCGGCTGTCTGCGAGTTTGTCGCTTTTCCCGACATGACTTCACGCATGATTTCGCCCGACTCGCTGCTGGTGAGGCTGCAGCCTTCAATGAGTTTCTGGATGCCTTCCCGAATCAAAGCCGCCTAGCCTCCAAAAAGTTCCTGATTATGAGTTTGCCGTCTTCGCAGAGGATGGATTCAGGATGGAACTGCACGCCGTCAATCGGGTACTTAACGTGGCGGACGCCCATGATTTCTCCGTCGTCAAGGCACTCAGCTGAGATTTCAAGGCATTTAGGAATCGAGCATCGTTCTCCAGCAAGCGAGTGGTACCGCGTTGCAGTGAACGGGTTGCGCACGCCTGCGAAGATGCCTTTCTGGTCGTGTTTTATCGTGCAGGTTTTTCCATGCATGAGCCTTTGCGCGTGGACGATTTTTCCGCCGTAAGCGTAGATTATTCCTTGGTGACCAAGGCAAACTCCCAAAGTTGGAATCGTGTGGCTCATGGTCTGAAGGATCCTTGTGCAGACGCCAAAGTACCGCTCGTCCTCAGGCGTGCCTGGACCGGGAGAAATCACAATCCTCTCGGGTTTAAGCTCCGCCAGCTGCGCCAACGACACCTTGTCGTTTCGGAAAACCACGGGTTCCCCACCAAGTTCACCTATGTACTGGGCAAGGTTGTAGACGAACGAGTCGTAATTGTCGATGACGAGCACCTTCACTGCTGTGCGCCTCCAGCCTTCTCCAGCGCCTGCATCAACGCCTTCGCCTTATGCTCGGTTTCAAACCACTCTTGCTCAGGCACCGAATCAGCCACAATGCCGCCGCCCGCCTGAATGTAAGCTTGGTTCTTGTCAGCGAACAACGTGCGAATTGTTATGGCAAAGTCCGCGTTGCCGTTGTAGGAAAAATACCCCACGGCGCCAGCGTAAGGCCCCCGCCTGACAGGTTCCAGTTCATCGATGATTTCCATGGCACGCACCTTCGGCGCTCCAGAAACGGTTCCCGCTGGAAAAACAGCCCGCAACGCGTCGTAGCTTTGAAGGTCGTCTCTCAGTTCGCCCACGACTCGGGACACGATGTGCTGAACGTGGCTGTACTGGTGAACCTTCATGAACTCAGGCACGTGAACGCTTCCGTACTTGCTGATTCTTCCCACGTCGTTGCGTGCCAAATCAACAAGCATCACGTGCTCGGCGCGCTCCTTAGGGTCGGCAAGCAACTCGCAAACTAACCTGCCGTTTTCATTGGGGTCTTCAGCCACGGGTCTTGTGCCCGCGATCGGGAAGGTTTCCACGGTTCTGTTTTCAACCCTGACAAGCATCTCGGGGCTGGCTCCGACGATCTGCCTTTCGCCCGACTTGTAAAAAAACATGTATGGCGAAGGGTTGATGGCTCTCAAAGCCTGATAGAACGGGATCAGGTTGCCTTTAACTTGGAACTGGAACCGTTTGGACGGGACAACCTGGAAAATGTCCCCTGCCGTTATGTACTTCTTCGCCTTTTCAACCGCCGCCTCATAAGCTTCTTTCTTAATGTTCACCTTAGGCTGCGTGAAAGAAAAATGCTCCGCGTCGGCTGGCTGCCTGAGAAGGTTTTCAACTTCGGGGAGACGGTTCTCGCCGCGGTAGTAGTAGAACGCCTGCTTTTTTACGTGGTTGAAGATGAAGCCATCGTCGAAAATGCCCATTTCCAAGTCGGGGAAGCAAAGGTCGTCCCTGCTGTTCTGCGGCAGCTGCTCCCAGTAGCGGACAGAGTCGTAGGAAACGTATCCGACTGCTCCGCCGACGAATCTGAACTCGCTGTTTGGAACCGCTTGGTCTTTGAGTAGGCGCTCTAAGGTTTGGAGGGGGTCGCATGTTTCTTCAGTGTCTGTCTCGTGGGTTTGTTCGTTTCTGATTTTGGCTTTCCCGTTTTTCACGGTGAAGGTTACTTTTGGGTCGTACCCGATGAACGAGTATTGTGCGAGTTTTTTTGGTCCTTCGATTGATTCTAGAAGGTAGGCTGTTTGGTGGTTTTTTTGTAGTTTTGAGAAGATTTCGAGGGGTTGCGCATTCAGGGTGATTTTCTTGATTTTTAGGGGATTATCTGGCTTGGTTTGTGTGGCTGTTATGCCAAAGGCAATTCCCCATTGCGATTCGTGCTCCGTACGGTTCAGAAGCATACGTTGATGTATTATTTAAGGCTTATCTGCACAAAAACGTACATTAAGGCTTGGGCTTAAGCACAGCACTCATCCACTCCAAATACGCCTTCGACCCGTCAACAATCGGCAGCGCCAAAACCTCAGGAACCTCGTAGCTATGCAAACGCTTAACCCGTTCAGCAACCTCCCCAAACAGGTCCATCCGCGACTTCATAACCACCAAGCATTCCGCAGCCCTCTCCGTCTGACCACCCCAGTGAAAAAACGACGTAACTGGACTAACGATGTTAGCGCAGGCGATAAGGCGTTCCTTCAAAAGCATCTGCGAAATTCTTTCCGCCTCTTCCTTATCCTTCGCCGTAACAAGAATGACTATGTATTCACTCAACACTTTTCACCAAGTCAAAGTTGGTTTTTACCAATAAAAACTTGCATGTTTTCCAAAAATTCAGTTTTTCCCGTAGCGGGTGCTTAAGACATTTAAATTCCCGTTAAGTATTACTTGCAGTGAGGGAACGCTTTTGAAAGAGGAGCAGTTTAAAGTTTTAAAGACGTTAAGTGAAGCCACAAGCCGCATGGATCTGAATGCGTTTGCTGAAAAAGTCGGCCTGACCCCGAACCAGGCAATACTTCAGATTCAAGAACTGGCAAAAGAGGGCTTTCTGCAGAGGGTCGGAGGCGGGTACGGCATAACTCAGAAGGGGAAAGCAGCCCTTAAAGCCTTCACGCCTGTTCCGAGGGAGAACGGGTTCCATTTTTACTACGGTATCGATCAGCCATCGGAGTTCATCGCTGAGTCGCCTGAACAGTTTTACAACTTTATCAAACAAGTCAGAGTCGAATCTATTGAATTCCACCTTTACCGGGGCGACTTCAAAAACTGGCTCAACGACGTCCTAAAAGATACTGAGGTTGCCAGCGAATTCGAGCGCGCTAGGGCTGCCGATTTGGAGGGTGAAACTCTTAGATCGGAACTCTTGAAGCTGCTTGACGCAAAGTACGGGATAGAAGGGTTGGCTTAGCTTCGGTTACTGGTTAAGCTTAATCCACCATTCGGGAACGCGGGCGTCTTTGGCGCTATCCCAAGAGTCAAAGGGCTTTATGTCTAAGACTGGCGTGCCATTGTAAGCGTCTAAACCGCGGACAGTTAGAATGTTGCCTTCAACCTTTAGCAGCTCAACAAGCGTTAAGCCGATGGGGTTCGGTCGCAGGTTGGTTCTAAGCGCGAAAACCCCCAGCAAAGGCATGTCCATTCTGCCTCTAGGATGCAACTTTAGAGCCCGATGCTGGCTGGTTACTTCGTTGAGCCAGAAAAGCACAAACACGTGCGAAAAGCCTTCGACGCCGTCCAAGGCTTCAACCAGCTCGGAATTAAGAATTATTTTTGAAATTCTTGACTTGTCTTTAACCTCGTTGCCGACCGCGTCGGTTTTAACGTGACCGATTGGGCTTAAAACGATCTGCTGTTGAGAAGACATCGGTTGCTCCGCTCAATAATCCAGTGAAGCCGAAACTATATAAGCGTTCGATGGGTAGGACGGAACGGTGGCGTCGGCGCTTTGCCCTTCGTCGAAGACCTTTCGAGGCTTCCAAGCTTCGTAATTGTGGTATGCATGGTAGCTTTCTTTCTCTCGTTTGGTTTACTCTCAAACATCATCGACAATGAGGGCGTCCTGTATAACCTCGGGCAGGGCGCATTCATTTCGGTAGTGACTGGCGCAGCATTGTACTTTGCAAGGTATCTAAGCAGGCGAAGAGCCGCTAATAGGGTTAAATTGCAACCGATAACTCCCAAAGAAACTTCAATCTAAACCTGCAAAACGTATTATTCTTTCGTTGAGTAACAAGTTTACTATGTTGCGTATTGGTCACAGAGGCGCTCGGGCTTACGCGCCAGAAAACACGATTGCAAGTTTTAGGAAAGCGCTGGAAATCGGCGCTGACGCGGTTGAACTGGACGTGAGGAAAACCAAAGACAACCAGCTTGTTGTCATTCACGACGCGGATGTTAAGCGGACAACTGACGGCGAAGGCTTGGTAAGTGAGCTTACGCTCAAAGAAATCAAGGGTTTTAACGCTGAGGGCGGCGAGAAAATTCCGACGTTTGAGGAAGCGCTGGATTTTCTGGATAAGAAGGTCAAGGTTTTTGTTGAGTTGAAGGAAGACGGGCTTGAAAAGCAGATGCTCGATGTCATTTGTGATATGGGTTTGGAGAAGAACGTTGTACTCGTTTCTTTCTTGGAGGATGCGCTCAGGAAAGTCCGAGAGCTCAATGCTGAAGTAGAGACGGGGTTAATTTACGCGAAGCATAAGAACCCGCTGAAAGCCGCGCTCGAATTGAAAGCCAACTACTTGGTTGCTCTCTACAGGTTCATGCACACGGCTAACGTTGAGAAAGCTCACGAGAACGGGTTAAAAGTGGTAGTTTGGACCATAAACACCTTGGAGGAAGCCGAGCAGTACGCCGCAAAAGGCGTTGACGGCATAACAAGCGACAAGCCAGACATACTCGCGCATATCAAGCCAAAGCCTAGTGCATAGCCAGCGACGCTTTCAAAACCCGCTCAATCTTCTCCGTTTCAACGCGGCTGTCATCGTTCAGCGGCGTCAAACGTATTTCAGCGGCTGATTTCACCCCGAAACCCAGCTCTGCCGCCCGCTTGAGTTGGTCTTGCTCAAAAATTTCTGCTTCGCCCACTTTGCCTTTGGCACCGTACATTTTGAGAATCGCGACTCCAACCGCGTCGATGGCTACCCGGTCTCGGCTTGCAAGCAGAAGGTTCGGCTCAACCAAATTTCCCTTGTCGGGACCGCCCGTCACGAAGGCTTTTATCCCGTCCATCAGAACGAAATCCAGGTTGTAGTTGTTGTTTATTTCCGCAATCATCTTGCGCTGGTTCGGCGAGCCGTGCAGTTCCCACATGTAATCGTAAATGCCGCCTGGAACCCTTTTAGCGACCAAGCCCACAGAATTCTTCAGCGACATGGTGAAGTGACCGCCGAACCTATGCGTTTTCAAGCAGCACGTCTGCACCACCTTGTCAGCGTCATGAAAGACTTTAGCCATGTAAAACCCCCTAATCCAATGGGTCCCTTCCTTCTCGACTTTTACCCAGTCGTCCTTGCCTGCGTCGTTTAAGACGACCGCCTTGAATCCCAGCTCATTTGAAAGGGCCAAAACGCCCATTTCCTGGAGAACCCGTTCGGTGTCGCCCATGCCGCTGCGTTCAGCCAAAGTTACGCCGCTCGCCCCCGCTTTCTTTAAGCCTTGCACAATGGCTCTTAACGTGTCAAGATGCGTCGAGGCTGGGAACGGGTCGGCACTGTTGTAGTTAGCCTTCAAAGCCACCGCCCTGCCCGAGTAGTCGCCTAAATCAAACTTCTCAAGCAGCGCGGAAACGCCCGTTGCTCTATCCGTGGTTTTTAGAACAAAAACTTCGCCCGAAGAATTAGCCATAAAACCCGCTCCATAAAAACATAAAAGGGCTGGTCAGTTATTAGTTTTTCATTGCTTCAGGCTGCAACAACAAGACCGCAAGCTCTATATTATCCTGTGAAGCCATTTTCAAAAGCAAACCGTGCGGGTCCGTAGCTCAGTCAGGCTAGAGCATCGGACTCTTAATCCGAGGGTCGCGGGTTCAATTCCCGTCGGACCCGCCATCATATGTACAAAGAAATACTAGCCTTTTTTCTATTCTGTCTTTTTTCCTCAGCGGATGCTTGCGTTATAGTTTGTCGCTTAGGCAGGAAGAGAAGCCTTTCCTGAATGTGGTTCGACGTTGACATCCTTTGTATCTACGGCTATGCTGTAATGTTCTGCTTTAGCAAAATTAATCTACCTTTAAGTGTTCCAGCAGTGGTCATAAAAAGTAATACAATGCTACCATCTTTACCACATGTGACCGCTGTTTTGATTGCTTCTTTCAGGTCACTTGTACCTAACCAAGTACTCTTTAAATTGGGAATTTCTCTTTGCTTAAGGCTGTCAACTTTTATTGCGATTATGTCGGGATGCCGTTTCATACCATCGTTTATTGGGTTTGAAAGACTGTATGAGCTTAAGTTCTTTACTTCCACTGTCTTGGCATTAATGATTAAATCTGGATTTTTTCCAGGTTTTCCAAACTGTACTTTAAATCCATAATTGTTTGCTATTCTTGCAAGTCTACACTCCCAAGATACATTCGAAAGATATTCTCTTAGACTCTCAAGTTTGATGATGCCTTTCCACGGATTTTTGTCTTTTAGTTTTTCAAATTCTCTCAAATTGCCTCTAATTTCACGTCCGAATTCTTCAGTTTTAGGTATTGTATCAATTCCACTTAAATCGAGTTGATGCAGGTCAACAATTAGAGAAAAAAAGAATACATCTTTGCCTCTTTCAATTCCCGATGCTAGTAGTACAGATAATGAACAGGCTTCAAGTGCCATCTGTAAATCTACCTCACTGACGTTTATCTTTTTTAGTAGCCAATTCCATGAATCCAAAACATCTTGGACATTTTTTGCACCAAAAAAGGAAGGGCTATACAGAATGTGACTTAAGCCGACGAAATTGCCATCTGTCTTTAAGCCGAATGAACCAAAGTTTACACGAATGCTTCCCTCTTCAATTCTGAAAAGTTTTCCGATACTAAATTTAGCTACTTCTTTCCCCTCATCATCTAGAATGATATCTGGAAAGGTTTGATTCATCGCTTTCAAAATATTCTCCCGAAGTTGCTCTTCTGCTTTCCAACCTTCACTAGATTTTTGTAAGAAACTTAGTTTAAAATTTTGTGGGTCTGTCCCAATTAAAGCCAAGAATCTTAACAGTATCATATTTTCAATAATGCCATCATCCGCAATTTCTTTTCTAAAATGCCCAAGTCTAAACAGATAGATGCCTATCAACTCTTTGACCAGCATAGCTAGCATTGTGAAGTCAATTGCAATGGTTGCTGTTTTGCCAGATTGATTCAATTGTTCGACTGCTTCCTTGAAAAGTTCTTCAGTCTTTCTTTCACTCATCAAAATAACGTTGTCAAACCCAATGAATCCTTCTAAAATATTCATTCTTTCTGTTTCTGGAAACCGTTCCAAAATCGCTTTCTTTCTAAAAGTCTCTCTAACATAGACATTTAAATAGTTAATTTCTGGCGATTCAGCTTTTGTCTCATTTGATTTGAGACTAACAGGGTCTAATAGAGTTATTATTTCCGAATATTTGTTCCATTCGTCATCATTTAGAAGTAGCCATCTAATTGCGGGCTCATCAAAAACCTCAGATGTGATTGAATCATTATTCACATATTCCAAGGTTATCAATTCACTCCCAATAAAATGCCACAATCCTGCAGGGATGAATATGCTTTTTACCATGTGCACACCTTATGGATTCTATAACTCTGTTTCAGCTATAAATTTTGAGCTAGTGCGTTATATTTAAGAAACCTGTCGCGTTCGCTAATAATTTAATTTTTATAAAGTGTTCTTGTTGATAGGATTGTATTTCGTTTAGGCAACTCTGGGGAAAGGGGTAAGCTTACTTCACCCCACCCAGGGCTGCTGGGCTTGCCATCAGACCCAAAACACAAGTAAACCGCATCGAACAAATCAAAGAAATCATACGGGCATGGGGAGCAAACCCTGAAGAAATCCCTATCCAAAGACGCAGTAATCAGAGGCAAAATCACAGAAACAACGACCCAGACGCAAAACCATTAGCTCTCGATTCTTGCAAAAACAACTCAAACAGATTATCCGTAAGGCGGCTTCGGGATGACCCAACTACCTAGTACCTTTTCGCATATATGTAGACTAGTCCCGTCGAACCCGCCAATCCAAAAAATTGTGAAACCTTAAACCAGACAATATGTTTAACAAAGTGTATGACAAAAACGGTTTGCGTTCGAATCTCCGAAGAAGAAAAGCGTCAACTTCAGAAGTATGGCAAGCTCTCAGACGTGTTAAGGGAAGCTGTAGAGCTTTATCTAAACGCCAAGAAGTCCGACGGGTTACTCCAGAAACTAGCAGATTTGCAAGCAAAGAATCCAATAAAAACCACAATTGAGGAAGAAGTGAGCTTAATCAGAGAAGATAGAAACCGCTAATCTGAAAAGAAAAAGAGCGGATAACCTTGGCGTGTTGAAGCTTTTTCTAAAGTCGACGTGGTTTTTGTGGAGGTTGGCTTCTCGGCGCGTTTGGGTTGGTTTTGGTTTCGGTGTTTAGGAGCTGCTTTAGTCGCCAGACTAATACATCTCTGTCGTTGGGTTGCTGTGTCCACAGTTCACGGTATTCTCTGAATTGTTGCCCCGTGATTTTCCCTTTTGACTGCAGTTCGCCCAGCAGCCTCACGAATCCTCTTAGCTCCGTTTGCTCGTTGGTTTCCACGTTAACCGTTTTTCCCTCGTCTGTTTGGGTTGCGGCTGGTTCTTTATCAGGCGGCGGATAGGTGTTGTAGAGGAAACGAGTGAAATACGTGATTTCCCAAGACCTCGTTATTGGCAAGTTGTCCTTGGCTTGTAACAGTTCAGCCGTGTAAAATGCGTATTCCGCTCCAAGTGAGTAGTATTTGGCTCCGCTGCTCGGGGCATCGGTCGTTCGGTTAACGAAATGCTTTAGGTGTTGGGTGCTAAAGATCGGCACGACGGTTTTGCTTTCGTAGTTGAAGCAAAATATGGTTTTTTTGGCTAGGTGCTTATCGTTGCCTAAACCGTTTATTTTTTCCCAGGGCGCATCCACTTTCTGAGCTAAAGACTTGTTTTTATCCACAGCGACATGGAGCAAACTCTTGAAGTCGCCGAGTTGCAGCCTGATATTTCGGTAAACATTAGCGTTCTGGATTGTAAGGTGCCCAATTGGGTTGAGGAAATACACTAAGTAACGGAAGAATTCGCCTATTTCGTTTGAATCAGGCTTGAAGATTTTGTCAGGGTCCAGCCAATCTATTGACTGCGGGTTTTCGGCGAAGGGGAATTTTACTCTAAACTCCTTGAGCGACTCAAGCGCGTTACCGACTTCACGCTTGATTAACCCGTTTTTGTCGTAGGCGTTTGCCCGTTCAAGCATTAAGTTACTTCGAGACATTTTTAGCCATACCTTATTGCTAAATGGCTAATAAGAACGTTGCAGCCTCGAAGGCAATATCACTTCTTAGAAGGAGAATAAGACCCGCTGAACCTGAATGCTTTCTTGCAGTCAAATGGCTTGCTTTCAAGTTATGTTGCTTTGTCTCTCCCATATCCGTCGGATAAAGTGCAGAAACAAGGGCACCATCCAGAGTATGAACCTGAGGGGGATGCTTGTTTCGCTGTTTATCGGTACCGCCCAACTCCAAAAGAACGGTATGACTGAGATAAAAAAGAATGCTGCTCCGACTATCTGCGAATTTCTCATCGCTGCATAGTGGTGAAGCAGCTCTTCTGGTCTTTTCTTGTCTGATAAAATGGAGTTGGCAAGCAGCGAAAGGATTACAAATAGCCCTCCGAGGTCTACAGCATAAAGCGTCGAAACGTCCATTGTCGGAATCTTGGAAAAAAGTTCGTTAAACAGGAAGGGTTCAATGGAAACCAAGAATAGGAGCACAAGGTTGAGTTGAACTTGTATTCGTTTTTCGATGCGTACGTTTGACATGGTGCTGGTGTACGTGTACCAGACGCTTATGAGTATGAAAAAACTAAACGCAAAATATCCTATAGACTTGAGCAAGTCCGAAAAGTTGCTTGGAGCATTCCCGATCAAGGTGAGCGCGCCTATGGAGAGGGCTAACCCGAAAATCAAGTCGGAGAGCGTTTCTATGCGGGATTTCGGAGTTGATCGTTCTTTTTCCTCAGCCAAAGCGTTAACCTCACGTTGCAGGTATAATTTGTTTTAAGCAGAATATAGCTTTAAGCATTCAAGCGCTAACACAAATGCACAAGTTTTTTAGAAAAAGTTAATGAAGCGCCAAACTTAGCGTCAAGACAACGAGGACAAAGAGCGTTATGAAAACGTACTTACGGTTCTTTTCCAGCGCGAAATAGACGACGGACGTTATTGCTCGGATGTAGGGTGTCAACATCAGGATTATGAGCCCCAGCGTCATGAACAGGATGGCGTTTTGTGCCCCGAACAAGTGTTGGGTTTGGTAGATTATGAAGGCGAAAAAGTCTTTTCCGTTGATAAAAACGGTTGGGTTCTGTGAAATCTGCACGTTGCCGTGGGTTCCGTAGTAGAGGGTTATCCCTATGGCTTCCAGGATGACGCTTACGACGACGCCCACTATCAACAGGTAGCTTATGGCGGTTTCCAGCTTGTTTTCGCCGCTGCCTACGTCCTGCTGACTCATAGAGCGGTCACTCCTTTGTAGAGCATCTGAATAATCAGCAGGACGACAATCACAAGGAACAGGATTTTTAGGTTTCTGTCGTGAATCCGATTCAGCATTCTTCCGCCGGCCACGGCGCCGATTGTTACGCCTACTGCCATGGGCGCCATCAACGTCAGGTTTAGCAGTCCTGAAAAAAGGTAGACGCTTACGCCTGCCAGCGCGGTCATGCCTATGATGAAGTTGCTGGTGGCGGTTGACACTTTTGCGGGTACCTTGAGGACTTTTTCGTGGACGATGACTTTGAAGGCTCCCGCCCCGATCCCAAGCATCCCCGCCGCTATCCCAGCCACAAACATTCCCAAGCCGCCCAGCAGCGAATTTGTGCCCTTGTACTTTACCACTTTGTCATGTGCCTGATCATAGTAGCTTCCCTCAAGCCCAAGCCACTTGGAAAGCCCATCCTGCTTTTCAGGCGGCACATACTTGTTGAAGCTGCTTCTGATGTTGATGAAAGAAGTGAGGAGGAAAGCGGCGAACAAGAAATAGAGGAAAACAGGCGCGATAAGCACGGTTATGGTTGCTCCCACTATGGCGCCGATGATGGTGAACATTTCAAGGTACATGGCAAGCTTGATGTTGGCGATTCGTTCCTTCACGTAAGTTGAGGCTGAACCGCTCGACGTGGCTATGATAGCCACCATGCCGCATGCCACTGCCTCCTTAACGGGGAAACCCGCGAAAACCAAGATAGGTGTCAGGATGCTGGCGCCGCCTAGACCCGTCAGCGAGCCGACTAAGCCGACAGCGACGGATATCAACAGCAGAGTAACCATGTCAAGCAACGTTTCTTCCCGCCTTTAATTCTGAGGATTCGAGTAATTAAATGCATACAATTCGGGTTGCACAGCCCGCGGCAACAAAATCTTTTGGCGATATTGCAGGGTTATTTTGCTGCTTGAATTCTTGATTCGGCTATTCTTGACGAAGACCCTTTGTATCGACCGTTATTCGATCATTTTAGGCTCT
Organism: Bathyarchaeia archaeon; assembly: GCA_049512935.1. GTDB lineage: Archaea > Thermoproteota > Bathyarchaeia > Bathyarchaeales > Bathycorpusculaceae > Bathycorpusculum. The sequence goes on from JBEKWR010000003.1 coordinate 76,954, forward strand.
TTTCTGGCTGTTGATAGATTATTCTTATCCCAAAGCTGGTTGCTTAAATGCTGAAGGGTGACGGAGTCAATGTCGACATCTTTAAGCAATCCTTCGATACCTTTGATTGGATCCCCTTCAAAAGTTGGGGTCTCCTTCTGGCAGGTGACCCAGTTTAGTATGGCTTCTTCTGCAGCCTTGCTTAATGCTCCCTTTCCACAACCGAACTTTTTCAAGGCGGTTTCTCTGAATCTGCGCTCAAGCTTCGGGTCAATCTGGACTCTAAGCGACATCGCTATATTACCCTGCTATTAAATTGCTGAATTGCCATAAATCTCTTTTTGGCGAATTAAGTTTTGATTTGTTTGAATTCTTCTCTTGTCTTCATTTGCCGCCGCTTCAGGTTGTAGCCGAGCGAGAAGTCATGCGCTGCGTCACGGATTTTTCTAAGCAGAAGCATCATTCGGCTGTTCTTGTCGAAGATTCTCGGCGTTGAGTCGTCTGGCAAATAAATCTCTTCGTGCTCCTTCGCTAACCCGATGACGGGTAGGTTTAAGCCGAGGGTTTGCAGAGCCGTTTTTGCCGCTCCAACTTGTCCAGGTCCGCCGTCGATGAGAACCATGTCGGGCAGCGGGCTTTTTTCTTCAACTAGCCGCTTGTATCTGCGTGCCACTACCTCGTTGACGGCTGCGAAGTCGTCCTGTCCCGTGAAGGTTTTAATTTTGAATCGGCGGTAGTTTTTCTTGTCTGGCTTCGCGTCGCGGAAGCTGACCATGCCTGAAACCACGTGCTCCTGCCCCAGGTTTGAAACGTCGAAGCACTCGATTGTACGCGGCAGCGCTGGGAGGTTGAGTTCGTTTTGTAAATCGACCAGTGCGCTGTCAACTTCCAACGTTGATTCAAGGTTTTTCTCTGCCAGCTGGACCAACGCGAGTTTGTCGGCTTTTCTGGGAATGATCAACGAGACTGGGGCATACCGTTTTGTCGATAGGAATTCTTCAAGAGCCTTTTTTTCCTGTGGTTCTTGCCAGACGGGCTTGTTCAGGAGGATTTCTCGGGGTATTCGGTTGCTTGTGTAGTAGGCTTTGAGGAATTCCTGTTCAACCTGTGGCTGAAGGTCGACGGTGAACTGTTTTTTCCCCAGCAAAACGCCTTTGCGAACCCCCATTTGTACAGCGAGCATTTTGTCGCCGACCTGCTTGAACGCCAAGATGTCTTGGTCGAACCGCCGCTCGTTATCCACGATCTGGTGTTCCGTTACAAGCCTGATGGAAGCCATTTGATTGCGTAGCTCCAGAGCGGTCTCATATTTCTGTTCTTGGGCGGCTTGCTGCATCTGGGCGTCGAGCTGTTTTATCGTTTGCTGGTAGTTTCCGTTTAGGAAAGACCGTGCCTGCTTGATTTGCTCGGCGTATTGTTCGGCGGTGACTTTTCCTATGCATGGGGCGGTGCAGAGGTGGATGTGGTAGTTTAGGCAGGCGCGTTTGTGCATGGTTTTGCAGGTGCGCAGCTTGAACACGCGGACGACGAGGCGTTGAAGGTCTTGCCGTATGAAGCCCTCGGTGTAGGGTCCGAACGATTCGAGTTTGCGTGAGACTTTGCGGCTGGTCATTATCCTCGGGTAAGGCTCCCGTGTAAGCGAGATGTACGCGAAGGTTTTTGCGTCTTTGAGGTCGATGTTGTACTTGGGCGTGTGCTGCTTAACCAGCTTGTTCTCTAAAAGCAGGGCTTCAACCTCGTTGTTGACGATTATCCAGTCGATGCCTCGGATTCTGGAAACCAGCTGCCGTGTTTTCGCGGGTTGGTCTTTATTTAAGAAGTAGCTTTTGACGCGGGAACGAAGGCTCTTCGCTTTGCCGATGTAGAGAATTTCGCCCTGATCATCTTTGAACAGGTAGACTCCAGGGTTAGTCGGCATGTCGGAGGCTTTGAAATCTGACGGGGATTTTATTTGAATCATGCAGGCTGCTTCACTGCCAACCCTATTTCTTCCCGCGGGCGGTTAAGAATTTTCTGCAAAAACCTTCCAGTGTGGCACCCCTCGACCTGCGCGACTTCTTCAGGGGTTCCCTGCGCAAGAAGTTCCCCTCCCGCAGCTCCGCCTTCAGGACCCAAATCGATGAGGTAATCGCAGCTTTTTATCACATCGAGGTTGTGTTCGATGATGTAGACGGTGTTGCCGTTGCCAACCAGCCGATTCAGCACCCTGATGAGGCGCTTCGTATCGTCGAAATGCAGCCCCGTGGTCGGCTCGTCAAGCATGTAAACGACGTGTCCCGTCTTGTTTTTGCTAAGTTCACGCGTGATTTTGATGCGTTGGCTTTCTCCGCCTGACAGTGTGGTTGAGCTTTGCCCAAGTTTAATGTAGCCTAAACCTACGTCTAGAAGTGTGGTCAGTTTGCGTGAGAGTCGTGGCGTGTTCTCGAAGAACTTGGCTGCTTCCTCAACCGTCATATCCAACACTTCAGCGATGTTCTTGCCTTTGAAGAGGACGCTTAGGGTTTCCTTGTTGTACCGTTTGCCTTTGCAGTCGCTGCATTGCACGTAGACATCGGGCAGAAAGTTCATTTCTATGCGTAGGACGCCGTCGCCCTGGCAGGTTTCGCATCTGCCGCCTTTCACGTTGAAGCTGAAGCGTCCCTCTTTGTAGCCGCGGGCTTTCGCCTCTTTGGTTGACGCGAAGATGCGTCTTATTTCGTCGAAGAGCTTGGTGTAGGTGGCTGGGTTGCTTCTCGGTGTCCTGCCAATTGGGTCTTGGTCGATGACTATGACGTTGTGGACCATCGGCGGAATGTCGATTGACTCGTGTTTGCCGACTTTATCGATTTTCTCCCCAAAGATCTGCCGAAGCTTGGGAATCACGGTTAAATTCATCAGCGTGCTTTTGCCCGAGCCTGAAACCCCTGTGACTCCGCAGAGCACGCCCAGCGGCAGTTGCAGGTTGAGGCATTTTAGGTTGTTTTCTTCTGCGCCTTTCACGGTGATGTAGCCGACGGGTTTGCGCCTTGACTCGGGCACATCGATTTTGAGTTCGCCTGACAGGTACTTGCCCGTGAGGCTTCGCTTGTTAGCCATGATTTCTTCAGGCGGTCCTTCAGCGACGACGTGTCCTCCGTGGACTCCTGCGCCGGGTCCCATGTCAATGATGTAGTCGGCTTTCCGTATGGTTTCCTCGTCATGCTCGACGACGATTAGCGTGTTGCCCAGGTCGCGCAGCCGATGAAGCGTGCTGATGAGTTTAGCGTTGTCCCGCTGGTGCAAGCCGATGCTGGGTTCATCAAGAATGTAGAGGACGCCCATGAGATTGCTGCCTATCTGCGTGGCTAAGCGGATTCTCTGCGCTTCGCCGCCGCTAAGTGTCCGCGCCGCACGGCTAAGCGACAGGTAGCCTAAACCAACGTTCTTCAAGAAACCCAGCCGCTCATTGACTTCCTTGAGCACCTGTTTGGCAATTGCTAGTTCTTTTTCGGTGAGTTGCGCTGGCAGGTTGTGGAAGAATTCAACCGCCTCTTCAATCGACAGGTCAGTTGCGTCGATTATGCTTTTATCCATAATTTTTACTGCGAGAACGACGGGCTGCAGTTTCTTTCCTTTGCAGGCGTTGCAGGGTCGGGATGTCATGAATTTTTCGATGTCTTCTTTTCGCCATTCGCTCTCAGTCTGGCGATAGAGCCTTGCCGTCTGCGGGATTATGCCTTCCCAGCCTTCGCGCATCCACATGTTAGCGCCGTTTGACCAGTGACCGTTGAGGGGTTCTCTGTCGCCGTAAAGGAGCACGTGCAGCTGCTGCTCTGTGAAATCTTTTATCGGTGTGAAAACGTCGAATCCGTGTTTTTTACCGACCGTTGCTATCTGCTGCGCGCGCCAGCTAAGGTCCATGCTGCCGTAAATCGCTAAAGCGCCATCCATGATGGATAAGTCTTTGTTTGGGATAACTTTGTCTGGGGATATTTCGGTTATTTCGCCTAAGCCGTGGCAGGTTGGGCAGGCGCCGAAAGGCGAGTTGAAGCTGAACATTCGCGGCTCAAGGCTTTCAAAAACGATTTCGGGGTGATTTGGGCATGCTCCGAAGGTGCTGTACATCGTTTCATCTTCGAACCGTTCAAGCTCTTTTTTCTCTGTTTGAGCCTTTTCGGCGTCGATGACAATCATTGTTCCCTTGCCCACCTGAAGAGCCTGCTCCACCGCTTCAGAAATTCGAGAATGCTCCTCATCAACAATTTTTACTGTGTCGATGACGGCTTCAATCCAGTGCTTCTCGTACCGCACCAGCTTAACTTCTTCCTTTATGGCGTCGGAATCGTAGATTTTCTGGTCTACCCGTATCTTGGTGTACCCCTGCTTCTTGAGGTCGTCGAAAACCTGCTCGTGCGTGCCTTTTATACCGCGGATGACTGGGGCAAGGAAAGTCAAGGTTTTCTTTTTTTCAACCATGATAAGGCTGGTGATGTTTTCTGGGCTCTGCGGGTGAATTGAACTGCCGCAGATGGGGCAGTGATGTGTGCCGATGCGGGCGAAAAGAAGCCTCAGGTAATCGTAGATTTCCGTGACGGTTCCAACGGTTGAACGGGGGTTTTTGCTGGTGCTTTTCTGCTCAATTGAGATGGCTGGAGACAATCCTTCGATGGAGTCAACATCGGGTTTATCCATCAAGCCGAGGAACTGCCGTGCGTAAGCGGATAGGCTCTCAACGTACCTGCGCTGTCCCTCCGCGTAGATGGTGTCGAAGGCAAGAGTGGATTTTCCTGAGCCAGAAAGCCCAGTGATAACTATGAACTTGTTTCTGGGCAATTCCACGTCGATGTTTTTGAGGTTATGCTCTCTTGCACCCTTAACTGAGATGCTGTCTCTCATAACGAAACCAGTTTCCTTCTCCGCTTCTCGTAAACTTAACCTGTTTAGGCAGGATGGATTAGAACCTTTTTGCTCCTAACTCCAAGTTTTCTGGGTTTCACCCTCGTTTTCCACCTTCTTTGTCAACGCCAGATTCAGCTCCGCAATCGTGTCCCTAAGTTCAATGGCGCGTTCGAAGTCAAGTTTCTCGGCGGCTTTCCTCATCTGCGCGTCAAGCTCAATTATCTGGCGCTGAATGTCTGACTTCGGCAGGTGCTTTACACCCTTAATCTTGCCCTCCTTAAGCGACACGCTCTTCACTATCGTCTTAGGCGTGATGCCGTGGATTTGGTTGTAGCGTTTCTGGAAGGCGCGCCTGTAATTCGTAATTTCCATCGCCCGCTTGATCGACGCTGTCTCCACGTCGGCGTAAAGGAAGACTTTGCCGTTGACGTTTCTTGCTGCTCGCCCGATGGTTTGGATGAGGCTTCGCTCGTCCCGCAGAAAACCCTCCTTGTCAGCGTCCAAAATGAAGATGGTGGCGACCTCTGGGATGTCTAAGCCTTCACGCAGCAGGTTTATGCCTACTAAAATGTCGAAGTCGCCCACGCGCAGTTGCCGCACAAGTTCTATGCGGTCTAAGCTTTCGATGTCTGAGTGCATGTATCTTACGCGGAAGCCTTCTTTGACAAGGTAATCCGCAAGGTCTTCAGCCATCCGTTTCGTAAGCGTCGTGATTAGGATGCGGTCGCCGCGCTCGATGGTTTTCTTAGCTTCAGCCATCAGGTGCTGCATCTGCCCAGCGATCGGGTGAAGCTCCACTTCAGGGTCTAAAAGACCCGTTGGACGCGTGATGAGTTCGACGGGTGGGCCGCTCTTTTCCAGCTCGTACTCGGCTGGGGTCGCGGAGGCGAAGAGGACTTTGCCCATTTTTCCCTCAAACTCCTCAAACCTTAAGGGTCTGTTGTCGAGGGCGCTGGGAAGTCGGAAGCCGAAGTCTACGAGGTTCTTTTTTCTTGAGTAGTCACCGTTGTACATCGCGTGTGCCTGCGGAATCGTCTGGTGGCTCTCGTCGATGATGAGCAGGTAATCTTTGGGGAAGTAATCCATCAGTGTGAACGGCGGCTCGCCTGGTCTGCGCCCGTCAAAGTGCCTGCTGTAGTTCTCCATGCCTGCGCAGAAGCCGATTTCCCGTATCATCTCCAAATCGTAGTTTGTCCGTTGCTTTAGCCTTTGAGCCTCAAGCGGCGGCAGATCGGGAAGCCTCTGCTCTAACTCCTGCTTGATATGCTCAAGCGCGAGTGCATGCTTCTCTTCGGGAACAACGTACTGGCGTGCAGGGTAAAGAGTAAGCTTGTCAACTGTGACTTTGACGTCGCCTGTTATGTGGTTGACTTCTTTAAGTTTGCCAACCGTGTTTGCGTCGAGTTCAACCCGTAAAATATCGTTCTCGTAGGAGGGCACGATGTCCACTGAGTTGCCTCGCACGCGGAACCTGCCAGGCTCAAGCACCATGTCACATCGTTCGTACTGCATGTCAACCAGCGCATGGATCAGGTCTTGCCTTGAAATTTGCTTTCCAACCGCCAAGTCCAGCGCCATTTTTCTGAAGTCGTCCGGGTTTCCAAGGCTGTAGATGCAGCTTATGCTGGCGACTATTATGGTGTCGTTTCGGCTGACCAGGCTGGAGACAGCGTGCATACGCATCTTCTCGATTTCCTCGTTCACGTCAGAGTCTTTTTCAATGTACATGTCCTGCGCTGGCAAGTACGATTCAGGCTGATAGAAATCGTAGAAGCTGATGAAGTATTCAACGCGGTTGTTCGGGAAGTAGGATTTCAACTCGGCATAGAGCTGCGCTGCCAAAATCTTGTTGTGCGAGATTATCAGGGTTGGCTTTTGCAGGCGGTTGATCACGTTAGCCATGACAAACGTCTTTCCTGAACCAGTCAAGCCCAGAAGCGTCTGCTTATCCTTCGTTGCGAAGTTGCTTACGAGTTGGTCGACGGCTTTTTCCTGACCGGGAGAAATCTTAAAAGGCGCATTTAGCTCGAACTGCATTGTTTCTCTCCACAAACTGACAAGAAATGACCCTACAAGTTGAACTAATAAGGCTTTTTCTAAAACCACTCCTTATCTCCAAGATGACTCAGTCTTCTGATAACAAGAATTTACGGTAGAGGGATTCCGCCAATCCACACTGGGACAATCTGGAAACTTGTTATCTCCATTTTACTTGTTGTTGCTAAATAAATAGAAATAGTTGCCGTCTCCCCGCCGTTTAGGCCCGCAAATGACAATGAGTCTGGTGGGAGTCCCACCTGAGTTAAATCAGTTGCGTTAATTTCATTGTTGCCGCTAAATATTTTTGCGGTCAAGAAAACATAGGCGAAAGCTGGAGTTGGATTATTCAGGAACTGGGCGGGCGGTGGGTACTGTGCCGAGTAATCGTTGCGTACGGTGACGTTTATGATGACGCATGGTTCCCCTTTTTCAACAACTGGCGGACCACCTTGTTGACCCATGGCGCTGCGGGTGGGGTAAGGATAGAAACCGGAACTTAAGTTTGTGGAAACGACAAAAATTCTGGTGATGTTGCCCCTGAATGATAGGTAGTAGCCAGATGCGGGTTGAACTTTTCCAATAACTGGTTTTACGGCTTGAGGCAGCGAATTACGCGAGATTTCGGGTATGACCCAGAATGCAGACAACAATATTGTTGCAACTGCTATTAATGCCGCTAAGACTACGAGTTTTTTCTTTAGGCTAAAATGATTCAAACTGTTTTCTGGGTTCTTCATCACTGAATCCTTATTTTTCAAATCTTTTAAGGCTATACATTAGAACAGCGCGTTCAAGCGAGATACTAAAGTTGAAATTTTTCTGTGAAGGCAGTTTACCAAAGATCGATGAACTTCTGCAAAAGCTGGACCTAAAAAGGCCGCGTCTTTTCAGGGCGTCTTCCGGAAAGCAAGACAAAAACAAGACCCAACACCACTAGAACGATGCTGAGTACGTCGAAAATTATCAGTCTGTTAGTACTTTTTATGTAGTTAAAATGGTAAAGCAGGGACGAAAGAGTCAGAAAGAACACTCCGATAATTATGATTATTAATCCCTGCAAGAGCGACTTTGTCGGCATCTTAACATCACCAAGCCATAACAGCAATTATTCCTGCTTAGAATTGAATGAATCCCTTCCGTTTTAGCTTTTCGAAACCGCTGTTTTTGCCGCCGATCCCTTTCATTTACCCGATATTGAACGAAGAAGCCGTTGACTGGGTACTCGGCCTTTTTTCTTACACGACTTTTAGTGTGCCGAATTTGCCTGCGTTTAGCTGGATTTCGCCTTTGAAGCTGGTTATGTAGCCGTTGTCGATTTTTATGTTGTCGCCAACGTTAACCATGTCGATCTGCTCGTTCCACAGTGTCAGCTTGATGCTGCCCGTCTCGTCCGCAACCACGGCGTCGACGATGCGGTAAGTTTCATCTTTAAAACGTGATTTGACTTCTCTCGGGTCGCCTTTTTCAACAACTTTCGCTTCAACGCTAACCCGTTTCATCCCATTCTGCAAATCCTTAATAGCTGTCAATTTGAGTCACCCTAAACAGTAAATTTCCCGCTTCAGATTTTCACTTCCAGAATTTGTGCCCTTCAATCATATAAATCTTGCCTTAACCCCGCTTAAGCGCGTGGAAAAAGGGGAAAAAAGGGTGAAGCGGCGGCTTATCTTAGATTGGGATGCTGAACAGCAGCAGCAAGAATATTGTGAGGCCGACGCTGACGCCTGCGATCCCAATTCTCTTCGTCATCGAGAACGCCGGGTTAATGTGGCCTATTATGACGGTGCATAAGTAACCCAGCCAGACGTACGAAATGACGAACAGCGCCAAGACGAGGGTGCTGAAGCCAGAGGTCGCCGAAAGGACAGCGTTAACAGCCGCTTGGGACTGTGCTGACAGTAAACCCACCATCTGCGACGGGTAGGATATTGCGCCGAGGATGGTTGGTGCACTGCCAATCGACGCGTCATAGGGAAAGTAAAGATTGTTCAGCGTGAACGTGGCGAGGAAACCGACCAAGGCTCGGACAACCATCACAAACATTGCGAAAGCCACGGCAACGAACAGCGGCTTCCACGTGAGCGGCGCTTTGAACGCTTTAAACAGCAGGTAGATTAGTCCTGTCAAGAGCAGCCAAGTGAAAATGAACTGCAGAGAATATGCCTCCAGGAAGCTTGCTGAAGCCACGGCGCCTTCAAATGACAGGGGCGACTCGTACTGCCCGCGGAAGAACAACCCGCCTATGCGGATTGTTATGTTCGAGTCGGCTGGGTAGGTGAAGTCCAGTTTTATAGCCGTGATGTTTCCCCAGTTTGGAGCGCCGTTGGTTGTCCAGCCTTGGCTTGCGGGTCCAAGCGGGATGGTTAGGTTTTGCCAGACGTTGATTAAAGACGTGGTCGACAGGGAAGAGGTTAACTGGTAATTGTAATAGTTTGAGTCGTTAAGCGAGTACAGGGTTAAAGTTGCGCTCTGAGGAACCGTCTGAGGCGACACCAACTTTAGGGTCATGGAAAGGTTCTCAAAACCGTTGGGGGCGCAGTTAACGTTAAAGAGGTCCTGCAGGGTGGCAGAGGCGCTGTTTGCGTTCGGCGCGTCGATTTCTAAGCTGCTGGGACCCTTAGTGTTAGTGTAGTTTGTGAACAGATTGTAGTATCCTATGCTTGACCCAGCGTAAACTGTGTAGTTGAAGTAGTCTGCGTAATTGTTGCTTAAGCTGACGCCTGTGCTGTTGGTCCACAACGTAGCGTTGGTGTACTGTGCCAACTCGCCGATGGACGGCGTTGTGTTTTCCACTTGGGTTTTGGCAAACTGAACGTATTCAAAGCCGAACTGCAAGCCGAGGAACAGTACGAAAACGAGAAGCACTCCAAGATACTTGGGGTTCTCAATTATCTTTTTGAAGGCTTTCACGGGTGTGTAAAGTACTTGCGCCATGTCGTCTAGAATCAATCTTTTGACTTCCTCGCTATGTCAGTTCCGTGGTGATTTATTTAAGTATTTGTCACATTCCCATTTTGAGCCGTCGATACGTCGTGTAATCCACGTACTCTATGAACGGGTTCTCAGCTTGGAATTTAACATTGACCTTCTGGTGCTTTCGCTTGTCGATAAGCTGGCTTGTGGTTCTAAGCAGGTACGCGTCGCTTCCAGCGCCTGAACCGTAGCTGCCGACCAAGATAAGTTCTTCAGGCTTTGCAACGTCAAGCACCGACGCTAAACCCACGGGCACGCAGCCGGAGTAGGTGTTGCCGAACTTGTTAATCTGAAGCGCGGGCAAGTACTGCTCTTCCTTAAACCCAAGCTCCTTAGCCATCCTGACTGGGAACACTGGGTTAGGCTGATGAGCAACGAAGTAGGCTAAGTCGCTTGCTTTAAGGTTGAAACGCTCCATAAGCTTGCAGGTTGCCTTGCGAACATGCTTAAAATACGCGGGGTCACCAGTGAATCTTCCGCCATGACTCGGGAACTGTTCGCCGTCTCTGCGCCAGAAATCAGGCGTGTCAGACGTGCAGCTGTACCATCCCTCCACCTGAGCGATCACGTCGTTTTTCCCGAAAATGAAGGCGGCGCCGCCGTAGCCGACAAACGTGTCCAGTTCGCCGCCTGGGCAGCCTCTGGGCGCAGCTTGCGCGTTATCCGCGCCGATAGCCATGGCGTATTCTATGCCCGAGCGTGGGTAACTAACAAGGGAACAGGCGTCCTTATACATGCTTGTAGCCGCCTTGCAGGCAAACTCGGTGTCGACCGCGTCGACGCCTTGGACGTCGCCGTCTTCTTCGCCGAGCTTAAGAACCTGAGCTACCTTCGCCGCGATAGGCTTAACTGAGTACGGGTTGGATTCTGAGCCGACGTAGACTTTTCCGATCAGTTTGCTGTCGACGCCTGAGTGGACCAGCGCCATTTTTCCAGCCTCCACCGACGCGGTCACTGAGTCTTCGTCGAGGAAGGGGACGGCTCGCTCCAGCTCGGCTTCTTTTATTCTGAACCTTGAAATGTAAACGCCATAGCCCACGACTCCTGGCACGTCGTACTCCTTGGTGGGTGCCACAACCTTGTACTCTTGATGCGGGTAATACTCGTCGGCTAAAGTGAAAGCCAAGGAGATCGTTGGGATAACATCGCTTTTGCTCACGGAGTAGCGCCTGCGGAAGCGGGGAACAACCTCTCTTCCCTCAAGGTTCGACAAGTCAACCTCTTTGCCGTCGCAGATTAACTGGTCAGTCAGCCTTGCTGGCACGCGGATTTTGCCGTCGTGAAAAGAAACAATCCCGTAAACGAAGTTCGAGAGCTTCATGAACTTGTTGGTGGGTTCGTTGACGAAGGTGCATAACTCCAGTTTTCCCTTGTCATAAAACAGGTCGATGCTGTCCATTTTTCCGTAGCTTTTTCTGCCGCAGTTGCTGCAGTAATCGCGGACTTCAAAGTATTCTTTGCCGCAGCATTGGCATCGGCTTGCCCGTAACCTGTCACCTAAATAAGAAACCCGCCGCTCTATCGGTTCACTGCTCAATCTTTCCTCTCTCCTAAAATAGTGACGTAAGCCTTAGTTCCGAAGCCTTCAAACTCCGAAACGCAGCCGCTCTTCGGTAAGCCGCCGTCAACGTTGACTTGACGCGTCCCAGCTTGCCCTTTCAGTTGGCGGTAAATCTCAAAAATCTGAGCCCCGCCAGTGGCGCCAAACGGGTTCCCATCCGCTTTTAACCCGCCGTCAGTGTTAACGTAAAGTTGCCTACCGTTCACTTCATAGAAGTGCTTGTTGCCCAGGTAGCTTTCGTAAATGCTTTTCCAAGCCTCTCCAGGCTTGCAGAAGCCCAAGTCCTCAAGGGAAACAAGCTCCATCACTGTTGACTGATCGTTTATTTCGATGACTTGAATGTCAGACAGGGCGGTCTTCGCCATCTGCGCGGCGTTCTTCATCGCGATTTCAGCCGCGACAAAACGAGACAGGTCCTCCCTTGCAGTGTAGTTCAGATAGTCAGTTGCTGAAGTGCAGGCGAGAACGTGAACTGGGCTGTCGCACAGCTTTTTGGCTGCCGCCTCACTCATGAGAACCAACGCGGAAGCGCCGTCAGAAATCGGGGCGAAATCGAACATGCCCAAGGGCTTCTGCGCGGTTTTCCTCGCGTTTAGAACTTGCTGAACCGTGATTGCCCTCTGGTACTGCGCGTACTTGTTTTTGGTTGCGTTCGCGTGGTTCTTAACCGAAACCTGCGCCAAGGCAATGTTGAGTTTGTCAAGATTTTCGCCCGTTACATGATGCGCTTTAATGTAGGCTCTCAGCATCAACTCATGGTTGGATTCAGGCGTGCCGCCTGCATAGTAACTCCATGGATCCTCCAGAAGCATGAGGTCGTCGCGTATTTTGTCCCAGCGATCCGTCATTTTTTCTATGCCGCCGACCAGAACGGTGTCGTAGACTCCAGCCTGAATCGCGTGGCAAGCCGTCAACAAGGCAGCGCTGAAAGATCGGGTTGTCTCCATGGGCACATGAAGCTCAGTGAGCTCCGAGAGAAAACCCTCTTCCAAACCCAGCTTGTTCGTGATTGGGAGAAAACAGTCTGACATGTAGCAGGCTTCAAGGTCTTTGCGTTCGATGCCGCACTCGTTTGAAGCGGCAAGCCAAGCTTCCTCAATGAGCTTCTCAGGTTCTTTGCCGTAGTGCTCCCCAAACTTGGTTCTGCCCACAGCAACTATGACCGGTCGGTTTTGCAAGACAAGACCTTCCATTTTACAGTAGCACTTAACATTTTCTGGAAAGGCTATTAAGGGTTTGCCATTTCTCGCACAAAATACGCCTGAAAGGCGATTAACCAATATACCGAGCGAGGCAACTCTCATCAGCTTGCGATTGCTTGGGGAAAGTAAAGGCTTGTTCGCTGGTCTTCCGCAGCGGGTAGACGGCGTGTTTTACAGGTGCGAGTACATAAACCAATGCGGCAAGGTCACGCGTCAATGTTGGCAAGGCGGAAACAGCTACTGCAGCGAATACAAAAAGAGTGTCAGCCAAAAAAAGAAGAAAAAACTAAGCAGCCGCAAGAAATTGGGTATGTTCCGCAACTGGGAACTTTTTTAAGCAAATCACAACATATTCCCTTCGAGGCTGAGAAATGTTCGTAGACTCAATCGACATCAAAGAATTCAGAGGCATAGAACACTGCAAAACTCCGCTTTCACTTTCCAAATTCACAGTATTAATCGGCAGAAACAACTCGGGAAAATCTTCAGTTCTGGAAGCGCTCTCTCTTCTTCCTCATCCATCGAATACACTTGCTTATACCAGTCAAAATAGATTGGGCTTTGTCGAAAAGCTGCACGGCGGAAGAACATCGATGGTTTACGGATATTCTGGCACTTCAACAATCACATATAATCTCAAAGGTAAAATTTGGACGCTACATGTCAGCGATAATGAAAATTCTAGTGCCAGTTTAGAAATCGATGGCGTTTCTACCAGCGATATTTATGGACAAATCGCAAACGCTCTCAATATAACCAAACTGGGTGATTTTATTTCAAAAATAAATGATGAAGTTTTCTTTATTCCTACAGATAGTACTTTTGTTGATTCGATGTTTTCTAAGCTTAACACAGAACAATACCGTAATATTGTTACAAAAAGTGGTGCTAACGTTAATGTCGCAAAAGAACTTGTTAACAAATGTGTAGATGATAAGTACACGGAAATCCTATTTGCACCTGACTTAAGTGCTAGGAAAGAACGAGGTGAAGGAAGGTCACCACTGTACGTGAAGGTTAAAGACTTGGGCGCCGGGATTGAGAAAACGGTGATAATAACACTTTGGCTTGAAGCACAAAAACCTTCTCTTGTTCTTTGGGACGATTTCGAGGGTTCAGCTCACCCAGCTCTGATTAAAGTTCTGCTTGAATGGCTTAGCAAAAAACCGTGGCAGGTGGTTATGTCAACGCATAGTATTGACGTTTTAACCAGTTTACTTGAAGTCCGCCCAAAAGAAACAAAAGTTATCCAACTAAAGAAGACTGATTCTGATGTTTTGCTTCATGAGGATTTGACTTTAGAGCAATTGGAAGATGTAGTAGAAACCAGCCAAGACCCACGAAAACTCGTCGATTTCTTAAAACTCTAGTTCAAAGTGATAAAATGCGCCCAATCAACGATTTCGGAAGAACAATGCGTGCCGAATTAGTCACTGTGGCGTTGACTGGGGACGGAAAGACTGAAGCCAACATATTGAGAGCGATGGCTGAAAGGTACAATGGTGCAGAGCATGCATTAAAACTCCCTGAAAACATAGCCCTTCTTGGGCATGGAAATAGAAAAACCGAACACTTGACAGGCTACTCAACACTTCGAGCCGTCCAAACCTACGTAACCAAATTTGGTTTTGCCAAGTTTGTATTTCTTATGGATGTTGAACACGTTGAAACACCAAAAAATATGTGCTCTGAAATATCTGAACGGTTAAAGGCGTTGGGTTTTAGCTCGCCTAATATTGAAATTTTAACTAGCCAAGCTTTTTTGGTATCATGTAACCTCGGATCTAATGAAGTCTCAATTCATGTGGTAATTGCGGGAAAAAGAAGTGTGTCGAGGAAAATATAGCGGTGTTAATTCGTCTTGAATACGGAGTTCAGGTTTCACCTCGCGAGCATGATGTTCATGTTTTTCTAAAAGAGCACAGAATAGACCTCTATGGGCTAATCAAAAACTCAAACATCAACAACCTAAGAACAGCCTTCAAAGATTTAATCTCAGTATTTGAAAAAATCGAAGAGCTAAATTTAAAGAACTAGTAAATTCCTATGACCCATGGTTTATTTCGCTTATCGTTAGCTGACGCTTGAGGGTTTTGACGAGGTTTAGCAGGTTTCTGCTTAACTCGATTGGGTAAACAGGCGCGTCCGTTAGAGCCTTGTACTCCTCTGGGAACTCGGACAGGTTCTTGGCGGCGTTAGCTCGAATTTGCTCAAGCGAAGGAAGAGCATATGTTAATTTGCCTTTTTCCATTACTTTAACCAGCAGCGGTTCAGCCTCAAATTTTTCATCTGCCAAAGTAATCATGTCTTTCTCAAGCTTTCCCTCGGCGTCCCTGAAACGGTAAACTTGTTTTCTGCCTGGAAGCGTGATTTTGTCCTTGCTGAGCTTCATAATGGGCGTAAAATCGCCGTCAGCTCTCATGGTTTCGCAGAGCTTGTAGATCACGTCAAGGTAGGGTCTGTCGGCTGATGTGCCCATTTTGGTGCCTACTCCGAACGAATCGATCCGCGCGCCCTTGCCAAGCAGCTCTTCTATTTTGAACTCATCTAGGTCGCCGCTGGCAAAGATTTTAACGTAATCCAAGCCTTGAGCGTCAAGGAGCTTTCGGATTCTTTTGCTCGTTTTGGTCATGTCGCCGCTGTCCAAACGAACGCCGCCCAGCTTGCAACCCTTCTTCTCAAGCTCTTTGGCTATGACGGCGGCTTTTTCCGCGCCTGAAATGTCGTCGTAAGTGTCTATCAGCAGCGTTGACTTGTCGGGGAACGTTTCGGTGAAAGCTCGGAACGCGTCGATCTCCTTCGGGTACGACATGATGAAAGAGTGCGCCATGGTTCCGAAAACTGGGATGCCGTAAACCTTCCCTGCCAAAACGTTGCTTGTGCCCTGGCAACCTGCGATGTAGCTGCTACGCGCCACCTTCATCCCAGCGTCGATGCCTTGCTCCCTTCTCAACCCAAACTCAATCACCGGCTTACCCTTAGCCGCATGAACTACCCGCGAGGCTTTAGTGGCTATCATGGTTTGTAGATTGACGGTGTTAAGCAGGAAAGTCTCCATGAGCTGCGCCTCAATTATGGGGGCGGTAACTCGGATTAAGGGTTCATTGGGAAAAGCCAGCGAGCCTTCTGGGACAGCCCACACTTCACCCGTAAACCTAAAGCCGCGCATGTAATCCAGAAAATCCCTGTTGAAACCCTGCGTTTTAAGGTAACCCAGATGTTCCTCGGTGAACTTGATGTTTTGGAGGTACTGGAGACTCTGCTCGAGACCCGCGAAGAGGAAGTATGAGCGGTTTTCGGGCAGTCGCCTGATGAAAAGGTCAAAGGTGGCTGGTTCAAAGTTTTTGTTGTCAAAGTAGCTTGCGCACATGGTTAACTCGTAAAAATCCGTGAACAAGCTCATGTTTTCCTCTTTTAGAAAGTTAAGAAAAGAGTTCATGCGTTATTAGAGAATAGGCTTGCGATTTAATTCTTTCTAGCAACGCCATCTTCTGAACGCTTAGCAAAAGCTTTAACCGTTTTAGCGGCAGCCTCAAAGAAGAACTCTCAAGAATGGGCGTAATCCCTTAAGGCAGACTTAATTCCCTTCTGCGCCTATTGCAGGTTCCTCACAAAGAAGAACAGAGACAGCCTAATTTACGTCGATTGTTGTTGATGTTGTTGTTGATGAAACAATATTTTTCTGGAAATCATCTAACAGAGATGACCGTACAACTTCTCTCTTCTTAAAACACCTTCATAAATGAAGCACAAAACCCAAAAAAGAGGTCTATAAGCCAAGAACTAAGTATATCAGGCCGCTGGCTATCGCTATTATTCCCAGCGCCGCCGTCAAGTAAGTAATCTTTTGTTTTCCAGCAAATTTGATTAGGAAATCGATGAGGAACAGGCTGATAATGGTGGAAGTGACTATCGCCACGATTAAGCCTATCACACCTATTGGAGCGATGGAAGCAGCCACGTTCGCTTTGCTCGCAACTAAAGTTAATCCGAAAGCACCCGCCGCCGCGAAAATCCCAGCGGTAAACGACAGCCTGAACGCTTCATCTGGCTCAATGCCAAGCAGAAGCATTGCGCTGGTCGTGATTCCAGACCTGCTGACGCCTGGCAACGCCGATATGCCCTGAGTTACCCCGACGATCACGTAGTCTTTTATGGTAAGGTTCTGCAGTTTTCGGGCAGTGACCCCCTTCTCAAGCCTCTTCTTCGAGTACCTTATGAGCGCCGCGTCGCCTATGAGGACTAAGCCTATTATGAGCATGGGCACACCAACGGCAATCCCCGTGATCGAATCCGCGATAAGGTACAGTGGAGCGGCGATGACGGCGGTAATCACTGTGACGACTAGAATGTAAAAGAAAAGTTTGCGTTTCATCTCGTCCTTAGAGCCTGCCAGCACCTGCACAAGCTTGAGCATGTCTTTCCTGAAATAGATTATCGCAGCCGCCAACGTGCCGATTTCCATGAACAGGCCGAAAGTGTAGGCCTGCTGAAACGTCAGCTTCAGAAGGTAAGTTGAAGAAACGATTATCTGGGTTTTGCTGCTTATGGGAAGCCACTCTGAGACACCCTGAATGATCCCTAATATTATCGAATAGAGCAGTTGGATAAGAGTCATGGCAGTTCAGCTTAGAACTTCAGGAAAGGGCTCGGTGTAATAAAAGTTTTAGGGTTAAATCCCAAGCTAGCTTATTGCAGAGCTTTCAAAGCAAAGAAAATATTCCAAGTAGTCCGCCTGCAACTACTATGAGTGCTGCTGCCCAGAAGGCTATTTTCTCGTATTTTTTGAATTGGTTTCCGTTCATGACTTCTTTTTTCGTTACGAGCCTGCCCAGAAAGTACAGGGAAGGTATGAGGACCAGTGGAAAGATGAACATCATGTTAAGCATAAGCTGGATGTAACCGCTAACAACAGCCACGATGACTATGGCAGGAACAGCTTCAAGGGCGTATATCTCGAGGAAGTTTGCTCTTGAATTAGGTCCAGATGAACGTCCTGTTGCTTCCAAAACTCCCCAAGCTGAGCCAAGGGACACCACCACGAGGGCTAAGAAACCTGCGAATATGAATCCCAACCCCATTATGGGTTCAGCGTAGCTGCCGAAAACAGGCAGTGCCTTCGTTAACTCGCTGACGTTGATCAGTTTGTCTCCGCTGAAAACGTTTAGCCCGACCACGACAAGTATAATCATTAGTATTTCGGAAACCACGGCACCGATCAAGGTCTCCAACCGCTCGTTTTTGAGGTCTTTAACCTGCTTGTGCCGTCGGGAATCCGCGCCTGAGTGGAAGTAAAGCATCCAGGGCATGATGACTGCGCCGACGCTGGCTGCAAGCAGGTACGCGAAGGATGGGTTGCCGTAAGGCTGAAGGGGCGAAAGACCGAGCGAAACAAACAACCCGAAGTTTACGTGGAAGACAAACGTTGAGCTTACGATCGCGATCATGAGCAGGAAGCTTACTGGTATGAGCATTTTTTCAGCTTGGTGATATTGCCGCCCAAAAATTATCAGCGTGTGGATTCCGAAAACGATGATAAGGCCCAGGATTACTGGGAAGCCTATGAGGGCGAAGCCGATGGCGATTCCCGCGTACTGAGCAACATACTCCAAAAAATCGCTTAAACCCATCGGAATCGCAGCCATCACCGCGGCTTTCTTCCCAAAATTGTTCCTAATCTGCTCCCCAAGCCCCTTTCCTGACGCAATTCCCAAACGTCCCGCAGCATCCTGAATTATAAAAAGCGGGAAAATGAGGACTGTGAGAATGAAGATCATTCGGTAACCCCAAGTTGCGCCCGCCTGGAGACCAGTGATGATGGAGGCGACGTCCACGTCAGCTATCATAACTATCCATGCAGGTCCAAAGTTTCTTAGCCAATCGCTGACTTTCTGGTTCATGACTCCTGTCTCACTTAGGAGTACCTAAATTGTAACTAGAATATAATCATTTAGGTGTGCCTAAGTCTCTTACTTCAAAAAACCAAATCAGCAAAGCCAAATCGCGAAGTCAAAACTTATATGACAATCAACAATAATCTATTAAGTGATGCTAATGTGCATCTCAGAAAGCGTTGAAGAATACTTAGAGACCCTCTGGAAGTCAGAGGAACACGGCGAAAAACTTGCGCACCTAACCTGGATAGCAGATCATTTGGGAATAGCCGCGCCGAGCGCTCTGGAAATGCTGAAAAAGCTGGAAAAAGAAGGGCTCGTAGTTTACAAGGTACGGCAAGGTATTGAACTTACCGACAATGGAAGAGCAATAGCCAGAAGGATCGTTCGGGCTCACAGATTAACTGAGGTGCTGATGAAGGAAACGCTGAAAACCGACATTCGTGAGGAAACGGTCTGCGGAATGGAGCACCACATGGACGAAGAATTCATGGATGCCCTGTGCACACTGCTGAAGCATCCGACAAAATGTCCGCATGGACGACCCATCCCAAAAGGAAAATGTTGCCCATAAAAAAGGAATTCTGTTTTTCAAGGTTCTACCATAAATTACATGGCTCTTTTTTCCGCTTCTTAACTTATCACTTTTCTGAACTGGTAAAGCGCGGTTTTTATTGCGAATCCTTTTTGTTTACCTCCTCAGCATAATTACCTTTAAGGGAAAATTGTGCCGTTAATCACGAAGTTTGACCCGTGGCAAAGCGGCTTGTGCACTTGTCCGCCGAAGCTAACGTTTAACCCTTACACGGGATGCGACCACCAATGCATCTACTGCTACGCCTCCAGCTACATCCCCAACTTCCGCGATTGCAGACCAAAAAAGGACCTGCTAGCCACGTTGAAGCGGGAGGCGGCGAAGCTTAAGGGCGAAACCATTTCGCTGTGCAACTCTTCGGACCCTTACCCGCGTGCGGAAGCGTCTGAAGGTTTGACTAGGCGATGCCTCGAAATCCTCGCTGAAAGCAACTGCAAAATTCAAATCATCACCAAAAGCAACTTGGTGGCTAGGGATGATGATCTGCTCAGCAAGGTTCCGTCAACCGTCGCGTTGACCGTCACGACCGAAGACGACCATTTAGCGAGGCTTATCGAGCCCTTTGCTCCTCTGCCTTCAGAGCGTCTTAGGGCGGCTCAGGACTTGATAAAAGCAGGCATACCCGTCTCAGTGCGGTTAGACCCCATCATACCCCTCGTGAATGACCAGCCAGAGGGACTTATCGCGGATTTGGCATGCATAGGCGTCAAGCATCTGACGTGTTCCACTTACAAGGCTAGACCAGACAATTGGATGCGGCTCACCCGAGCCATGCCCCAAGTGGCAGAGAAGCTGAAGCCGCTCTATTTCCAGCAGGGCGAAAAAATCGGCGGCAGCACGCTTTTGCCAAAGGCGCTCAGGTTCAAGCTTCTTAAGAACATGCGAGACTTGGCTTTGGCTCAGGGGATGAAGTTTGGGGTTTGCAGGGAAGGCTTAACCGAGTTGAACACTGCGGCCTGTGACGGGTCATGGCTCATGCCTAAGGCGAAGGGGGCTTAGCGTACATGCAGAACCGCGTGGTCATGCTTGTTGACTTTGACTATTTCTTTGCGCAATGCGAAGAGCTCCGCAACCCAGCTATCAAAGACAAACCCGTTGTGGTCGGCGTCTACTCGGGACGCACCGAGGAAAGCGGCGCCGTCAGCACCAGCAACTACATAGCCCGAAAATACGCTGTCAAATCAGGTATGCCGCTGTTTATGGCTAAACGTAAGCTTGAGGGCACCGACGCGGTTTTCCTGCCTGTTGACCACGAGTACTACGAGCAAATTAGCAACCGCATAATGCAGATTCTCCGTGGCTATGCTACCAGCCTTGAGCAGGTCAGCGTTGACGAGGCTTACCTGGACGTTACGGAGCAGGTGCAAGGCAGCTTTGAGAAGGCAAGGGATTACGCTCAAAAAATAAAGGCTGAAGTCAAAAGCCAAGTTGGCATTTCTTTCTCCGTCGGCGTGGGCGCGAACAAGCTTGTAGCCAAGATTGCCTGTGACAGCCAGAAACCTGACGGCTTAACGATCGTGTTGCCTGAAGAAGCAAAGGGTTTTCTTGCGCCGTTAGCTGTTGATCGGCTCTTAGGCGTCGGGAAAAAGACTTCGGCGGTTATGGAATCTTTGGGCATCAAAACCATCGGTGACTTGGCAGGTTACGATGTGCAAAGACTTATAGCCATTTGGGGCAAAATTCTCGGCATTTACTTCCACAACGCAGCCAACGCTATTGACAACGACCCCGTTCAGGAGCAGGGCGAGGCTGAATCCATAAGCCGAATCGGCACGCTAAAGCAGGATTCCCGTGATTTAGCGTTTGTTTTGCAGAAAACCGACGAGTTAACCGAAGACGTGGCGAAAGATGTTGCGGAGAAGAATTTGAGTTTCAAGCAGGTGTCGATTTACGTGGTTCTGACTGATTTAAGCAGCAAAAGCAGGTCAGTAACGCTTGAGCAGCCCGCCAAAGATAAAGAAACAATAAAGAGGAATGTTAAGGAGCTTCTCGGCAAATTCTTAAGCGAATCCCCGCTTGAAGTGCGAAGGGTCGGCGTCAGAGTGTCAGGCTTCAGCAGGGAAGAGCCAAGGCAAAAACAACTGACAAGTTTCTTTCAAGCAGGTTAAATCAGAAAAAAGCTTTTAGTCCGTGAATGAGCATTTAGATTTGGGGTCAAATTCTTGTCCTGTGAGAAACCAAGTAAGAAAAAGCTGCCGCCTAATCAAGAAGTTACCGCTCGGCTTCTGCGTTGGGGCATCGACCATCCGGGGATAACCTCCAGTAACCCCCAGCTTAAGCTTGAAACCTACACGTTGACGATCGACGGCGAAGTGGAAAACCCAGTCGTGCTCAGTTGGAACGACTTCATGAAGTTGCCGAAAACCGTTTCGACCAGCGATTTCCACTGTGTTGAGGGCTGGAGCGTTTTGGACTGCAAATGGGAGGGCGTAACAATCCGCGCGATTGTACAACTTGTTAAACCGAAAGCGGAGGCTAAAGCCGTGACTTTTGAATCGGCTGACTCGTACACAACTTCGCTTTTCCGCGAGGAACTCAGCGGCGACGACGTGCTCTTAGCTTACAAGCTTAACGACCGAGTGCTTGAAGAAGGCTACGGCTTCCCAGTGCGCCTCGTGGTTCCCAGCAAATACGCCTATAAGAGCGCTTTGTGGGTGGTGCATCTTCAGTTTACCCGCGGCAAAGCGTTGGGTTTCTGGGAGCGTCGGGGCTACAGTGACAGCGCGGACGTGTGGAAAAACGACCGTTTTAGGCGATAAACAATTAATTGTTACGTATGCAACACTTTACATATCAATTAGTTTTGTTCGATAAACTTCGAACATGTAAGAATAATTCCTCTGAAGCAGGACAACGTTTATAAGGTTGCTTTGATAACGCTTTGGACTCATCAAGAGGTAAAAAATATGTCTCAGGAAAATAAGCTCGCAAGGCACAGCCAAAACTGCAAAGTAGCTGCTAGCATGCCAGAATGCATAGTTGTAGCAGCCGACGTCAGCAGTGCAAAGGTTCCTTCACAGAAAAGAAAGGAACAAGCTGAGCCAACCCTGTACCTAAAAAGAATTTGAAACTTCTTTTCTCAACATTGCGCATTCGCAAGCAGCTTAGCGCTTAAAAGAAATTAACGCAGCGTTGAGCTTGCTGTTGATTTTGCTGTTGGAAAATAATGTTTCTTACAGCCGAAAAAACGTTGGCTACAGTTAAGGCTAAGTTGTTCGGCTCAAGTTGAGTTTTTTTGGAATATAAGGAAAATGTTTCATCAACAACAACATCAACAACAACGGCAGCTGGTCTGAGGGGCTAGTTCTTTCGGTTTGCGGCAAAACCAATTGTGTCATCATCATCTTCATCATTAACAACAATGCAACTTTTACGCTCTTTCTGGGTTGCCCGCAAATCAAAAGGTCTATGTGCGCAAAAAGTCACTTGCTAATCTTCTTTAACAGGAAACATTCTGTTGCGCTTTAAATCTTTTATACTTGATTACTCATCGGCTTAAAGCGGCAAGAAGGCAAAAAAATGGATTACACCGAGGCTAAACTTGGAAGGGTCTTCATTCTTAGGCTTCGCCATGGCGAACGCATTCATGAAGTCATTGAAAAATTCGCCTCTGAAAAGAAGGTTTCCAGCGCATTATGCTTCTTTGTAGGCGGCGCGGAAGACAAGAGCAAGGTTGTCGTGGGACCGAAAGACGGCGAGGCGCTTCCTCCCATACCCATGGTAACACTGCTTAAGGGAGTTCATGAAAGCTGCGGCGTCGGGACAATCTTCGTTGACGAGGAAGGCAAACCGAAACTTCACATGCACGCCAGTTTCGGAAGAAACGACGCTGCGGTTACGGGATGCGTGCGGTTGGGCGTTGATGTTTGGCAGATTGGCGAAGTCGTCATTTTGGAGCTTGGTGACGCTTCGGCTAAACGGGTTAAGGATAAGAAAACGGGTTTTGAACTTTTAGACGTAGGCTAAGATTACGTTTGAGTTTGGTTGAAGCGTACCAGAAAGAGCCGTTCGGGCATTTGACCGAAGAAAGGCTGGTCTGTTGGTACGCCGAACCTTCCCGTGCTGTAAATCATGGCTAGGATGTCGGCGTAGGTTAAGGTGGTGTTGTAGAACGGCATTGTTGACCCGTAATCGTACAGGATTATGTATTTGACGTTGCGTTGTTCGCATAGGCTTACGAACTGGGTTATGTTGAAGTCAGGTGTGAAAGTGTCAACGGCAAGTTCTGGGTACTGCCAAATCTGGTTTTCAGACATGTTTGCAGGCATGTAAAACCAAAACATGTCCTGGTAGAAACTGTTGGAGGCGCAGATGATGACTGCCGACTGGTTTTGATCCAAGTGACCCGCCAAATAGTTCGTTGTGGCTTGAATGGGAATGCTAACCTCATCTCTAGCAGTCATCTCATAGGCGTTGTAACTGCTGTAAGCGATCGCGGATGCGGCGAGGAAAATGAAGGAGGCTGCTGCAAGTTTCTTGGTTCGAACCCCGCTGAGACCTGTCAAGTTGGGTTTCCAAGAGCGTACTTTCCCGTACAGAAAAACAATGAAGCTGGCGGCTGACATGGCTAAGATTGGGAAAAGTACGTCTACGTAACGCCATTGTCTGTCTGGGATCAGAGTGAAGAAGGTGTAGATTGCTATGAACCACGTAAAGAGAAAGACATCTTGCTTTTTTCTCCTGTAAGCGAACAATCCTAAACCGCAAAGGCCAAGCGCCATTATGGGCAGCGAGACTGGGTTAACGGGGATGCCGTTAAAAGGCGCAGTCATTTCAATCAGGTAGTAAACTGGGATGAAAAACCTGTTGCTGTAGGAAGGCCTGTTTTGTCCGCCAACTTGCACGACGTAAAGGATGGTTTGAAACTTTGACGACCCGCTGAATTGGTAAATCATCAAAAACCAAGGTGCCACCACCAAAAGCGCTATTAGAACTATGACTATCAGCTTTGTTACGCTTATTTTCAGTCTTTTTCTGCAAAGAAACAGAATGCTCACGAGCATTGCGAGGGCTGCAACCAAAATCTGGTACTTCGCAAGGATGCCGATGCCTAAGGCTAACCCGCATAAGACAAGCGCTTTGTTGCTGTTGTTTGTGATCCACGTGTAAAAAAGAAACATCACTAACGAGAAAAAGAATATGAGCACCGTTTCCAGCAGCGTTACTCTTGAAACCCAGACGAACCCGGGCATCGTGGCAAGCAGAACGCTTGCGATCAAGCCGTTTCGGGGTCCGTACGCTTTCTTGGCAAACTCGAACACAACCCACACGGCGAGCAAAGCAAAAGTTACGGAAACCAGCCTTCCAGCTGTTGTGCTTACGCCGAAAACCTCTAGGTAGCCCGCAGTTATTAAGTCAAAAAAAGGCGGGTAGTAGCCGTTTATCGACAGGTAATTGTATGTGTTTCCCCGAGTTAGAAGCAAGCCGCCGTAAAGGTGAGGCATCTCGTCCCATTGCGGCGACATGTAGCCTAAGCTTAGGGTCAGAAGGTAAGCGTAGACCACGACGAAAGCCAAGAAAGCCAGCCGCCACTTATTGGCTTTAACTGCACGTTTCAGCCGAGATGCTGCAGAATTGCTGCCTGACTGTGGCGTCGCATCTTGCGCTGTGTCTGGTTGTTTAATGGTCAGCCTCTCTCCCTATGGAAAAGCATTATTTCAAACCACGTAAAAAAGCGTTTGTTAAATCCCGCTTTTATCCTCTAAAGCTGTTAGAGTGATGCTTCGGTTTTTTGCCAAAAGAGTCTTATGGTAGGTGCAGAAGATGTAATGGAAACCAAACATGCCTTAAAGAGTTGGCAAGTGCCGAAACTATGAAATTGTCAATCGTAATACCAGCGTACAACGAGGAAAAAAGGATTAGGCACACTTTGGAGTGTTTGGTTGAACGATTCAACGGTTCCTGCGAAATCATAGTCGTGTCAGAAAGTACCGATAAAACGAATGACATCGTAAACGAATTTTCCAAGACTTCAGGGGTCGTCAAGCTTTTAGCGTCACCCAAAAGGCTCGGGAAGGGCGGAGCCTTCAAAAAAGGCGTTAGAAACTCACGCGGCGAAATTGTCATGCTGCTTGATTCAGATCTTCCTGTTCCAGTTTCAGACGTTGAGAAGCTGGCTTCCTGCGTGGAAGACGTTGATGTTGCTGTCGCTTCAAGAGAGGTTTATGGGGCAAAAATTTTGGTTGAACGTCCCCCCGCGAGAGTGTTTGCGAGTAAGGCTTTCTCCCTGTTTTTCAATGCCTTGTTCAACCTTAACGTGAAGGATACTCAATGCGGTTGTAAAGCCTTCAAAAGGGAAGCGCTACAAAACGTTCTTTTCACCGTTGAAAGCGACGGTTTTGAGTTTGATGCCGAGTTGCTGTGGAAATGCAAGAAAAAAGGCTACTCTATAAAAGAGGTGCCTGTGACTTGGAGTTACACGACTGCCTCAAAACTTAACCTCGGAGAGGACACTTTGAAAATGGCGCTGGATGTTCTAAAGCTTTGGGTAAAAACGCGCACCGTCGCGTAAAAGACTTAGAGCGGATTAAAGAACGTGCCGATTGAAATTAAAAGAAAAAAGAAGTTTTGTGTTGCTGGGTCTATATGAAGTGGACTTTTAGGGCGTGTGTTGAGCAGGAGATGCATGGGTCGTAGGCTCTGACGAGCATTTCCAAGGTGAGCTCGATTTCTTTTTCTGATTTGTCAAGAATCTTGGGTAGCAGCGCTTTTAGGTCTAATTCGATGTTGCCGTGGTTTTGATTTGTCGGGATTATGCAGTTGGCTTTAGTGCAGTATCCTTTGTCATTGTAAGTATAGTCATGGAACAAGATGCCTCTTGGGACTTCGACAGCGCCGATGCCGCGTCCAGCTTTAACTTTGATTTCTGGCTTATTGTATTCTGGTTGACTCTTCAAGCCTGCAGATTCCAGTTCATCGATGAGTTTGATTGAATCTTCCAAGCTGTGAACAACTTCTACAAGCTGCGCAATGCTGTTCATGAATGGGTTATGGCATACTGGTTTGAGGTCGAACATTTCCGCTGTCTGCTTAGCCATCGGTGAAAGCTTTTCGTAGTTCAGGTTCAATCTAGCAAGCGCCCCGACCATGTAAGATTCACGGGCGTGTTTTGCGCGTTTGGCGGTGGAGTATGGAACGATGTACTCGTTTGTGTATGATAGGTACTCGTTTACAGGCGCTATTCCTGTGTCGGTGGAGCTAAGCTTTCCGTCGTACAATGCATACTCGTTAGGGCTGGTTAAACCGATGAATTCTGTTTCCCTTGTAAAATCAGGCAGTTTACCCGCTAAAGCCTTGATTAAACCTGCGACAGCTTGAACGTCTGGGGCAGATTCTTTCAGTTTCTGTCTAATAGCTGTTAACTCGTTTATTGATGGGATTTTTGAGAAGCCGCCAGGTAGAAGCCTTTGAGGGTGCGTGGTTCTGCCGCAAAGCAAATTAGACATTTCATTTGCTAGCCGATGCAAGCGCAGAACAGTTTTTACTTCTTTGGGGTTTGAAGCTGCAATTGGAATAACTGAACCCACACCCATCAGGTCGGGCAGGACCAAGAAGCCTAAATGCAGAATGTGGCTTTGCAGGTTTTCACCGTGAAGCGCCAGTTTCCTTAGTTTCAGGTCTTGCTCGCTTATTTGGATGCCCATGGCTGTCTCAGTTGCTTTGAGCGATGCGAGCGTGTGGCCTATTGAGCAGATTCCGCAGATCCTAGACGTTATATGGTGCAGTTCGCTGTACTGGCGACCTACAACCATCGCTTCAAAGAATCTTGGCGCTTCAGGTATTGCCCACTCGCATTTTTCTACCGTTCCTTCACGGACATTTACGTATATGTCACCGTGTCCTTCAACTCGGGTAATATAGTGCACTTTCAGGTTTAAGTTCTGGTTTTTCATTTTCGTCTCTCCTGCCAACCAAAGTATAAACTAAACTTGCTAACTGCATCATCAACTGTTAAGCCATATTTGATTAAGACTTCTTTTTCAGAATTCTCGTTAGGGTTATCTACCAAGCCTCGGCATCCCCAACATATCGTTCCTTCGTTGACGCAGCAGGAATCGCATCCTGCTCTTGTGACTGGCCCGACGCAGAATTGTCCCCTTTCGAAGGCACAGATATTTTCGTTCTTTTTGCATTCAACGCATACGGGGTAAGTGGGTATATCGGGTTTCTTTCCAAGCAACAACGATTTAACAACGCTGAGAAACTCTTCCTTGGTCATCGGGCACCCATACACGTAGGCATCTACAGGTATCACGGAGTCTATTGGCCTAGCGGCATAAGTATCAAATAGTCTTGCGCTGTCACCGTAAACGGTTTTTTTAACTTCGTCCAGTTCCTTGTAGTTTTTCAGCGAGTTTATTCCGCCGATAGCGGCGCATGAGCCGATGGCGACAACTACCTTAGCGTTTTTTCTTATTTGCTTTAGTCTATCTTCGTCTTGAAGTCGAGTGCATGACCCTTCTACGAAGGCTATGTCATAATTGTCGCTGTGTTCTTTCATGACTTCTCTAAAGCTCACAACTTCCACTTGATCAAGAAGGGCCAGTATTTCTTCTTCCAAATTGGCGATTTGCAGCTCGTCACCCTCGCAGCCAGCAAAATCAAAGAAAGCTACTTTCGGCTTCACCTTTAAAGCGCCTCCGGGATTCCCCTGATTTTTGAATAATTAAACACGGGTCCATCCTTGCAAACATAGACTTGGTTGATCTGGCAGTGACCACATCTTCCAACTCCACACTTCATTCTTCTCTCCAAAGACATGATTATGTGATCGTCGGGAACGTTTCGTTTTTTTAAGTCAGCAATGACGAACTTGTACATGATTGGTGGACCGCAAATTACAGCGTACGTTTTTTCGGGATCAAACTTTATTTGAGGAATAAGCGTTGTTATCACACCTATATTTGCCGACCAAGTTTCGGTTTCAGGGCAACTGTCGACTGTAGGCTTGAATTCTACGTCGTCTCTCTCGGCTAGTGCAAGAAGTTCATCAGCAAAAAGCAGATCCTTTGGCTCCTTACAGCCATAAAGCAAAATTACCTGGCCATAGTCTTTTCGGTTATCAAGAACGTAATTGAATAATGACCGCAGCGGTGCAAGTCCCAGGCCGCCTGCCACAAAAAGCAGGTCTTTGCCTTTCAAGAATTCTGCATCAAATCCGTTTCCAAACGGTCCTCTTATTCCCACTTTGTCTCCGGCGTTAAGCGTGTGCAACTTCGTTGTTACGTTGCCTAGTTTACGAACGCATATTTCAAACGTTTCTTTCTTTGTTGGCGGCGACGAAATGGAAATTGGCGCTTCGCCTATTCCAAAAACCGAAACTTCAACGAATTGTCCTGGTTTGTGACCCAGAACCGAGCCATCGTCCAATTTGATTTCAAACAACGTTTCATTAGCCGTCATAGGCTGTTTCCTTACGATTGTTGCAAGCATAGGAACAAAGTCTATGTTGCCTTCAGTTTGAATTTTAACTTCAGGCGTTGATACAGCAGTCACTTGCACGCCACTGTTCTGGTTTTCATGGTACATGTCATTGAAAAGATTGACTGGGTTGGCAATGTTAGGAAGACAGTTCGAGGAGCACCGCCCGCAACCTACACACGAAACGAATCCGAATCGATCAAACAGATACTTGCCTTTCTTAAAGTATCTATGTCTATATCTGGTCGGTCTTGTTGGGCGGAAATTTTCACCTGAACTGATTTTCGCAAAATCTTCGATTAAGCATCCATCCCAAGTTCTCACTCGTTCGCCCTGTTCAAGGGACAAGTCAGGATTATCTTTAATATCAAAGCAGTAGCATGTGGGGCAAACAAGGACGCAGGAGCCGCAAGCTAAACATTTCTCAGAATGTTTCTCCCAGAAAGAACTGTCTCCGTAAAATTTACTCAGCATTTCAGGAATTAATTCTGGTGGAAGATCCAGCTTTTGTTGTGTCATCGCCATTATTTCCCGCTTTTTCTGGCCGACCAGCTGGGTGTCTCTTGCAAGCGCATTATCAACGTTTTTTGCATACTTATCCAGGAGTGCCTCGCCTTTTTCCGAACCAATACTGATGGCATACCTGTTTCCAAGATCCGTGAGCATAAGGTCATAGCCATACTCTACTGTGGCGCTGCCCATGTAATCTGCAAAGCACCATTTTGACATTTTCACAATATTAACGCCGATAATTATCGATGCTTCCCGTTTTTCAAAATAGTACGGGTCTGATTTTGTTTCGCTAAAGACTTCATCCATGTGAAGAAGGGCTACTATATCATATGGGTGAACGCCGACTAGCACCATGGGCTTGATTTCAGATGGGCTTTTAGCAGAAAAACTCTTTCCCACATTATAAGTCACTAAAGTTTCTCTTTGGGGAAAGAAATACTTCTTAGGCGGAAGAAGAGTAACGTCATAATCCATTCGCAGTTCACTGGCAGACTCTAAAGGCCCGAAAGCGAATTTATTGCCTTTCGCTTTGACACCTATAACGTTCAAAGATTCATCTTTTATCATGGAGTTGACAAAAAGAGCAAAGTTTTCTTTTGATATTATACGCATTTCATCGCTTCCAGATTGCTGAGAATAAGCAATTTTTTTTTGTAATAGTACATGAAAAGGTAAAGATGCACATATAATTCTTTTCCTAAAAAAGGACTATCTACCGAAAAACGTGTTTGAGCAGTCCAAAACCAAACGAATTATTTACGGTCAAGATCAAGTTTTGTGGCTAATTGCCTTAGAAACATCGTCTATCTGCCCTTTAGACTTTTATACTAGGATTTCTGTAGTGGTGCGGTGTGGTTCCATTGAATTTAAAGGAGGATCAAACCATTGTCTGAAATGGACCAGAGACGTTCAACGTTGGAAAAAGTTTTGAAAGAACACAATTACCAAGAAAGCGCTCTTTTAGAAATACTGCATCGCGCCCAAGAAATTTACGGCTATTTAGATAAGGATTTGCTTATGGACATTTCTGGGTCGCTTAACATTCCGCCGAGCCATGTTTACGGCGTAGCAACTTTCTACAGCTTCTTCAAATTTAAACAGCCCGGGCAACACATCGTCACTGGTTGCTTAGGAACCGCTTGCTACGTGAAAGAAGTTGAACAGATTTTTGAGGCTGTTGAAAAAGAATTTAACGTCAAACGCGGCGGAGAAACTTCAGATGGAAAGCTTTCCCTTCTTGTCACGCGGTGCATCGGCGCGTGCGCTATGGCACCGAACGTCGTGATTGATGATGACGTGGTGGGTAGAGCCACAAAAGAAATAGTTATTGCAAGAATAAAGGCTGTTCTTGGAGGGATTAAACCTGAAAGTTGATGATATTCAAAAAATAGCTGAGCATGAAATTGATTTTCAAAGGGCATACAAGTACCGGATTAATGTTTGCTGCTCAAGCGGATGCGTTCCTTTCGGAGCGCTCAAAGTCCTGAAAGCTTTCGAAGATGCGGTTAAGGAGTTAGGCGTGGACAAGGAATGCAAAGTTGCACGCACAGGCTGCATCGGCACATGCTCTGTCGGTCCCGCAGTTTTGATTGAGCCCGGTGACTACCTTTACCAGAGCGTTACCCCTGAAGCTGTGAGGGAGATTGTCCGTGACCACATAGTTCTCGATTTACCAGTAAAAGAAATGCTTTACAAGAATGAGGCGTACTTCAAAAAGCAGCATCGGCTTGTTTTAAGGAACGCTGGAAAAATTGACCCCCTGAGAATTCAAGATTACATTTCTGCAGGCGGCTACTCCGCAATTGCTAAGTGCTTAACATCCATGACTCCGCAAGCCGTAATCGCTGAGGTGGTGGCTAGCGGTCTTCGAGGCAGAGGCGGCGCAGGCTTCCCAACAGGGCAAAAATGGACTTTAGTATCAAGGGCGCAGAACACTCCCAAGTACATAGTTGCCAACCTCGACGAAGGAGACCCAGGCGTATTCGCAAACCGAACCTTGGCAGAAGCTGACCCGCACGCCATCATCGAAGGCATGCTTATTGCCGCATTCGCGATCGGCGCGGAAAAAGGCTACATTTACATTAGGTCCGAGTACCCGTTAGCCATCCAAACCTTGGTGAAGGCTATCGCTCAGGCAAAGGCAATGTCACTTCTCGGCGACAACATCTTAGAAACCAACTTTAAATTCGACCTTGAACTCCGATTTGGCGCAGGCGCGTTTGTCGCAGGAGAAGAAACAGCAATTCTCGCCTCAGTGGAGGGACAAAGAGCTATGCCTCGTCCGCGTCCACCGTACCCGGCGAACTCTGGTTTATGGAAGAAACCCACGCTTATCCAGAACGTTGAAACATTCGCAAACATACCTCAAATCATACAAAACGGGGGCGCATGGTTCGCGAAAACAGGCACTCCGAAATGCGCGGGAACCAAATGCTTCTCGCTTACGGGTAAAGTTAACAATCCAGGCTTAATTGAAGTGCCGATGGGAATCACGCTGAGAGAAGTCGTGTTCGAAATCGGCGGCGGCGTGGCTGAAGGAAGGAAATTCAAGGCTGTCCTAGTGGGCGGACCCTCAGGCGGCTGCCTACCTGACACGTTGCTGGACCTCCCAATTGACTATGAGTCACTGACGAAGGCTGGAGCAATCATGGGCTCAGGCGGCATCGTAGTGCTTGACGACGAATCATGCATGGTTGACACGGCTAGGTTCTTCACTGACTTCTGCGTTGAAGAATCATGCGGCAAATGCACGCCCTGCCGAGCTGGCTTAGCCCGAGTCAAAGAAATATATGACCAAATTTCAACGGGCAACGGCAAAATGGACGACATCGCCACTCTGGAGAAGGCAGGGGTCTACATTCGAGATGCGAGCCTTTGCGGTCTGGGGCAAACAGCGCCTAACCCGGTTCTGACTACGCTTCGGTACTTCAAAGATGAGTACGTTAAACACATCGTTGAAAAGAAATGTGAAGCAGGTAAATGCTTCAAGAAGCATGGGGAGGAGGAATAAACGTGAGCGCACCCAACACTTTGAAACTTAAGATTGACGGTGTCGAAGTTTCAGTTCCTGAAGGCACCACTATCCTGGAAGCGGCTAAATCCAATGGCATCATAATTCCAACGTTATGCTCGCTTGAAGGTTTAATCCCTTACGGCGGCTGCCGACTATGCCTCGTTGAAATCAGCGGCTCACCAAAGCTTTTCCCTGCGTGCACCACGCCCGTTGGACCTAACATGGAAATCACAACCAAGTCGGAGAGGCTTAAAGATTGCCGCAAGATGGCTGTTCAACTGCTGATGTCCGAGCGGGTTCACATATGCTCGGTCTGTGTTGCTAACGATCACTGCGAACTGCAAGCCATGGCTAAGGAGCTTGGAGTTGACCATGTGATGTTTGAGAGGAACTGGACTCGTGACCCCGTCGATTCCACTCATGACTTCTTGGTCATTGATAGGAACAGGTGCATTCTATGTACCCGTTGCATTCGTGTCTGCGACCAGATTGAAGGCGTCCACACGCTTGACCTTAAGCTGCGGGGGAAGGACACTGAGGTAATTATGGATCTTGATGAGCACTGGGCGAATTCTTGCTCATGCACATCCTGCCGCAAATGCGCGAAGGTCTGCCCTGTGGGAGCCATATACATCGAGGGAGAACCCATTGACCATACTAAGCGTAAAGATATCGCCGAGTTCATCTTGGCGAGGAGGCAACGCAAATGACCGCGAACGCGAAGGTTAGAGTCGCCACGGTTTGGCTTAGCGGCTGCGCAGGCTGTCACATGTCGTTCCTAGATCAAGACGAGCGGCTTGTGGATCTAGCTCAGAAAATCCAGCTGGTTTACAGCCCCATCGCCGATGTGAAGGAGTTTCCAGAAAACGTTGATGTCACGCTCATCGAAGGCGCGATTGCGAACGAAGAGCAGCTTCACATGCTTCAGAAGGTGAGAGCCCGAACCAAAGTCTTGATATCGCTCGGCGACTGCGCGGTGACGGGAAACGTGGCTGCACTGAGAAACTCGTGGCGCCACAGCGATCGAGCCGTGCTGGAGCGGGCGTACAAGCAGAAGTCTGATTTGAACGCTGCGATCCCAACTGATGTGCCGAAGCTTCTGATTAAGGCTCGTCCACTGCATGAAGCCGTCAAAGTTGACTTCTACATACCGGGATGCCCGCCGCACGCGGACCTGATCAACTACGTGATAACCGAATTGCTGGCAGGTAAGACGCCAAGAATGGAGGGTAAAACAAAATATGGTTAAAGAAGAAAAAGACAGCAAGCAAATCGTAATCAGCCCCATCACCAGAATAGAGGGGCACGCTCAAGTATCCATCTGCCTAAACAACGATGATTCCGTCAAAGAAGCAAGGTTCCAGGTTGTTGACTTCAGAGGCTTCGAAAAATTCACTGAAGGGCGACCTTTCTACGAGATGCCCAGCATAACGTCCCGAGCCTGCGGAATCTGCCCAGTGAGCCACCTGCTTGCTTCTGCCAAAGCTTGCGACGCCATCGTCGGAGTTAGCCCGCCACCCGCCGCCATAAAACTGCGCCGCTTAATGCACATGGGACAGATGATTCAGTCGCACGCATTGAACTTCTATTATCTCTCTGCGCCTGACCTGATGCTTGGCTTCGACTCTGACCCAGCGGCAAGAAACGTTTTCGGGCTTATAGAGAAGGATCCGAAGCTGGCGTTGCAGGGTGTTAAGCTTCGAAAGTTCGGTCAAGAAATAATCGAGAAGATCGCTGGCAAGCGGGTACATTCAAGCGAGTGGATTCTTCCAGGCGGAGCCAAATGGCCTCTGAGCAGGGAAAAAGCGGATTATTTGAAGTGTAATTTGCCTGAGGCGCTTGACGGTGCGGAAAAGACGCTTGCACTCTACAAGGAGTGGCTGAAGAACTTTGATGAGGAAGTGGAGAACTTCGGGAATTTCCCAAGCTACTACATGGGTCTGGTAACTCCGACGGGTGGGCTTGAACACTACGACGGCACGTTGACCATTATGGACAAGGACGGCAAAGTCGTTGCGCAGTGCGTTGACCCGACAACTTACAGCGACTTCATAGGTGAAGCTGTTGAACCCTACTCGTTCATGAAGTTCCCGTACTTCAAAGCGGTCGGGTACCCAGACGGTTTCTATCGTGTCGGACCCTTAGCGCGAATGAACGTTGCGTCACACTGCGGCACGCCTCTTGCAGACTTGGAGCTTAAGGAGTTCAAGAAGTTGGGCAGGAACGGCGTTGTCCAAAGCACCTTCCATTACCACTACGCGCGGCTGATTGAGTTGCTGTTCTGCGTTGAAAAGGCGAAGGAGCTGCTGGAAGACCCAGAGATTCTCTCCGAGCACGTTACGTCGAAGGCTTTGGTGAACCATTACGAGGGCGTCGGCGTGGCTGAGGCGCCAAGAGGCACCCTTATTCATCATTACAAGGTCGACAAGGAAGGCATGATAACTTGGAACAACATGATCATCGCGACGGAGCACAACAACATCGCCTACAACAGGGCGGTAACTCAGGTTGCAAAGAAGTACGTGAAGGCGAAGACGCTTGAGGAAGGCATGCTTAACCGCGTTGAAGCCGTAATCCGCGCTTTCGACCCGTGCCTGAGCTGCGCGACCCACGCGGTCGGTCAGATGCCGCTGGACATAAAACTGTTCGACGCCGACGGCAAGCTGGTTGACCGCAAGGTCAGGTAAGCCGCTCTCCTTTTCCTCTTTCTTTTCAACCATTTTTACAATGGGTTTTTGTTGTAAATAGTAGACCCCCTCCCCTCTGTCAGCTTGATTTGACGGGGCTTGCTTCTTGTTGGTTTTTTGGTTCTGACTAAAATCCATGCAGAATCAACTGCCGCGAAACGCATGAAAGGGAGGTTTTTTCGGCTTGAGTTTTGGAATATTCCAAAACATTTTTTTGGAAATACAGCAATCCCGATTTTCGGATAGCAATCTCTGCTGCACAACACCTCAAGCGGCTCATGCGTCTCGCATCAAAGCTTTTAAGCCCACAACTCACAGTAGCATGCGGTACCTATGGGATTCCTAAAGAAGCTGGAAGAGCATTTAGTCGCTCCAAAAGCAGACGTCAACCTGCAACTCACCGACCAATACGCCGTCTTGGGCGACAATTTGGAAGGAATGTTCACGGTTACGCCGCACGAAGACATAGAGGCAGATGAAATCCGCTGCGAAATCAAATGCACGGAAACCGCGCAGGTCACGCGAACCGAGTATGACCCTGCGCTCAAGATGGTGGTTAAGCGGCAAGTAACCGAAAATCGGGTTCTCTACCAAGCAAAACCCCCATGCAACCCAGCCACCCATCTAGCTAACGGCGTCAGCAACGCCTTTAGGTTCAGCGTAGGCATCCCCGCTGGTGCACGCCCAACCTTCATGTCCGCAGGCGACACGGTTCAGTGGGAAATCAA
This sequence comes from Bathyarchaeia archaeon, assembly GCA_049512935.1. GTDB lineage: Archaea > Thermoproteota > Bathyarchaeia > Bathyarchaeales > Bathycorpusculaceae > Bathycorpusculum. The sequence continues at coordinate 112,416 of JBEKWR010000003.1, forward strand.
AGGAGTCGTCGCCGTCCACGGAAGACCCGACGTAACCACCAAAGAGATTCAGTTCCAAGTCATACCGCAAAACGAAAAACCAGCAAACGAACCGCCAGAAGCACGGCTTGTCGCATGCCAATACTGCCAAACGGAAATGCCTGAAACCACGCTTACCTGCCCAAACTGCGGAGCAAGAAGAACCGCCCAATAAACCATAATTTCCCATATTTCCCGATGCCAAGAGGAGCCATCATAAAGAATTCTGAATGCACAATCCACATCATGTTCAAAGGCAGATGGACACAGAAGTTCCGAAGGGAAGCGGATGGCTGAAAAGAATACAGCCAGAACGGCACAGTTCGCCCATGCACCGCGGAACAGTTCATCTCCCCATATCCTTCCTCCCTTGGCTGGAATTTAAGGACCAGACGTCACGGTCAAAGCCGCGCACGATTCAAAAACCAAGTCGTAGATATGTGGTGCGACCTATATAACGAGAAAAAATTACTTCAAAACGTCCCCTTTTCTTTCTGAGCGATTGTGTTTACGTTGCAGAAGATTGTTTCAAACCCGCTCTTTTTGTTGTAATGTCTCCATTCTCCACGCTTCTATTTTTGCCCTGTTGACCTTTCTTAGGAATTTTTTAATCAGTACGTATTTTGCGTTAAACCCCAAATTATTTATAGGTGTTACAAAGCGTTATAACATGGAGAACCATGTCTGTAAACATGACGTGTAAAGATTTCATTTTGGCAACTGTTCTCAATTCTGGAGGCACTTTTGAATCAGCCACAAAATTGCAGAAATTAGCTTTTCTTTCAATCTATGAAAATGGAATGGAATGTTTCGCTGAATTCCATTGGCATTATTACGGGCCATTCTCCAGAGAGTTGGAAGATGCAATAGAAGACTTGAAGCGAGAAGAATTGTTGGTTGAGCAATCATTAAACCGAACCAGTTACTCTGGAAACGAGTACACAGTAAAAAAGCTCAGTCTTACACCTAGGGGAAAGGCCGTTGCCAGTATTATAATAACTGAAATGAGCGCAAAAAACAAGGCAGCTCTAGATGATACGATGGATGAATATGGCAGTAAGCCCTTAAGCAAGATACTTGAGTATGTATACAATGCATATAATCCAGAAGATCTGTAGGCGGGGATTTTTGTGCAACTAATTGAACTGCAGGGTTTGCTTCAAGACTACTCCTTGCATTACTTTGTCAGCACGTCCAGGGTCCTTGAGGTAGACGAGAAGCGACTAATTTGCGACACTGAAAAATCATTGACCTCTGAAGTAAGAAATTATTTGTCGAATTTGACTGACTTAATAACCCATACACATGAATTTGTCAGCGAGAATGCTCTAAGTGTGCGTTCTTACCTATCAAGACTAATAGGAACTGCTGAATCGCTAAAAACATTGGTGCAACAATGCGAAGATACGTCAAATGTTTTTGAAAGTGAGCTAAAATGGGTTAAAGCCTTGGCTGTTCGAGGAATGATTACGATATTGAATAATATCGTTCAAGAACTATCAATTGTAAGAAACCAATTAAAGAATTCGCGACTTGTGAGGAAAGCCAGAGATAAGGTTTGCATGATTATCTGGGAAAAAATCCCACAAATATTTAACATTTTATCCATAATGATTGGAATCGAGATGGGCCAGTCTTCGCCATCTGAGATCGTTGATGCGATAGGCAATGGTCTTGTTATTTCCGAGATAACTTAGAGGCAAATAGATGACCAATGAGCTGAAATTCGTTCCTGACTCCCAAATTATCTATCCTAGCATTTTCTTGGCTTCAAGTACGAAAATCAGCTTCCGTGCTTGTCAATATAGGGATTGCTTTAATATTTTAAAAGAGCATTACAACTATGTAATTTTACCCGCAAGCAAAAGTGATTTCAGCACCCTTATCCTAAAGAAATTTCGCAGATTTCTTGAAATTGTCGAAAATGAAATCTCAAAAGCTAGACAAAATAAGTCTACGGAAATAGAGTTTTACAAAAAGACCTACGGCCTGTTGAAAAGTTTAGATGCTTTCGGTAAAAGTTTAGGCGATTTGCTTCTATTCTGGGATGCTAACAAAGAAATCTTTTGGTCATTCGTTTCTTTAGATTACGTTCTAACGCAAACCAGAATGACAAACATGACGCTTGAAAAAATGGCCGAGTTTTCCAAAATATGTAGAGGTCATGAGGAACAGTTCAGCGAAGAAGAGGCAAGCTTGAGTCAAGGTCTTTACCTTGTAATAAAAGAAGCCAGAGATAAAAAGTTAGTAACTAGCTTTGCCAATGACGCCGACTTGTTGATTCTTGCGGACTGTTTTGTTTACAAAAATATGCGATTCTTTGAAGGCTTCATGTATTTGGTTACAGGGGATGATGGCTTACACAGAATTGCTGAAGAAATTGTGAAAAAGCCAAAAACCATTTTCCCCGATGATTTTACGGATACAGACAGATACGTGGGCTTTGAGCCATTAAAACCTGATTTATTCCTTACTCGATTCAAAAAGCCGAAATAGCTGTTTATGTCTGTTGGTTAGACACAAACTGAGTTTTTTGTTCAACATCCCCCTACTTATGGGATTACGACGTTTCTTGACGCAGTGTTTCTCTACGGCTCTGTGTCACAGCAATGGCAATAGAAAGCACAGCGAGGAACGGGGGCAGGATTACTAGCACTGGAAACTCTGGAACAAGAGTTGAAGTTGCCTGATTTGTCTCATTCGTTGTGGCGTACATTAAGACGGCGGTGTAGCGTGCGCCCGAGGCTGTGCGGTAGCTGATGTGTGGGTTGCCGCTGGCGTCTAATGCTAGCCAGCAGGGTCCATTGGCTGAAGTGTTTGAGCTTATGGTTTGAATGTTCCACGCGCTGCCTGAATAGGAGGCATACATGGGAACTCCGTCTGAATTGATGTAGCAGAAGTGGGGGTTACCATGCGAGTCTAAAACCAACTGGCCGACTGGATTGTCATCTCCTAAGCTGACCTTTGAAGCCACGGTCTGCGAAATCCAAACAGTACCGTTGAAACTGGCATAAAGTATTGTGCTAAGAGTGGTTGAGTTTTGGTAAGGCTGCGTGTAAATGAAGTGCGGATAGCCCTTAGAATCGACAACCACGTTTCCGAGATTAGCTGATGAGGGAGGCAACGGAATAGTTTGGGTATTCCAACTTGAGTTTTGGTATTTTGCAAGCTTGATAGCGCTGGAATTGGACGTTAAGCTATACATTATGTACGGCGTATTGTTTGAGCCCAACGCGAAAGAAAACGTTGAAAAACTGTCGTTCATGTTACTGTATATGGTTTGGGTAGTCCAGCTTGTCCCTGTCCAGCTTGCATAATCCAACGCGCTGCCTAACCAAGTTACACCATATTGCAATTCAACGCCAGTAGTGTAAGCGATGTGTGGATTGCCAGATGAATCCAATGCGAGCGCTGCAGAACCTGCGTAAGATATGCCCGTGTTTTGGATGTCCCAGCCATTTCCGTTCCAACTAGCAATCTTTAAAGGGTCAATTGGAGCCCCAAGAGGGCTTGTATTATACAATATATGTGGGTAACCGTTTGCATCGAAAACAAGACTGAAAACAACGAAAACATAACCCGAGCCATCAACAGTTTGGTTGATCCAACCTGAACCGTTACTGCTTGTGTAAATCAAAGAATTTGTGCCAGAGGGAAAATCCATGTAGGCTATGTGGGTGACATTGTTTGAATCTACTGCAATGGGGCAACCGCCGCCAGCCCACGCATCTTCATCCAAAGTTTGAACGTTCCAAGCCTGTTCAGACTTGGCTGAAACCGCCGATGGCAAAACGGCTAACGAAATCAGGAACGAGGCGATAAGAATTGAAGCGTAAGTTTTGCTTCTGTTGCTCATGGCTTCTATTAGAAAGGTCTGTTGTTAAAAGGTTATTCGTTAAGGGTTCTTGACTGGTTTTAGTCAAGTTTTTTTGACTTAACTCAAAGTCGCTCTACGAGAAATTTACGTTCGGGTGCTTCTTTGCCGCATCATTGCAATGACTCCAGCCAACGCGCCGATAACAAATGCCATTATAGCGATGACGGCAATCACGGCGACGAGCCATCCTTGAACGTCGAGTCCGCTGCCCTTGGGTTGGGTGAGCGCTTGCGGCGCATTGGCTGTTGTTGTTGGAGTTGCGGTTGGGTTCTGTGTGGGGGTGGCTGTTGTGGTTTCGTTTTCGGGTGTGACTTGTGTTACTTGGCAGTTCGAGCAGTTGGTGTCGTTGTATGCTGGGGTCATCGTGATTTGCCAAGGGCAGCTTGTGCAGGAACTATCTGAGGAGAAGGCATCCGTGGGCAGTATAATGCTGACTTTCTGTGTTGCGCCATCTGCGGTTTGCTCGTGGAAGCTGAGCAGGATCGGGTAGGGCGGGTAATCCTCGTTGACCATAAGGAAGTACTGGCTGGGGTAGGGTGAACCCGAGTTCGGCGGCGGATCTTGGACGATGCCGTAGTGAATTGTGCAGTTGGGCAGTTGATACGTGAAGGTCCCGATGAAGTACGAGGCGACTTGGGGAGACGCGGTCGGACTGGGCGCCGGGGTGGAAGAGGGGAATCCGCCGTTTAGCCAGTGCATCGTGATCTGCGTGGGGAAGCCGGTGCATCCTATCGAGGTGGAGAATCCGTCGGTCGGCAAAGTCATGGTCATGTTCTGCACTGCGCCTGATCTGTCTGCTTCGAGGAAACAGATCTGGATCGGCTGGGGCGGGTAGTCTTCGTAAACCACGATGTTGTAGGCGTATGGGTTAATGGCGTCGGCGTCGGGCGGAGGCATCTGTATAATCGTATAGTTTAACGCGTAGCCAGGCAGCGTGTAGGTGTAGACTGGGCCGACTTGGTTTGGCTCTATCGGAGGTGAATACGCCGAGGCAAAACTTGTCGCGAGAAGTGCGGTGGCAAAGAGCAGAAGGGCTGTGGCGGTTGCGGTTTTGATGTTTTTAGTCATGGCTACCAACAATGCTGCATGGCGCTGGAACGCTATAAAAACGTGTTCGTTAAGGTTTCTTGACCACTGTTAGTCAACATTTCTTGACTGACTCTTTGAATGCAAAGAGTGGCATACACTTGCTAAGGAAAAGGACTGTTGCCTTCCATTGACTTAACTTATCGGTTTTTCGATGCCTAAGTATCGCGGCAGCAGAGATTACGCGCTAGCTGAGCTCCCAAGGGCGTCCAAGCTAATCACTCTACAACTCGGGGAGGCGGCTCTTTGCTCTTGTCGTCTTTGTTATTAATTTAAGCACAACTAAAAGTGTTGCCGCGGTGGCTACGCCACCAGCTACTCCATAGATTACTTCCAAAAGTGAACTTGACTGCGCAGATGTTCGGCTAGGTGAAATTGTTGGATTTGGCGATGAAGAGGTTTTAGTGAAGACAATGTCTATTTGATGCGTGCTGAAATGCGTTGAAAACCACACGTAGTAGTTGTCGCCATCTTGTGTGTACCCTTGGATTGAGGCTGGCTGACCATCGATGTAGACTATTGGTGTGGTTCCGTTGAGAACTGCACTTATTGGGATAGTTATGTTACCGAAACCCATGGTCCCGCTTTCCCCAGTTACAGTAAAAGACACAGTTGTTGAGTTGTTAGGTTGGTTTGTTGTGATTGTTACATTGGATATTTGGGCGCTTGTTATGTTTCCGCTGATTGCAAGGTCGATTGTTGAGCCATTGTCTGTTGTGGCGGGCAAAGTTGTTGATGATATTGGCGGTGTTGATGAGGGTGTAGGTGAAGAAGCAGCCGCGCCCAGAGCATAAATGTTGTCAGAATCAGACCCTAAGTAAACTACCCCGTCAACAACAGCAGGAGACGAAATAACACCAAAATAAGTGGCATTCCAGAGTTGGTCACCGTTAGAGGCATCCAAAGCGTAAATTGAACCGCATTGACCGCCAACGTAGACTGCTCCGCCGGCGATAACAGGAGAAGCAGAAATATTGGCGGCAACAGTGCAATTCCAGATTTGCGAACCGCTGGAAGCATCCAAGGCATAAACGTGTCCTGACATTGACGCGATGTAAGCTATGCCGTTAAAAACAGCAGGAGAACCCTCAACGTCAGTGCCAAAAGAGTAACTCCAGATTTCAGCGCCGCTAGCAGCGTTCAAAGCATAAGCTATGCCTTGCTCAACTGAGCCTCCGTACACTCCGTAGACTACGCCGTTAACCACAATAGGAGACGACCAAACATAGGCGCCGCCAGTAGAATAACTCCAAAGTTTTGCGCCATCGGCAGCATTCAAAGCATAAATGGCGCCGTCATCAAATGAGCCTATATAGACAACATTAGCGACAACGGCAGGCGACGAAACAACGCCGCTGAGGGGGTAGCTCCAGAGCCTTGCACCGTTATTAGCATTCAAAGCATAAAGGTTGCCGTCCTCGGAGCCCACGTAGACTACACCGTTAACAACAGCAGGAGACGAATAAACGGAGGCGCCGGTGGAGTAATTCCAAAGTTTAGCACCGTTAGCCGCATTTAAAGCATAAACGTTGTCATCAAATGAGCCAATGTAAACTACGCCATCAACAACAGCGGGCGATGACCGCACCACGCCGCCAGTGGTATAGCTCCAAAGCACCACGCCGTTGGTCGCGTTTAAAGCGTAGACGTTGCCGTCATCCGCGCCTGTGTAAACCACGCCATTAACAACTGCAGGAGACGAATCAAACTGATCGCTCTGATGGATGTCATTTTCACCGCCGTTGTAATCCCAAAGTATAGCGGGAGAAAGCGGCGGATTCCCTGTTCCAACGTTGCTGTGAGAAGGACCCGCGCCGTACATTGCCCAGTCTGCCTTTGCAAACGGGATCAAAATCAAGCTGAAAAGAAAAATAAAGCAGACAATTCCTGTCAAAACGCTTAACCTGTTCATTTTAAATCCCTTCTTGCCTTCTTTTGCTCCGCTCTGAATCGCATGTATGCTGTTAAGATTGGTTTGGTTAAAAGGCTATCCGTAAAGGTTTCTTGACTGATTTTAGTCAACATTTCTTGACTGAGCCGCATCAAACAGGTTTATGGATGCACTTCAGAAAAATATCGATAATTTTTTTTCGTGTTAAGGCTCGCTATGGGCAATCGTTTTGGCGCTATATTGTTTCTGATATAGCAGTGCATGTGAACTAAACTTATAAGCAAAAAAGGAGCGTTAAGATAACTTGCCGTTCGAAATGTCCGAACGTGAGAGAGGGGGAGCGTCACGAACCAAGGCGATGATGGTAGGGAAGAAAGAAAGTACCGAATCGATATCGGAGCTTTTGGAAGCATCAGCGTTGAAGCGCCCACTAAAAAGGAGTGTTTGGAGCTTTTCAAGGAAGTTACGCGGACAAGGCGTGATTCAAGGATAGAAGAAGCGATAAGATAACCGGTTTTACCAGTGCACGAGCAAAGCATTGTGTCGACAACCCATTTTTGTACGGTTTCTACGGTGAAAACCCGAGAATTCTAATCAGCTAAGCATCCAGCTGGCGAAAAAACGGCAGTTAACGTGCCAGAACCCTTTAAAATAACAAGACTTGAAATATGGGCGAATATCCTTTGGGTTTACTTAACCTTTAAATGGTTGACTTGGACATTTTGGGTAAATAAGCACGTATGGTGCTTCCTACCAGTCAGGTGGATTATGCATGACTGAGACAGCTGTGGTAAGTCCTTCAGGCAAAGAACCGATCAAAGCGTCTGAGCTAGACCCCAAGTTCAAGTACGAACTGCTCAAGATGCATGGAAGCGAAAAAATCCTCAAATGCTTCCAGTGTGGAACATGCACCTCTGACTGTCCCGTAGCAAGGTACAGCGACAGTTACCGCCCGAGAACCCTCATCCACATGGCTCAACTCGGCTTGAAAGACCGAGTGCTTAAAAGCGACACTTTATGGCTTTGTGCGGCGTGCTTCACCTGCACTGACCGTTGCCCCCAAGATGTCGAAGTGGCAAGCGTAATTCGCGTTTTCAGAAACTTAGCCGTCGAAAACGGCTGCATACCCCAAGTCTTCAAAGATCAAACCGCAAGCCTGCTTGAATCAGGCTACGCCTACAAGATTCCCGATTTAAGAATAAAAAAACGCGAATCCCAAGGGCTTCCGCCCCTGCCGAAAGGCAACTGCGAAAACGTCAAGAAGGCGCTTAAAGGCGTGAAATTTATAGAATCCGTCCAGAAACCCGCAGGAGGACAGCCCAATGGGCAATAAGTTCCTGCTTTTCCTCGGCTGCGCCATCCCTTACCGCGTTTCAGCCTACGAGATTTCCGCTCGGAAAGTTCTGGCTAAGCTCGGCGTTGAGCTGGTTGAGATGCCTGAGTTCAACTGCTGCGGTTTACCTTTCGACCCAGTCAGTCATGAAACCATGCTTGTTTTGGCGGCGAAAAACTTGGCGCTGGCGGAACGGGAAGGACTCAACATTCTCACGCTTTGCCCAGGCTGCGCTGGCTCACTCAAGAAAACTAACAAGATCCTCAAAGAAGACAAAGCTCTGAAAGAGGAAATTAACAGTCACCTGAGAGAGGTCGGGTTGGAGTTCAAAGGAACCGTTGAGGCAAAGCATCTTTTGCAGTTTCTGAAGGAAGATGTCGGCGTGGAAAAAATCAAGGCGTCCGTCACCAGACCGCTCAGCATGCTTAAGGTTGCTGAACACAACGGCTGCCACATTCTGAGGCCTAAAGAGTACATCGGCTTTGACGACCCAGAGGACCCGCAGACACTAAAAATGCTTATCGAAGCAACTGGAGCAACCTGCCTCGACTACATCGACGAAACCGAATGCTGCGGAGCCCCAAGCGTAGGAGTCAGCGACAAAATCGCCCTGCAGCTCGCAAGAGACAAGCTTAACCACGTTAAAATGGTTGAAGCGCAAGCGCTAATCACAATCTGCCCATTCTGCCACATAATGTACGACACAAACGAGCTAAGAATAGAGAAAACGTTTAATGAAACCTATGGCATTCCCATACTCCACTACCCACAATTACTCGGCTTAGCAATGGGGTTAACCCCTGAAGAGTTAGCCTTCGGCGAACTCCGAGTAAACGCATCAAAAATAATAAAGCAAGTAACCGAGTGTGTGAACAAACCATGAGCAAAAGCAAGTTAAAAATAGCCTTTTACTGGGCTGCAAGCTGCGGCGGCTGCGAGATAGCCGTCTTAGACATAAACGAGAAAATCCTTGACGTAGTGCAAATAGCCGACGTGGTTTTCTGGCCAGTAGCCTTAGACATCAAGTACAAAGATGTTGAGGAGATGGCTGACAAGTACATTGACATAACATTCTTTAACGGTTCAATACGCAACAGCGAACAGGAACATATGGCTAAGCTGCTGAGGCAAAAATCCAAAACCTTGGTCGCCTTCGGCTCATGCGCCCACCAAGGAAGCGTACCTGGACTGGCAAACCTCAACGACAAACAAGAGATCTTCGACCAAGTCTACATAAAAGATTTGTCAAACGTGAACCCGCAGGCGGTTGAGCCTCAGACTGTAACCCACGTTAAAGAAGGCACACTTAAAATCCCAGAGTTCTACGACACAGTAAAAACTTTGGCGCAGACAGTCGACGTAGACTATTACCTGCCAGGCTGCCCACCGCCGGTTAAACTGATCGCGGGCGCAATAGACGCCATAGCAAGCGGCACACTGCCGCCCAAAGGCTCAGTGCTCGCGCCCCTCAAAGCCGTGTGTGACGAGTGCCCAAGAAAACGAGAAAACAAGAAAATCGGCAAAATCTACCGCGTCTACGAGAAAACCCCAGAGCCAGAAAAGTGCCTGCTTGAACAAGGCATCCTCTGCATGGGACTTGCAACCAGAAGCGGCTGCGGCGCCCAATGCTTAAACGTTGACATGCCCTGCACAGGCTGCGGCGGACCAGCCCCGAACGTGCCCGACCAGGGAGCGGCGATGATTTCCGCTTTGGCTTCGATTCTCGGTTACGACGGTGAACCGGGCAAAACCACGTACACCGAAAAAGAGGTTGAGGAACTGCTGAGCCAGGTGAAGGACACTGTTGGCACCTTCTACATGTACAGTTTACCAGCATCTATCCTGAAACGAAAGGTGATTAAAAAATGAAAGAAATAGTAATAGACCCGATCACGCGTCTTGAAGGACACGGAAACGTATCCATATTCCTAAACGACCAGGGCGAAGTAGAAAACGCCTACCTCAAAGTTCCTGAGCTGCGAGGATTCGAGAAGTTCTGCATCGGCAGAAAAGCCGAGCTTATGCCGCAGTTAACCACGAGAATCTGCGGTGTCTGCCCAGTGGCGCACCACTTCGCGGCAACAAAAGCCTTAGACGCGGCATTCAACGTTGAACCGCCCTCAGCTGCAAAGAAGCTTCGGGAGCTAATGTACAGCGCCTACTACATCTACGACCACACACTGCACTTCTACTACCTCGGCGGACCAGACTTCATAGTTGGACCAGACGCGCCGCCGGAAAAACGCAACATCCTAGGCGTCATCGAAAAAGTCGGGATGCCAGTTGCGAAAGAAGTCATAAAGCATCGGGCTTACGGGCAAAAAATGACCGAAATCATCGGCGGAAAAGCAACCCACCCCGTCTGCGGATTGCCAGGCGGAATCAGCAAGCCTCTTAGTGAAGAGAACAGGCAAGAAATTGAGAAAATGGCGACCTCATGCGTTAGCTTCGCCCAGTTTACCCTTGATATTTTCCACAAAATCGTTTTAGGCAACACCAAGTACGTTGACCTGATCTTGAGCCAAGCCTACACCATGCCAACCTACTACATGGGCACAGTTGACGAGAACAACAAGGTCAACTTCTACGACGGCAAAATCCGCGTGGTCGACCCATCAGGCAAAGAATTCGTCAAGTTCGAAGCAAAAGACTACCTAAACCACATCGGCGAACACGTCGAGGAATGGACGTACAGCAAGTTCCCGTACCTCAAAGCCGTCGGCTGGAAAGGACAAGTTCCAGGCAAAGACAGCGGCATCTACCGTGTCGGTCCACTGGCGCGACTGAACGCTTCAGACGGAATGGCAACACCGTTGGCGCAGGCAGAATACGAGGTCATGTACAAGACACTTGGCGGCAAACCGGTCCACAGCACCTTGGCTTTCCATTGGGCACGCTTAATCGAGCTGCTCTACGCTACGGAAAGAACGATGGAGCTTGTTAAGGACCCAGAAATCACCAGCACAAACGTCCGCAACAAGCCAGGAGAACCAGGCGAAGGCGTGGGCATAACCGAGGCGGCACGCGGCACACTCATTCACCACTACGTCCTCGACAAGGACGCTCTCGTCAAAGACGTAAACCTCATCGTCGCCACAACCAACAACTACCCAGCAATCTGCATGAGCATACGCGACGCAGCTAAAGGCTTAATCCACGGCGGCAAAGTCGACCAAGGCATACTTAACATGGTTGAGATGGCTTTCAGAGCCTACGACCCGTGCTTCGGATGCGCAACACACAACGCAATCGGGCAAATGCCACTGACCGTTGAAGTCTACAACGCCGACAAAAAGCTAATCAGCTCAGTAAGCCGATAAACCAGCCCTGCTTAAGGGCAACCCATTCATCCATTTTTTTGGATTCTCAACTATTTCTGAAGAATGCTAAGGCACTCAATATCAACGAAAAAACGCAGGCTTTTTTTGATGCTGCTGGTTTTCGAGTTAAGTCGCTTTTTTGTTTTGTGCTTCAGCGTACCTGCCGATTTCGTACCCGCCGTACACACCTAGCAGCACGATTGCGGTTATACCCAAGAACAGTGGCGCTACTTGACTGGATTCTAAAATGGTTAACCCGTGACTCGTAACGCCTAAAGTGTAACTGTAAAGGCTCAAGACCAAAACAAGAGCAAAAATCACGCATAGAAGTCCAACAAAGAAGTATTTGAACCTCGGCCTTCCAACTGATGTTACCACCATTCTCTTTACCCCTTTGTTACATTGTTGCGGTCACAATTTAAGCTCTTCCACTTAACAAGCCTTATATGCGCTTGCAATCGAATACAGCTTTACAGGCTGATTCAAAAATGAAGAGTCTCGTTGTTTTCTACTCCCGAACAGGCAACGCCCGCTTCGTCGCCCAAACCATAGCGGCGCAAATCGGAGCGGACATTGAAGAAGTCATCGACCAAAAAAAGCGGGGCGGCGTCATCGGCTTCCTAGGCGGCGGCTCCGACGCTAGACGCGGAAAAGAAACCGAAATAGGTCCCACCCAAAAATCACCCGCTGACTACGACCTGATAATCGTTGGAACTCCCATTTGGGCTGGAAGACCATCTCCTGCCATCACCACTTACCTGCGGAAAAACGACCTTTCGGGAAAGAAGGTTGCCGTTTTCTTCGTGCAAGGCGGCAAAAACAAATCTCAGGGAGTAAAGCAAACCATGGCGTTAGTTCCCAACTCGAATTACTTGGGAGCGCTTTCGCTGGTTAATGCTTTGAAAGATAAAGAGGACTCGGAAAAACAAATCGAGCAATGGTGCAAAATCCTGACTGCAACTTAAGCGGCTGCGAATCCCCGTTGCCAGCGTGAAACCCGAATGTTTTAGGGTAAACCCTTATGTGCCGTCACAGCCCTATGTTTTGAACGTTGATTCCGATGCAGCCGCAACCGCCTAACCCTGAACACAAGAGAATGAAGCGTGAGAAGAAAACCATAGGCTACATGGTTGACATCTACTGCAGAAACCACCATGGCACCCACGGCGACCTCTGCGCTGAATGCAAAGAGTTCAAGGAGTACGCGTTTTTGCGGCTGGACAAGTGCCCCTTTCAAGACAAGAAAAGCACCTGCGGCAAATGCCTCATCCACTGCTACCGCCCAGACATGAAACAGAAAGTCAAAACCGTCATGCGCTACTCAGGACCAAGAATGCTTCTGTACCACCCAACCTTGGCGCTACACCACGCATGGGACAGCCACCGAAAACCGCCCAAAATCGCAAAAAAAGTGTAAACGGACTTGGCGTCAGCAACTATCACTTTATTCATCGAAGTTCTTCTTCCAGCTCCTCTTCAGTAATGTTAGTGAATGACGCATTGTGTTTTCCAAGTTCATAATTAAAGTCGATCAGAGTCAACCCTGCCAGTTTAGCCGCCTGACCAATCGAAATCTTTCGTTCTTTGTAGAGCATTATAGCTAAGTAAAGTTTGAGTTCCTTCTCGCCGACATCACCTATTAAGGCTTTAGGAAGCTTGAGCTCCAAAGAAATCCACCTACTTTTTCAACGCTTCAACTTGTTAAAATACCTTGTTAAAATTTGCGGAAACAGATTTCTGGTGGTAAGCTTTTCAAGTCTCAAAGCATATTTTCTTTTCCATGGTTCGAATGACTGAATCGATTAAGACTGAGCTGAAGAATTGGTTTGCTGACGCAAAAAGAACAGTTGTGGCGGGGATCGGCAACCCTATCCGAACGGATGATTACGTCGGCTTAAGAATCGTTGAAGACCTCAAAGAAAAGCTGCCCGCGCGTGTTCTTCTGCTTGAGGCTGAGACGGTTCCCGAAAGCTACCTCTCCGACATAGAGGATTTCCAGCCGTCGCACGTGCTGTTGATCGACGCCGCCTTTTTGGGGTTAAACCCGGGCGACGCCTGCCTTTTGGACGCGGAGAAAATCGATGTTTCCTCGGCGGTTACGACGCACCTTTTGCCTCTTCGGGTCTTCTGCGAGTACGTTAAGCAGGCGACTGGCGCGAAAATCGGTTTGCTGCTGATCGAGCCGAAGAGCATGGAGTTCGGCGAGGGCTTAACCGCGCAAGTTAAAGCCTCGGCAGACCGCCTTGTGAAATTGCTGCTTGACTTGCTTTCTTAGGCTTCTTTTCTTTTGAAAACGTAGTCGATGGTGAACCTGACCGAGCCGAGCGAGCAGTTTGCAAGGTGGTAATAAAGAGATGTGGTTGCTTCTGTGCTACAACTTCCGAGTTACGTTAATTAGCCAGTTTCAAGTTAGCATCTTTTGGGAAGCGTTATGGCTGGAAAAGCGGTTATTGTTATGGGTTCAGAGCGGGATCTGGATTTTTCCCGTGGAATCGCCAAGTACCTTAAGATTTTGGGCGTGGATTACGAGTTTCGGGTTGCCTCTGCGCATAAGACGCCTGAGAAGGTGCTTGAGTTGATCAGGGAGTTCGAGGCTGAGAAGGTGGTTTACGTCACGGTTGCGGGTCGCTCGAACGCTCTTAGCGCCTTTATCGATGGGAACTCGTCGAAACCCGTGATCGCTTGTCCCCCGTACTCTGAAACTTTCGGCGGAGCTGACATTTTCTCTTCGCTCAGAGTGCCAAGCGGCATAGGCTCCTTGGTGACAATCGAACCTGAAGGCGCAGCGATTGCCGCAGCCAAAATGCTTGCCTTAGAAGACGCCGCCGTAGCTGACAGCGTCAGGAACTATCAGGCTTCAAAGAAGGCTGAGCTTGAAAAAGCCAACGAGTCAGTTAAGAAACTAAAGTAACAGCTGTTTGAGCCTGCAATTCTTATATAAAGCGGTATAAGCTAAAATAGAATATTCTGCTAAGAGCAAGGTAACTTGGGGATAAAGGCTATGGGTAGCGTGAAAGACCTCGAAGTAATCAAGACACCAACAGCTGAAGCCATGGGCATCGGCAGGTTCCACTTTTCAGACCGTTACAGCGTTTTCGACTGGGGAGAAATGCCTGACCACATCGGAGCCAAAGGAGCCGCTCTCTGCCTCATGGGGGCATACTGCTTTGAGCAGCTTGAGCGGAAAGGCGTTAAGACGCACTATCGGGGTTTGGTCGACACAAACGGAAGGGCGGTTAAGATCAAAGAAGTGAATCAACCCACCAGCATCATGGAAGTCTGCTTGATTAACGTTTACAAACCGAAGATAACTGTGGAAGACGGCAAACTCGTGCATGACTACGCCGCGTATACGCCGCAACTGAAGAACTGCCTGATTCCGCTGGAAATCATCTACCGAAACGGCTTGCCCGAAGGCTCATCAGTTTTCAAGCGGCTTCAAGAGGGGAAAATAAGTCTTAAAGATTTAGGATTAGACCATTACCCCGTGCCAGGCGAGCAGTTGGCGAAGCCGATTTTCGACGTCAGCACAAAACTGGAGGAAACTGACCGCTACGTTACTTGGCAAGAAGCGCAGAAAATCGCTGGTTTAACCGATCAGGAACTTGGCAAGATCAAGGATTTGCTGCTCAAGGCAGATGAAACAATCAACGAGATGGCTTCGAAGGCTGGGCTGCGAAATGAAGATGGAAAAATCGAGTTGGCTTTCGATGATAAGAGGGAGCTCATGGTTGTTGACGTTGTCGGAACGCTTGACGAGTGCAGGTTCACCTATGGAGGCATGCACGTAAGCAAGGAAATTGCGAGGCAATTCTACAAGAAGACAAGCTGGTACGCCGATTTGGAGCAGGCCAAGAAAGAGGGCGAAGCCAGAGGCATAGAGGACTGGAAGTCTCTCTGTAAGTCGCAGCCGCCGAAACTGGACCCTAAGCTTAAAACTATTATAAGCGAAATGTACATGGCTGCGGCGAACGAGATGACGGGGTACAAGTTGTTTAATGCGCCTTTGCTCTCGCAGGTTATAGCCGATTATAAATGTTACATGAAGGAATAAAGAGATGGAGAACAGCATCAAGCAAGTGATAGAAAAGTATGATCCCAAGCAGGTTCGCATCGGCGTTTTGGGATCCCACTCGGCGCTTGAAATTGCTTCAGGCGCGAAGCAAGAAGGCTTCGAAACCGTGGTCGTTTGCCAGAGGGGAAGAGACAAGACCTACACGAAGTACTACCGAAACATCTTCGACCACGTCATCATGCTTGACAAGTTCTCAGAAATAACCAGCGCGGCATCCGTGAAAGCTCTCACCGACTTGAACACGGTTTTTGTTCCCAACCGCTCATTCTCAGTGTACGCGGGCTACGAGGCTATAGAAAACCAGTTCGCCGTACCCCTAATGGGTAACCGCTCGATGCTGCGAACTGAAGAGCGCAACACCCCCCGAAACCAGCTCTACCTGCTACAGAAGGCAGGGATAGCGACGCCGAAAACCTTCAAGGGGCCAAGCGAAATCGACCGCCTCACAATTGTAAAAGTGCCTGAAAAGCAGCGGGCAATCGAAAGAGCCTTCTTCTACGCCTCTTCCCCAGAAGAGTACGAGAAAACAGCGCAGAAACGCATAAAACAGGGTATCATCACCGTGGAAGCGCTGAAAAACTCGGTAATAGAAGAATACGTTATCGGCGCCAAATTCAACGCTAACCTTTTCTGGTCGCCCTTAACCGACGAAATCGACCTACTAGGCTTTGACAGGCGAATTCAAACGGACCTTGACGGCGTCTTGGACTTGCCAGCACAGGAGCAACTGGAACTGAACGTTCCCACCCAGAACATCGAGATCGGGCACATGGGCGCAACCATGCGGGAAAGCCAGATCGAGAAGGTTTTCGAGGCGGCGGAAAAATTCGTTGGCACCTGCAAGAAAGAGTACCCGCCGGGCATGGTCGGCTTGTTCGCGTTGCAGGGTGCGGTAACGAAGGATTTGGAGTTCTATGTTTTCGACGTTAGCCCGCGGGTTCCAGGCTGCCCATGCGTCGAGCCTACTTCGCCTTACATGAAGTACAAGTACGGCATGGAAGTTGGCCCGGGCAGGCGCGTGGCGACGGAAGTTAAGCGCGCGGTTAAGGAAGGCAGACTTGCGGAAGTGGTAACGTGATAACCAGCGCCGACATCGCCAAAATCCTCGACAAGTACGATCAGAAAAAGCTGGCCATAGGCACGTTGGGTTCTCATAGTTCACTTAACATTTTCAAGGGCGCCAAAGAGGAAGGGTTCCGCACGGTTTGCGTATGCAAAGAAAAAGACGCGATAATGTACAAGAAGTACCCGCTCGTTGACGACTTAATCATCGTGAAAGACTTCACGGAACTCTTAAGCGAGCAAATACAGGAGAAACTCCGCGGGCTGAACGTCATTTTGATTCCCCACGGCTCCTTCACCGCCTACCTCAGCACCGAAGAATTAACCAGCAGCCTCATGGTGCCCATGTTCGGCAACCGCCAGCTCCTCCACTGGGAAGCCAACCGCAAATCCCAGGAAGAGTGGCTGCGGCAGGCAGGGCTGCGTTTGCCAGCCACGTTCAAAACGCCCGAGGACATCGACCGCTTAGTCATCGCCAAGCTGCCAGGCGCCAAAGGCGGAAGAGGATACTTTTTGGCGAATTCGCCTAAAGCCTTCCACAAGAAATTCAGCGAACTCGTGAAGCGCGGCTTGCTCAGAGAAGATGATTTAGCCGCTATTCACTTGCAGGAGTACGCGTTGGGCGTTAACGTTTACCCCAGCTACTTCAGCTCCATCCTAAACGACGAGGTTGAACTGCTAGCCATGGACAGGCGTTACGAGTCAGCGGTGGACTCCATCGGCAAAATCCCCGCGAGCGAACAGCTGGAGATTGACATTAACCCAACCTACACCATCGTGGGCAACTTCCCAATCGTGCTCCGCGAATCGCTGCTGCCCGAAATCATGCGCATGGGCGACAACGTGCACAAAAAAGCCAAAGAGCTGGCGCCGCCAGGAATCATCGGACCCTTCTGCCTAGAAACTGTGATAACCGACGACCTCAAAATCTTCACGTTCGAAATCTCCGCGCGCATCGTTGCGGGAACCAACGTCGGCATCGGCACTTCACCCTACGCTTACCTGAAGTACGGCGAGAACATGTACATGGGAAGACGCATCGCCAAGGAAATAAAGGAAGCAAGAGAAACTAAAAGACTACTGGAGATTCTAGCATAAGCTAAGCAAGGCAAACCTTAAGCAACCCTTCAAAGTTGCCTCTGGTTTTGTTAATCTTGTAAGCCCGCAACGTGCCAATCAATTCCAACATATTCTTTTCGCCTAAAATTTGAGCCAGAATTTGTGCTGCAGTGCTTTTGCCGCCAAAAAGATACTGGCAAACCGCGGTGACATTTGCTACCCTTCGTTCGACGCTGGCGGTTTCAAAATCAACGATAAACGGCTTCTCAGCCTTGTCCAGCAGCACATGCTTGGGTGCTTTGCTGAGTTCGCCATGGTCCAAGCCTGCTTGGTCCAGTCTGAAACATTGCTCTAAGATTTCCCTTAGAACCGCCTTGACGACGGTGGGGTCTTTGTGTGTTTCCAACCAGTTGGGAAGCAACTCTCCGTCAATCAGCTGCATCACAAGGAAGTTTTTGCTTGCCGAAATCAGCTTGGGCGCCACGTTAACAGAGTTTGCCACCGACAACATTCGAGCTTCATGAAGCAGGTCGGCTCGGTCCGCGTCTACCCTTCGGATTTTGACCGCCACTCTCTCCCCGTTGAGATGCACTATTACCACGATTCCGACGAAGCCCTTGCCCAAAACTGGAACCTTGACGCCGAAGAGGCTGGCTGACCCCGAGAACTCAAGAGCCGTGACGCCGTGGCTGCGCAGTTCTTGGATGCGGCTTTGCACTTCGGCTTCGCTGGGTTTTGGGAAGCACAGAACCGAAGCGTAAGGCTCTTGGATTAGTTGGTCAACTGGTACGATTATGGGTTCTTTCACAGTTGGTTCCTTCACGAACGGGAATTAGTAGGGTAGGGGTGATTATAAATTTAGTATCGCAAGAGGAAGAAGAATCCATTGAAAACGCTGGTATTTCCACCATTTTTTCTTGATTATGTCATGCGAACGCACTTAAGCGGCGAAGCCTGTTTGACAGGAATGGAACCTAATCAACAGAGGAGCCAAATCAAGTCGGGCATCCGCGTAAAAATCGTTTTGAAGCAGGACCAGCGGAGCGGCAAATTAACCGAAGGCGTTGTCAAAGATATCCTCACCAACAGCCCGACTCACCCTCACGGAATCAAGGTGCGGCTTACAGACGGCAAAGTCGGCAGAGTACAAACAATAATAAAATAGTGACCAGCCTGAAGAATTATAAATTTAATAGGGCGACAACATAATTGAGATTCTGTTTGGTATGGCTATGCCGCGGTTCAAGCAGACAGCGCAGATTCAACAGCTCATGGGCAGAAAAGAGCTTATTCGAAACATTGGCATAATCGCCCACATAGACCACGGGAAAACCACGCTTGCCGACAGCCTGCTGGCAGGTGCAGGTTTGCTTTCTCCCACGATGGCTGGCTCCGCTAGGGTGCTTGATTACCTTGAAGAAGAGCAGAAACGCAAAATCACAATTAAAACCGCAAACATAACCCTCCTCTACAAGGCAGCCGACAACCCCTACGTAATCAACCTTGTAGACACTCCTGGGCATGTTGACTTCACGGGCAAAGTGACCAGAGCCTTGCGGGTCATCGACGGCGCCGTGGTGGTTGTAGACGCCGTTGAGGAGATTATGGCTCAAACCGAAATCCTGACTCGGCAGGCGCTTGAGGAACGGGTTTGCCCCGTCCTGTTCATCAACAAAGTCGACAGGCTCATCACCGAACTGCACCTGAGCGAGGAGCAAATCCAAAAGAAACTCGACCACATCATCAGCGGCTTCAACGACCTCATACAACTCTACGCTCACGAGCCGTTTAAGAGCCGATGGAAAGTCGACGCTGAACTGGGCAACGTGGCTTTCGGCGCGGCGCTGCACGGCTGGGGCTTCACATTAAACATGGCTAAACACGGGGGCGTAAAGTTCACCGACGTGATAAAAGCCTACGAGAAAGGAGAATGGGGGAAACTGCAGAAGAACCTGCCCGTGTACGAAGCCATCTTTGAAATGGTAACCAACAAGGTCCCCGACCCGCGCCAGGCTCAAGCCTACAGAATCGAGGAGATTTGGGATGGGCAGGTTGACTCAGCCATCGGCAAGGCGCTGGTCGGATGCGGCGATGAGGGACCCGCGGTTTTCTGCGTAACCAACGTCAACTCAGACGGAGACGGCGGCACGGTTGCCACTGGCAGACTGTTCTCTGGGCGGCTAAAGAAGGGTGACAGGCTGCATCTTGTGGATGCCTTGGCTGAAACCGTCGTGAACCAGGTTTCTGTTGACATGGGCGCGCTCAGGGAAGAGGTCGGTTGGGTTTCAGCGGGCAACCTGGCGTCGTTAAGCTTAACTGGCGAAGTCAGGGCGGGCGAAACCCTCGTTGACGCCGCGCACAAGACTGGAATGGTGCCTTTCGAAGGCATAAGCTACGTGTCGGAGCCAGTTGTAACCTTGGCTGTTGAGCCGAAGAACCCACAGGACATTCCCGTCCTGCTTGAGGCGCTTGAGAAACTTGCCAGCGAAGACCCAAACCTCAAAGTGACAACGGACAACGAGACGGGGGAGTACCTGCTCAGCGGCATGGGCGAACTGCATTTAGAAGTCGCGATGAACCAGTTGAAAAGCAGCTGCGGTCTCGCCGTGTCGGTTTCTTCGCCAAGGGTCGTTTACATGGAGAGCGTCGAGGCGAAGGGCGCCGTTGCTTTGGCGAAGAGTCCAGATAAGCAGAGCAGTTTCTGGGTGCAGGTTGCGCCTGACGGCGGCGAGATCGAAGGGAAAGCAAGTGTCCTGTCAGTCGACGAGCGCCGCAATGTGCTGTTGGATTGCAGCGGAAAAACCGAGCCTCTGCCCGAAAAGGTTTTAGAGGCGATCATCGGCGGATTCGAGTTCGCATGCAAGGCTGGTCCATTATGCGGCGAACCCGTGCGTCACTTGAAGGTGAACCTGGTCGATTTCCAGCTGAGCAGCGATTTTGTCTCCGACGAGGTCATGCGCGGGGTGGGAAAGGCGGTTTTCGGGTCTTTCCTGACGGCACAGCCAGTCTTGCTTGAACCCGTCAACAAAATAATTCTCACCGTTTCATCAGAGTTGACAAGCGAAACGTCAAGAATACTTGAGACGAGACGAGGAAAAGTAACACTGTTTGAACAGAAGGGGCTCCAAACGGTCATAAGCGGATTTATCCCAGTTTCTGACACATTCGGCTTATCAAAGGAACTGCGGTCGGCAACTTCAGGCAAGGCTTTCTGGCAGTCGTTCTTTGACCACTGGGAAAAAATGCCTCCGAAACTCGCTGGGCAGGTTGTCGGCGAATTGCGGCGGCGCAAAGGCTTATCGCCCCAGTTGCCCAAGCCTGAAAAGTTCATGGAGCAGTAACAGTCATGCGCCTAACCGTCCCGTTCGACCTAAATTTCACCCTCTGCTGCGGGCAAGTTTTCAGATGGCGGAAAATCGGCGACTGGTGGTACGGTGTCGCAGGGGAAAACGTGTTCAAGATTCGCCAGTGCGGCGCGGAACTTGAGTTCGTCGGGGTTGACGGTGAGTTTGTCACCCGCTACTTCGGTTTAAACGACGATTTGGAACAAATAAGCCGCTGCATCGGGAAAGACGCTTACATTCGCAGGGCACTGCGCCGCTTTGAAGGGCTACGGATGGTTCGGCAGGAACCCTGGGAATGCCTCATCAGCTTCATCTGCGCAACCTACAAGAGCATAGCAGCCATCCAGCACATGCTCCGCCAAGTCTGCGAAAAATACGGGGAAAAGAAAGCGTTCGACGGGCAGGACTTCTACGTTTTTCCCACGCCTGCCAAGCTGGCTTGCGCAAGCGAGGACGGTCTGCGGCAATGCGGGTTAGGCTACAGGGCGAAGTACGTGCAAGCAACCGCCAGAAAAATCCACGACGGCGAAGTACAGCTTGAACCTTTGAAAGCCATGCCTTACCTTGAAGCACGAAAAGCTCTCGTCGAGTTTCCAGGGGTCGGGTTGAAGGTGGCTGACTGCGTGCTGCTGTTTTCGCTTGAGAAAACAGAGGCTTTTCCCGTTGACGTCTGGATTAAACGGGTAATCCTGAACCATTACTCAAGCCTTCTGCCAAAGCCGCTTGTCGAGAAGATGTCGGCGCACAATTCCCTGACCAACGGCGAGTACGAGACGGTTAACGCTTTCGGCAGAAGCTACTTCGGCAAGTACGCTGGCTACGCTCAGGAATACCTTTTCCATTACGAGCGAACCCAGCGGTAGACTGCTTTGCGTTTAAGAAAGATTCAAACAATAAATGATATTAATCAAGCATCTCTAGCTAAATTTGGGGTGTTAGGTGTGGCATCTGAAGAGGGTAAAGCTTAACCAGTTGATTAGGCAAAAGAGGGTTTTTCTTAGGGATACTTTGAAGGATTATTCTTCGGGCGGTAACGACATGCTTGATGACGTTGAAAGGTGCCTTGAAGAGGCAAAGGCGGAACTTACCCACCGTTTGGACGTCGTGAGCTGCCTGCGGGAAGATGAGGGCGAAGCGGCTTGGCGCAAAGAATGCCTCGCGCTCTATGCCGCGTGGTTCGAAAAATGGTTCGGCGCGCCTTAACTACCGAGTTTTCTTTCCTATGCGTACAAAGCTGCCGATTGCTACAGTTGCCAAAACCAGTAATCCTGCTATGATTGCTATCTGAAGCGGACCTATAGTTGTGGTTGATGCGTTGCCTTTGTCTGCGAAGACAATTGACACTTGGTGTGTGCTGAAGTGTGTTGTGAACCATACGTAGTAGTTTTCGGCGTCTTGGCTGTAGCCTTGGTTTTCAGCTTTCTGGTGGTCAATGTAGATTGTGGGCGCTGCACCATATGACACCGAGTTTTTGGGAATGGTTAAGTTGCAAAAGCCCCAGTCGCCCGCTTGCCCTGCAACGGTGAAGTTGATGGTGGTTTCAGCGCTTGACTGGTCAGTTACAAGGGAGGCGTTGGATATCTGCGAGGTGGTTATGTTGCCGCTGAAGCTTAGGCTAAGGATGGTTCCGTTAGTTTTAGTGACTTCGACAGTTGAAGGCGAAGGGCTATGTGCGGGTTGAGGTGCCGGAGGCAGTGGTTTCGCGTTGCCAAAGGCGTAGAGACAGCCGTAGAATGAAGCTATGTAGACTTCTCCGTTGTCGGCGGCTGGGCTGGATGAAATTACTGAGCCGTTGTCGCCGAAAATGGGTGTTGCAAACTTCCATAATTCAGCGCCGTTCGTCCCGTTTATGGCATAGACCATCCCGTCCCATGTTCCAAAGTAGACTACACCGCCTGCCACGGCTGGAGAATCGCTAATACCCCATCCTGATTCAGTCGTGAAGTTCCAGAGTTTGGAACCGTCGGAGGCGTTTAAGGCATAGAGGTTTCCGTTGGTTGACCCCGCATAGACGACGCCGTTTGCAACTGCCGGGTTCCCACTCCAAGCTGCTTGGGCGATGTTGAACTCCCAGACTTTGGCGCCGTTTTTCGCATTTAAGGCGACGAAGTTTTCCCAGCCTTCGCTTAGATAGACTATGCCGTTGTAGACCGACGGAGACCCGCCTTCACTGGTGGGGTAGCTCCATATTTTGGCTCCTGTAGCGCCGTTTAGAGCGTACACCGCGCCGTCTTCTCCATTCACACTGAAGATTACCATGTTGCCGAAGACTGCTGGCGCACCATTTGTTATGTCAGATAAGACGCAGTTCCAAAGTTGCTTGCCGCTGGCTTCGTCCAACGCGTAGAAACGGTTGTCAACACCGTAATATGCGCCTGAGCTGCCTGCGTAGACGACGCCGTTGGCGACTGTTGGGTCTGTAAAACTTCGATTTGCACTGAATATCCAAAGAGTCATACCTGTGGATGCGTTCAAGGAGTACATAGAGTAGTTTGCTCCAATGAACACTCTTCCGTCAGCAACCGCGGGGCTAGAAGAAATGTCATTGACTTCATATCGCCATAT
This sequence comes from Bathyarchaeia archaeon, assembly GCA_049512935.1. Lineage (GTDB taxonomy): Archaea > Thermoproteota > Bathyarchaeia > Bathyarchaeales > Bathycorpusculaceae > Bathycorpusculum. Next base: position 136,046 of record JBEKWR010000003.1, read on the forward strand.
GAATGCGCCGGTTGCGGCGTTGAAAGCGTCAACGTAACTTTTCCAGTTGCCCAATGCGCCGTCATCTAAGCCGATGTAAACCACCCCGTTCACTACGACAGGCGAAGCCACAATCGGGTCGTTAGGCGTTGTGTAATTCCAAAGTTGTTTTGGTTCAAGAACAGGGTTGCCGTCTCCAGCTCCGCTGTGGACTGGGTCGTGACCCATCATCGACCAATTTGCATTGGCGGAGGGAAAAACAATAATTAAGCTGAAAAGTACGAATATGCAAATGACAGCTTTAGCGTTCATGTTACTTCATGATTTCATTTCCTTGTCTTCTAAATAAAAGACTTTTCGTCAAGGTTTCTTGACTCGGTCAGTCAATTTTTCTTGACCTGATTTTTAGGTTCTCTTTCATGTGTTTGTTGCTTAGTCAATTGTTGCCTGCGGAAAATGTCAACAAATAAGCTGAGAAAACCGCTTGAATTGAAAAGAAAAGGAACGTGGTTTGCTAAACGTATTTTTTGTCGTTGTAGCAGTACCATCGGCTGTACTGTGGAATCCAAGTGAGGGGCTTGTTGCATGTGGGACACAGAGGCGGAGAAGACTGTTTCTTGGGCTCTGCCTTCTCAGGCTTTTTCTCGTCGAACACTTCCTGCCAGTCTTCCTGTTTTCCAAGCTGGCTCATGTCAGGGTACTTCTTTTCGTTGTAGCAGTACCATCTGCTGTACTGAGGAATCCACGTAAGCGGCTGATTGCATGTTGGACACATCGGCTGAGTGGATTTTGAGGCGGAAGCGGCAGGCTGCGTGGTTTTAACTTGCTCCTGCTGAGGCTCAACGTTGGCGGTGCTTTGCCCCGCGGGCTTCAAAATAATGAAGTCGCTGGCGGCTTGAATATCCTTCCACTCGATGGTTTGGATTTCCCCGCTTTCGTCTTCAACTGCTAACGAGATGCCTGATTTTCCAACTTCAAAGACCACGTCCTTGACCTTCCCCACAAGTCGACCTTTCGAGTCGATGACCTGCATCGAGGCCAATGCGTCTTTAGTTAACGGCTTATCTTTTTTCGGCATGTTACCACTCCCTCTTTGATTAGCGTTCTTGTTTAAAGAATTTTCGTTTTTTCAGCCGAAAACGCGCCGGCTGCCTCGTTGCGCCGGGATTTCCGAGTAGCTGATGACGTCGCCTTTCACCCATTTGCCGCCTAAACTTCTGACGAAATTCATAAGAAAAACAAATTGCCGATTTCTTGCATTCTCTCAAATTTTACGCTCAATAGACGTTTCTTCTGCTTTGAAGTAACATCTACTTGCAATCTAAGCCTTTTATCAGAAAAATTTGCTTGCAAAAATGGCGCTTTTTCGGTTGTATGGTTCTCTAAAGAGAACCATACCGTTCTGCAGGGAGAGTTATTAACGACACAACCAAAATAGAATTTTGGGAAAAGTGATGAAAACAAGCACCAGATTGGTAGCAATTGGCATTGGCGCTTTGCTGATTGGAGTACTCTTGGCATATCCCCTTCTCACCACAAACCTAAACTATGCTCCGCCGAAGAACTCTATTGGCAGAGTGAGAATAGGCGTAGATGTGGTTTATGCCTATTTTGCTTTAGACCCTAACCAGACTGATACTGGTTTTTGGCAATCTTACGGCTTAAACGCTGAAGCAGGTATAGTAAATTACCTCATAATTCTAAACGTTACAAATTATTCGAACGAAACCGTCTACATGGATCATTTCGACGTAGATGCTGCAGAGTCCTATTACTCTGTTAATAACCAAACGACGGTTATAAGCGACATAAGAAGCCCATTCCTAGAGTGCAGCAGGGAAACTACTGGTGAGTACGATAGACTCCACCAAGTAGCACCTGCAGCCACGAGGTGGGAATCAGGGGAATCACGCTTAGTCGCTTTTTCAGGAACAGATGAAATAACTAATACCACACTGTTACGAACTGGATCGTTTTACATTGGCGGGGAAGCGGAAGGTGCCCCAATAAACGGAGTCGCCTCGCAAGCATACGGCGTGGGGTCAAAACTAATCGAAACAACTATTTCTGGAAATGAGTTTATTTACAATAATCTCTTATTTGGAAATGAAATATTGCATTTTGAGTACGATGGACAGATTGCATATGTGGGCGAAGGGTAACTGCGATGGCATTTAACAGTGATGAGCTTGAAGGCACCACTTTTGACGTCTACCTTTTTGTTGCTAAAGAAAATCGACCGGTGGGAACTCGTGATGTCATACGCGGCCTGAATCTAAGCAGTCCGAGTGTTGCTTTCAGGCATTTGCAAAAACTTGAAGCATTGGGTTTACTTCAAAAGAGCGAATTCGGGGAATATACTCTCAAAGAGAAAGCAGGCATTCAAGGCCACATATGGATAGGCCGAAATCTTATTCCTCGTTTGATTATCTACTCACTGTTTTTTCTAGGCTTATTCATTGCAGAGGTAGCAATATTAATCACTCTTTTTTTTATCCGACACCAATCCCCAGGAATCGATTTTGTTTACCTCACTCTTGTGACCGCGCTAGCGATTATTCTCTTATCTACTGAAGGCGCACTCCTTTTATTAAAAACCAAGAATGGATTTAGGGGCAGTCAAAAGAAAATCAAGGGAACCACCGCGCCTTAGCTGTGCTCAAACCAGACTGTCAACTCTGCTGTGCCGGGATTTCCCAGTAGCTGATGATGTCGCCTTTCACCCATTTTCCGCCTAAACTTCTGACAACCTCGTTTATGTCATCCCACTCTTCTTTCAGAAACTGAATAGGCTTAACCACCACGCAGTCGCCCTTGACCTGGAAGCTGAGGACTTTGCGCTGGTCTGGGCTGAACTCGTTTTCCCACTTGCCAGTGGATTTGACTGGCTGAGCCTGCATGGTCTTCGCGGCTACTGGCTTAGGCTCACCTTTAGGTTCTGCCTTGGCTGTTGCAACAGGCTTAGACGCTGCCTTAAGCTCCGCGCCCTTAGTTAAGGTCAACTCGGGAATCGGCATGCACTCTGCGATGTCTTCAAACGTGTCGCTTCTAACCACGGCAAGCACCTGCCTGGAAAACAGGTCAAGCTTAAGGTCTAACAGTTCGGCGTCTGCGGGCAGGTTTGACGCAAAAGCTGAGGCTTCTCCCTGCAGCAACTTCATGAGCATTTCTGGGGTTAGTTTGATAACTCTGATTTTCATGTTTTTAGCTCTCAAGGTGCCTTTAGGTCATCGATAACTTAAAAGCATTATCCACAGGTATGCGGCAAAGCCTTTCCCGCGTTTAATTAAGCTATTTTTTCAGGCTTGGTTTGCTTGGGCTTTGGCTCTCAAGGCTCTCCAATCGGCGAAGTTGCCAGAATAAACCCCCCAGTTTTTCAGCTTGGGTGTAACCGCTTTGAGTAAAGCCGGGCAGACAGCAAGTTGGATAACCAAGTTTAGGCTGTAGGTGGAAACAAGGACAAGTGTGAAGGAGAACTTGCCTATGAAATTGAAGGGGAGAAGTCCTATGTTGAAGAGGTACAGGTACTGCCACAGGATGTAGGTGGTGCCTACGAAAAGGGTAACCGCGTACACAATCATGAGAAGAACCAAGTTTCTTTTGTTTCTGCCTTCCACAGCGTTCCGAGGTATGAGAACCCAGTTTAAGCCGAAGATGATTAGTGCAGTAACCGATTCTACCCATGCAGCGTAAGGAGGTACTCCCTCAACGTACAATCCTCCGATGAAAGCGCCAATCATGCTGCCGACGAGTCCTGGCCAGCCAAACCAAACTGGGAGGACACCTAGTAGAATGACTGGAAGGTAAAGAAGCGTGAAACCCGGTAACATACCTATTGCTGACCCATAGAATAATACGGCGTAAAGTGCGGCTACCATCGCCATTATTGAAACTTGTTTTGCTTTGCTTTGTTTTTGAGGCAGCATGTTATTCGTCCTTCAGGCTGGGCTTGAGGGGTTGGAATCGGATAAAAGTGTTTTCCCGTGTAAGACGATTGTAACACGCGGCGGGCGAAGACCTGTGTTCAAACCTTTTTGCCGCCTATGTGGTGGAGAGTTGAACCTCAATTTCGGCTAAAGTATAAAAGTTTCAGCAATAGTAATAAGTAAAAATCGCCGATCGCGGGTAAACAATGACTTCCAAACTACCATCAGCCAAAACCATTTTCGTAATAGCAGTCGCAGTAGTCATCGCACTGAACCTGTACACTCTCGTGTTGGCTTACCCGCAGACATACACGCCTTCACACGGAATCACCCCTTCGGCGCCAATACTTGCAAAAGACTTCTCAGCCTACTACATGGGCGCATGGCGCCTCTGGCACAACCCATCACACATATACACTTCAGGCTCCCTAAACGATGGAGAACCAGTCATCTTGCCGCACCCTGAAACCTACAAGTACCTGCCTTCGTTTCTGCTCCTCGTCTCGCCCTTTCTTTCGCTAAGCTATCAGCAAGCGCTCACAGCCTTCGACATCGTCCAGTTCCTCATGCTTCCCCTCATGGCATACTTCATCTACAAAATCCTGAGTGACAAACCTCTTGCAGTGACCTTCATAGTCATTCTAATCGCACTTTTTCTGCCCCTCCCGTTCCCGCAGTGGGGCTTCTCGCCGAGCTACTATTGGCAGTGGGGCGAAGGACAAGCCAAAGTCTTCATCACCTTCCTGCTACTGCTCTCCTTCTACCTCGGCTGGCGCGGCAAACCAGTCCTGTCTGGAGTTGCCTTTGCGTTTGGGTTCTTTGACCCAAGGTTCGGATTGCTCGCGATACCCCTCTTCGTGTCGTACAACCGAAAAAACCTCAAACTCGCCAGTGCAAGCGCGGTCGTCTCGGTGCTGCTATCAAATGGAATGTTGCTGGTTTCAGGCATCGGCTCAGGCTTCCTATCCATGGTTTTCTCCAATGCCGTAGCAACACCGCTCTTCTACTACTCGTACATCCCGCTAGTCACGCTGTCTGCTTTAATCGCGGTTAACTTCAAAGAGGAAGGTCGCGCCTTCGGCTTAATTAAAACTAAAAGTCGTCCTAAAAACACGGAAAAACCGCAAAAAGACTAGTCAAAGCAAGCCCTTGTTGCTGCCGCGTTTCGTCTGCCTGCAAAATAGACTAAATACCCAAATGTTATAGGCAACATACGTGTTTAGCTTCTCATGCGCTCGACTGACGCATCCAATCCTGATCATCGGTGAGAGAGAATGGGTGCACGTTCACGAAACAAACAAAGAAGGCAGGAAACGCTCTCTAGCGAGACGAAAATAATCGTTATCGGCTTAGTGGTCGCCATAATCGGGTCAGTGATAGCGAGCTCCTACCAGAAGGCGACGCTTACAAACTACGCTGGCTTCGGCATGCTGCTCGCCGGAATATCCGTTCTCATCTTCGGCACGTGCGCCACGGCTTGCGCAACGGTTAACGACCGCTTCGCCCAGTTTCCCGCGAAAAAAGCGGGCAAACCAAGAATGCTGGCTCTGAGCATATGGACTATCGGAATCGGCTTAATCCTCAGCATCATCGGCTCCATACTGAGCAGCAACTACGCCAAAAACTCATTCATGAATGTCGACGGATTCAGGATGCTTTTGGTTGGCATATGTTTTTTCGTTCTCGGAATATTCGGGACGCTTTTAGGCACTTTGCAGGCTAACTTGAACAGGAACAGGCGCCAAGCAGGTTTGCGGGGTGCCTGCCCAAGGTCTCTGTCCTCCAGCATACTGTCCATCGGCGTCGGGCTGGCCCTGATTATCGTGGGCTCAATTGTGGCTGGTTCCGCCGCGAAGGAAACAATCACGAACTACACGGGTTTTGGAATGCTGTTGGTAGGCATAGCCACCTTGACTCTGGGAATGTCAGGAACCGCCGTGACAATCGTCAAAAGCATCTTGGACTTGAACAAAGAGGATAGCGATGAAGGCAGGCCTGTGCTGGGCAGCATCTGGGCAATCGGCATAGGCGTAATGCTCCTTATCATCGGCTCCTTGATTGCTGGCTCCTACGCCAAAACAACCACGATGAACTACTCGGGCTTCGGCCTGATGCTGTCAGGTACAGGTATCTTCGTGTACGGACTTTTCGAAACCGCGCGTTTCTCAGCCATGGGCTACCTGAGCGGCAGATGGGCTGGAAACCGCGAAAAAAGCGACAGCGAACCCAGAGCCAGAAACTTCTGGGGAAACATTGTGAAATCAACCGCCGTGCTCAACCTTGCAGGGGTGATGGTTGCTATGGGACTGCTTTTCTTCAGCCTCTGGCAACTTGACCTTATCGTGAGTGGACCAGTATGGTGGCAGTCGCCGACGAATCCTTACGGCGCAGGATGGAGTTGGCCTGGGCCTGGTGCCTACGCGAAAGACCGCTTCCAATGCTTCCTGTGGGTAACCACCGTCGGACAGGCATACGATACCCTGTTCATGCTGATCTTCATCTCATTCATAATCCTGTTTGCAAGCGCATTCTTCTGGCCGCGCTCAAGAGGAAACCTCGATTTGGCTCCTAAACCCAAGTCCCGCAGCACAACAAGAAATCCCAAGACCACGGCGCGAAGAAGCAACGCACAGAAAAGTCAGCCCACAGCCACTGAATCCACGGACGCTCCTCCAGAAAAACCTGCCGAATCGCCTGTTGTTTCCCAAGAGGAAACGCCGCAATCTCCTGTCTATGCTCAAGAAGACGATGGCGCCTTGGGTGGGACTTGAACCTATAAAAGCCATCGGCTCGCAGACAGGTTTTTTACTACGAAATTGTAGTAATTCCTTATTAGTGGGAAATGCTAATAAATACTGAGAATGAGACAGATGGCTTCAGTAACGGTCACAAGGCATTCACAAGTCACAATACCCAAAGAAATACGTGAAGAAGTGGGCATAACGGAAGGAGATAAGCTGAAAATGAGCGTAGTGGAAGGCAACAAGATAGTGATTGAAAAAGCTAACCCAGACGCGTGGAAAGATTGCACAGACTTTTTGCCTGAGGACTTCGAAAAAGTGCTAGCATCTCTACGCTCCGACTCAACCAACAGATTCAAGCGCCTAGGGCTGGTTCCCTGAATTGCCAGAAAAAAAGAAAGCGGCTGCAAAAGAACTGAAAACTGTATTCGTTGACACCTCGATAATTGTGGATGTCGACAGGGGAAAAGAGGACGTAATAGAGCTTTGTAAAACATTAACGAGCACCAATAGCGCTTTTATAAGCACCGTAAGCGTTTCCGAAATATTGACTGGGGCATATCTGAGAAAAGACTACAAGGCCGCCGTAAAGAAAGCGGAAAAGGTGCTTGGTCAATTTCGCTGGGTCACATTAAACGGTGAGGCAGCAAAGCTTGTTGCTGAACTGAATGCGTATCTGCTCTCAAAAGGGCAACCGATAGAGTACCAAGATGTGGCAATTGCCGCTTCCTTTCTTCTGGAGTGCTGCGATGTGATGCTGACCGAAAATAAAGACCATTTTGAGAGGCTTCCTAACCTGAAAGGCAAAGTAATGACTCCCAAAGAGTTTCGCCAAGAATTCTATTAATGGTAACCTCCTTTTTTGTTGCTTTAACTCAAAAATTAGTAACTTTGATTTTACTAAGGTTACTCAGTAGCGCCCAGGTGGGACTTGAACCTAAAATCGGCAGAAATATCAGCCACATTTCCCTTTTTTAATCTAAAGTGAATGTTAGAACAGTTTCCTAAACAAAGTCAAGTCTTTTCTCTTCAAACCGACAAATGAATATAAATCCCTGAAAACGGAATAGCTAAGATATTAGCCACCCAGATTTTTATTAACAACCCGTTGAATGCTTTTTACCGTTGCTTCCATTCCTTTTTTCCTTTGTTTTTTGTCTGTCCTTTTACGTCGCTTTTCGGTTTGTTTTTAGTTTTGTTTTTTATTTTGAACCCTCCTTACTCATCATTCAACTATTCAATTGTCCTCCACGCTTATTCGGTTTGCCTCTCTCGAACTATAAATAGTGCACATTGTAAATTTTAAAACCGCCAAAGGACCCTAATTCTATCTAGCCTATTTTAATTGCAATCGGCTTCTCGTTTTCTTCAACTTGTTTTTCCATCGCTTTTCTTGAAATGGTCATATCTGCTTGATCAAAGACTACAACAATCATTGCAATTTCAAGCCCTATTTCTTTTTAGCCCTTGCCGCTTTCTCTTTTCTGTATTTTTGTATTTCCTCTTCTATGTCATCTTGGGTTAACTCGCCGTATTTTGCGATTCTTTCATCAACTCGCCTGTATATGGCTTCAAGCTCTTTTGACAAGTCTGGTTCTTCAAATTTTTTCAGTATTACGGAATTGTTGTACTCGTAAACGAGAAATTTTGTTTTCGGTTTCAAGCCCATTCTTGACCTTATTTTTGCAGGTATGACAACTTGGCCTTTTTCGCTGAGAATCGTGAGTTCGGCTTTTTCATTCTGACCCATTTGCAGCCACCGAATGTTATCTTACTTTCTTACCTAAAGAACATATCTCCTCTGCAAATCATCAACACTCTGACCATCAATAATGTGCACTAAATTCCGATTTATGGAAAGTATTGGCCGTTTGAAAAAAATAACCTCGTATTTAGTGGTGCCGGGGGTGGGACTTGAACCCACGAAGGCCTGCGCCAGAGGATCTTAAGTCCTCCTCCATATCTTAGGCACTCACTGAGTCTGATTTTTTTGGCGATTTTGAGCAATCTCGTCAAGCGTTAGGGTTTTGATATTTGGGGCAATCTTCTTTGTCAGACGCAGATCCTCAGTTACCAAAATCGACGCTTTCGACTTGGCAAAATAAGTATAGGACGCATCGTAGAAAGTAATTCCAAATTGCCCTGAAGTTTCCAAGATTTCTTCTTCCTTGGGAACTATCTGATGGATTTCCATTGCGTTTAGAGCGTGTTTGATTGCGTTCATTAGCGATCGGGCTTCCTCTTTGGAGATTTTTGCTTGCAACAAGTAGTCTTTCCAGACTATGTTTCCGAGTTCATATCTTGCGATTTCTAACGTGCCGTTTCCTGTTAGAAGGTCAATATTGTTTTCCTTAATGGCCCTGATAATCGCTGAGGAATCAAAGAGATACCTCATCGGCTTTCCCGATCTTCCCTTATGCTTCTTACTATTTCTTCCATGCTGACTTTGTCGAGTATCGGCTTTAGCTTGGTTATTTCTTCTTTTAGCTCTTCGATTTCCTTTCTCTTAACCTCATCCTCTATTGCTTTTCGTAGAAGCTTGGACGGCTTGATTTTGAGCTTTATCATCTTCTCTTTGAGTGGCTTGGGAATTTTCGTTGATACCGTTACGCATTCACTGGTCAATTTCTCACCGAGAAGTAGTAATAAAAAGTAGTAGAAAAGGTTTGCTTAAACTGTTTTACCAAAATGGCGACCCACAACGCAAGCGACAAACTGCACAGAAGGTCGTTTTTATGTTGGCGTTTTTGGTGGCGGGGGTGGGACTTGAACCCACGAAGGCCTGCGCCAGAGGATCTTAAGTCCTCCTCCCTATCTTAGGTGAAGTTTTTTCTGGCCACCTATTTAGACCTGGCTCGGATACCCCGCCACCAGCACCGATACTTCACGGCGCGGTATTGTTTAAGTTTTATGCATAAGGCACCTTGGACCCAGAGCTGGCTGTTTCTTTGCACTGGCAGTGAACAAGTTGCACGGTTTTTTGCGTCGTGCATAAAGATAAGGCGGATTCTTCGATGGATTTGGACCCACAACTTGCTGGTAACATCGCCAATTCTTCCTGCGCAGCCGCTTTCTCTTTTTTTTAAATAATTTACGGCATTCCGCATCAGCCCATTACCCTTAAACCCTCGTCATACATCAAAACCTCGACCCGTTGCTGAATTGAAGAATATGGTCAATAACATAATCATACCAAACTTTTCTTGAGTCTGCAAATGGCATTGAAAAAAATAAAAAAAGGCGAGGTGGTGTCTAATAGTAGTATTGGAGCAATACGGTTGTGTCTCCTACTGCCCACAGATTTCCGTTGCCGTCCACGAATCCAAGAGACGCAGACATTCCCATTAGCATTGCTTCACCATATAAGGGGTCGTAAGCATACTGATCTGCGCTTAGAGGATATACACCAAGAGGCAAAGAGATTGTTAAATAGCCAGTATTTGGATCTGTGACTCCCACCCAATTATTGTTTATGTAAACATCGGTAGAAACTGGATAATAGCTTGGGTCATACGCCCAAAAAGTAATGGAGTATGTCGGTATATATTTGTAGTATGCGGTTATGCTTTCACTCCCTACGATTGGTATGTCTACAGAGTTTCCGTAGTAATTGCTGCCGTCGAAAAAGCAACTGAAAGCTCCTCCTACATCTGAATCAGGCGCGTAGAATAATGGATCAGGATCTAGCAAATTAACAGTGTTGCCGCTTGTAACCCAGTTGCCATCCACTGCGATTGGGATGCCACTAACATAACTCCCGGTGGACTCATCATAAGCGAGTATAGTCACACTCGGATCACCGCTTGCCCAAACTGCGCCTATATACAATGATACTCCGCGGTCGGGATTATACCCTGCAACAGCGAGGTATTTGAAATCAGCGTAGTAACCAATCGGGATCCACTGCGCGTTAGAAGGGGAAACTTCAATAGGGCTATTGATTTGGTACCAAGTATTGTCATCCATTGAAACGAACACGTAAAGATCGCTGGGGTATGTCGAATCTGAACAGCCATATACATAGATGTTTCCGCCTGCAACTCCACTCATCTGTCCTACTATATTACCGCCGTCTCCGGCACTTTCTCCATATATGTGTGCGAAACTGCCATCGGGTTTTTTTGTGGCTAAGTCATCCGGGTTACTAACGTAACCATTACCGTATGGTGCAGAACTAACTTCACTGGAAACATAGAAATATTGTTGACTAAGCATTGACCAATAGTAATTACCGTTGCCTGAACCAACTTTTGTTTCGATGCCACTAGGTGCACTTCTTTGATTAGAGGGACCACGATAACAACCCGTTGCGTTTGTATTAAGCGTTGTCTCGACATATGGGCAATTATCCACCGTAATTCCCGTGTCCAAATTCCCTGTCTCAACACAGCTTGCAGGAGAATACTCAACGTCATTAAAAAGCAAACTTATGCCCGGCGGTGTGATTTCATTAAAGGAATGAGTGGACCAACAATCTTGCGGATTATTCAAGTCTTGGATCCAAAAAGTCACTTGAGGTGTTCCATCAACCATTGCCGCTGAGAAATTACATTCATAATAGTCGCCAATATGGGGCATTATATCATCGTCAATAGGCGTGTTATAGGTGCCAACGCCATAGAAATCTATAGCGCTAATACAAAATGACACTTCGCCGCCTGGCATAATCTATGTAAAATTGATACCACACGTAGCCCACGCCTGGTGTACCGAAATCTATGTTCACAGGCTCATAGTAAACATAACCATCTCCAAGGTTACCGAACGTGTTTGGCTCTACCTGAAATGTTGGATACATATCTGCCATATTGTTTTGAGAATTAGCAAAATAAGTTACGTCCCACGTGACGTTAGCTCCACTATCCTGGTCTTCTTGGGATACCAATTGATTAGTCCACTTATTAGAGGAACTCGACGTTATGTTGGCAGGTGAAACGGGTGCCGTAGGTATATGATTGGTGAATTAACTTTGATTATTTGGGACGAGCCGCCAATGCTCGGCGGAGAGAGCGGAATGTTTGCAGTTGGGTTAGCCGACGTTTGTGGTGTTGTATCCGCGTTGATGTTTTGTGGCAGAGCTTTTACATTTTTTGTTGATATTGCAAAGGCGCTAGAACAAAGAATCATTAGCAGAATTGTTGCAACCAATAGCTTTGGTCCTTTTTTTGTCATTTTCTTTTACCTCCCGGGTTTTAAGGAAAGTTGCTTCTTTCCCGTATTGGCTATTTAGCGGTTGTTGCTTAAATGATTTTAGTTTTTCTTCAATCAATAGAATACACAAAAAAAAAGAATAACTTTGGAAAATAGGGTTAAATTGCGACAAGATTTTGCGCAAAAATCAACAAAATGTTAATTTTGGTCAAAAAATAATCAAATCGCTAAGCTAAAAATTATAAATAAACACATGAAATTAGAGAAAATAAGGTTATTTTAATCTCCTAAGCTCTTAGGCAATCAGGCCGCCGTTAAGCTGCGGGGATACCTTCCAGATACCTGAAGATTAAGCTATAGCGGTCAACGTCGCGGCTGCTTGTGGCCATGTAGATGGCCAGAGATGTGGTTTGACCGTCGTTCAACTCGACCATCCAATAACCAAAAGGCTCACCGGCCGGATAGTATAAGTTTGAATTAATCCGAGCGCCGTTTTTATCGTAAAGATCAGCGTACAAAATGAAGAATACCCTCGAGCCGTTAAACTGAGGCTGAATAATGTTCGGAGGCGGCTGCTGGAGTGTGTAGTCGCTTCTGACAGTTACGTTTATCATGAAGACAGCTGTTCCCCGATAGGTGCCGTAGTATGGTTTTGCCGATATTAGGTAGATGCTGCTGTTTCCTATGTAGCCGGGTGCTGCAGGTTCAAGAACCGCCGTTGAGGGGCTAACGCTGTTCGCTGGCTTCATGGCTAACTGTTGGAAAACGACGACGCCGATTGTAACGGCTATGATTACGATAAGTAACGCTCCAAGAGTTCGACTAAATTTCAAGACATACCACATTTACTTGTTGTATATCAGTGCTAATATATTTATGTGAAAAATTCCCCTTTCTCATAGTTACGGTGTGGTGTTGTTCAAGTTTTTTGCATGAGCGGTTTCTTTGCGTAGGTTTTTTTTCTGACCCTGGGATGGGATGGGTTTTTCTTGCGGGTTCGGGTCTGCGGATTTCTTTTCGTTTCTTGCGCCTTGTAGCCCATGCCGCTGGAGGAGTTACCGCTGACCGGGAACCGTCGAGTTTGGTATAAGCCGATTTATACCAGACTTTTCCACAATTTTCCTCGTTTTCGAGCAGAAAAGCAAAATTTGAAGAGGCTGATTTACGCTCTAAAACAAAAAAACAATCAGAGTCAGCCCCTAAGCAGACCCAGTCTACTGAAGGAGGGGGCTACTTTTTACATCAAAATCCCAACGTAAAAAGCATCAACTCTCACGCCGTTGTTTCTAGCATTGGGCTACAACATAACGTTATATTCCATGTTGAGTCACTATTTTTTGCCAGTTGGGGAACACGCTTCGCGTAAGCATCAATTTGCTCTGGCAAAAGTTAGATGTTATCTGAGATAACGTCAAAGAAACATTTTGGCAATGCGGAAACTTATGATGCAAAAAAACGTGGGGTTTTGACCCAACTGGCACTTCAAATTTTCTCGCAGCTGCGGATGCAGAGTGCAGATGCTTCATCCCCCTACCGGGTAACCTTCCCACATAACAAACCAAAACAAAGCTCAAACCAGCCATTTTTCTCCGCAAAAAACAACCTCAAGCACGGAACTTTCTGCTACGCTTATATCTCCCGACTGCGGTATGTTGTTTCTGAGGAGATGACTCAAGGATGCCCGCTATAGAAGTTGGCAGAATATGCGTAAAGCAAGCCGGTCGAGAGAACGGCAAAAAATGCGTCGTCATAGACGTGATGGATAAAAGTTTCGTACTGGTAACAGGCCCAAAAAAGGTCACTGGGATCAAGCGGCGACGCGTAAACATCAACCACGTTATGCCTCTTCAAGAGAAAATCGAGGTTAAACGAGGCGCCTCAGACGAAGAGGTAGCGCAGGTTTTAGAGGCAGCCGGCAAACTGCAGGAAATGACTCAGCCCGTTAAACTCGCATAGTTTAAGCTTTAATATCTCATGTTTCTTTTTTCTTATCAACCCGATTAGGACCTGAACACTTTATGCCCAGAACGACGCCGCCTTGGGAAATCAAACATGAACTGTTTACGAAAGCCGAGGACACCACCGACCCGAAATACGGGCATCAGCCTTCCCAGCGGCCCGCCAAAGAGTACATCAAATACGGCACCATCAACCTGGACAAGCCCGCTGGACCCACAAGCCACGAGGTTGCAGCATGGGTAAAAAAAATCATGAAGCTAAAAGGCATCGGGCACGGAGGCACCTTAGACCCTAAGGTAACAGGCGTTTTACCCATCACGCTTGAGGCTGCCACAAAGATTGTTCAGGCGTTCCTCTACGGCGGCAAAGAGTACGTCTGCGTCATGAAGCTGCACGGTGACGCGCAGGAACCCCAGATCAAGCAAGTTCTGAGCGAGTTTGAGGATGAGATTTACCAGCGCCCGCCCTTGCGGTCTTCGGTCAGGCGGCAACTTCGCACACGACGCATCTACTACATCGACTATTTGGAGTCTGATGGGCGCAACGTGCTCTTCATCGTCGGCTGCGAGGCAGGCACTTACATACGCAAACTCTGCTTTGACATCGGCGAAATCCTCGGAGTAGGCGCGCACATGCAAGAGCTGCGAAGAACCCGCTCTGGGCCATTCACCGAGAACAGCGCCTCCAAGGTGACTTTGCATGATGTTGCCTACTGGTTCGGCGAGTGGGAACAGAAGAAGGACGAGGCGATTCTGCACAGGTTCATCGTGCCTATGGAGGAAGCGTTGAGCCTGCTGCCGAAAGTCGTCGTTCGAGACTCCGCCGTTGACGCACTGTGCCACGGCGCCAACTTGACTGCTCCCGGCGTGCTTCAGGTTGAGAGCGGAATCAAGAAGGGTTCGATCTTAGCCGTTTTCACGTTGAAAGGCGAGGCGGTGGCGCTGGGAAAGGCGCTTGCCTCCACTGAGGAGATGCTGGATCTGAAGCATGGCGCGGTCGTCGGGCTGGAGCGGGTTTTGATGGAGCGGGGCACTTACCCGAAGGTTTGGAAGTCAGGGTCGGAGCATGAACCCGAAAAATAACGGCGTCGATCACTATTTCACAAGCGCGCCCAAGTCTAAAGAACGCTTCGGTCTTGTTCGAACCTGCCTCCGAGGAAGAAACTTCGAGTTTTTGACTGCTTCAAGCGTTTTTTCGAAGCGCCGCATAGACTTAGGCACGAGGCTGCTTATTGAATCGATGCTGCTGCCCGCGGAAGGCTGCGTTTTGGACATCGGCTGCGGCTACGGCCCGGTCGGTATCGTCGCCGCATCGCTTAACTCGAAGCTGCGCGTGGTGATGACGGACGTGAACATGAGAGCTGTCCGCCTGGCAAGAAAAAATGTTGAATTAAACAACATCGGCAACACTGAGGTGCGTTACGGACACTTCTACGAGCCAGTTGACGACTTAGTTTTCAGCTGTGTCCTGTCTAACCCTCCAGTCAGCGCTGGCATGGAAACCGTGAAAGCCATCGTGAAGGGAGCGCCGCAGGTTCTTGCGGATCAAGGGACTTTTCAGATGGTCATCCGATCCAAGATAGGCTCTAAGGCTTTGCCGGCTTTTTTCGAGGAAACGTTTGGGAACGTTAAGATTCTTTCACGAGGCAGCGGGTTCCGTGTGCTTCTGGGGCAACGCGTCACGGTGTAGTTTTAGGTTTTTGGGGTTGCGCCTGATTATTTGGCTGACAAATGGGGAATGTTTATCTGCCATGATTTTATATGGATAGGCTTCAGCATGTAAATTGGCGTAGCATCTAAATGGTGACTGAAAGGTGTCAGAAGATAACAAGCGTGAACGCATAACTATTCGTCTAACGAAAAGGTACCTTGACCTGTTGAACATGCTGATTGAGAAAGGCGTCTACAACAGCCGCAACGAAGCCATCCGCGACGCGCTTCGGATCATGTATGAGTACCACGGGCTGAAGGTTTCGCCTGACAAGAAGCATGCATTTAACACAAAAAGCGAAGATTCCTCCGAAGACTAAGCGTTTTCGTTGAACAAATCTTGGCGGGGTTCACGGGTCCTCCCCGCTGAGCACAAATTTTTTTCTTTCCTTAAAGTTGCGGCAATTTAAAAGGCAATCGTGGATTTTGTCCTTCTTTTTTTCTCTAATTGCGACTGTTCATGATTATGGGTCCTCTATGGCCGGGCATAGGACAAAAGCGGAGCGAGCGGGCAGATAGAGGCTGAGCACATGTTGACTTTTTGCTTCAGTAGTGTCCACCATAGTGAAGTGGATCTGCTGCGGTAACAGCCGACCGTATCCGCCGTACTTTGGTGCATCACAGTCTAGAATCATCATGTATTTTCCAGGGGGAGCTTCAAATCGATAATCAGTAAAGGATTGATAGGGATTAAAATTGAAGGCAAAAATCAGATCAGCCCTTTTGAAGATGATTACTTTTTTCTCGGAATCTTCATGCAGCAGTTGCGGGATGGATGTTTCAAGAAGGTGATGTGTCTTGACAAGTGCAATCATGTCGCGGTCGAATCGGGCTAGTAAATGGTACTTTAGGTGAACGTCGTCTGCGAGGTGCCATTGTCGATGTGCATGCTTGAATGACCAGTTGTTTCCCTCGCGGGGAAAATCTATCCAGTCCGGGTGGCCAAATTCATTACCCATAAAGTTTAGATAACCGTGGCTGGCCGTGCACAGGGTTATCAAGCGGATCATCTTATGCAACGCTATTCCACGGGCGACCTTTGAGTTGTTATCATCGATTCCCATGTGATGGTACATGTCTTCGCCGATCAGTCGGAAAATAAGTGTCTGATCTCCCACCAACGCTTGGTCGTGAGATTCAGCGTAACTAATGGTTTTTTCATCTGTCCTGCGGTTAGTAAGTTCAAACCAGAGATGGCCGATGGGCCAGTCCTCATCTTTGAAATCTTTTATTAGGCGGATCCAGTAATCAGGAACCCCCATTGCAAAGCGATAGTCAAAACCGAACCCGCCCTCTGACTGGGAAACGGCCAAACCTGGCATGCCGCTGACATCTTCGGCTATGGTGACGGCGCGGGGTCGGATATCATGAATCACTCGGTTGGCTAGAGCCAAATAGGTCAAGGCATTTTCATCCACGCTGCCATCGAAGTAATCGGTGTATGAAGTGAATACTCTTCTAAGACCGTGTTCCAGGTAAAGCATGCTGGTGACGCCGTCGAACCGAAACCCGTCAAAGTGGAATTCGTCTAGCCAGTATCGGCAATTGGAAAGTAAAAAATGCAAAACCTGAGGTTTGTCGTAATCGAAGCAACGTGAATCCCATGCTATGTGTTTTCCGCGCGGGCCCTCATGAAAATACTGAAATAGTGTCCCGTCGAAGCGGCTCAATCCCTCCACTTCGTTAGATACGGAGTGGGAATGGATCAGATCCATGAAAACGGTGATCCCTTGGGCGTGAGCCGTGTCAATCAGGAGTTTCAAATCCTCTGGCGTCCCGTACCGTGATGAAGGGGCAAAAAAGCTTGATACCTGATATCCAAATGATCCGTAGTAAGGATGTTCTTGAATGGCCATCAACTGTAACGTGTTGTAACCAGCATTGGCGATTCTCGGAAGCACCCCGAAAGTAAATTCGCGGAAGGAACCGATTTTTTCTTCTTCCTGTGCCATACCGATATGCGCTTCATAGATTAATGGAGCTTCTTTAGGTGGGTTGAAATCGATTTTCCACTGATACGACTCCGGCGGTAACCATACTTGGGCGTTAAAAATCAAAGTTTTGGGATCTTGAACAACCCGTCGAGCATAGGCTGGAATACGATCACCTTCGCCCCCTGCCCAATGAATACGGAGCCGAAACAGATCGCCATGCGTCAATTTGTCGGCGGTCAGGTGAATTTCCCAGACATCAGAGTCGTTGATCTTTTCCAGCGTAAATTCTTTTTGCTCTTGCCATTTGCTCATGTCTCCTATCAGGTAAATTGCCGTTGCATTTGGCGCCCATTCACGGAAAACCCATTCGCCTCGTTGAAAATGTAGACCGAAATATTCGTGGCCAGACGCAAACTCTGCAAGGCTCATTTTTCCCTGTGTGAGACGTTGCTCTGTCTCTTCGATACGCTCCAACCGATGTCGAATCTGTTCAGAAAACGGCGCGAGGTACGAATCGCTTCTCAGCAGACAGCTCAATCGGCTTTCAAGACCACTCATCAAAATACCTTATTCTGCTTAACGTACAAGTAGTTTAATTCTTTTTCTAAAAGCCGAGAACAAATCGAAATATATTGATAGCGCATATTTCAGTTTGAAAAAGGATTCCATTTCGGTAACTTGTACAAGAAGGCTGTAAACCTAACGAACTTCCAGAAAAATTTAAGCATGCGGGAATAGCTAAATATTAGAAAATAGATAAAGAAAAATTGGAAAGTGTTGTCCAGAGGACTATTAAACAAGGGTGAATTCATGTCCAGAAGGTATTATGAGCGTGATGAAGATTGGCTAGTCACATGTCCTGAATGCCATGGTAAAGGGACCATAGGTACTGGGGATTCTAGAGTTCGATGCTCAAAATGTGATGGAGCAGGAAAAATTAGACAATAGCAAAGACCGTTTAGGTGCGCATGCCTGCGGTTGGTAACAAAATAATTTTACAGTCCGCTTCTATCTATAGCAACGAGAAATAGTGAGCATAAAAATGCTACTGTACCGACTATTTCACTGTCACTTTGTGTTTTTTAGGCACGGGTGCAATCGTCTTCTTTGGGATGCTGACTGTAAGTAACCCGTCCCTAAATGTGGATTCAGCTTGCTCAGGGATTACTTCTTCGGGGAAAGATAGTTGTTTGTAAATGTGCGAGTAAATGCGTTCTCTGACAACAAAGTTCTTCTCCGTATCTTCCGTTTCAACATCGGTTTCAGCCGAGATTTCGATACCATTTTTCGTCAGGGCTACGTCGATCTTGTCTTTAGCTACACCAGGCATCTCAGCATGAACCACAAACTTGTTTCCCTCATCAACCAGGTCTACAGTCGCCTCACGAACCGGAACAACAGGCTCAAGACTTACCCACTCAAATGGAAAAGCTATGCTTTCAATGAAATTTTTGCGAAAATCATCCATCAAGTCCTCAAAGGTCGTTAGAACATGAACTGCAGGAACTTGTTTGGCAGGAATACCTTTAGCAGGAACTTTAGTAGGAACGTGTTTAGCAAGAACATGTTTTACAGGTTTTGTCGTGATTTCAGATTTTGCGATCGCCTTTACCGGCGCCTTTTTTTGTTCTGTGCTCATTTTTTTTCACCTCGATTAAATCCATTATTGGAATCTTGAAGGTAATCAATTGTGCCTGAGCTATTTTTGGCTCGAGGCAGTTCTCATTTGGGTTAAGGCGGCCGTTTTATTTGGGTGTGGGATCTATTCTTTCTTGGTGACCCACGTTTTTACTGCTTCTTCGACAGCTCGGGATAAGTCGCCTTTTTTTCCGCCGAACCTCTCGATTGTTTTTAATCTGAGCTGTTTTTCCAACTCATTCGGGAGATCCGCAGTTATTCGACCCATATTTAATCATCCGCTTTTATTTAGATTTTTTTTGCACGGTTGCACGTGTCAGATGTTCTTCCAGTAAGCGAGCTGCCAAACGCCCAGTTCTAATCTTGTTTTTGTTATCATTTTTCATTTACTCCAATTCGCTTATCTGCATAAGCTACTATGTGCTTACTGACTTATAAACGTATTTGTTTATGTGTTTAATCTCTAAAGTGATTACCTATTACATAAAAGCAACTATTGAAGTGGTCTCTCATCTTCCTTTTGGCTTGAACTCTAATCCCAACAATTGCTTTATTACCATAGGAAGCGCAAATCTACTTTCAGTTGATGAAATAAATGGAAACGTTTTTTCTAAAGTCTTTTGGTTGCATTTAAAAATCTTGGCGCACCATTCTCAATTAGTTACCGTTCTATCCACCTTAAAGTGGAGAAACTAAGTATCGTTTTGTGCGCTGATTTTTACTAGTAAAAGTTGGCTTAACAGTTTACTGATGTTGCTGGAAGCGATTACGTTGCTCTGTTCGCTTCTTTTTTTCTTTCTGTGTTCTGCAGTATGAGCTTTGATGGCGCGGTTCATGGCCTGTAAATCTGGCAGCAGCAGTATTTCGGCTCCGCATTCGCACTTAATTGTTGGCAAGCGTTCCTTCAAATGCTTATCCGCATCAGCGATGTTGTCTCCTATGTTCTCGGCAATTACCGCCGCCTCAGTCGGCAACAGTTTCTGAAGCTTCTCAACTCTATTCCGCTTCATCAGAACTTGAAAATCTCCGTTCACTTTCCTAATGGAGTAAATATATTCTTGTAGAGCCTTTTATGGTCATGTCTGTGTAGCTCCCCACCTACAACGTTAAAATGTCTTCGGAGGCACCCGTAGCACTAAAACAGCAGGGGGATTTCAGATATTTCTCCATGGAAACTGGCACAATAGTGATGCACCTATCTATACCGGTGGTTTATGGGCTTTGGAATCCGCAAGTCACGTGAATATAATAGAAACGTTTCTGTGAAGAATAAGTTGTGGTGTGAGGATATAAATCCAAGAACGTGCTTTGGCGGACCCACACACGTTATCAGGAAGCGAACATAAGAGAAGTGACGAAAGTTACAAACTATTCGCATCCCTTTTAACGCTGATCCGCCAAAGCAGTGGGTAGATTCACGCTATCAGGACTTCGCCTTGTGGATAAATAACTTTGTGACTGGAAGGTCACAGCAACAAGATTATCCCTTAAAAGGCCCAAAAGAAAACTTCCCTGAGGAAAAGTGGTAGGAATCAGTTCTTGCGGCTAATATTAAACCGTCATATTGACCAAGCCTATCATGACCTTTGAGAACCGACAAACAGAGAGGCTTCTAAACGCAAAATTAGAATAAAAAAGAAAAGAAGTTTAGGTTAGTTCATGGCTTTTAGATGCTTTTTGTTTAACTACCTTAACCAAGATAAACGAGCACGTAGCAATCGCCAAGGTCAGCAACAGAATGGACGAAGTTAATTCAGGGACTTTTGGAGTTGATGTTGGACTTGTTGAACTTGATTTTGATGTTGGAGCCGGTGTAGCTGTTGATTTTGAACTTGAAGTTGTTGTTGGACTTGGGGAACTTGATTTTGATGTTGATGTTGGAGTAGATGTTGAACTTGATGTTGGAGTTGGAGTTGACGTAGTTGTCGAAATTGGTGATACGATGGTGTTAGACTGTAAAGTAACTGCACTTTGTGCCAATGCCAAACCATTCAACGTTGCACCAGTAGTTAGTGCAATCGCTGTTTTGTCAAGAATAATTCCACTAAAGGCCGAGTGTGTTCCAAGTGTCGTTTGTCCAGCGACCACCCAGAAGATGTTACTTGCCTGTGCGCCACCACTCAAAATAATTTGTACGTTAGAACTGACAGTGAGAGTTCCTGCTATCTGGAATACCCATTCAGCACTTGAACTTCCTGAGAGAGTGACAGCTGATGGTATTATCACATTGGTACCCCACTTGTAAATGCCAGCAGTTATTGTTAATCCACCGATGTTTCCTGCACCTAATGCATTGACGGGAGCAGGAGTGGTTAGTCCAGCCACAGTAGTATATGCCGTTTGCATATCGCTTATAGCCGTAGTCATCATAGTTGGAGTAGGTGCTGCATAGTTAGATGCGTATACCTTTCCAGTCACCAGAGAGGATGTCGAAAATGTATTCGAGGAATCCATTATCAACCCGAAGCCTGTTATGTATGAAGCAGCAGCTGGGCTTACTCCAATATTTCCAGTTATTGAAGTAGTTCCAGTGGTTGAGATTCCTGTTTTTGCTAAAATAGCAAAATTTCCTGCTGTACCAAGAACGTTAGCTGGTAACGTGTTTGCTGATACATTAGAGATCTGTATGATACCTAATAATGCTATGAAACAGAAGAAAGTGAAAAATACGCTTAATTGAGTCCTAGTCTTTTTCTTCATTTTTAATCACCACCTTTACACCTTGCTTTTTAATCACTTTATTATTTTCTAATTTGGATCAAAACTTACCAAAAAAGGGGTTTAGTTTATTTCCATAACTTTTTGCCGGTCAACAGCCAAACGACTACGAAGATTACGGCAATCACAAGCAGTATATTTATCAGTAGACCTATGCCTGGCAAAGCAAAGAACCCAACCGCCCAGAGTATCACAAGAATAATAGCAATCGTCAACCACTTATTCATAGCAAACTCTCCAACTAAGTCTTAACTACTGGTCTTAGGTACATGTGAAGCTGATCTTTCGAAACTTTTAAGTGCAATCCATTGTCTGTCCAGCGAGCAACCCCTTTCTCCAGGGATGAAACGGCCAGCATGTTTCGCACTCCACCTTTCTTTACGCCAAGAACTGATTCAGCTATTTCCTTTTTCAATTCGATTTCAAGATGAGTTATTTTCCACTCTTCTGGATCTACTTCTATACTTTTGACTGTGCCGATTTTCTCGTCTAACGCAAAAACACTTCTGTTTATAAACTCTCTAGTCCTCATACTTTCTCTATCCCTCCTTTCTACTCTCACAATTCGGAATACTTTATAAATGGTCATTGACTGGGTTAAGCGCTTGTGAATGTAAGCCCACACCGACATTCTGGCAGCTGCGCCTGCGCTAATCGGCAAAACTACTGAAAAGAATTTGAAACTTGAAGCGACAAGAAAAATGAAGTTTTAAATAAAAAAAGGAAAGGAAATGTTAAGTTTAAGTCACTGCAGTGGTTTGATCGATGATCTTGGCCTTTAGAGCATTCGTCTTCACTGATGCTATGCCATTTTCGGCTGCCTGTTTGGATAGGTAGGATTGGCTTACAGCGATTATTTGCCCGTTAGCTGCTTTCAGATGGAAACGGAACCTTTCAGGAGCATTGAATTGAATTTCGAAAACTGGGTCTTGGACAATTCCAGGTTCATGTTTTGTCTTTGCCAAAGCCCCTGCTGCCGTTGTGAGATCAGCAATCTTTGCGATTGGCGCGTTCTTCTTTATTGAATCAATGCCTTCTATGGCCGACTCTTTTGCTCCGTAGGCTTGGCTTACAGCGATTATTTGCCCGTTAGCTGCTTTCAGATGGAAACGGAACCTACCAACAGTATCAATGAAAACCTCAAAAATTCCTGTAACTTTCGCTATTACAGGTGTCTGTTCCGTTATCACTTCAGTGGGTGGCAATGGTTTAGGCGCCGCCGGCATCGGTTCTGGAACTTTCTCAGCTACGTGACCCATCTTTGTATGAGCATCCAGGGCTTCCTTGGTCATAAAGCCCATTCCGCACACAGGACACGTAAGCTCCATGTTTGGCATAAGCACTCTGTCCACAACTTGTATTATGCCGTTGTCTGTTACTATGTCTGTGCTTATAATGTGTGCGTCATTATTGATTATTGGGTTCATGTGAAGAGACCACCAATGATGGGCGTCAATCTTAACTTCTTGGCCTTGAAGAGTTTTAACGGTTTTCATTTGACTTATTTCGTCAATTGTAAACTTTCCAGGAATAACATGGTACATCAGAATCGCCTTGAGCTTTGGAACATTTTTCATTAGTCCATCGACTGTGCCTGCGGGAAGCAATGCAAAAGCGCGATCATCTGGCGCAAGAATCGTGAACGGTCCTTTACCTTTCAATGTTTTAACTAATCCTGCCGCTTCTACTGCTGCGACAAGTTTTTCGAAACCCCCAGCCTCTACAGCAATATCAACTATATCTGCCATTCATTTTCACCTCCTTCCAACAATTTTCAAGTTCCATGAGTTTGTATAGTGCTCTTACAATAAAGAGCTGTGTGACTGGGGAGCCCCAGCAACGAGCCTGCAAGCTAACTGTTAATAGCTGAGAGAAACGTGGTTTTCAGGTTAGTCTTCAGCTTTTTTTCCAGTCGAATTCACAACCTGTTCCCGAAGTCTTAGCCAAAATTGCTTTCTTTTCCGCCGGTTGAAGGTTATGCCGAAATGTCAAAATTGTGACACTGATTGATAACTCATCGAATTCGTAGATCCTTTTTTCTTTCAATCAAATCTGTAATTTCATCAAATTCGCTTGTGTAGTCCGTATGTTCTTTAACCAACCTTTTGAGTCTGTTTTGGTTAAAGTATCCTTCATAAAATCCGAAGAACATAATCGCAAAGAACCCATACACAAGATAATCTTGGCCAAACCTGCTTTCCGTTCCCATAGAGTTGATGTGTCGCTGAAGTCAATCCATTGGCTAGCCTAAAAGTGATTCATGATAAAATTCCTAACGGTTCTATGACTAGCCATGATTTCGACGATCTTTTTTGTGACTTGTGTTATTTGCGCATCAAACAGTCTAGTTATAAGCAATGAAAGCGCAAACGTAAATATGCCAAAGAAATAAAATGTAACAGCGTTTATTTTGCCAAGGTACAAGATGAAAAAGAATGTAACGGTTGAAGCTATCAGTCCCATGATGTAGGATCTTATAATGAAATAAAGTCTCTGCAACCACGTAGAAAACAATAGAACCTTGATTACGGCTCTTTTCTCGATTTCACTTTCAGTTCCATTGCTTTGCTTTGTAATACTTCCTATCTGTTGCAGTACCCTTTTTGCGTAATGAATGTCTGCTAAATGTAATATTTTTTTTGCATAACGAGCGTCTGATAAATTTGTGGCAGTTGCGCTTTCAAGCTCTTTCAAGATCCTTTGTGCTATTTCGTCTATTTCGGCATCTACTCGGTCTGCTTTAGCCTCCTTAGTTACCATTATCTCACTTGAATATTCTAGTATCTTATTCCATCTGTGCTTCTAAATCTTTGTTTATAAAAAGAGCAACACGTATACACGCCTACTCCTAATCTTACCCACGCACGCTCCCATGAATGTAATGTCTGTCTCTCTGTTACCGTTTCAGTCACTGTCTCAGTCAGTCACGCATACATGCAATATTGTTGCGCGGCGCGCGCTGGGTATAGGCGCAGTTGTAGTGTGTGGGGATCTTGAGGTGTTTTTGGGATAGATTTATGGAAAAAGTGAAAAGCCGCATTAAGGCTCTACTTACATCGTGAGCCATACTTTAGTCACTTTCTTATGTACAGAGCGATTGAGGTATGGTTTACGATAAAACGTTAACGGCTCAAAGCACCTTCGAAACTGCTGATTCAGCAACACAATTTATTTATAAAGAAAGACTCTCGTTTAATTTGTTGCAGACGGAATATGACAATTAACGGATTCAAGTCGAGTGTTTGGCACATTGCTACAATCGGAGTTGTAACAACCATGATGGCAGAAGATTACTCTGAGAAATCTATAAGTATGGAAAAGATGAAGAAGCCGATCGATCGATTCCTTCGATAAAGTGGACGACTTCTCGTTTATTTGCAACGGTCCCGCTATATGTAGGGTGAGGTGTGAAGCATGAGTCAGGAGACCACGGATCCGACTGAAACACCGACGGGCGGCTTTCAGTTACCCAAATCGGTCATAAGGTGGATAGCCGTGGGCTTGGTTCTAACATCCGCCGTTGTTATCATTATCACTCTATATTCTGGCGTGAAGTTCTCGGATTTTGAAAGTATCGGTTTCTTGGCATTCGGCCTAGCAGCTGCTGCATCTGTGGCCAGGCTCCTCGTCCAGATCGTGCGGTTCAGAGTGATAACGGTAGGTTTGGCTGATGACCCAAAAATGGATTTGAATGGCTTGGCGATTACCAGAGTAAGCAGCGAGTTCATCTCGATAGCGACACCTGCATCGAGTACGGGCGTCTTTCTACGCACTGCTTGGCTGTCGAGCAAAGGGGTGACTGGCGGCAAGGCGCTCTGGATTGGCTATTTTGAGGTGCTCATCGAGGTATATGTTGGTGTTGGTCTCGGAATTGCTGGGGGCGTGTACGCCTTCTTGAACGGCGCGGTCGTCCTGGGGTCAACAATTGCTGTGATTGCGCTGATCGTGCTTACGGGGTACACGATTATTTTCATAATTCCGGCTATGAGACCCATCAAGGTTCCTCATTTTGTTTTCAGGATTGCGGAGTTTCTGGTAGGTGGTCCAAGAGCTACAGCCCTCTATCTTCACGCTGTCGTCGGCTCTTTGAATTTTTCAGTTTCCGCGCGCTCGATTCTAACGAGACGTATGTTGCCTGTAGCGGTAAAGGCTGTTGTTCTGACCATCGTTGAGGATTTTTTGGAGGGTGCGACTCTTTGGTTTGTGCTAAACGCCGCAGGCTTGAAGATCGACCTGTTTTCCTCAACCATTGTAGTCTTCGGTATCGACACCATCGCTCAACTTCCGATATCCATTGGCGGAGCGGGAATAACGGAGCTCACCATACAGGCCTACCTAACTGGAGTCTATGGATTCTCCTCGTGGGCGTCCATTATAATATGGAGAATTGCCACTTATCAAGTCCTACTAGCGACAACTGGCATCGTGTTTCTGTTCTTCGTGCGCAAGTATACGAGGCATGTCGAGAAGCCACATGAAGTGGAGCATCAGAAGGATGCTAAGGGATTCTTGCAAGATGGGGGATAGAAAGGGATATCCCAGAGCAGAGCATTTCAGAGCAAGAACAACGAGCAGGAATCACGCATTGAGGCCGTAGTACTTCTACTCCGCGGGAATCATCTAGAACGCGTGGTTTCCAGCGAAGCTGATCATTGCGAGGGCGTTCTCGAAGGTTATCATGAAGCCAATCATCGGGTGCAGGCAATCGGGGTCACGTCTCAAATGCCCACAGGATACAGTCTATGCTTGACTCCTTGCAACATTCTGAAGTAGTCTACGCATCAACATTGTAGCATGCGCGCAATCCAATATCCTGACGCTACCAAAATACTGAAATAGTTGTGTTAGTTGTATTTTTCGTCGTAAGGCTGGTCGTTGAATTCATTGTCAGCAACTTCAGGGATGGAAGACTTTGCAACCACGTTTGCAAATGCGGTGCACGGTGGACTGGATAAGGTTCTAGGTCAGAGCGGGGCGGCGGCGGTCTTAACTCACATGAAGATGACTAATAATCTTCCCGACCCGGCTGAATTCCATAAGAAGTTGCTCACACTTTTCGGCAAAGAAGCAACACTTTCGCTAGAAAGAGCGATAGTTAGGGACCTTGTTACGAGGCTCAAGTGGGCGCTAGAACTTTTGAGTATAGAAGGTCCCTTCGATTTCAACACGACCATGCTCAAGATACAGAAGGGTATGAAAAAATGACGACTAGAAAAAGCCCAGGATTGAAACCCCTTGTTCAAGTGAATAGCCAAGGGGGTACTGCTGATTCTGGAGCAGATGATCTAGCGGAGACACGGATAGCTGCTGTACTTGGTCTGAAACAATTCACGCAGCGACCCGTCAGAACCTTACTCGTCAAAGGTCTCGCAGGTACTGGCAAGACAACAATCGCCCTTGAAATTCTCAAAGCAGCGGGCAAAGGGAAAGGCGCGTACATATCCTCAAGAGTTCCAAAAGAACTCCTTGAAATGCAGATTCCAGCCATGAAGGGGACCTTACAGAATCACGAGTTTTTGGACATTAGACTCGAGGACGCGACATCAGCACTGGATTTTGTCATCCAACTGACGGCCAAGAAAGTCAGAACCATTGTGTTTGATAGTTGGGATGGTCTCGCGAAGGAATTGGAACCGAAGGAAAGGTTACGAGCCGAGAAGACTCTGTTGGCCCTTGCAAATAATTCCGGCGCCCAACTTGTCTTTGTTAGCGAGGAACCCGGCGCCACGACCATAGACTATCTCGTCGATGGTATCCTCGAGTTGGTGAGGGTTGAAGAACAAGACCGTGCGGTAAGAGAATTCATCATACACAAACTGCGTGGGACAAAGATACCCCAACACAAGTATCTCTTTACACTTCTAGAAGGAAAATTCACTTTCTTCGGACCCTACGCCATTCCCGATTACTCGAACGTGGACAAGTTTGTTCGAAGACCTGACATCGATGGATGCTATTCTTTCGGGAGTGGGGCTCTGGATAGACTGTTTGGAGGCATAATTCCTGGGAGCACCATGGCTATCGAATATGATGAGAATGTTCCCTACTCTGCGCTCAGAGCAATCGAGTTGCCTCCAATCATCAACTTTCTGTCAATGGGAAGGAGTGCGATCCTTCTCCCATTACCCGGCGCAAATGACGAGCGAACGAACTCGATTCTGACCAAAACGCTTGGCAAAAGTGTTGTAGGTGACCGACTCAACATTCTCAACGTAGTCAGAACTAGTGACCTTGAGACCACGCAATTGCTGAAAAATGTCACGCCCAATGAAATCCATGAAATGGTAACTAGGGAGACGACGCGACTGCGGGAGAAATCGAAGGACCGATCCGTGTTACTCGTAAAGTCCGTGAGTGCTCTAGAGAACTTATTCGCTTCGGATTTGGATTCACTGCTCGAAGTGACCTCCCAAGAGATAATCACCCTCGCACAGTCGCATGATGCGCACATTCTCTTCTTGGCAAAGGATTCTCCTATCCGGTCGCGCATCCTCTCGATGAGTTCCAGTTACGCAAAATTGTTCGTCAGAGATGGCACCGTTCTAATGTTTGGCGTGAAGCCTCACACCGGGATTTACGTATTACAACACCTCGAGGATCCCACTTCTCCATCACTAACCCAAATGGTGTGATCCGTTTCCACATCCATCTATCATATTGTTTAGGTTTCAAGCCTGATTAGGCGTTTTGGAAAGCGTGCCGGCTTGTCCCCTTATTATGTGTTGAAGAATGTTAAGGAGGGCTGCTTTGTCTGCCTAATAGCCGTGCCTACTTTATCTTTTTGAGAACGGTTTCTGTAAACGTGAGTGATCTCTCCATGCCTAACTACACGACCAGAAGCATGCGTAGACGCACAAGACAGGCATAACTGCAAAAACGCTCACCAAAACTTTCAGCTCTTTAAGTCATAATTTTCAAAATTGAGGCTTTGGCTAATCTGAAGGCTGGGTAAAGGCTAAAAAGGAACTCTGACTCTAATGCGACGCTTGATCAATTATCCTTTAAGCCTCGTCGCTACGCGGATTATCTGTTTAAGTTTAAAAAAAATAGCCATTGAAAGTTCTCAGTTATAATTTGAACTTAAATGGTTATGTTATAATTTGCGGCCTCGAAGCAGCCTGAGCGCTACTAGAATTATTACGACAATGATCAGAAGGTCTATCAATCCGCCAATTGTGAAAAAGCCAACAAGCCAAAGGACAAATATTATAACGGCAAGCAGAATTAACAAATCGTCATTTTTCATAGCTATTCCATCATCCCTTTAATGTATGAAAAAATCTATTTAAATAGCTGTGAATGTGAGGTCACAGCAACAGTTAAGGTCAACTCTTTTTTTCTTCTGTTGTGAAATCATATGTTCATAATAATCGCTTATAAACTACCAAATGGATCAGAGTTTCACTATGAACACTTTGGCCGTTGTATGATTCGCGTCTAAACATACTGGAAAAACGAAGAATCTACCCCTAATTACTTTATATTCTTAAAAGTTATTCATATTCTAATTGCCCAGTGAGAAGACGACGGGTTGCTCTCATGAATCTGTCTACCCACATAATGTTTGGTATCCTTATTGGAATCTTATTCTTTGGCAGTCCAGAAATAGCGCTAATGGTTGGTGTGGGTTCGGCAATTAATGATCTAGATAGGGAATATGGTTTTTTTAACAAGGAGTCCTTTCGACGCCTACAAATACACCGTGCCTTATTCCACAATTTTTTATTTATCGGCGCAGTATATTTGGTAAACCCTTTTTTTGGCATCGGCGCGTTTCTTCACTCGTTCTTGGATTCATTCACCACGACAAGGGATAGAGGTGTCGAATGGCTATTCCCATTTTCAAGAATTGTAACCAAGGCGGTTTATGATTCGGATGGCAACAAATTGCCGCTTGATCCGAAACATAGGATCTACTTTCTTTCAAATGATCTACCTGGGCTGACGCGAAGAACTACCAAAGACATTAAACCCGGTGAAACTCCTGTGCCAAACAGAAGAACTTACGGTCCAGCTCTCTCAGGGAAGTTTCTTGACAGGTGCATCTTTTTTGGATCCATAGCTCTTGTTCTGCTAATGGTTCTCTTTTCTGTTCTTGGCTTGCATCATTTCATCAATTTCAGCGCGCGTAACGAAACCCTTTCTGTAACAATTCCGTTCCTAATTGGTTCAGCAGGAGTTTTCTTGAATTTTCTTGTAGGCGAGCTAGACAGAAAGAAGCTGGTTAAGACTAAGTCAGATAGGCCCTACAAGTTTTCGTTTCTCCTTTCCGTTGGAATCATGATTTTTGCGATAATTCTTGGCGGGATTTTGAATCCAGCAGCCGTATTCGCCACCCTAAGCATAATGCCCTTCATTGCTGCCGGCGTAGTCGTTTTTGTTTTTGTTGCCTTGGGTGTACTGTTTTTTTCTACGCGCGGTTTTTCAAAAGACAGTAAGAAAGAGCCACTAATTGTGTAACAAGCTCGGAAGCCCGCATCTGAATTGTTTTTTTAGGGTCAGACCCTAATTCATAGGGGTCGACAAAATTTGGGTTATGAAACCACACGAAAAAATGAGGTTTTGAGGTTAGTCTTCAGTTTCTTTCCAGTCGGATTCAAAACTTGTTCTGAGTACGCCTATGAGGTTGCTGTTGTTTGTCCAAAGAGAAGGGCTTTCGCCTAATCCGCTTTCTTTGGAGGCAGTAATCAACGCTTCTTTATCATCAGACATTATGAAGTGATTCAAAGGTTCACGATGAAACTTTACGTGAACCGAAGCGCCATCGATGAGTTTCTGCACTTTTTCTTTGAGCAAAGCGTCCGGGCTTTCTCCTTCAAAAATTAGTCGAACCTGAGCCCCTTTCTTTATCGCCCGCTTGCATTCATCTGAAAACTGAGACAAAACCGGTATGATTCTTCCCTTGTCGGCAATCAACGCGACTTCTTTACTCGAGTTCTTAATTAGTTCTGAAGTCTTTGCCAAAATTGCTTTCTTTTCTGCTATCAGTATGTAGATGCTTTCTTCTCCGGGAAGCGGCTGCTTCCAGTCTTTAAGGGACAGCCTTTGGACACTGCTCCTCATACCCGTCAGCCGTTCATCCGATTTGCTTTTTTCTTCCGATACCAAGAGGCTTAATGCATCCGAAATCGGGGTCGCTCGAATCTTAGCTGGTTTGCCCAGTAATCTTTCAATCAAGCCCATTTTTTCGAGTGTCGGCAGAATTCTGTAGACGTCTTCCCTACGCACTTTTGAAAACTTCGCTACCTGTCCTACCGTAGTTTTTTCCAGTTTAAGTATAGCTAAGTAAACCCTTGCCTGATTAAGACTTAAACCCAAACCAAGCAGGAGGTCAGTGTTTTCGTCGTCGGTCATTCTCACTGCCATTACTTTTTTTTAGCTCAAATTATTTTTAAATCTTTTGGTTGTTTTCGCAAACTATACAACTATCTTTGCTTTTCGAATGGTTGTGTTATTTTGATTTTGAAGGTTTCTATTTGTGCTAAGAGGATAAAAATTGTGCTGAACAGCGTGCACAGGTCTCATCTGAAATACCGCTGGAAAAATTTTGAGGCTGGGTTAAAGTAGTAACTTTACAATTAGTCATCGATTGTTCTCTAAAGATTGAAAAAGAGAATGGTTGAGTTTACGCGAATACGAAGCCGATGATTAGGCCTATTATGAATCCGATGCTTAGCGGTAGTATGCCTATGATGAGTGCTCCGTATTGATATACGATGGAGCCGTATTGGGTTGCGTAATTTTTCAGCTCGCTAAGGCTTAATCCGAAGAAGCCGAAGTAGGCGGCTATGAAGAGTATGATTGCAGCTATGATGGCGATTTCTAGGAATAAATGGATCAGATAGCCTATAATTAATCCAACGACAAATATTATAATCATTAAAACAATCGGCGGCAAACCACCGATGCTTCCAGAAGTGATAAAATGAAATACTTGATCTATCGCGCCCAAACTTCACAACTCCTCAGTTAAGCAATAGGAGTGCAAATTACTATTAAACTTGTGTAGCTGTAGCCCCCCAGCAACAGAGTGGCAACCCGAAAGACCTTCCTGTTTGCGTTGTCTTCTATGCTACAATAACGTAGGCTATGCGGTAACATAACATTTTTCGCTTTTTCAACGCGTCGCAGACAACAATATCTTCTATCCCAAGATAGTTTCAAAAATGAAATATCAAGAAAAGAGGGTATAGTTGGTTTTTTATCGTTTTAGTGTCTTGCGCGCTTTCATCTTCACAATGCCAAATGCAGCGAAACTGACTCCTATAGCCATTAATGCGCCTAAAGCACTTTCAGGCAACGGGAAAGGAGGGTTCATTTGGCCGGTGGTGTTATTGATAGTGCTACCGTTTAATGTAACCGCGCCGTTGAGTGCAAACGCTCTGCCATCCACCGTAGCAGTAGTGCCTACCCCGATCGATGAGTAAGCCAGAATGGTTCCCACGAAAGTAGAGCCTGATCCAAGAGTCGCTGAACTGCCAACTTGCCAAATTACGTTGCAGGGCTGGGTATCGCCGATGTAACTTATTACGCTACTCGATGCAGTGATAAGCGTGCTCGCGCATTGGAAGACGAAAACAGCATTGGGGTTGCCCTCACCATTGAGAGTGAGAGTCCCTGTCAGCGGATTCGCAGACGTGAAGACGTAGACGCCGGGCGTCAGAGTTAGACCACTGAGGTCGGAGTAGGTCGCCGAAGATGGCAGATTGGAAGCTTCCGTATAAGCATTTGAAATATCGCCTGCAACTGTAGTCAACAGGGTGGGAGTAGATCCCCCATTTCCTGTATAATCAGCCGCAAATACCTGTCCAGTAACAAGAGAGGATGTTGAAAATGTGTCTGTAGCATCCACTGTTAGCGGCGAAAAATCTCCCGTGATGGCCGTCGAAGTATAGCCCGTGCTTATCCCTACATCACCGACAACCGTCATGGGTCCAGCGTTACTGATCCCAGAGTAGGCAAAAACCGCGAAAGGTTGAGCGCTTCCAAGATTTACGGAACTTGCAGTTATAGATGAAGTTGGAGCAGCTTTGACTGCGATTATACCTGTTGCAAGAAGCAGAAGACCTAAAACAAAAATTGTTCCAACGATTTTTTTATTCAGAATTATCTTATTCAAATTTATAACCCTTCCTTTGATAATATTACCCATCTTTTAGTGGCGGCTGCGAATATTTAAGCATGCATGGAAGTTGTCTCCTATTTGTCTATTAGTCGAGTTAGAAACTGCATGTTGTTATCAAAGGGTTGGTAGCCTGCAGCTTGGCGGAAGAGAGATAGACGAAACCGTCGTTGAAATGGGAGTAACTTAGAAAGCGGTCTTTCAGACGTTATCAGAGAACTCAGGAAGGAAAACGGAGCAAAATCACCAAATTATTTGATTCCTTATCGCGGTCTAGCAAAAATAAAGTTAAAAGTTTTTCCAGCTCACCCCCTTTACATCTGCCCATTCTATCTAGAAAATGACTGACTGCACGTTTCACATACTTATTGTGCAGTAATATTGCGCGCTTTCCAATTGTTTAAGCGTTTATTATTTTTTCCAGGTAAATAGCATTTGAGGTGAGTTTAGCCTTTTTTTCAGTTGTTCTGGTTGACATTTATACGCAGTCTATTGAATGCTTGTTGTGGTTTTTCTATATGTGGGGGAAGAAGGTTCCCGGAACCACCACTCCGAAGAGGGCTCCAAATATTATGCTTACCACGACGAAGATTATCCATGCCAATATGGCTATTCCGATGCCGGCCAGCCAGCCCGTTCTGAAGCTTGCTTTGTAAACCCATATCCAAGCTATGAGGGCTAAAACTAATGCGATTATGTATGCCGATGAGCCGATTGCCCCTCCCAGAAAGTAACCCACAACAAACAATACGACAGCATAAACTATTGGACCAAACAACGTAGCAATCATAGCGTCGCCAAAGGTGGCTTTTCCGCCAGTTACTGCTTTGCCAGCTAACCACACGGGTATTGAGACTATTATCCACAGAATAATCAAGCCAATTATGGTTACAATCAGACTCGTCAAAGTCATATTTCCAATAATCACATTGCTCAAAGGCTACACCTGTTAAGCTACTAGGCGTAAAAATGGCTATTAAACTTGTGTAGCTGTAGCCCCCCAGCAACAGAGCGGCGGCTATAGGATTAGGGAATACTCTTCTAGTTAACGATCAAACTTATTAGGCCTTGCAAAAAGGAAGCTATTTGTTTCTTTGAAGGGAGACCTTCTCTTTGTTAGGTTAAACATAAAATCTCACACTTTCCAACACAAAATAACACTATTCGAATATGCGTTTCCGAATTTTGTGTTCCATGCATGAGCAGCTGACAAGTTTTAAATAGAAACTGCAGAATACAATGGTTGAGGAGAATTTTATGACTCAAGAAGTTGAAAAGGGGCTGGGGAAAATCGGTGTTACAGTGTCCAAACCAATACTGGCTTTGATAGCAATAGTCTTCGGCATACTTGTCATAGTCTTTCAAGGTTTGCTTCCATTGCTTGTTGGGCTATACTTCATAATACAAGGTTTACTGTTCTTCATAGAATACCTCGAACAGAGAAGACGATAACAAGGAAAACTACCAACTTCTATCCTTTTTTTTCTTCTGCCTCAAAAGCCAAGTCAAAAAAGAAAAAAGGCAGGTTTATGCTCGCCAAGTCTTTTCTCAATGTGGCGCACGCTACACAAAATAGTTTTGGTTAATAGTTCTAATGTAGAACCTACCATCTTAGCATGAGGAGAGCTATTACAAGGGTATGTATCATGGCCAACTACAATTCCGAAGGCAGTAGCAAAAAGAAGCGACAACTTAGATACTCGACTCCAATTCTCGAGCAAAACTTCGGTTGATGCCCAGATGTTGTTGTGGCTTCACAATCACACACACTTAAACCTGCCAATAAACTACATATAAAGTAGATCATTTGGCTACCTAAAGCAGGAAAGGTTACCAATGAGAAAGCAAACTACTTTTAAAAGAATAACTTGGGATAAAAAAAGCGTTAGCGCGATTATTGTTTTAGGTATTCTGCTTTTGGCAACATGTACAATCGCGTTCAAAGTTGAACTAATTTCAGCTGTAAGTCCAACGCCTGTACTTCTTGGAACGGCTTCTTATTTCTCTATTTTGGCCGGCTCCGGGATCACCAACACAGGTACGACCACAATTACTGCAGACGCGGGCACCTATCCCACTACCTCAGAGACAGGATTTAATACTGTAACTTTTGTGGATGGAACTAACCACGCAGGCGATGCTGTCACACAGGGAGCCAAAGGTGACTTGTTAACTGCGTATAATGACGCCGCTGGACAAACACCTATTACCGTGCCAACTGAACTCGGCGATACAACCCTGACGCCTGGCGTCTACAACTCCACATCTGGTACGTTTGATATAACCGGAACTCTCACCCTCAATGGTGAAGGCAACCCCAATTCTATTTTCATCTTCCAGACAGCATCCACACTCATCACTGCAGCGGGTAGCGTCTCTACACCAGCTAGCGTTGTGAGCCTCATCAACGATACCCAGGCCTGCAACGTCTTTTGGGTAGTTGGCAGTTCAGCAACTATTGGTACATACTCTGTTTTCGCGGGAAACATTCTGGCTTATACATCGATTACGGTGACTACTGGCGCTACGGTGAATGGCAGAGTGTTGGCACGCAATGGCGCGGTTACATTAGACAATGACACCATCTACACGGCAGATTATGATAACATAGTTTTAGCTCCTGCATCTGCCACAAATCCCGTTGGCACCAACCATACCGTTACCGCAACGGTGGCTGGCACAGGAAATCCGCAGCCTGGTTTGAATATCACTTTTAATGTTGTTTCAGGTCCTAATACGGGAGCAACGGGTTCCAACATAACTGACAGCAAAGGGCAAGCATCATTCACCTATACGTCGAACGGTTCACCAGGCACCGACCATATTACGGCAAGCTTCTTAAACGAGCAAAATGCGACAGTGACTTCAAACACAGTTACGAAAACCTGGACAACTCCGTCTCCAACTCCAACTCCAACACCTACACCAACTCCTTCGCCTTCGCCAACTCCAACGCCGACACCGACCCCAACGGCCACTCCAACTCCCACCCCAACTATAACTCCTACACCAACGCCTACTGCAACACCTAAGCCTACTTGCACACCCAAACCGACATGTACGCCAAAACCTACGCCAACGCCCACTTGTACGCCAAAACCTACCTGCACACCAAAGCCAACTTGCGCGCCAACTCCCACTTGCACACCTAAGCCTACTTGCACACCCAAACCGACATGTACGCCAAAACCTACGCCAACGCCCACTTGTACGCCAAAACCTACCTGCACACCAAAGCCAACTTGCGCACCAACCCCCACTCCCTCTCCCTGTTCAACCCAAGAAAAAGTACGAACCGACATAATGAACTACATAAAAACATACCATTGTGAAATGGCACAGTATATGCAGGCTCTCTCTTGGACCGGCGGGTTAGTCAACACAGGCACGGTGGGAACAGCAACCTACAAGTACCTAAGCAAACGGCTGGACAGTAATGATGACCTACCACATGGTTAATAACCCAGTGTACTCGGTGACCGTAACGTACGATAGGCAGGCTTCGTGTTTCACCCTTGAAAAAGTCATTGTGTATTGGCAGGGCACTTGGCAAAGCGGAGCAATCAGACAAACAACCTACAGATACACGCCGTAGCTTAAGCAGACAGCTGGCAATCTACCGTCCCCTTCTTTTTTATTGTGTGTTTAGCAATTTTAGGTGATTTTCCAAGCTTTAAAGGCAAACCTAACTATAACCAGTCATCGCAACAGGATAAGATTCTGAAACTTTAATGTCGAGAAATCCCTCGAAAACGTGCTGTCTAAGCCACCGAAATCTTACGGAGCAATTACATCTCGCAGGGTATTCGCTTGTCTATGTAGCCTCACAGTCACATAGCTATTAATCCCCTCGTCTGCTTATAGTTAAAAATAAAGTTGGTTGAATGTTATGGCTGCTCCTGATGATATAGCGAAAATTCTTGGTCCAAACGAGAAGGTAGAGTTATACATTAAGCAGAAAATCTACCATCCTCAGATTAATATTGACTCTGCAGTTTTTACGAACGAACGCATGATTCTGCGGCATCCTCACGCGCTCGGTTTGAAAAAGAATTACACCGATTACAATTACCGAGACATAGCTAACGTGGTGTTGGAAAAAGGTGTACTGCGGTCAACTATCAAATGCACCCTCAGGCTGGGTGGAGAGCCTCTGGCGTTGGGCGACTTGCCTAACTCCGAAGCACAACAGGCATACGGAATCATCCGAGAGAACATTGGCAAATTCCAAGCACCATTTTCAACAGGATATAATGATCCTAATCCGTCCAACACTCCAGATGCGGCTAAGACGCCAAAATAATCGCTTCGGTAATTCCGTTAAGTCTGGAAGGTTCATTCACCGCTTCCTTCTTTTAAGGACAACTTGTCAAAATCATGTTACTGTGACCTCACAGCCACACAGACTTAATTGTGCAATAACCGACCTTTAGTTAGAGGTGATATGAATGGTTGACGAAAAGAAAAAAATTGAAAACGCCGCTGAGAAAACTGGAGAAGCAGTCGGCAAAGGAATCAAAAGAGGCGCTAAAGCCGTAGAAGACTTTGGGAAGGGCGTAAAGAAAGAACTCAAGAAAAAAGAATAAGGGAGCAAAATCCCCCTTTCTTCGAAACAAAAAAGAAAAGTACTTGTTTTTATCTATGTGAATTCGCAGAGCAATGGTTAGCAAGAGTGTTCGGTGAAAAAGCTTAAGCATTAGAACGTTATTGTTTATAGCGTGTTTTTGTAGCTAGGGAAGTGTAGGTTGTTATGGGTTATTCAAGAAGGCAAGGTGGTAGTTACGAGGGAAGGCGGGGTCATGGCAAGGGGTCTAAACGTTGCCCTGTTATGGTAGGAGAAGAATTAGAAGTGGATATTGTGGAATTGAGCCCAAAAGAGGAAGGCATAGCTAGAGTTCAAGGATTAGTGATACACGTTGCCGACACAAAGCCCAAAGATCACGTTAAGATAAAGATAACGCGGATTGGCGGCGCAACGGCAGAAGCAAAAGTCATAGAGTAGCACGCGCGCCTAAAAACGCGATTAAATTTTGAAAAAATCGACGTTAAGATTTGTGGCGAAATTTAAGGTTTCATTGTTGGTTGAGTACAGTCACATAGTCTTAAGTGTTTTTTCGCTTCTCCATACCTTTATTCTCGCCAGTTGGGGAGGTGAATGTTTTTGTCTAAGAAAACCAGTCCTGAAAGCATGGAGCCCAAGATGACTTCAGAAGGCAAATTCCAGTGCGAAGCTGACAACAGAACCTTCAATACACGAGAAGAGTACGACAGGCACTGCAGCGAATCTCACATGCGAAGCGGCAGCAAAGGATGGTAGGCACCCAACAGGCGTGGCATGCTTTCCTCCTTTTTCGCTGCGAACCCGCGGAGAAAATTGCTTTGAAGCATGTTTTTTGCACGTTTACGGCGGGCGTCTGCGTCTGGGGAATGTTTATCTCGCTGTTAAAGAAATGTTTATATGGATTACATGCGCTTCTGTTAGAATTCAGCTATAATTGCTAGCCCCGCAATTTTCACATGGCGGCGGCTCAACCCGTACCGAAACGGCGATTGCCTTGCAGGGATGATGGGGTTGGCCTCCAGTTGCGGGGACACGTATGTAGACCTGACTAATTGCTCAGTTAGGTCTGAATTGGGCTTTGACGTATATGAGTGGAATGTTTTTCCCTCCAAATCCAGTTAGGCACAAGAATGCGAAAATATTCGTACCACACAAAAAACATAGTAGTATCCGCAGAAACAACATGGAGTGTCACAACTCCGGTTGATCCTGCCGGACCCCACTGCTATCGGGATAGGACTAAGACATGCTAGTCGAGTGCCTCAGCCAAAACGAGGCACGGCGCACAGCTCAGTAACACGTGGCTAACCTGCCCTTGGGATAGGAATACTCCCGGGAAACTGGGGCTAATTCTCAATAGGCGAAGAACTCTGGAATGAGTCTTTACTTAAAAGACGCTGAGGTTATGCTCTTCGGTGTCGCCCAAGGATGGGGCCGCGACCGATCAGGTTGTTGGTGAGGTAATGGCTCACCAAGCCTTTTACCGGTGCGGGCCGTGGGAGCGGGAGCCCGGAGATGGGCACTGAGACAAGGGCCCAGGC